>DATESN010000071.1:0-65531 GCA_035270785.1 Lachnospiraceae bacterium | reverse complement strand
CAGTTATTGTAGCCACATTTTTCATGCTAATCTATATTTGGTTTCGATTCAAAGATGTTAGATTTGCAGCCAGTGCTGTTATTGCATTGATCCATGACGTATTAATTGTATTAGCCTTCTATGTAATAGCCAGAGTATCCGTTGGTAACACCTTTATTGCATGTATGCTTACTATCGTAGGATATTCTATCAATGCAACCATTGTTATCTTCGATAGAATACGTGAAAATTTGAAGGAAATGAAGAAAAATAAAGATTTGGTAGAAGTGGTTAATAGAAGTATTACCCAGACGTTAACAAGAAGTATTTATACTTCTCTAACAACTTTTATTATGGTTGCAGTACTATTTATAATGGGAGTTCCATCCATAAAGGAATTTGCAGGGCCATTAATGGTTGGTATTGTAGGTGGCGGTTATTCATCTGTATGTGTTACAGGATCTTTGTGGTATGTATTTAAAACTAAATTGATAAAAAAGAAATAAATATTAAAATTATTAATGATAAAAAGGTGTTCTGCTAGTGCAGGGCACCTTTTTATGATAAGGTTATTTTACAAAATTATGTTATAAAACAAAATGGATGGGATTAAAAGAATGGAACAATGGATTGTAACCTCGAAAAAAGCAGATTTCAAGGGTATTGGAGAAAAATATCAGATTGATCAGGTCACCGCTAGAATTATGCGAAATAGAGGCTTAATAGAAGAACGTGAGATTAGCACCTTTTTATATGGTACGTTAGACGATTTACATAATGAGGAAACATTGAAGGATATACAAAAGGGAACAGGGATTGTAAAAGAAAAAATTGACCAAAAGAAGAAAATTAGAATTATTGGCGATTATGATATTGATGGAGTATGTTCTACCTATATTCTACGAAAGGGATTACTGCAATTAGGTGCAAACGTAGATGCGGTTATTCCACATCGTATGAAAGATGGTTACGGAATCAATGAAACTCTCATTAAAGAAGCGCATAGAGAAGGTGTGGATACCATTATTACTTGCGATAATGGTATTGCAGCTCTATCTCAAACGTTATATGGTAAATCACTTGGCATGACAATTATTATTACAGATCACCACGAAGTTCCTTATGAAGAAGATGCAACATTACAAAGAAACTATGTTGTTCCAGAGGCAGATGCGGTTATCGATCCGAAACAACTAGATTGTTCTTATCCTTTTAAAGGAATCTGCGGTGGGGTAGTAGCATTTAAATTTATAAAGGCCTTATATTCTTTATGTCATTATGAAAATAGGGAAGTTTGGGAAGAATTACTTGAATTTGCTGCCTTTGCTACGGTAGGAGATGTGATGGAATTAGTGGACGAAAATCGTATCCTTGTAAAATATGGTCTGAAGTTTATGAAAAATACGAAAAATCTTGGCTTGAAGGCACTCATATCCGTTACAGGATTGGAGGGCAAGGAGTTGTCGCCCTATCATATTGGCTTTGTTCTAGGGCCTTGTATGAATGCTACAGGGAGATTGGATACGGCTGAAAGAGCTTTACAATTACTAAGTGCAACCAATTGGGAAGACGCAGTGAAAATAGCAGGTGATTTAAAGGGTTTAAATGACAGTAGAAAAGACTTGACCGCAAAAGGGCTAGAAAAAGCAATTGCTCTTGTGGAAGAAACGGATCTAAAAGAAGACAAAGTACTGGTAATTTATTTGCAGGATTGTCATGAGAGTCTTGCTGGAATCATCGCTGGTAGAATTCGTGAAAAATATGGAAAGCCAGCATTTGTATTAACCATGGGGGAAGATTGCGTAAAAGGTTCGGGCAGGTCTATTGATGCGTTCCACATGTTTGAGGAAATGATAAAATGCAAAGAATTATTTGTGAAATATGGTGGGCATAAATTAGCAGCGGGTTTATCGATAAAGGAAGAAAATATATCCCTATTTCGTAAAACCATCAACAAAAACTGTGAGTTAGTGGCAGAAGATTTCATGAAAAAGATTTACATTGATATTGCTATGCCTCCTTCCTATATTAGCGAAAAGCTTATCCGTGAATTCAGCTTACTAGAGCCTTTTGGTATGGGTAATCAAAAACCAGTTTTTGCTTATAGAAACTTACGATTTCTAAGTGGAAAAGTAATAGGAAAGAATAAAAATGTAGGAAAGTATACGGTAGAAGATGAAGATAAAAACCGATTTTCTCTTATTTATTTTGGCGATTTAAGTCAATTTGACGCCTATGTATTAGAAAAGTTTGGCAAAGAGGAACAAACTGCTTTGTATGATGGGAAAAAAAATAAAGTCGTACTACACATTATTTATGTTCCGGAGGTGAATGAATTTCGTGGAAATAAAGAGATTCAATTAATCATGCAATCATATCGGTAATAGATAAAAATAAAAACCCTAAGGTTTATAAACCTTAGGGTTCTTATTTTTTTCTTATGAGGGGGGGAGATAGTAGTTTTTCAACTATCTAATACATACTATAAAGGTTAGATGTGTTCAAAATGTGTAGCAATTATAAAATAATAATAACATTATAAAAAATGATGAAACATACAGGAACTCGGGATATCCTCCTTAGTTGAAAAATAGAACTTTCTGTGCTATCTTTATAAATAGAATATTTTTGTTTTTTCCCTTCCACCTTGCATATAATAGATAGAATAGTCTGAAACAAATGGAAGTCTGGGGGAAAGACATGAAATTAAAAGAATTATTAGGTGAAATCACATATGAGTGTATTCAGGGAAGTGATAATGTGAATATATCCCATTTAATCTATGATTCAAGAAATATGAAACCAGATAGTGTTTTTATATGTATAGAAAGTTCGAGTTTTGATGGACACAAGGTCATACCTGAGGTGATTCGAAAGGGAGCAAAAGCAATTGTTTTATCAAAAACCGAATACATACCTATATTAGATACCATTACAGTAATCATGGTGGAAAACACAAGGAAATGCTTAGCATATATGTCGGCGGCTTTTTTTGGCTACCCAGCTAGAAACATGCATGTGATAGGTATTACAGGAACAAAGGGAAAGACTACCACAACATATTTAACAAAAAAGATGTTAGAAACAGCGGGACATAAAGTAGGTCTTATAGGAACGATAGAAATAGTTATTGGAAAACAAAGTATAGAAACCGAAAACACGACGCCAGAATCTTTTTTGATTCATCAGTATTTCAGACAAATGCTAGATGGGGGATGTGATATTGTAGTAATGGAAGTTTCCTCACAAGGAATTATGATGTATCGAACAGAAGGTATCCTTTTTTCCATTGGGGTCTTTACTAATATTGAGCCAGATCATATTGGGCAAAATGAACATAAGGACATGGAAGAATATATGTCCTATAAAGGAAAACTATTTCACCAGTGCAAACTGGGTATTATAAATGTGGATGATGGTCATGTTGGAAATGTGTTAAAGGGTCATACTTGCGAATTGGAAACCTATGGGTTTTCTCCTTGTGCAGACTATAGGGTAACCAATACAAAATTACGTCATACTTATGAACATATGGGTGTTGACTTTTCAATGAACGGATTAATACAAATGGAAGCAACAATTGGTATTCCAGGAAAATTCAATATCTATAATGCGGTGGCAGCAATAGCCATATGCAGTCATTTCCATGTTATCGTAGAGCAAATGAAAAATGCATTAAAAGAGATTCATGTGAAAGGTCGTATTGAGTTACTACCTATTTCCAAGGAATATATATTATTGATTGATTATGCACACAATGCTATGTCTTTGGAGAACTTATTAGTAACTATGAGAGAATATAATCCAAAACGTTTAGTATGTTTGTTTGGATGTGGGGGAAATCGCTCTAAGATTCGTAGGTATGAGATGGGGGAAGTAAGCGGTAATCTAGCAGATCTAACAATTATTACCTCAGATAATCCAAGGTTTGAAGATCCCCTTTTAATTATAAACGATATAAAGATAGGTGCAAGGAAAACAGAAGGAACTTTTGTTGAAATAGTAGATAGAAAAAAGGCAATTGCATATGCCATACATCATGCAAGGCAGGGAGATCTTATTATTCTTGCAGGAAAAGGACATGAAGATTACCAAGAGATTAGGGGCGTAAAATATCCTATGGATGAGAGAGAAATCATTCAAGATATTTTGGCAGAGAGATAAGGTTTTTATGATGGATCAATACGCAAATATAATTGTAGATATTTCTCATGAAAAAGTAGATCGAACTTTTCAATATAGAATCCCCCCATCATTAAGGGATTTTCTAGAGGTTGGAATGTCAGTTTCGATCCCCTTTGGAAGTGGAAATAAGTTAATACAAGGCTATGTTATGGAAATAACAGAAAAAATAGAATTTGATGTTAGCAGAATAAAAGAAATTGATTCCATCATAGATAACGGTGTTACGGTAGAAAGTACCTTTATTCGGTTGGCATATTGGATTAAGAAAAATTATGGATCCACCATGATAGCTGCTTTGAAAACGGTCCTTCCAGTAAAACAAAAAATGAAGTCTTTGGAAAAGAAAAACATCATTTGCTTGGTTGAAAAAAAAGAATTATTAGAATTTATAGATCTGTTTCAAAAGAAACATCAAGTGGCAAAAGTACGACTTTTAATGGAGTTATTAGAGGTGAGTGAAATTCCCTACGCTTTGGTTACGTCAAAGATTCATGTCACAGGACAGACGATAAAAGCACTTGAAAATCAAGGAATTGTCAAAGTGACAACCCAAGATGTATATCGCAATCCAGTTCATATAAAAAGAGAAAAATGGGAAAAGAAATCATTAAGCAAACATCAAAATTATATTGTAACGGATATTATAAAAGATTTTGAAAGCCATCAAAATGGTAAGTACTTGATTCATGGAATAACAGGCAGTGGAAAAACAGAAGTATATATGGAACTTATTGAAAAGATGATTGCAAAGGGAAAACAGGCAATTGTCCTAATTCCAGAAATTGCATTAACGTATCAAACAGTAAAGCGGTTCTACCAACGTTTTGGAGAACGCGTTACAGTGGTGAATTCCAAGCTATCACCAGGGGAAAAATTTGATCAATTTGAAAGAGCAAAAAAGAATGAAGTAGATGTGGTAATCGGTCCCAGGTCTGCGTTGTTTACACCTTTTCAAAATTTAGGTATTATCATAATAGATGAAGAGCATGAAGGAAGTTATAAAAGTGAAACAATGCCCAAATACCATGCGAGGGAAGTGGCGATAGAACTAGCCTCTTATCATCATGGGATTGTCGTCTTGGGATCAGCCACTCCTTCTTTGGAGTCATATCATATGGCAGAAGTGGGAATCTTTAAAATGTATGAACTAAAGGAACGTTTAACGGGAGGTACGCTTCCCCATGTATTTGTGGAAGATTTACGGGAAGAATTAAAAAGTGGAAATAGAACGATGTTTAGCAGAAGGCTCTATGAGTTAATGGATGATAGGTTAAGAAAGAAGGAACAAATCATTCTTTTTCTAAATCGAAGAGGATATGCAGGTTTTGTTTCCTGTAGAGCATGTGGACATGTTATGAAATGTCCCCATTGCGATGTATCTTTATCCGAACATAAAAACGGAAAACTGGTCTGCCATTATTGCGGCTATTATGAATCTTCTGTTAGCAAATGTCCGGAATGTGGTTCCAAATATATTTTAGGATTCAAAGCAGGAACGCAACAAGTAGAAGAAATGTTATGGAGAGAGTTTCCCCATGGAAAAACACTTAGAATGGACGCGGATACTACAAAAACAAAAGATAGTTATGAAACTATTTTATCAAAGTTTGCCCAGGGAGAAGCCGATATATTAGTGGGAACTCAAATGATTGTTAAGGGTCATGATTTTCCTAACGTTACATTGGTTGGTATTTTAGCAGCGGATATGTCCTTATACGCAAATGATTATAGAGCAGGGGAAAGAACCTTCCAATTGTTAACGCAGGCGGCAGGAAGGGCAGGAAGAGGCCTAATACCGGGAGAAGTAGTAATACAAACCTATCAACCAGATCACTATAGTATTATTCATGCGGCTAATCAGGATTACAAAAGCTTTTATGAGGAAGAATACGTATACCGAGAATTACTGAAATATCCCCCTGCCGCTCATATGATGGCAATATTAGTTCTTGCAAGACAAGAAGAAAAAGGTAACCAATTAGCAAAAACCATAGGGGAATCTATTCGTAAGAGGGAAATACAAAATACAGAAGTTCAAGAAAAAGTGGTAATGATGGGCCCTGCGCCAGCCTCAATAGGAAAAATTAAAGATATTTATCGAACGGTAATTTATGTAAAACACAAAGATTACGAAGTTCTTACTGGAATAAAGGATGACGTAGAAGAAATAATAAATGCATTAGAATTAAAAAATGAAATCGTACAATTTGATTTTGATCCAATGAATACATAAGTTGATTACATGTAAAACAGGAAGAAGGGAGTATTATGGCTATTAGAAAGATTCGCATTATTGGAGATGAGGTCCTCGAAAAAACAAGTAAAGAAATAAAAGAAATAACACCTAGAATTCTAGATCTAATTGGAGATATGTTTGATACCATGTACGAGTCCTATGGTGTTGGATTGGCAGCACCCCAAGTAGGTGTTTTAAAACGTGTCGTCGTTATCGATGTGACAGGAGAAGATCCTCATGTTTTAATAAATCCTAGAATTGTTGAGATGAGTGGGGAACAAACAGGTCAAGAAGGGTGTTTGAGTGTTCCAGGAAAAGCAGGGATTGTTACAAGACCAAATTATGTAAAGGCAGTTGCATGGAATGAACATATGGAACCAATTGAAATAGAAGGAACAGAATTGATGGCTAGGGCAATATGCCACGAATTAGAACATTTAGATGGTCATTTATACATTGAAAAGGTAGAGGGCGATCTATTAGAGATCACGGATATGGATGATGATGAGGATGAAGAAGAATGAAAATTGTGTTTATGGGAACTCCTGATTATGCCGTAGGAGCACTAGAAGCTATTATCAAAGAGGGTCATGAGGTATGTGCTGTTGTAACACAACCGGATAAACCAAAAGGCAGGGGGAAGGAAATGCAATGCACCCCAGTGAAAGAATGTGCCATCAAAAATCAAATTACAGTATTCCAGCCAATTAAAATAAAAACAAAAGAGGCGGTAGAGGTTTTACGGACTTATGGAGCAGATATTTTTGTAGTAGCTGCATTTGGTCAGATTTTATCCAGTGAAATATTAACAATGCCAAAATTTGGATGTATTAACATTCATGCTTCTTTACTTCCTAAATATAGAGGGGCTGCACCCATCCAGTGGGCAATATTGAATGGAGAAAAAGAAACAGGTATTACCATTATGCAAATGGATGAGGGTATCGATACCGGAGATATGTTGTTAAAATCCGTTATCCCAATTGATTCAAAAGAAACGGGAGAAAGTTTGTTTGAAAAATTAAGTGTATGTGGTGCCAAATTGATTGTAAAAGCGTTACCTATGATTGAACAAGGGATTATAACGGCAACACCACAAAATGAAAGCGAAATGAGTTATGCTAAAATGATTCATAAAAGCCTTGGTATTATTGATTGGAGCAGTTCTGCTTGTGAAATCGAACGAAAGGTAAGGGGATTAAATTCTTGGCCAAGTGCATATACTTATCTGAATGATAAGACTCTAAAAATATGGAATTCTGACATTTTATTAGAAGATTCGGATGGATGTCCAGGGAGCATTTCCTATGTGACAAGGGATGCTATAGCAGTGAACACGGGAAATAAACAATTACTCCTTCATGAAATACAGATAGAGGGTAAAAAAAGGATGAGTGTAAAACAATTTCTATTAGGTTACCAAATCGATGTAGGTATGGTATTGGGAAGATAAATTAGAAAATAAATAAACAGGAGGAAAAAATATGCTTTTATTTGGACTTTATGGTGGTTACTATGGTGGTTATTATATGGATTGGACCTATGTATTAGTATTGATTGGCGCTGTTATTTCTATCATTGCATCTTCAAGAGTGAATAGCACATTTCATAAATATGCAAAAGTGAAAAGTATGAGTGGAATGACAGGTTCAGAGACGGCACAAATGATTTTAAATTATGCGGGAATACACGATGTTAAAATAGAACGTATATCTGGTAAATTATCCGATCATTATGATCCAAGGGATAAGGTTTTGCGCCTATCGGATTCCACATATGCAGATACTTCCGTTGCAGCAATTGGTGTTGCAGCTCATGAATGTGGACATGCCATACAACATCAAGAAAATTATGGACCCTTAGCACTACGTTCTACCTTAGTACCGGTTGCCAATGTAGGGTCTAAATTGGGTATTCCAATTATCATTTTGGGAGTTATTATGAGTTATAATTATACATTAATCCAACTTGGTATTTGGGTATTTGCCATTGCGGTTCTATTTCAATTAGTGACACTACCTGTTGAGTTTAATGCATCTGGTCGCGCCATAAAATTGCTAGAACAATATAAAATTCTTGGTAGTAATGAAATAAAAGATTGCAAAAAGGTTCTAGGCGCCGCAGCAATGACTTATGTGGCGGCAGCAGCAGCTACTATTTTACAGCTACTACGTTTAGTAGTGCTGTTTGGCGGTAAAAGAGATGATTAATTAAAAGATGATTAAATAAAAGATGATTAAATAAAAGTTGATGAATGAGGAAAACAGAATGAATAATTCGGTAAATACAAGAGCACTGCTATTGGATATGCTTCAGGAGATAACAACCCAAAAAGAGTATAGCCACGTTGTGGTAAGAAATGTTTTAAATAAATATAACTATCTTAATGTGCTAGATAAATCATTTATCAAACGTGTATGTGAAGGAACCCTAGAAAGACAAATTCAAATTGATTATATTATCAATTCCTTTTCTAAGGTGAAAGTAAACAAAATGAAACCAGTTATTTGTATCATCATGAGGATGGCTGTATATCAAATTATGTTTATGGATAGTATTCCGGACTCAGCAGCTTGTAACGAGGCAGTGAAACTAGCACAAAAACGTGGATTTGGACAACTAAAAGGATTTGTAAATGGCGTTCTACGCAATATAGCAAGAGGAAAAGATACCATTACTTATCCGAGCAAAGAAAAAGAACCAGTTCTTGCTTATTCAATCCTATATTCTATGCCAGAATGGATTGTTAAAAGGTGGCTTGATGAATTTGGCGTAGAAACCACTGAAATCATGTTAGAGGACTTACTTGCAGAGCATCCAATTGTAGTAAGGATGGATGAAAACCTAAGTGAAGAACAGCAGAACAGTTTAGTGAAAGAAATTAGTGATAAAGGAATTGTGATTAAAAGACATCCCTATTTATCTTATGCTTACCAACTGAGGAAGACAGAAGGAATGACACAAGTTCCTGGATTTATGGAAGGAAAGATAAACGTTCAAGATGTTAGTTCCATGTTAGCGGTAGAGATTGCACAGATACAAAAGGGATACGAAATTATTGATGTATGTGCAGCACCTGGAGGAAAAACAATACATCTGGCATGTAAGTTAAATCATACGGGACATATAGAAGCAAGAGATTTATCAGAATACAAAACGTCTATGATGGATGAAAATAAGCAACGAAATCCCTATCAAAATATTACCATTAAGGTATGGGATGCAACCATTGATTGTGAAAGCAGCCATGAGAGTGCCGATGTTGTGCTAGTGGACGCTCCTTGCTCAGGGCTTGGCGTGATTGGTAAAAAGAGAGATATTAAATATCATGTAACAGAGGAATCATTGGAAGAATTGGCGCTATTGCAACAAACTATTTTAAAAACGGTACAACAATATGTGAAACCAGGTGGTATCCTCATTTATAGCACCTGTACGATTAATAAAAGAGAAAATGAGGAAAATGTTAAATGGTTTACGGATCACTTTCCATTTAAGCTTAAAAGTTTAACCCCGATGCTTCCAGATGCTTTAAAAGGAGGGACAGCAGAGGAAGGTTATTTGCAATTGCTCCCAGGATTAAGCAATACGGATGGATTTTTCATGGCAAGGCTATGTAAAAACAAATAAAGCAAGAAGTGTGAATGTAGGTAATAAATTATGAAAGATATAAAATCTTTAAATTTAGAACAACTAAAAGAAGTATTGGTAAGTATGGGCGAGAAGCCTTTCAGAGCAAAACAGATTTATGAGTGGATGCATCTAAGATTAGCGAGAAATCTTGATGAAATGACAAATATATCAAAAGAATTAAAAGAAAAATTGGCGGCACAATATGAGTACACATCTTTAGAAGCGGTGGAAACATTGGTTTCAAAAATTGATGGAACGAAAAAGTTTTTATTTAAATGTAGCGATGGAAATATTGTGGAAAGTGTATGGATGAAGTATAAGCATGGTAATTCAGTATGTATCTCTTCCCAGGTTGGCTGCCGTATGGGGTGCCTTTTTTGTGCGTCTACATTAGATGGGCTGGAAAGAAGCCTTTTGCCATCAGAAATGTTGGATCAAATTTATGCAATTACGCTATTAACAGGGGAAAGAGTATCCAATGTAGTAATTATGGGTGCGGGAGAACCATTGGATAATTTTGATCATTTGCTTACCTTTATTGAAATTCTCACAGATGATAATGGGTTACATATTAGCCAAAGAAATATTACCGTTTCCACTTGTGGTATTGTGCCAAAGATGAGGGAACTTGCAGACAAACAATTGCAAATCACCTTAGCGCTATCCTTACATGCACCCACAAATGAAAAAAGAAAACAATTGATGCCAATTACCAATAAATATAGTTTGGAAGAAGTAATTAGTGCTTGTTCTTATTATTTTTTAAAGACAGGAAGAAGAATTACGTTTGAATATAGCTTGGTTGGTGGTGTTAATGACCATAAAGAGGATGCAAATGAGCTGATTCATCTAATTCGTGACCTTAATTGCCACGTTAATTTAATACCAGTTAACCCTATTAAAGAACGACAATTTGTAGAGTCTGAGAGGCAACAAGTGTTAGACTTTAAAAATAAACTTGAAAAAAATAAAATTAATGTTACTATAAGAAGGGAAATGGGTAGAGATATCAATGGAGCCTGTGGACAATTACGACGTAGTTTTATAAAGAATTAGTATGGGAGGAAATAAGGTGCTAAAGACATTTTCCATTACCGATATTGGCAAAAAGCGTAAACTCAATCAAGACTTTGTATATACATCAGAAATGCCATTAGGAAATCTCCCAAATGTATTTATTGTTGCGGATGGAATGGGTGGACATAATGCAGGCGATTATGCATCTAAGTATACAGTGGAAATTATTGAAAGTGAGATAAGAAATTCTCTTGAAATAGATCCAGTTAAAATATTGACAAAAGCGATTGAATCAGCGAATGAACATATAAGAATAAAATCTCTTGAAGATGAAACGATGAATGGTATGGGGACAACCGTTGTAGTATCTACCTGCCGAGATCATTGCTTGAAAGTTGCTAATGTGGGAGATAGCAGATTATATGTTGTAAATAGTGAAATTAAACAAATTACTAGAGACCATTCCCTTGTTGAAGAGATGATTCGTATGGGGGGGTTGGAACGTAGTGCTGCTAGAAACCATCCGGATAAGAATATCATAACCCGAGCAGTTGGGGTGAGAGAAGAAATTGAAATTGACTTTTTCAACGTAGAAGTTGAGAAAGGTGATACTGTTTTAATGTGCTCTGATGGGCTTACCAATATGTTAGAGGATGAGGAAATACGTTTGATATTAAATGGTCAAAGGGATATTGTAGAAAAGGCAGAGGAACTTGTGAAAGCTGCTAATAACAACGGTGGAAAAGATAATATTGCAGTAATAATTATCGAACCATTTGCTGATGAGGTGTAAGGAATGATTAAATTTGGAATGATGATAGGAGATCGCTATGAAATCCTTGAAAAAATTGGTACAGGCGGAATGTCCGATGTTTATAAGGCGAAATGTCATAAGCTAAATAGATTTGTTGCTATCAAAGTGTTAAAACAAGAGTTTAGTGAGAATACAAATTTTGTCTCAAAGTTTCGTGTTGAGGCACAAGCGGCAGCAGGACTAATGCATGCCAATATTGTTAACGTTTATGATGTAGGTGAAGAAAATAACATTTATTACATCGTCATGGAATTGGTGGAAGGTATTACATTAAAAAAGTACATTGAAAAGAAAGCCCGTCTCTCTGTAAAAGAAGCGGTCAGTATTGCAATCCAAGTTTGCCTGGGGATTGAAACAGCACATAATAATCACATTATTCATAGAGATATTAAGCCTCAAAACATTATTATTTCAAAAGAAGGTAGGGTAAAGGTAACAGATTTTGGAATAGCAAAAGCTGCTACAAGTAATACCATAACTTCCAATGTCATGGGATCAGTTCACTATACCTCCCCAGAACAGGCTAGAGGTGGATATAGCGATGCAAAAAGTGATATTTATTCACTAGGGATTACATTATTTGAAATGTTGACTGGACGAGTTCCTTTTAATGGTGAAACAACAGTAGCAATTGCCATTAAGCATATTCAAGATGATATGCCATCACCAAGAGACTATGTGGCAGAGATTCCTGTAAGTGTTGAACAAATAGTATTCAAATGTACCCAAAAGAGTCCGGATAGACGATATCAGACCATGAATGAATTAATTGAAGATTTAAAGAAATCTTTAATAAGTCCCGATGAGGATTTTGTTAAAATAGTTGACATAGATAAAAATGGCCAAACGAAAATGATGACTGATTCTGATATGAAAAAGATTAAAGTCCATGCAGATAATAAGGAAAACAGGAATGATTCTATGCGTCTAAGGACTAATCATTCGTTGCCAAAAAATCCAGAACAAATTCGAAGAAATACAGAGCCAATTAGAAAACAGTCCTATGAAAAAGAACAGGAAGCGGAAGAATTTGATCCTAAAATGGAAAAGATAACGACAATATTAATGGTTGTCGCTGCGGTAATTATTGGATGCGTTGTTTTATATGTAGTTGGAAATGTAATGGGGATTTTTCCTTTAAAAGGGAAAGAACAAACACAAGTATCTGGAAATAAAGCAAAGGAAGAGAATGTTCAAATTGATAAAGAAAATGATGTAAAGGTTGTCTCCATTCCTGATGTAGTTGGTAAAGCCAAAGCGGAAGCAACGAAAACTCTAGAAGATGAAGGTTTAACCGTTATCATTGAAACATCGGAATCTTCAAAAGTGAGTAAAGATAGTGTTATTTCTCAAACTCCGGATGGAGGAACTACGGTATATAGAGATTCTACTGTTACCCTTTTAGTAAGTAAGGGGTCAAAAGTTGAAGAGGTTGTTGTACCTACTTTGCTTGGAAAAACACAAGAGGAAGCAAGGTTAGCATTGGAAACAGTTGGCTTAGTGTTAGGAAAGGTTGACGAAACTTATGTGGATGTAACAATAAATAATGAATATAGCGTTGGCTCAGTATATTATCAGAGCTACACTGCAGGAGGTTCTGTAAATAGTGGAACCAAAGTAGATATTAAAGTAAGTCTTGGTCTAGAATCTATAACGTATAGTTACAATTTATATGTTGAATCTCCAAATGATATGGATTATCAGGGTGGAGACGCCACCGTTATGTTATTGGGAAGTGATGGAAGTATTTTATGGAAATCATCATCACCTACCGTTTTTCCAGTATCCACAAGTGTTGCAGGGATTTCAAATATATCAGATGGAAAAATTGTTGTGTCATATACCGTGACAGTTGTTTCACAAATAACAGATGAATTTGGTGATTCCACAACTCATAGTGTTCAAGAAGCAAGAAGTAAAGAAGAAATTGTCGTATTTGTAAAGGAAAATTAAAGCCTATGCAAGGTAAAATTATAAAAGGGATTGCTGGTTTTTATTATGTTCATGTTTTTGATTATGGGATTTACGAGTGCAAGGCAAAGGGCATATTTAGGAAAGAAAGAATGAAGCCTTTAGTGGGTGACAATGTCTTATTTGATGTTATTAATGAGGATGACAAAAAGGGAAATATAAATGATATTTTACCGAGAACGAATTCATTAATACGTCCGGCGGTAGCAAATATTGATCAAGCGTTGGTTATCTTTTCTATTGTAAAACCAGACCCCAATTTCAATTTACTGGATCGCTTTCTAATTATGATGGAACAGCAAGGACTTTATTGCATTATTTGTTTTAATAAAAGCGATATATCATCCAAAGGGGAGAAAGAAGAGATAAGACAAATATATGATAAGACAGGTTATTCTTTGATTTTTTCAAGCGCCATGGAAACGGATGGAAGTATAGAGTTGAAGAAACTTTTATTAGGTAAGACAACGGCAGTTGCTGGTCCTAGTGGGGTAGGAAAATCCTCTATTATTAATAAAATTCAACCCAAGGTGCATATGGAAACTGGTTCTATTAGTGAGAAAATAGATAGGGGAAAGCACACAACCAGACATAGCGAATTGATAGAGATTGATCATAATAGTTATATTATGGATACCCCGGGGTTTAGTTCCTTACAAGTGTTTAGTATGCAAAAGGAAGAACTGAAAAACTATTATCCAGAATTCACTAAATATCAAGAACATTGTCGTTTTCAAGAATGTACTCATACTCATGAACCTAATTGTGCTGTGAAAGAAGCGTTAGAACAAGGAAAAATCAGCAAGGTTAGATACCATAATTATATTTTACTTTATAACGAACAAAAAGAAAAAAGGAGATATTAGGATGAATATATTGTCACCATCTATTTTAGCAGCTGATTTTTCAAAATTGGGAGAAGAAATACAAGCAGTGGATCAGGCTGGAGCAGAGTATATTCATATTGATGTTATGGATGGGGTTTACGTACCATCTATTTCCTTTGGAATGCCTGTCATAAAGAGTATTCGAAGGGTAACCAAAAGAATATTCGATGTTCATCTCATGATTATAGAACCAGAAAAATACATAGAAGAGTTTGTGAAGTGTGGAGCAGATATTATTACGGTACATTTGGAAACACTGAAGTATCCAGAGGAAGTAATAAAAAAAATAAAAAAGCTTGGTGTAAAAGTAGGATTGGCAATTAATCCAGAAACCTCCATTCATGCTTTGGAGCCTTATTTTGAAATGATAGATATGATTCTTGTTATGTGTGTAAGGCCTGGTTTTGGTGGACAAGCCTATATTGGTTATAGCACAGAAAAGATTAATAGGATTAGTGAACTTATAAAAGAAAAGAATCTATCCATTGATTTAGAAGTTGACGGTGGAATTAATGAAAATAATATAGAAAACGTACTACAGGCAGGTGCCAATATTATTGTTATGGGGTCTGCGATATACAAAGGAAATGTAGTGGAAAATACCAAACACTTTATGAAAATACTAAAAGAATATAAGGAGTATTAAATGAAATTAGGAATAGTAGGTTTACCAAATGTAGGAAAGAGCACATTATTCAACTCATTAACTAAAGCAGGAGCTGAATCAGCAAACTATCCATTCTGTACCATTGATCCTAATGTGGGAATAGTAACTGTACCGGATGAAAGAATAAAGCTTTTAGGAAAAATGTATACATCAAAAAAAGTTACGCCAGCGGTGATTGAATTTGTAGATATTGCGGGTCTTGTAAAAGGGGCTTCCAAAGGAGAAGGACTTGGCAATCAATTTTTAAGTACGATTAGAGAAGTAGATGCGATTGTCCATGTTGTTAGATGCTTCGAAGATACAAATATTATACATGTAGATGGAACTGTAAATCCCCTTAGAGATATCGAAACCATTAATTTCGAATTGATCTTTTCTGATCTGGATATATTGGAAAGAAGAATTTCAAAAACAGTTCGGGGAGCAATCAATGATAAAACATTAGCAAAAGAATTAAATCTTTTAAAGAGCATTAAAACTCATCTAGAGGATGGAAAGATGGCAAAGACTTTTGAAGTTGGTGATGATGAAGACGAAAAAGGTTTGTTTGATTCCTATAATCTTTTAACTGCAAAACCTGTTATCTTTGCTGCAAATGTGGCAGAGGAAGATTTGGCAGACGATGGGATTAACAACCCATTGGTTCAGGCAGTTCGTGAGTTTGCTATGGTTGAAAAAAGTGAAGTGTTTGTAATCTGTGCCCAAATAGAGCAAGAAATAGCAGAGCTTGATGATGAGGAAAAAGCAATGTTTCTGGAAGATCTGGGATTAAAAGAATCAGGTCTCGAAAAATTAGTTAAAGCAAGCTATCATTTATTAGGGCTCATCAGTTATTTAACTGCCGGAGAAGATGAAACAAGAGCTTGGACAATCAAAGAAGGAACAAAAGCCCCAGGAGCTGCAGGAAAGATTCATACAGATTTTGAACGAGGATTTATTCGTGCAGAAGTAGTGAATTATAAACATTTATTAGAATTTGGCTCGTTATCTGCGGCGAAAGAAAAAGGGTTAGTTGGATTGGAAGGAAAAGAATATGTTGTGAAAGATGGAGATGTTATTTTGTTCCGTTTTAATGTATAAAAAAAGAAATCATCTGTTATAACAGGTGGATAGGAGCTAGTTATGGATATTATGGGAGCAAAAGATATCGCCTTTCCCAATTTGGGTATTTATTTAAAAAATGTACCAAAAGGTTTCACGGTATTTGGTTTTCCAATTGCACTTTACGGAGTCATTATTGGTATCGGTGTTATGGCAGGATTTGCACTTTGGTTAAACCAAGCAAAGTTAGAAGGTCATGATCCTGATATTTATTGGGATTTTTCCATTTATGCAATTATTTTTTCTATTATAGGAGCAAGGATTTATTATGTGGCATTGTCCTGGGATTACTATAAAACTGATTTACTTAGTGTATTTAATATAAGAGGTGGTGGACTGGCTATATATGGTGCAGTGATAGCGGCTTTTTTAACATGTGCGATATATACAAAGATTAAAAAAATTAAGATGTTTCAATTAACAGACGTGGGAGTGACAGGACTGATTTTAGGCCAGATTATAGGTCGTTGGGCTAATTTCATGAATCGTGAAGCGTTTGGTGAATATAGTGACGGTTTATTTTCTATGCGTTTACCAATAGAAGCTGTTAGAGGTAGTGATATCTCAACGAGCATTGCGACACATATTACGGAAGGAGCTAATTATATTCAGGTACATCCCACATTCCTTTATGAAAGTGTTTGGAACGTAATAATTTTAGCAATCATGTTACTGTATCGTAAGCATAAGAAATTCCAAGGTGAGATTACTTTAATATATTTAGGCGGATATGGACTAGGAAGATTTTTTGTTGAAGGAATTAGAACAGATCAACTTCGTTTTATGAATACGAATATTGCAGCTTCACAAGTTTTGGGTATGTTTTTATTTATTTTATCTATTATTATTGAAATTATAGTAAGGGTAAATGATAAAAAGAAAAAAGAGGTAGTAAAAACTTCCAAAAAATAAAACAAAAAAACATAGAAGTTTTCTAGATATAGACAAAAGAAATAATTAATAACCACATATAGTAAAAAGCGCAAATCTTTAGGATTTGCGCTTTTTTTTGATGATTAAATACTTGAAAATTACTTGTCAAATTCTTAATATTAGTATAAAATAGGTTCATAAGTGGTGAAAAGTGGTATGAAGTGGTGTTAAGTGGTAGATAACATTCACAAACTTATTACAATCGTGGCAGACACACTTGAAAAGTTGGTGACTTTTATGTTTATGGGAGAATACAATCACACTATTGATTTGAAAGGCAGGCTCATTATACCTTCGAAGTTCAGAGATATTCTGGGCGACACATTTGTGATAACGAAGGGCTTAGATGGCTGTTTATTTGTGTATGATAATCATGAGTGGAAGGTATTTGAAGAAAAGTTGAAGTTATTACCATTAACAAATAAGGATGCCAGACAATTTGTTCGTTTCTTTTTGGCAGGAGCTGCAGAAGTAGAAGTGGACAAGCAAGGAAGAATACTAGTTCCCTCTACGCTAAGAGAATTTGCAGAGATGGAAAAAGAAGTTGTTCTAGTTGGTGTAGCAAGCAGAATTGAAATCTGGTCAAAAGAAAGATGGGAAGGAACTGCTACCTACGAAGATATGGATGAAATTGCGGAGCATATGGCAGATTTAGGACTTGGCATATAAAAGAGTCTGTAAAGGCAGACAGATGGAGGCCTACGTATATGAGCTTTGAACATAAATCCGTATTATTAGGAGAAACAATAGAAGGACTTCATATAAAATCATCTGGAATCTATGTAGATGGAACACTTGGCGGCGGTGGACATGCACTTGAAATTGTCAAAAAGTTG
This sequence comes from Lachnospiraceae bacterium, assembly GCA_035270785.1. Lineage (GTDB taxonomy): Bacteria > Bacillota > Clostridia > Lachnospirales > Lachnospiraceae > DATESN01. Next base: position 47,272 of record DATESN010000071.1, on the reverse strand, counting down.
GATGATAAAGGAAGATTGATTGGAATTGATCAGGATAGTGCGGCAATAGAGGCAGCTAGTAAAAGATTAATGGATTATCAAAGTAAAATTACGATTATAAGAGAAAATTATTCTAATGTTAAAAGAGCATTGCAAGGAATAGGAATCGAAAAAGTAGATGGAATAATTCTTGACCTAGGAGTTTCATCTTATCAACTTGATACGATTGAAAGAGGGTTTTCTTATAAATATGACACCCTTTTAGATATGAGAATGGACCAAAGACAGACGTTAAGTGCAAAAGAAATAGTGAATGATTACCCAGAAAGAGACATCTATAGGATTATTCGTGATTATGGGGAAGATCAATTTGCTAAAAATATAGCAAAACATATTGTGAGAGTGCGTAGCGAGAAACCAATTGCCACAACCGGAGAATTAAATGAAATAATCAAAGGGGCAATTCCAGCAAAGATGCGCATTACAGGCGGACATCCTTCCAAAAAAACGTTCCAAGCTATTCGTATTGAATGTAATAAAGAATTAGAGGTTTTAAAAGATTCACTTGATAGCATGATTGATTTGTTGAATCCCGGAGGAAGATTATGCATTATTACCTTCCATTCGTTGGAAGATAGAATTGTAAAATCAGCATTTCGTAAAAATGAAAATCCTTGTACTTGTCCACCAGAATTTCCAGTATGTATTTGTGGAAAGGTTTCGAAAGGAAAGGCAACTACGAGAAAACCTATTTTGCCAAGTGAAGAAGAACTAGAAGTTAATAGAAGATCTAAAAGTGCAAAATTAAGAGTATTTGAAAAAAAATAGCAATTATTGTAAATGTTTGCGGAAAAACAGAGGGACTTTCATATGGCAGGTTCGCGTCAAGGAAAAGTGCAGACCACAAAAGAATATAGAAATACTACGGCAAAAGAAAAAAGGTATGATAGCTATGTACAAGGGAATGCTGTAAGGAAATTAGACATTTCTATAGCAATAGAAGAAGAACCAAAGAAAAAACTAAGTGTTTCTGCGAGAAAAAACCGTGATAAAGCAGTACATATGAATATGGGATATGTTATTTTTCTCGCACTAGCGTTATTAGTGTCAGGTATTGTTTTAGTTGGATATATACAATTACAATTCAAGATTACAAATAGTGTAGAAAATATTGCATCGCTAAAAAGTCAATTAAATAGTATTTATTTAGAAAATGATGAGGAATATAGTCGTATCATTAGTAACATTAATTTAGAAGATGTCAAAAAAGTTGCTATTGAAGAATTAGGCATGAGTTATGCTTCGGAAGGCCAGATTATCACATATTCTGGTGAAGGAAGCGATTATGTAAGACAATATGCCTTAATACCATAAAATGTTAAGTAGGTGTTACTTTGAAGAGTAAAAAAGAAAAATACAATCCAAATAAATTCACTATGAAAATGCAAAAAAAGCTAGTAATACTATTTATATTGGTGTTACTGGCTTTCATAGGATTAAGCATACGTTTGATTTTAATTAATAAAGAAAATGGTGAAAGTTATAAAAAACAGATTTTATCTCAGCAGCAATACGACAGTACAACAATACCATATAAGAGAGGTAATATTGTTGATGCAAAAGGAACGAATCTTGCCATTAGTGAAAAAGTATATAATCTAATTATAGATAGTAAAATGATAGTAAGTAAGGGTGATTATTTAGAAGCAACATTAGCTGCCTTAAAAAAATGTTTTTCTATTGACGAAAGCAATGTAAGAAGCTACATAACCAATAATATCACTTCTCAATATTATGTTTTGGAGAGGAAACTAACTTATAATGAAATTAGTGATTTTGTAGAATTACAAAATGATGTGGTAACAAATCCTAATATCAAGGGTGTTTGGTTTGAAGAAGAGTATCGTCGTGTCTATCCTTACAACTCCCTAGCAGGGGATGTGATCGGATTTACGGATACAGATGGGATAGGTACGTATGGTTTGGAACAATATTATAACGATATTTTAACGGGGACAAATGGTAGAGAATATGGTTATCTAAATGATGATTCCACACTAGAAAGAACGACAATCAGAGCAACAGACGGGGAGACGATTGTAACAACAATTGATGTAAATATTCAAAGTATAGTAGAAAAATACCTATTAGAGTTTAACGAATTACATAGAGACGAAGTACGAAAAGGATTGGGAAGTAGCAATACAGCATGTATTATTATGGACCCTAACAGTGGAAAGATTCTTGCTATGGCAAGTTCTCCCACCTTTGATTTAAATAATCCAAAGGATCTGACGCAATATTATACAGAAGAAGAAATAGATGACATGGATGAGTCCACTTATTTTGATAAGTTAAATCAATTATGGACTAATTTTTGTATTTCAAGTACCTTTGAACCCGGCTCCACCATGAAGCCGTTTACCATAGCCTCAGGCATTGAATCTGGAAAATTAACGGGTAATGAAACATATGAATGTTTAGGTTATCTAAATGTTGGTGGATATACAATCCATTGTCATAACCGCTTTGGTCATGGAATTGTATCTATTTCGGAAGCTCTTGAAAATTCCTGCAATGTGGCTCTAATGAAAATGGGAGCAGCCATTGGCAAAGATACTTTTTTAAAGTACCAGGATGCATTTAACTTTGGTCTAAAAACAAATATAGATCTTGCAGGTGAGGCTAGAACTGATTCATTGGTCTTTAATGCATCTACAATGAATGAAACAGAGCTTGCAACTGCTAGCTTTGGACAAGGGTCTAATATGACTATGATTCAAATGGCAACGGCTTTTAGCGCCCTCATCAATGGAGGATATTATTATGAACCACATATGGTTAGCAAAATTTTAAACGCAGATGGAGCAACGGTATCTAATATTGAGAGTAGGATTTTAAAACAACCTATTTCCGCGTCTACGTCAGAAAAAGTTGTAGAGTATTGTAATGCAGTTGTTAAAGGTGGTACAGGAAAAACAGCTAGACCGGCAGGATATACAATGGGTGGAAAAACGGGTACAGCAGAAAAGGTACCACGTAATCAGGGGAAATATGTAGTATCCTTTCTTGGATATGCACCAGCAGTGAATCCACAAGTACTTATTTATGTGGTAGTTGATGAACCAAATGTTGCAGAGCAAGATTCTGCAAAATATGCAACTGATATTGTTAGAAAGATAATGACAGAAGTTCTTCCCTATATGAATATTTTCATGACAGAAGAATTGTCAGAATCGGAACAAAAGGAACTGTTAGAACTTCACCCATACGTTAATAATTCGGTGAGTGAAAATACTATTAGCGGTAATGCTACAAGCGGTAATAGTGTAAGTAGCAATAGTGTAAGTAGCAATAGCTCAAATAGCAAGGTAGTGATAGATTCGGCAACAGGTTATGCAATAGATCCAATTACAGGTGAATTTTTAGATCCGATAACAGGCGAACCTATTAATTCTAAAACTTCTTTTATGGAAAAAACAGGAGATGAATAGATAATAAAGAATAACCTCATAAAATTTATAATAGATTGTATAAATTAGCACTTATGAGGTTCATCATGTCAACAATAAAAAATAAAACGTTCAATAGAAAAAAAATCATGATTGTCTTTCTAGTAAGTTCATTATTACTAATTGGTCTTTGCACTAGGATTGTTTATGTCATGATTTTCTGCTCTGGTTATTATACAAAAGAGGCCCAGGAATTGCATGAGAGGGAGCGGAGTATTAAGGCTGCAAGAGGTAATATGTATGATGCAAATGGTGTCTTAATTGCATCCAATAAAACGGTTTGTACAATCTCAGTCATACATAGTCAAATAACAAATTCCGATGAAGTTGTAGGGATATTATCGAAAGAGTTGGGGTTAACAGAAGCATATGTTAAAAAAAGAGTTTTAAAATACACTTCTATTGAACGAATAAAGAGTAATGTTGACAAAGAAATAGGCGATAGGATTCGTGCCTATCATTTAGATGGGGTAAAAGTTGATGAGGATTATAAACGGTTTTATCCGTACGGATCTTTGGCTTCAAAGGTTCTAGGTTTTACAGGTGGAGATAATCAGGGAATTGTAGGTCTTGAAGTTATTTATGAAGATTATTTAAAAGGTATTGATGGAACTATTTTAACAGTTACAGATTCCAGGGGTGTAGAAATAGGTAAAGAAGGTGAAGATAGGATAGAACCCATCAGCGGCGATGATTTATATCTAAGTCTTGATTTAAACATTCAAACCTATGCAACGCAATTGGCATATCAGGCAATGGAGACAAAGCAAGCAGATAGTGTTTCTATGATAGTGATGAATCCCCAAAATGGTGAAATACTAGCAATGGTAAATGTTCCAGAGTTTGATTTGAATAATCCATATCAATTACCTGAAAATGTAGATGCAACACTGTTAACAGATCAAGAAAAAAAAGATATGCTTAATATGATGTGGAGAAATGGATGCATTAATGACACCTATGAACCAGGTTCTACCTTTAAAATCATAACATCAGCTGCATGTCTCGAGGAAGGCGTTGTTTCCTTGGAAGATACCTTTAATTGCCCAGGATATATTATGGTGGAGGACAGAAGGATTCGATGTCATAAAGTGAAAGGACACGGTGCAGAAACTTTTTTGCAAGGAATCATGAATTCATGTAATCCAGTATTTGTTACTATTGGATTGCGTTTAGGAGCAGATAAGTTTTATGATTATTTTAAAAAATTCGGATTGCTTTCAAAGACAAATATTGACTTGCCAGGGGAAGCGGCTACTATTATGCATAAAAAAGAGAATATTGGCCTTGTTGAACTAGCTACTATTTCCTTTGGTCAATCCTTTCAGATTACACCTATTCAATTAGCGGTTACGGCATCCTCCATTGTGAATGGAGGAACAAGAATAACGCCCCACTTTGGAGTAACAGCAATAGATACGAAAGAAAAATCAAAAAAAACATTCACTTATTCTTCAAAGGAAAACATTGTATCCCAAAAAACATCGGAGACTATGCGTTATCTATTAGAACAAGTGGTTGAAAATGGAACAGGAAAAAATGGGTATGTAGAAGGTTTTAGAGTTGGTGGAAAAACAGCTACAAGTCAAACATTACCAAGGAGCAGTAATAAATATATTGCCTCTTTTATAGGGTTTGCACCAGCAGACAATCCATCTATTTTAGCAGTGGCAATTATAAACAATCCACATGGAGTTTATTATGGTGGTCAAATAGCCGCACCAATAGTTAGGCAGCTTTTTGAAAATATTCTTCCTTATTTGAAAGGAATAGATTATAATTGAATTTAGGTATTTTCTAAGTCTTGTTCGAAATACTAGTTATGGAAGGATTAAGTTACGGAGGGTTTATATATGAACTTTGAAATGGTGTTGCCAGTTATCATTTCCTTTGCAATCAGTGTATTACTGGGACCTATCATAATTCCATTTTTGCGAAAATTAAAAGTAGGACAGATGATCCGAGAAGAAGGACCAAAATCACATTTAAAGAAATCAGGTACACCCACAATGGGTGGAATCTTAATACTTACTAGTATTGTAATAACTTCTCTTTTTTATGTAAAAGAATATCCAAAGATTATTCCTATTTTATATTTAACTCTTGGATTTGGATTGATTGGATTCATGGATGATTATATAAAAGTAGTTTTGAAACGTTCTATGGGTCTTAGGGCTTGGCAGAAAATGCTTGCGCAATTAATTGTCACTAGCGTATTTGCTTTTTATCTAGTAAACTATTCAGGGATAAGCTCAACCATGTTAATTCCTTTTTGGTCAGGTCATTATGTAAGCTGGGGTATTTTCACAATCCCACTGCTGTTTGTGATTATTTTAGGGACTGTCAATGGAACAAATTTTACAGATGGACTGGATGGTCTTGCAAGTAGTGTTACCGTTATTGTTGCTACTTTTTTTTCAGTGATGGCCATTGGAACGAATAGTGGAATTGCGCCAATTACATGTGCCGTGGTAGGTGCCTTACTTGGTTTTCTATTATTTAATGTATATCCCGCAAGTGTTTTTATGGGAGACACCGGTTCCTTAGCGTTAGGCGGCTTTGTGGCTGGAACAGCCTACATGCTTCAAATGCCACTTTTTATTTTATTAATCGGATTTATTTATTTAATAGAGATTATTTCCGTTATATTACAAGTATCTTATTTTAAAATGAGTGGAGGAAAACGAATCTTTAAGATGGCACCAATACACCATCATTTTGAACTTTGTGGATGGTCAGAGACGAGGATTGTGGCGGTTTTTTCAATTGTAACGGCGATTCTTTGTTTGATTTCACTTATGGCATTATAAATTAAGAGCATGTTAAAGCGTGCGGATTGGATATAAAAATGAACTGGAAAAATCAGAAAGTTTTAGTTGTGGGTTCTGGGATTAGCGGAATTGGAGCAGCCACTTTATTAAGTGATGTAGGAGCAGATACCATTCTCTATGATGAAAATGAAAAAGTTTCAGTAGATGAGATATACAAACGATTTGAAAAAGAAGTAAATGTTCAAGTAATGACAGGAGTTTTACCGGAAGAGATGAAGAACCAAGTAGAACTCGTAGTTTTGAGCCCGGGTGTCCCAACAGATTCTGATCTTGTAGTACAATTTAGAAAGAAGGATATTTGTATATGGGGGGAAATTGAATTAGCATATACCTTTTCCAAGGGAAAACTAGTAGCCATTACTGGTACGAATGGAAAAACAACAACAACTGCATTGGTTGGGCAGATGATGAAAGATTACTATGGAGCGTCGTATGTTGTTGGAAATATTGGAAATCCATATACAACGATTGCCCGTAACACAACGGAACTTTCTGTTACGGTTGCTGAGATTAGTAGTTTCCAATTAGAAACGATTGACAAATTTAAACCAGATATTTCTGCAATTTTAAATATAACACCAGACCATCTAAATCGCCATCATACAATGGAAAGTTATGTGGAAGCTAAAGAAAAAATCGCTATTAATCAAACCAAAAATGAAATTTGTATATTGAATTACGAGAATGAATATACAAAAGTATTTGGTGAAAAATGCAAAGCAACAGTCATTTATTTTTCATCAGCTCGTAAATTATCAAATGGATATTATCTTGAACAGGAATATATATACGAAGCAAAAGACAACGTTTCAAACAAAATCATGAATATTCATGATATGAACCTGGTTGGACAATGCAATGTGGAAAATGTAATGGCTGGGATTGCAATAGGGCGCAGTATGAATATTCCACTGGACCATTTATTAAGAACAGTAAGAGAGTTTAAGGCTGTTGAACATAGAATTGAATACGTGGCTACAAAAAAAGGAGTTGCTTATTATAATGATTCCAAAGGGACAAATCCAGATGCAGCTATTCAAGGAATTAGAGCAATGACCCGACCCACTATTTTAATTGGTGGTGGATATGATAAACAAAGTATATATGATGAATGGATTGAAGCCTTCGACGGGAAAGTGAAGAAACTAATACTCATTGGTCAGACAAAAGAAAAGATTGCAGAATGTGCTAAAAAGCATAATTTTCATGATGTTATTTTAGCTGAAAGTTTAGAAGAAACGATGGAAATTTGCCAGAAAATTGCCAAGGAAGGTGACGCTGTATTACTATCTCCTGCATGCGCAAGCTGGGGGATGTTTCCTGATTATGAAGTAAGGGGCAATCGATTTAAGGAAATAGTAAATAGTCTTAAGGAGTGAGAATGTGGCAGATAGATATAAGAAGAAACGAAAAAAACAGATATCCTTTTTCGATTACAGTTTGCTCTTTGTAGTTCTATTTCTAATAGGATTTGGTCTAGTAATGATCTATTCCACTAGTTCTTATGAAGCGAATATAGAATATAAAGATGCCGCTTTTTATTTAAAAAAGCAAGTGATCTCTACTATTATAGGAATTGTTGCAATGACAATTGTTTCAAGAATTGATTATCATTTTTGGGATCGGTTTGCAATTATAGGTTATTTTGTATCAATTATACTTATCGTATTGGTATTAAGTCCTTTGGGAATTGAAAGTAAAGGTGCAAGACGTTGGCTTAATTTGGGAATGTCATTGCAGCCAGCGGAAGTAGCTAAGCTATGTATTATTCTATTGTTAGCAAGCATTATTTGTAAAATGGGCAAAGGAATCAGAACTAGAAAAGGTGTATTCCTTGTTGTAGGCGCACCATTAATTGTTAGTTTTTTGATTTATATCATAACTAAGAATCTTAGTTCTGCCATTATTGTAATGGGAATTGCAATTATTATGTTATTTGTAGCAAGTCCAGATTATAAAAAGTTTATTTTAATGGGAGTGGGAGGAATCGCATTTGCCTCAGCAGTGGTAATGGTGATCGTTAAAATGGCAGATGGATCGAATCTTGATTTTCGTGGAGAACGTGTGCTTGCGTGGCTTGATCCTGAAAAGTTTGCAAGTGGAAAAGGGTTTCAAACACTACAATCATTATATGCAATTGGTTCAGGAGGCATCTTTGGTAAAGGAATCGGTCAAAGTATGCAGAAGCTAGGATTTATACCCGAAGCGCAGAATGATATGATCTTTTCCATTATATGTGAGGAATTGGGTTTATTTGGTGCAATTGCAGTCATTTTGTTATTTGTTCTTTTAATTTGGCGATGTATGATCATTGCCAATAATGCAAACGATTTATTTGGTGCATTATTAGTGGTAGGTGTAATGGGGCATTTTGCCATACAGGTTATATTAAATATAGCCGTTGTTACGAATACAATACCGAATACAGGGATTACCTTACCATTTATTAGTTACGGGGGTTCTTCCACCCTATTCTTATTGATTGAGATAGGTCTAGTGTTAAGTGTTGCAAGAGGTATTCACTTTAAAGACACATAGAGTACAAGGTACATCGTAGTTCGTAATCCATATAATAGAATAGGTCGAATAATTAATTATTAGAAGGTGAATAATTGGATTCTATTCATATTTATGGCGGAGAACCGCTTTTTGGTCAAGTAAGGGTGCAGGGATCTAAAAATGCTGCATTACCCTTACTTGCAGCTACAGTTTTGGTAAGGGGAATATCAGTACTTGAAAATTGTCCTAGAATTTCAGATATTTTCAATATGATAAAAATATTAGATAGCATGGGTGCTGTCGTTAGCTGGGAAGGCAGCACAGTCATTGTAGATGCTACGAATATTAAAGAAAGCAGATTACCGGAAGAATATGTGATTCGAATGAGGTCTTCGATTGTGCTTATGGGTGCGTTGTTAGGGCGAGTAGGAGAGGCTACAATGTGTTATCCTGGGGGATGTGTAATTGGGAAAAGACCAGTGGATATGCATCTGGACTCCATGAAACAGCTAGGGTGCGACATTGAGGAGCTTGATGGAGGAGTGATAGCAAAGTGCAGTAAGAAAAAGCCACAGGGTTCCGTAATAAACTTACGAATTTCCAGCGTTGGAGTTACTGAAAATATTATTTTGGCTTCGGTATTAGCCGATGGAGTTACGATAATAAAGAATGCAGCCAGAGAACCAGAAGTTCATTCATTATGTCTCTTTTTAAAAAATGCAGGGGCAATGATAGAAGGAATAGGTTCTAATATCTTACAAATTGAAGGTGTTAATCAATTAAAAGGGACCACTTATAAAGTGCCCGCTGATAGAATAGTAGCTGGAACGTATGTGCTGGCATGTATGGCTACAGGAGGAGTTTTGCAGATACAAGATGCACCCATATCACATTTGCAATCCTTTTTATTAGAAGTTTCAAAAATGGGAGCCACTATCCAAGAAGATAGCGGAATACTAACGGTAGCAGCTCCAAAAAGAGGTAAGGCAATCCCTTATCTTGAGACCGATATATATCCAGGGTTTCCAACAGACTTACAATCTCCATTACTAGTTGCACTAGCAGTTTCTAATGGAACTAGTGTAATTAAAGAAACAATATTCGAAAATAGATTTAGAATTGTGAAAGAATTGAATTTAATGGGTGCTAAAATCACTGTTCATGGGAACGTGGCCTATATAGAAGGTGTTAATCAACTAGAGGGTAAAAATGTGATAGCGGAAGAACTAAGAGGGGGTGCTGCACTTATTTTAGCGGGCTTGGCTGCAAAGGGGATCACTACTATAAATAACAAGCATTTTATTGACAGAGGGTATGAAAATATTGAAAAAGATTTAAGAAATTTAGGTGCAAAGATCGTAACAAATGAGGCATGAAATTGAAATAAAGGAAGATAACGTTCTTTTGTTGGAAAATACATAGATGGGTGTAAATGCGTATGAAGAAAAAAATAATAATTGCATTAGTATTGATACTTGCTTGTGTAAGTGTTGCCGTATTTTTTATACTTAAAATGTATACCGTATCTACTGTTTATGTAGAGGGAAATAAACACTATTCAAAGGAAGAAATCCAGGAGATGGTAATGGGAGGAAAATATGGTCATAATTCCATTTACCTATCCTATCAATATAAAAATAAGGAAGTAACCAATATTCCGTTCATTGAAACAATGGATGTTACGATTATGTCTCCAGATACTATTAAAATTAGGGTTTATGAAAAAGCATTAGCCGGCTATGTAGAATACTTGGGGAGACTTATGTATTTTGATAAAGATGGTATCATAGTAGAAAGCTCGAATATGAAAACGGAAGGAATTCCTCTTGTATCAGGATTAGATTTTGGACATGTTGTTCTTTATAAGGAACTTCCCATTACAAACAAAGATGTGTTTCATAGAATTTTAAATATTACCCAAATATTAGGAAAATATAAGGTAGTAGCAGATAAAATTTATTTTAACTCCACTTATGAAATGACCTTATATTTTGGTAGTGTTAGAGTGAGTTTGGGATCTGATGATTACATACATGAAAAGGTTGTGAAACTTCAATACATTTTACCGGAATTGGAGGAAAAGAGTGGAATTTTACGAATGGATAGTTATACGGATGACAATCAAAATATTACCTTTGAATTAGATTAGTAAAATTCATTAAATGCCTTAAAAAAATGAGTAAATTAAAAAAATAGGTTGATAAATTCACTGAAAAATTATATGATAAAGAATATGGAGTTTAAGAGGGATATAAAGGAGGAACTACCTTGCTTGAGATTAAAACAAACGATGCAGAATCTGCAGCTAAAATCATAGTGGTTGGTGTGGGCGGTGCAGGAAATAATGCTGTAAATAGAATGATTGATGAAAATATTGATGGGGTTGATTTTATTGGTGTGAACACCGATAAGCAAGCGTTACAATTATGTAAGGCACCAAAGCTTTTACAAATAGGTGAAAAATTAACAAAAGGACTTGGGGCAGGAGCAAAACCGGAAATTGGTGAAAAGGCTGCTGAAGAAAGTTCTGAAGAAATACAAAATGCATTAAAAGGTGCAGATATGGTATTTGTAACCTGCGGTATGGGTGGCGGTACTGGAACAGGAGCAGCTCCGGTTGTTGCTAGGATGGCAAAAGAAATGGGTATTCTCACGGTAGGGGTTGTTACAAAGCCTTTCCGTTTTGAAGCAAAAGCACGCATGCAAAATGCAATGAGTGGAATTGAACGTTTAAAAGAAAGTGTAGATACACTTATTGTGATACCAAATGATAAGTTATTAGAAATTGTTGATCGTAGGACAACCATGCCTGATGCACTAAAAAAGGCAGATGAGGTTCTACAACAAGCAGTTCAAGGTATTACAGATTTAATTAATGTTCCTGCAGTTATTAATTTAGATTTTGCAGATGTACAAACTGTTATGAAGGATAAAGGGATTGCACATATTGGTATTGGTATTGGAAAAGGTGATGATAAGGCAAGTGAAGCTGTTAAGATGGCAGTTGAAAGTCCATTATTAGAAACAACTATTTCCGGAGCAACTCATGTTATCATTAATGTTTCAGGCGATATCACATTATCGGATGCTTCTGAAGCCGCAAGTTATGTACAAGAATTAGCAGGGGATGAAGTTAATATCATCTTTGGAGCTATGTATGATGATTCACAAATGGATACTTGTACTATTACTGTTATTGCAACCGGATTAGAATCAGCTTCTTCTGGACCAATCAACAAATTTGGAAGCGGTTTTACTTATCCAAATAAAAATGGTGGAAGCGTAATTCCAAAAGCGGGATTATCTGGGACAAGCTTTAATCCGTCAGTGCAAGGAATTCAAAGACCGACCAATGTTAGAAGCAATGTTGAAGAAAAATCATTGAAGATTCCTGAATTTTTACAAAGGAATAAATAATAAGAAATAAATAAAAAAGTATCGTTTGAAATTTCAAACGATACTTTTTTTATTTAATAATAAACAAATGAGTGTCCTCTCTAGTCATGACTTCAAAGTGTTTGATTATGGTATATCCTTTTTCTTTTGTTAGACGCCATACGTATTCTTGATTATGGGAATACAAGATAATCACACCATCCCTTTTCATCATTGATTTTGCCCGATTGAAAAATCGATCATATAATTCATAAATTTCATCTTCCGTTTTATGGCCTATTACAAAAGGCATATTTGTGAAGATCTCATCAAATAAATAATCATGTGTGAAATCAAAAAAGCTTTTATTAATATAATGAATAATTTGACCAGCTTCTTCTGTATTTATCTTTGCTTTTATAATTGCATCTTCAAGAGTATCAATCCCATAGGAGGTGTTTCCTTTTACGATCTTCTGTCGCTCTATCAACATGGTACCAACACCGCAAAATGGATCTAATATTCGAGCGTCTTCTATCATATAAGGTTTTGCAAGAGCAACAAGAAGTGCTGCATTTACGGGTTTTATACTGGATGCAATATGTTCTTTTCTGTAGCTAAATCGTTCATCTATAATAGTATTTAATTTAATTAAGATGGTAAAGGAATCATTTTTATTTTCTATTAGACGTATTTCAAATTCATAGTTAGAAGTGGAATTAATTAACTGCCTTTCTGTTAAATGTTCTAATTCACTAGACAATTTTTTAGCAAAACCACTTTTTTTATCTAAAGGCATCTTGCTTATTATATTTACACGGAAATAAAATGGGACAGTTCCAGTATGACTGTTTTGAAGCATTTGTAGAAGATTGGAGGAAGAAATATGTTTTGCAGCAATCATGGCATCTATTTCACAAGTTTTCATTCCAGGTATCACAAATAGAATCTCATTGTAAGTTCGGATTGGTAGTAAAGACTCTATGTTTTTAGTACTAACACGAACACCAAATGTGGAAGGACTTAGCTTACCATCGATTACTTGCTCCCCTGTGATTTCTGGATATTTGCGATTTGTAAAAAGAATACAATCATAGTAATGGTGATAACCTATAAATTCGTGTGGTGTTATTCCTTCTACAGAAATAACTAGTTCTGAAAGTTCACGCATTTCTTCTTCTGTATGTTTTTTATTTTCAATGGTTAATTCTGTATTAGCTAGCTTTTCCAAACGATCTTTAAAGGCCGGAACATAAGAATCATAATCAAAATTTTTCATTGCAGTTAGGAATGCACTTTTAACAAAAAGCTGTGTTTCCCTTACATATCCCTGAAAAAGAGGTTCTAAAAATTCATACAATCCTAAATCACCCATGAGCAGAGCTGTGTTCTTTCGGGTTTTAGAATCCTCATTATCAAGTAAAACTATCATATCATCTACATGATCTTCGATTAATTCTATGAGATCGTTACGAGCTGTTTTATCTTTTATCATTTGCCTGAGTGAACTGAGGCTTTGACGAACATCAGAACCTATTATTATATTGTTAAGTAATTGTCTCATGAGTTTTATTTTCCTTTTTTTAGAATTTATACTTTTAAACTATTATATCAGAAAAAGTATAATTATAATAGCATATCGTTTTCTGTAATAAAATTTTCATGTCGTTTTCTGTAATAAAATTTTATGAATTATACCCTTGATTGTGACAAAAAATAATAGCAATAAAATCTATAATAATCTCATTGGAAGGTATAGGGGGTGAACAGTGTACTACGATATTTATATCGACAGTTTTTTCTTAAGCAACTTTCTAATGGACTATTTTTTGCTTCTTTTAGTGGGAAAGATTTCAAAGTGTACTGCCACGCACTTGAGGTATCTACTAGGAGCAGCATTTGGAGCAAGTATGGCATGCGTTTGTATTATACTTACTTGTATTCCAGGGGTAATGAGAATCATAATAGCCTATGGTTTTGTAGGTATTGTAATGCTTAAAATCTGCTTTAAAATAAAGGAATTTAGCAAACTCTATAGTGCAACACTATATTTATATTTTTTTACTTTTTTGTACGGAGGGTTTTTTGAATGGCTAAAGTCTCAGATTCCTTTTTTTAGAAGAAATGGTTTAACGTTACTAGGCCTAGTTAGTTTCGGCTATTTTTTTTGCCTTTTTCTTCTATATGTTATGAATAAGATAAAAGGAAATGGTAGTCAAAACATATATCAAACGACTATCTATATTGGGCAAGAAAAGATACAAGTTAAGGCACTTTTAGATACAGGAAATAGTTTAATGGAGCCGATTAGTAAAAAACCTGTTTCTATCATTAATAAATCGGTGATGGAAGTTTATTTGGAAGAGTTGAGACAGCATGGATTTAGAGTCATACCATTCCACTCTATCGGTAAGGAACATGGAATCCTTGAGGGATATGAAGTTACACAAATAATAATAACTAAAGAAGAAAGAAGTATTGTAATTAGTAAAGGATTATTAGGTATTTATGAAGGAAGGTTATCGAGTTCAGATGAATACCAAATGATACTTCATCCATTATGGATGAAAGAATAAAATAAATTATACTTAATTTTAGTGTGTGCAAAAGCACTCAGATGGGAGTTTACATGATTTTTAAAGTGGCAATACCAGGGAAAGTTCAATTTCGTATGATTCGAAGAGAACCGAGCTTTTTTATGTCGAAGCAAGGAGATATTCATTATATAGGTGGAGCGGAAGTGTTACCACCACCACTAGATGCGGAAAGAGAAAACAAAGTAATTCACGACTTGGGGACGGATTATTGTGATGAAGCAAAATCAATCCTTATTGAACATAATTTACGATTGGTTGTATACATAGCTAAGAAGTTTGATAATACAGGAGTGGGTGTTGAGGATTTGATTTCCATTGGAACAATAGGATTAATAAAAGCAATTAATACCTTTAAAGCGGACAAAAATATAAAGCTGGCAACCTATGCTTCTCGTTGCATAGAAAATGAGATATTAATGTATCTACGAAGAAATAACAAAACAAAATTGGAAGTTTCCATTGATGAACCCCTTAATGTAGATTGGGATGGCAATGAATTATTACTTTCTGATATTTTAGGAACCGAGGAAGATGTTATTTATCGTGATATTGAAAATGAGGTTGAAAGAAAGCTTTTGAATAAAGCCATAGGAAAGTTATCCGATCGGGAAAAAACAATAGTAAATCTTAGGTTTGGATTAAATACGGAGGAAGGGGATGAAATGACCCAGAAGGAAGTTGCTACACTCTTGGGTATTTCCCAATCTTACATTTCAAGGTTAGAGAAAAAGATTATGAAGAGGTTAAAAAAAGAAATGGTAAAAGACGTGTAGTATTTTTTTAAAGATGAATAATAACTCCTTAATTTGTGAATCATTCTAGTAGACAAAAGTACTTTAATATAACTAGGAGGAAACACAGATGATGCAAGGAAAAGTTGAAATATGTGGAGTCAATACGGCAAAACTTCCCCTTTTGAAAAACCAGGAGAAGGAAGTTCTGTTCATGCGAATTAGTAACGGTGATAAAGTAGCTAGAGAACAATATATAGAAGGTAATCTTAGACTAGTATTAAGTGTAATAAAGCGTTTTTCTTCTAGCAATGAAAATGTGGACGATTTATTTCAAATTGGATGTGTTGGCTTGATAAAAGCAATTGACAATTTCGACACGAGCCATAATGTGAAGTTTTCAACTTATGCAGTTCCCATGATTATAGGAGAAATACGTCGTTTTTTAAGGGATAACAACAGTATTAGAGTCAGTCGTTCTTTAAAAGATATTGCATACAAAGCGATATATGCAAGGGAAAGCTTAACAAAGCAAAATCAAAAAGAACCAACAATAGCAGAAATATCAAGGGAAATTGGAATTACAAAAGAAGATATAGTCTATGCGATGGATGCCATTCAAAATCCAATGAGCCTTTATGAACCAGTGTATACAGAGGGGGGAGATACCCTTTATGTGATGGATCAAATCAGTGATAAGAAAAACAGGGAAGAGTTTTGGGTGGAACATATCTCTCTTAGCGATGCAATGAAAAAGTTAAATGAACGTGAGTATGAAATTATTACACTTCGATTTTTTGAAGGAAAAACACAAATGGAAGTGGCTGATATGATTGGAATTTCTCAAGCGCAAGTGTCAAGATTAGAAAAAAATGCTTTAAAAGTTATGAAACATTATCTTGACAATTGATTTTGCTGACAATTTATTATTACTTTAAAAATGGAATATATATAATCTTTTTTGAAGAAGACTTTAGGTTAGTTTGCAGTTGTTTTACGTGATTTTTAATGGTATACTGACAATTGGGAAATAGGTCGATTACCAGTAAATTAAAATACATTAGACTTGGAGAAAAAGATGACAAAAGAAAAAATAGAAGAGTTAATAAAGGAACTTACGTTAGTAGAAAAAATAG
This sequence comes from Lachnospiraceae bacterium, assembly GCA_035270785.1. Taxonomy (GTDB): domain Bacteria; phylum Bacillota; class Clostridia; order Lachnospirales; family Lachnospiraceae; genus DATESN01. The sequence continues at coordinate 30,612 of DATESN010000071.1, read as the reverse complement.
ATATGATACATGGAAATGAATTGTTTCGTACAAAAGCGGTGGAACGATTAGGGATTCCGGCACTTACCACATCTGATGGACCAATGGGAGTGCGACAAGATTATGAAAAGACAAAATGGTTACCAATGGGATTTACCAATGATAAAACTTCGTATTTACCTAGTAACACTGCATTGGCAGCAACTTGGAATATAAATCTAGCATTTGAAACAGGTAACATATTAGGAAAAGAGGCTAGAGGTCGTGGTAAAGATATGATTTTAGCCCCAGGTATTAATTTGCAGCGATCACCATTGTGTGGACGTAACTTTGAATACATGGGTGAAGATCCATATTTAGTATCTGAACTTGTCGTTCCACTTATAAAAGGCATTGAAAAGAATGATGTGTCTTCCTGTGTGAAGCATTTTGCCGTTAATAACCAAGAAACAAAACGGTTAAGTGTTGATGTTACAGTATCGGATAGAGCACTTCATGAATTATATTTGCCTGGATTTAAAGCAGCTGTACAAAAAGGGGAAGCAAAAGCTATTATGGGTGCTTATAATAAATTTAGAGGTCAACACTGTTGTCACAATGATCTTCTGCTCAATAAAATATTAAGAGAAGAGTGGGGATTTGATGGTGTTGTAGTATCTGATTGGGGCGGCGTACATGATACGCTAGAGGCAGCATTTCATGGTCTTGATATAGAAATGAGCGTTACAGATGATTTTGATCATTATTTTATGGCAAATGCCCTTAAGCTGGCTGTTGAAGAAGGTAAAGTGGAAGAATCTGTAATAGATGAAAAGGTAAGAAGAGTTCTAAGTGTGATGAATCGTCTTAATATGCTAGATGGCGAAAGAAAACCAGGCTCTTATAATAATATTTTGGATAGAGAAAAATTACTTCAAGTTGCCAGAGAATCTGTAGTTTTATTAAAGAATGATAATCATCTTTTACCTTTAAAAACAAAAAAAGGAATGAAGATTCTTGTGGTAGGTGATAATGCAAATCGTACACAGGCTACAGGTGGAGGAAGTGCAGAAATAAAAGCTTTATATGAGATTACCCCGTTACTAGGCATTGCCATGGAAGCAGGAGGTAATGTTACAGTCACATATGAACAGGGATATGACGCGAATACATCGGGTAATATTTGGGATGAAGAACATCAGGAAAAGGAAAGCTGGCAAGCGGTAAGTTTAGAGGAATCTGCTGATAAGAGTAATTATCACGGAACAGTTACTGAGGAAATGGAAACAAAGAATAAAGAATTGGCTGTTAGAGCAGTAGAAGCTGCAAAGAAGGCAGATGTAGTTATTTATGTAGGTGGTTTAAATCATGAACATGATACAGAGGGAAAAGATAGGGAAGAATTAACATTACCATATAACCAAGATGAATTAATTAATCATTTATTAATTGCAAATCCTAATACCGTGATTGTTATGCTTACAGGAAGTCCGGTTGGAATGAATCAGTGGATTCATAAGGCTAAAACACTTGTTTACTCCTGGTATGCAGGTATGGAAGGTGGTCATGCCCTTGGAGAAATCTTATTTGGTAAAGTTAATCCATCAGGAAAGTTGCCAGAGACTCTGCCAATATCTATAGAAACAGTTCCTTCTCACACATTAGGTGAATTCCCTGGGGGAGATAGTGTTAACTATGGAGAAGGTGTATTTGTAGGATATCGTTATTATGATACCTATCACGTTCCAACGTTATTTTCGTTTGGATATGGTATGTCTTACACAAGTTTTGATATTAAGAATTTGAAGATTATTAATAATTCAGATATTGAAAATGTGAATATTACAATTAGTGTGGAGGCTACAAACGCAGGAAAAATGCCAGGGGCTGAAACGATTCAAGTATATATTCACAGTCATAATAATAGTGTAATACGACCAGACAAGGAATTGCGGGCTTTCCATAAGGTGTTTTTAAAGGAAGGTGAAACACAATCAGTCCTTATTTCGTTGGATGCTAGTGCATTTACTTACTTTGATGAAGAAAAGGATTGTTTCTTTGCAGAAAAAGGAACATACTCTATTCTTGTAGGAAATTGCGTTTCTAATATTATTCTAAGTGAAAAGATAGAGTTAAAGGAAGATTACACAGTTTCTAAATAAAAGATTGAGAAAGTAAGGAACAAATAAAATTTATGCATAAAAAGAAGAAACCCCGAATAGGTTTATTAAAAACCATAGGGGTCTTTTTATGCTATTTTCCGAATTTAAATGTAAAGATGTTATTAACATTAGAGATTGTAAAAAGTTAGGTCGTGTATATGATATAGAGTTTAATGAATGCACCGGTGAAATATGTAAGATTATTATTCCAGGAAAAGGTAAATGGTTAGCATTTTTAAGCTGCGATGCGGATATAATCATTTGTTATCGTGATATTAAACAAATTGGACCTGATATTATTTTAGTGGATATTTAGTTTCCATAAAATAATTGACATAAAAAAATCAATAGCATATAATGAGATTGTTAAATAAAAATACTGTGTATATTGTTAGTATAAGGGGGAGCTACATATGAAATGTCCTTTTTGTGGTCATGAGAATACAAGGGTGATCGATTCAAGACCAGCGGAAGATAATAATACGATTAGAAGACGTCGTGCATGCGATGAATGTGATAAGAGATTTACGACTTACGAAAAGATTGAGACAATACCTCTTATTATTATTAAAAAGGATAATAATAGAGAAACCTATGATAGATCTAAAATTGAAGCAGGTGTTTTACGTGCATGTCATAAGCGTCCTATCAGTGCTAATCAAATTAATCAGTTAGTAGATGAAGTGGAAACAGCGGTTTTTAATATGGAAGAAAAAGAAATACCAAGTGATACAATAGGTGAGCTTGTTATGAATAAATTAAAGGATTTGGAAGCAGTTGCTTATGTAAGGTTTGCATCTGTTTATCGTGAATTTAAAGATATTAATACTTTTATGGATGAACTAAAGAAAGTATTGAAATAATAAAATTGAAAAGCATCTTGATTTTTTAAGAAAATTTATATACAATATATCAGATGCATACAGCGAAGAGTGGTAGTGCTCTTCGCTTTTTTTCATCGAACAACTAAATAATGGAATAAAGAGAGGAACAACACATGAAGAAAAAAGGAGTAAAAGATATCCTTTTAGTGTCTGTGTTATTGACACTAACTATTGCACTGAGCGCTTGTTCAGGTGATAAGGCAGGTGGAGAGTCTACGAAAGAAACTAAGAATAGTGGCAAAGTAGAAAGCAATTCTTCTAAAATTATCATTGGAATACCACAAGATCTAGAAGACAGTCTTGACCCACACAAAGCAGTTGCGGCAGGAACAAAAGAGGTATTCTTTAATATTTATGAAGGTTTAGTAAAGCCGGATAGTGATGGTAATTTAATCCCTGCAGTAGCAAAAGACTATGCCATATCCCCAGATGGTAAAACTTATATCTTCTATTTGAGAGAAGGTATTAAATTCCATGATGGAAGTACAGTTACAGTAGAGGACGTGAAATTTTCAATCGATAAATGCGCCGATACCAGTAATGCAAGTCCTTTGGTACCGGCGTTTTCTAATATAGAGAGCACCAATATCATGGATGATTCAACGGTGGAAATTATTTTAAAAGAACCTAATACAGATTTTCTTACTTATATGACAACGGCAATTATTCCAGCATCCAATAAGGATCCAGATGGTATTTCCATTGGCACTGGACCGTATAAATATGTATCCCGTTCTCCACAGGAAAACTTTATGTTAGAAAAGTTTGATGACTATTGGGGAACACCGGCAAATATTGAACATGTTACACTTAAGATTATTTCGGATGCAGATATGATTGTAACTAATCTTAAAGGTGGCTCTGTGGACATGATTTGTCGTATTACTACAGCCCAAGCTGCAGAGCTTGATGAAAAAGACTTTGATGTGCTTGAAGGCACGATGAATCTTGTACAAGCCATGTATTTAAATAATAGTGTGGAGCCTTTTACAGACATTCGAGTAAGAAAGGCACTTTGTTATGCCATTGATCCAAAAGAAATTATGTTGTATATTTCTGATGGAAAAGGAACTGAAATTGGAAGCAGTATGTTTCCTTCTTTTGGTAAATACTTCATGGAAGAGTTAAATGATGTATATAATCAGGATATAACAAAAGCAAAAGAGCTTTTGACAGAAGCTGGATACTCTAATGGATTTTCTTTTACCATTACTGTTCCTTCTAATTATCAGCAACATGTAGATACTGCTCAAGTTCTGGCACAAGAGTTTAAGGAAATTGGTGTCATTGCCAATATTAACTTAGTTGAATGGGATACTTGGTTAAGTGAGGTTTATGCGGACAGAGATTATGAAGCAACTGTGATTGGAGTTGATGCGTCAAGTTTAACGGCAGGTGCCTTGCTTGAAAGATTCACATCTTCCTCTAGTGGTAACTTTATTAATTATAAAAATGATGCATATGATATAGCCTTTGAAAATGCTGCATCGTCAACTGATATTGAACAACAAACAAAATACTATAAGGAATGCCAAAGGATACTTGCAGAAGATGCTGCAAATGTTTATATTCAAGATATGGCTTCTATGGTAGCAATAAATAAAAAGTTTTCTGGATATGTATTCTACCCATTATATGTACAAGATTTTGCTAAATTATATGTAGTAGAATAAGAATAAAAAATAAAAGGAAGTAGGCAAGAATATGAAATATATTGGGAAAAGAATTATTATGCTGTTCACTACCTTACTCATCGTTTCTTTTCTTGTCTTTCTTGCTTTTACTATCATTCCAGGTGATCCAGCGATGTCAAAGCTTGGAATGGAAGCAACACCAGAACGTTTAGATGCATTTAGAACAGAAAATGGATTAAACGATCCCTTATTCATTCGATATGGCAATTGGTTGTATTACTTTATTCAAGGTGACATGGGAACTTCTTATAGTTACAATATGCCGGTTGGTAAAATAATTGCCGAAAAGTTACCCATTACCTTTACATTAACAGGAATAGCCTTTTTAATTATGATTACAATTTCTATCCCATTAGGATTATATACAGCAAAGCATGAAGGGAGTTTGGTTGATAAGTCCATTATGGTACTTAATCAAGTGGTGATGTCAATCCCACCTTTTTTTGCAGGAATTCTTCTAACCTATCTATTTGGGCTTATTTTAAAATGGTTTGTGCCTGGAGGGTTTGTCTCTTATAAAGAGGGAATTCCACAGTTTCTAGCCTATCTAATAACACCAGCAATCGCTATTTCTCTCCCCAAATGTGCCATGTCTATCAAAATTTTGCGTAGCTCTTTAAGCGAACAAGCCAAATTGGATTATAGTAGAACGGCTTTTAGTAAGGGAAATACTACAAATGGAGTGTTATATCATCATGTACTAAAAAATGCATTAATTCCAGTGATAACATTTTTTGGAATGGCTTTTACAGATATGATAGCAGGGAGTGTTATTATAGAACAAGTTTTTGGAATTCCAGGGATTGGTAGAATCTTGTTAACCTCGATTTCTAATAGAGATTATCCAGTAGTACAAGCAATTATAGTATTAATTGCATTTTTAGTAATTGTTGTTAATTTGTTTGTAGATTTAATTTATCGTTTTATAGATCCACGAATGAGACAAAATTAAAAAAGATAGGAATTCAAAGATGCTTAAAAAGAAAAAGAATTATAATTTAATCATTGGAGCTTCTATAACTGGAGTAATGCTACTTTTTATTTTTGTTGGTATTTTTTATACCCCGTATGATCCTGAAAAGATGGATGCAACAAAAAAACTTGCAGGTATTTCATGGAAGCATATTATGGGATGCGATAATTTTGGCAGAGATATATTTAGTCGTGTTATTAAAGGAAGTGGAATCACTCTTTTGGTTGCTGCGGGGACTGTTTTTATAGGAACTTTTTTTGGAATTATGCTTGGTGCTATCACAGGATATTTTGGTGGCATTATTGATGAACTGTTAATGCGTATCAACGATGCCGTGTTTGCCTTTCCAAGCATTCTTTTAGCACTGGTTTTCATCAGCTTGCTAGGAAGCGGAAAATACAATGTAATTATTGCACTTGGAATTGCTTTTATTCCAAGTTTTGCTCGTCTTGTAAGAAGTGAATTTATGCATTGTCGTAATCTGGATTATGTAAAGAGTGCAAAGTTATCAGGGGCAAGTGATATCAGAGTTATGTTTGTACATATTTTACCTAATATTCTTCCAGTACTTGTTTCATCCATCATGATTGGTTTTAATAATGCAGTGTTAGCAGAAGCTGGAATGAGTTATTTGGGAATTGGAGTACAACCTCCAGATGCAAGTTTGGGACGCATGCTATCGGAATCGCAGACCTATCTTTTTTCAGCACCTTGGTACGGTGTGGCCCCTGGAGTAATGATTATTTTATTAGTTTTAGGATTCAGTTTGTTAGGTGAAGGCCTGAAAGAATAAGGAGATAAAGTATGTTATTGGAAGTGAAAGATTTACATATAGAATTTCATGATCATTTGATTCCAGAAACAGTTGTCTTTGATTTTAATATGGAAGTGGAATGTGGTGATATTATCGGAATTGTTGGGGAGTCTGGATCGGGAAAGACCATGACCGCTTTGGCGATTGCAGGACTTTTAAGGCGTCATGACATGGAGAAAAAAGGACAAATTCTGTTTGATGGAAATAATCTATTAACTTGTCAACGTTCCATACTACGCCAATATCAGGGGAATTCCATAAGTATGATTTTTCAAGAACCAATGACTTCGCTTAATCCTGTAAAAAAAATTGGATGGCAGGTTGAAGAAAGTCTTCGGATCCATCAAAACCTTACAAAGGATGAACGTAAAAAACGCGCACTTAAGGTTTTAAAAGAAGTAGAACTGGATGATCCAGAAGGAATATATGATAAGTATCCCCATGAATTATCGGGTGGAATGAGACAAAGGGTTATGATTGCATCTGCAATGATATGTGACCCAAAGATCTTAATCGCAGATGAGCCAACAACAGCATTGGACGTTACCATTCAAAATCAAATCGTAAAATTATTGAAAAAGATTAATCGAGAAAAAAAGACAGCCATTTTGTTTATCTCCCATGATTTAAGTTTGGTCCGACAATTATGTACGAGGGTGATTGTGATGCATGGTGGCTATATACTAGAAGATTCACCTACAGAAGAAATTTTCAGTAACCCCAAAGAGGAATATACCAAACAATTAATCGGTGCTATACCTGATTTTAAAAAAAATAAAATTTGTAATAAATAGGGGCGTTTATGAATACAATATTAGAAGTGTTAGATTTGAATGTTTTCTATAAGCAGCAAACAAAGTTTGTTTTTGAAAAAAAGATTACCAAGCAAATACTTAAAAATATTACTTTTTCCATAGGGCAAGGAGAAGTTCTTGGTTTGGTTGGTGAAAGTGGTTGTGGAAAATCAACCCTTGCAAAAGCAATATTAGGAATGGTAAAAAACGTGGATGGAACAATCATTCATTATTCAGATAGGCCACAAATGATATTTCAAGATCCATATGGATCATTGAATCCTGTGAAGACCGTTGGATGGATATTACAAGAACCATTACGAAACAGTGGGATGAAAAACAAGTCGCTTATGCGAAAAAAAGCAATTGAAATGTTACAGAAAGTTGGATTAGAAGAAAAATACATGGAGCATTTTTCACATCAACTCTCTGGGGGGCAGAGACAAAGAGTATGTATTGCAGCAGCTTTAATGCTAGAACCAAAACTATTAATTGCAGATGAACCACTTTCTGCACTTGATGTAACCATACAATTACAAATGGTAACTTTATTATTGAGATTACAAAGAGAAATGGGTTTAGCGATTCTATTTATATCACATGATTTGAGAATTGTGTATCAAATGTGTGATCACGTTATGATTATGAAACATGGAGAGATTGTTGAGGAAGGGGAAGTTGATAAGGTATATTTTTCACCACAACATTCCTATACAAAAACGTTATTAGACTCTGCCGGAATACAAAATAGGGTTAAATAAATGAATCTTGTAATAATTACTAAACTATTCACGGTATTTGCCGATATATTTATTGCAAACAGAACAATTCATTAGTATAATTGTATTGTAAACATATTATGTAAATTAAGGAGGTGAGAATAATGTCAATTGATGGATTAAGTCAATATGGCGGGCTTTATAATAGTTATTTATTTCAAAATATAAAAACCGTTACTATGGATACTATAAAAAGTCAGGAAGATTTAAAGAAAACCTCTGATGAAAGTGAAAATATAACATCATTACAAAATAATTATTCTCTCCCTGAGTTAGAACAAGATAATAGAAGTAGAATTGCTAATTTAGAAAATATATCATTGACCTTTAATAAGGCAGATGATTTTGATTTCATCGGTAAAGATAGTTCGATAGAAACTCTAGATATGGAAAAAGCAATTTCTGATATGCAAAAGGACCAAGTACTTCAACAATATCAATATTTTGTTGGTAGCTCACAAAATATAATCTCAAATAGTATGGATGGTCTTGTTATTCAAAAATAAAACGGAGATTTTATTTATTGAATATTTCATATAAGGAATATTTTATATAAAGAATGTAAGCACCTTGCAGAAATGCAAGGTGTTTTGTTATAATAGAAATCATCAATTACAAATACACTTCTTATGATTAAGAGAAATGGAGCTAGAATGTTGCAACGGTTTTATCCACATCAATATTATAATTCAACATATGAAATAGATTTTAGAAGGTTATATCACCAAGGATATCGCGGGGTCATCTTCGATGTTGATAATACTCTTGTTCCTCACGGCGCACCGGCAGATAAAAGGAGCATCAAACTTTTTATCATGTTAAAGGAATTGGGATTTAAAGTGATGCTGTTATCAAATAATAAGGAACAACGGGTAAAAAGTTTTCAAGAAGCGGTGGGGTATGGATCCTATATTTTCAAGGCTCATAAGCCTAGCACCAAGAATTATGTAAAAGCAATGGAAGAGTTAGGCACAGATTGTAGTAATACGCTCTTTATAGGGGATCAATTATTTACAGATGTATGGGGTGCAAAAAAAGCGGGAATTACAACATATTTAGTAAAACCAATTGATAAAAAGGAAGAAATTCAAATTGTTATTAAACGATTCTTTGAAAAGATAGTTCTTTATTTTTATATGAGAAAAGGAAGTAAGGGGGAATAAAAGATTGATAAGTATTAATGGAAAAACAAGGACGTGTGGACTTGTAGGCAATCCAGTAGAACATACATTATCACCAATGATTCACAATACCCTTGCAAGTCTTCAAGACCATAATCTCGTCTATATTCCTTTTTTAGTAGAGAAAGAAAAGTTAATAGAAGCAATCAAAGGGGCCTTTGGATTAAATATACTGGGAATGAATGTAACCATTCCATACAAAAGCGATATTATTCCTCTGTTATGTGAAATTGATGAATTAGCAGAAAATATTGGTGCTGTGAATACGCTAGTTCGAATGGAAGATGGATTCAAGGGATATAATACGGATATGTTAGGGCTACTTCGAGCTATGAATACAGAAGGAATTTTATTGAAAGGTGAGGACATCATTATTCTAGGTGCAGGAGGAGCAGCAAGAGCAGTGGCGTTCCTATGTGCATCCAATGGGGCTCATCGTATTTTTCTGCTTAATCGAACGCTAGAAAAAGCGGAACAAGTGGCTAATGAGGTAAATCATTGTTTTCATACATCATCTATTGTACCTATGAAAATGAGTGACCATCACCTTTTGCCAGATAAACATTACTTGGCGATTCAAGGGACTAGCGTTGGCCTTAGCCCAAATATATCGGAGGCACCAATCGAGGATAAATCCTTTTATAAAAAAATACATACGGGCTATGACTTAATTTACAATCCGGTAAAAACAAAATTCATGTCCAATGTAGAACAAGGGGGAGGACGGGCATTTAATGGACTTAAGATGTTATTATATCAAGGGGTAATCGCTTATGAACTTTGGAATCAAGTGAGTATATCTGAAAGTCAAGCAGAATATGTCTATATACAGATGATGAAAGAGATAGAGAAAAAGATAAATGAATAATATAATACTGATAGGTTTTATGGGTTCTGGTAAGTCTACGGTTGGTCTAAGGCTTTCCTATAAATTGGAGCTTACTATGATAGATGTAGATAAACAAATTGAAAAAGAACAGAATGCTACAATATCCCAGATATTCACCAACTATGGAGAAGAATATTTTCGAGACTTGGAATCGAGTTATTTAGAGAAAATAAGGAACAATCAAACAAGACAAATTATTTCTGTTGGTGGTGGACTTCCCTTACGAAAAGAAAATAGGGCACTATTAAAGGAAATGGGGCAAGTTATTTATTTGAAAGCATCTCCTTTTACTATTTATTCAAGATTAGAACACGATACCCAAAGGCCACTATTACAAGGAGAACAACCACTTGAAAAAATTAGTTCCATGATGTTAAAAAGAGAGCCTATTTACGAGGAAGCAGCGACACGAATCATTGAAACTGATGGCAAAACATTTGATGAAATAATAAATGAAATTGTGGTGGGTATTTATTAATAAAACACTTCAATCACTGATAGTGCATAATGATAGGGCATATAGGGAGTTTAAATATGAATATACTAGTAATAAATGGTCCCAATTTAAATTTTTTGGGAATTAGAGAAAAAAGTATCTATGGGGCAGAAGATTACGATTACCTGTTGAATATCATTTCAAAAAAAGGCGAAGAAGAAAAATGTAAAATCGAGGTGTTTCAATCAAACCACGAAGGTGCCATCATAGATCGTATTCAGGATTCCTATTTTGATGGAACAGAGGGAATAGTAATTAATCCAGGTGCATACACCCATTACAGTTATGCTATACGAGATGCGCTTTCTAGTGTAACTATTCCAAAAGTAGAAATCCATATTTCGGATATTACAAATAGAGAAGAGTTTCGTAAGGTTTCAGTAACAGCAGAAGTCTGTGATAAACAGATATTTGGACAAGGATTAAATGGATATGTTCAAGCAATTGATTATATCCTGAAAAAATAGTTGAAAAAAGTGAGTTTATAGTATACACTATAAAAGAATTATAACGTGAATTTTTAGGAGGATTATTAAATGATTTCTGCAGGTGATTTCAGAAATGGTATTACGATGGAATACGAAAATAATATTTATCAGATTATTGAGTTTCAGCACGTCAAACCAGGTAAAGGTGCTGCTTTCGTAAGAACCAAATTAAAGAATATCAAAAGTGGCGGTGTGGTTGAAAAAACTTTTAGACCAAACGAAAAGTTCCCACAAGCACGTATCGATAGAAAAGATATGCAATATTTATATGAGGATGGCGATTTATATAACTTTATGGATGTAGAAAATTATGAACAAATTGCATTAAACATTGAATCAATTGGAGATGCATTGAAATTCGTAAAAGAGAACGAAATGGTAAAAGTTTGTTCCCATAATGGAAATGTATACGCTGTAGAACCACCTCTATTTGTTGAACTTGAAATTATTGAAACAGAGCCAGGATTTAAAGGAGATACAGCACAAGGAGCTACAAAGCCTGCTGTTGTTGAAACTGGGGCAATTGTATATGTACCACTATTTGTGGAACAAAATGATAAAATCAAGATTGATACGAGGTCAGGTGAATACCTTTCAAGGGCCTGATAGAAGATATGTAACTTTTCATAATCAAAGTTTGTGAGACAATGGAATCTATTCCGTTGTCTTTTTTTAAGTTCACCAATGTGGTTGAACGACTTCTTACGCTCATTCGAGCAAAAAACCAATCAAAACTAATAGTTAGAAAGTGAGGAATTTTATGGAATTTAATGAATTTGTAGAAAAAGTATGTAAAAGTGTGCAGGAATATATGGGTGAAGAGGTAATGGTTACTATTAACCAGGTGATAAAGAATAATGGGATTTGCTTGGAGGGGATGATCATAGCTGAAAAAGATAATAATATTTCTCCTACTATTTATTTGAATGGATATTTTGAAGAATATAGAGAAGGAAAAATATTTAGTGATATTTTTAATGAAATAATTCAAATTTATCAAGAAAGTAAAGTTGGAAAGAATATTAATATGGATTTCTTTTTAGATTATAAATTAGTAAAGGAAAAAATAGCATATAAAATTATTAACTATGACAAAAATCTGGAATTATTAGAACAGATACCTCATATGAAGTATCTTGACTTGGCAATTGTATTTTATTGTCTTATTATTAGTGAACAATTTTCTGGAGCTTCCATTACTATTCATAATAGTCACCTAAAGATGTGGAATGTAACTATAGAAGAATTATTTGCCCAAGCGAAAAAAAATACACCCAAGCTTCTACATATGGAAATTAAAAATATGAATCAAATATTAAACGAAATGTTACATGAAAATGATGCAAATGATATTCCAGAGGAATGGTGCGAAGAATTAAATGAAGAACTAAATGAACAACTCTCAAATAGAAATGAGGAAAATTTACCAATGTATGTACTAACCAATCAATCAAAGACGAATGGTGCAACTTGTATGTTATATGATCATGTTTTGGAAGGATTTTCAATAGAAGTGGAAAGTGACCTTTATATATTACCAAGTAGTATTCATGAGGTTATTCTCATTCCTACAAAAGATAAACGGGAATGTGATAAGTTTGCAAATATGGTAAAAGAAGTAAATGAAACTCAAGTAGAAGTAGAAGAAGTTTTATCCGATCATGTTTATTATTTTTCAAGACTTGGTGGGGAGGTAAGCAGATTGTAATGGATGAAATAAGGTTATAAGGTTATAGGTATTATAGTGGTACAAAGGAACTAGACAAACATGTTGAATTGTGATAATATAAGTTTGCTGATTGTAACAAATTCGTAACAATTGACAATATCCAGAGATAGGCACCCGTAGTCTAATGGATAGAACGGAGGCCTCCGACGCCTTTAATGCAGGTTCGATTCCTGCCGGGTGCATTAACCAAATAGAAAGGTGATTATAATGAAACGTTCAACGAAAAAGTCTTTAAAGATAAAAAGCTCAAAAGAAAATGTTATTCCTAAATTAAAGGAATGGATATCAGATAATTTTAGAATAGCAGTACCTGCTTTTGTTAGTATAGTGTTAGTAGTTGCTGTAGTGATTACTGTTTTAGTAGAAAACAATAGAGATGAGGATAAAGCAATAGCAGACTCAGGTTCTGTTGTAGCATCTATTGATCAGGACACTGGTGCTTTAATAGTTCCCGATTCGCCTCTCGAAAAAAATGCATATGATCAGATTAATCAATTTATGAAGGTTTATTATCAATCTTCGTTAGAGGGTGATAAAGAAACATATAGCAACATGCGAAGTTATACAGATGATACGGAAATAATACGTATAGAAAAAAAGAGTAATTATCTTGAATCCTATGATAATCTTATTTGTTATACAAAGCCAGGGCCATTAGAAAATTCATATATTACATTTGTGTATAGTGAAGTTAAATTTAAAGGGATTGAAACCAGAGCGCCAGGGTTAAATACATTTTATTTATGTACCAATGAAAACAATGAGTTGTACGTTTATTCTGGAGAAACAGACGATAATATTACAGCATATATTCAAACTGTTACCACACAGGATGATGTTAAAGATTTAACCAATATGGTACAAGTCAAATATAATGAAGCTGTAGATACGGACGAAGATTTAAAATTGTTTATGGATGAACTGTCATTGAAGTTAAAAAATGACGTTGGAGAGGCGCTTGCATCATTAGAAGCAAGTAAGGCACCAGTAAAAGTGGAAGAAGTTGTACCAGAAGAAGTTGAAGCAGAAACAGTGGTGGAAGAAGTCCTAACTACTGAAACAGTAAAAACAATAGACGTAGTCAATATCAGATCATCCGACAGTGAAACAGCTGATAAATTAGGTAAGTCCCAAGTAGGAGCAACCTATACTCGTTTAGAGGCTTTACCAAATGGATGGAGCAAAATTGAGTATGAAGGTAAAGAAGCTTTTATTAAATCGGAGTTTTTAGAAGTGATGGAATCTAGCATTGGTACGGTAACGGTACTTGAAAATGTCAATGTTCGTTCCAGCGATAGTGAAACCGCTGATAAAATAGGTATTGCTTATAAAGATGAAAAACTTGAATTAATTGAAACATTAAAAAATGGTTGGAGTAAAGTTAGTTATAATCATTCTACGGCATATGTGAAAACAGAATTTGTCAAATAATTAAATTTTAATTAAATCGATCTATGTTACTTGAAAACAAGTGACATAGATTTTTTTTGTGTTAATATAGAAATATGAGCTTTTAAATTGGAAACAGGTTTTAAAATGAATTTTGTTGAATAAAAAAGCATATTCAACGAATAATAAGAGTGCGCGTTTGCAACGGGCAGATAGGATATAAAATGAAAAAAATACACATGGCAATATTAGGATCAGGGAATATCGCGCAAACAATGGCTACAACCATGAAGCGTATGAAAAATGTGCAATGCTATGGGGTTGCTTCTAGAGATTTAGAAAAAGCAAAGGTTTTTGCATCCGAATACGGTTTTAAAAAGGCATATGGTTCCTATGAAGAATTAGTAAATGATCCAAAAGTCGAACTCATCTACGTTGCGACACCACATTCCCATCACTTTGAACATGCCAAATTATGTATTTCACACGGAAAGCCTGTGATATGTGAGAAAGCATTTACTGCGAATGCGAAACAAGCGGAAGAACTAATTGCCTACGCAGAAGAAAAAGGTGTCTTTATAACAGAAGCTATGTGGATAAGATATATGCCAATGGTAGCCTCTATCAAAGGGATGATTGGTTCAGGGATCATAGGTGATCCTGTCTATTTAACTTGTAACCTAGGCTATATGATTGAACATGTGCAAAGACTTCAGGATCCAGCTTTAGCTGGAGGCGCATTGTTAGATGTGGGTGTGTATACTCTAAATTTTGCATCGATTATATTTGGGGATAAAATAAAGAAAGTCACATCAAGTTGTACCTATACAGAAAGTGGAATGGACGCATCAAATGCAATTTCTATTGTATACGATGATGGTAAGATAGCAAATATCGGCAGTACTATGCGTGGTATTAGCGATAGAAAAGGTATTATCTATGGAACTAATGGATATGTAATTGTTGAGAATATCAATAACTTTGATTCTGTAAAAGCATATAATGCCGAAAATAAAGAAATAGCTTATATTAAAAAACCAAAACAAATTACAGGATTTGAATATGAGGTTCAAGCATGTATTGATGCATTGGAAAAAGGACAAATCGAATGTCCACAGATGCCTCATAAAGAGATCATTCGAATCATGCAGATGATGGATTCCCTTCGTCATGAATGGGGAATTCAATTTCCATTTGAACAATAATTGAAATGAAAAATAAATACCCTGCATACTCTTTTTCTTTTAGTGAAATACTAAGGAAAAAGGTTGCGGGGTATTTGTATGAATAAAGCGGATATTGAAGTATATAAGGAAATACAAAGAAATGCTGAAATGACAATGAAAGCCATTGATACTGTTCAAGATAAAGTGTATGACGATGATTTAGCGCTTCAATTATCCAAACAAAACATGAAGTACACAGAATTAAGAAATAAATCAATTGATAAGCTACTTACAGGGAAAGCGGATCCCTATCATGGAAATGCCATACAAGATGTAAAATTAGTCAGTGGTATTCATATGAGTACCATGTTAAATACAAGCACTAGTCATCTTGCAGAGATTATGATTCAAGAAAACAACAGGGGTTTAACACATATGTGGAAGTCTCTAAATCAGCATGGAAATTCCTCTAAAGAAGCCATGGAAATAGCAAATGAATTAGTAAATTTTCAAGAAAGCAATATTAGAAGCTTAAAGAGATATTTATAAGGATATGAATGTAAGGGAAATATGATATAAGAGAAAGACCATTACCCGCAACTGTGTGTTGTTTGTAATGGTCTTCTTCTTTTATTCTTCTAATTGTTCTTATATATTACTTAATCCAAAAATTCAATAGAATCATGATCTAACTTTTTAATACGTGCAAGTGAATATACTTCGATCCCATTTCCGGCCACTTTATCATGTCCTGGTTCAAATGACTTCTCAATCAATACACCAAGTCCTGCAACAGTAGCGTATGACATTCTAATTAATCGAATGGCACCAGAAGCTGCTTCACCATTGGCAAGAAAATCATCAATAATAAGTACATGATCATCAGAACAGATATAATCCTTAGATAAAGTCAATTCGTAAGAAGTTTCTTTGGTATAAGATTCAATCATTGTCTGATATAAATTGTGATACAAGATTTGAGAGGGTTGTTTTTTAAAAATAATAAGTGGAAGTCCCATTTCCTTTGCAGTGAAGAGGGCTGGAGCAATCCCAGAACTTTCAATAGTGGCAATTTTAGTAATGCCCTTATTTTTGAAGTGTTCAGCAAATTCTTTGGCTACAGCGTCCATAAGAACTGGATCTACCTGATGATTAATAAAACTATCTACTTTTAAAATATGTTCATTTACTACTTTTCCTTCTGATAATATCTTGTCCTTAAGTAATTTCAATACACATCACCTCGTTAGATTATTTTTATAAAACCAATATCATTATAACACTTTAAATACCCTTTTACTACGATTAGTAAATTATTGTTGTTTTATTTTATCTATTTTCAAACCCTTTGGCAGCCTCGACAAAACACCTATAATAGATTACAATAATAAGAAACATTATTTATAAATGAATAGAAATGGATAAAAATTATGAGTAAAAATATGGTTAGATTAAATAAATATTTGGCTGATTGTGGAATATGTTCAAGGCGTGAGGCTGATAAGATGATTGATGCGGGACGTGTTCTTGTAAATGGAATTACGGCGACTATGGGGTATCAAGTGCAAGAAACAGATTCCGTTAGTTTCAATGGAAAGATAGTTGAGAATAAAAATAGTAAAGTAGTCCTAGCTTTTTATAAACCAGTAGGTGTTACTTGTACAGAAAAAGACAAATACGCGGATCAAACAATCACTGATTACTTGAATTATCCCATTAGAATAACCTATGCGGGTAGGCTGGATAAAGATTCAGAAGGTCTTATCATTATGACTAACGATGGGGAACTTATTAATCGAATGATGCGTGCTGCGAATAAGCATGAAAAGGAATATTTAGTAAAAGTGGATAAGGAAATAACGCCCCATTTTTTAGCCCAAATGAGCAAAGGTGTTTATCTAAAAGACTTAGAAGAGACTACACGAGAATGCCAAGTAACAAGTGTTGGTAAGTTTTCTTTTCGCATTATATTGACCCAAGGGCTAAACCGACAAATTCGTAGAATGTGCAAAACTCTTGGATATGAGGTGAAGTTATTGCAAAGAATAAGAATCATGAATATAGAAATTGGAACATTGCAATCGGGTGAATATAGAGAATTAGCTGGTAAGGAAATAGAAACTCTCTATGAGTCAGTAGGATTAAAGATATAGAAAATAAATTGATTAGGATGATACCCTTCATGGAACGAAAAATAATTAGAATTAAAGAGTTAATTCAAATATTAACACAGGCTTCAAAAGCTTATTATCTAGATGACAGCGAGATTATGAGCAATTTCGAGTACGATAAATTATATGATGAGTTAGTTGCCTTAGAAGAAGAAACGGGTATGGTTGCAGCAAATTCGCCAACGGTACAAGTTGGATATGAGGTGATGGATAACCTTCCAAAAGAAGCTCATGAGAAACCAATGCTTTCCTTGGGAAAAACAAAGGACAGAGGGGATTTAATAAATTGGATACAAGACAATGAAGGAATTCTTTCATGGAAATTAGATGGACTTACGATCGTTCTAACCTATATGGAAGGAAAACTTGCAAAAGCAGTGACGCGAGGTAATGGTGAAATAGGAGAAGTAATTACGAACAATGCCAGGGTATTTAAAAATATTCCGCTCAAAATCAAGTATCAAGGGGAATTAATTTTGCGTGGAGAGGCTATCATTACGTATACAGAATTTAATAAGATTAATGAAAAAATAGAAGATGTTGATGCAAAATATAAGAATCCAAGGAACCTCTGCAGCGGATCCGTTAGGCAGTTAAATAATGAAGTTGCAGCAAATCGTAATGTACAATTCTTTGCATTTTCACTAGTGAAAGCAGATGAAATAGACGATATGGAGTCTAAAGAAAGTCAATTTCAATTTTTAAAAGAGCTTGGTTTTGATGTGGTAGAATATAAAAAGGTAAATAAAGAAAATTTACTTGAAACGATAGAACAGTTTCAAGTAAAGATAGCAACATTTGACATTCCATCAGATGGATTGGTATTAGCATTAAATGATATTGCTTATGGAAAGTCATTAGGCACAACAGCAAAATTCCCAAGAGATTCCATTGCATTTAAATGGGAAGATGAGTTGAAAGAGACTTTTTTAAAGGAAATTGAGTGGAGCCCAAGCCGAACCGGCTTAATTAATCCAGTGGCCATATTTGATCCAGTAGAATTAGAAGGAACAACAGTAAGTCGAGCTTCCGTTCATAACATAAGTATTATGAGAGCACTGAAACTAGGCATCGGAGATCGAATAACAGTATATAAAGCGAATATGATTATTCCTCAAATAGCAGAAAACCTTACAAAAAGTAACAGTATAGAGATTCCTTGCCAATGTCCCGTATGTGGTGGAATCACACAAGTAAAGCAAACCAATGATGTTCAATCATTGTACTGTATAAATCCTGATTGTGAAGTAAAAAAGATAAAATCTTTCTCCTTGTTTGTTAGTAGGGATGGAATGAATATTGAAGGACTTTCAGAAGCTACGTTGGAAAAATTAATTGGAAAGGGTTTTATCCTTGAATATGCTGATATTTATCATTTAGATCGTTATCAAAATAAAATAGAAACGATGGCAGGGTTTGGAACATTATCCTATAAAAACCTTATTAATAGTATTGAAAAGTCTAGAAAAACGACGTTGCCAAAAGTTATCTATAGTCTTGGAATCGCAAATATTGGTATTGCCAATGCAAAGATGCTATGTAAAGAATGTAGTTATGATTTAGAAAACATATTACAAGCTTCTATAGAAACATTAAGTAGAATTGATGGCATTGGAGAAGTAATAGCAGGTTCCATCAAAGATTTTTTTGGGAATGATAAAAATAAGATTATTCTTGATAATCTTATAAAAGAATTAGTAATAGAAGTGGAACAAATAGATGAAAAGGATCAAATTCTTCTAAATAAAACGTTTGTGATAACAGGAAGTCTAGAAAACTTTTCAAGTCGTAATGAATTAAAAGAAATGATTGAAAAACTAGGCGGAAAAGTAACCGGTAGTGTTACCAATAAAACGAATTATCTAATTAATAATGATATCGCATCAAATTCATCTAAAAACAAAAAAGCCAAGGAATTAGGGATTCCCATTTTAACAGAGGGGGATTTTATAAAGGAATATAACATTGATATGCCAAGTAATGTGTGATAGTATTATTTCATGATTTTTAGAGATGATAAATTATATTGAATATAGAAATAGGGAATAAAGAAATAGGGAATAAAGAAATAGGGAATAAAGAATTAGGGAATAAAAAAATAGGGAATAAAGAAATATGGAATAAAAAGTGAGAAAGCTAGGTGATAGTATGCCAATAAGAGTAAATGGAGATTTGCCTGCAAAGGAAATATTAGAATATGAAAATATATTTGTCATGGATGAAAATAGAGCTATGCATCAAGATATTCGCCCACTTCGAGTAGGAATCTTGAATTTGATGCCAATTAAGCAAGATACAGAATTACAGCTTTTAAGGGCGCTTTCGAATACACCATTGCAAGTGGATATTAGCTTCATCAATGTGAAATCCCATGTGTCATTAAATACATCGGCGAATCATTTAAATAAGTTTTATACAACCTTCGAAGAAGTGAAGGATCTATATTTTGATGGATTTATCATTACGGGAGCACCTGTTGAACAAATGGAGTTTGAAAAGGTGGATTATTGGGATGAACTTTGTGAGATTATGGATTGGACCAAAGATCATGTTACTTCAACATTGCATATATGCTGGGGGGCACAAGCTGCCTTTTACCATTATTTTGGAATACAAAAGAAAGCCTTATCAGAAAAAATATTTGGATTGTACGAACATACAGTAGCAAATCGTAAGATCCCACTGGTGCGTGGTTTTGACGATGTATTTTTTGCACCTCATAGCCGCCACACAACCGTATCAGCAGAAGATTTACATAACTGCAAAGAAGTTACCGTATTAGCCGAATCGGAAGAAGCAGGTGTGTTCCTAGCTCTTTCTCATGAAGGTAGACATGTTTTTGTAATGGGGCATCCTGAGTATGATCGCATAACCCTTAACAATGAATATACAAGGGATATTGAAAAAGGCTTATCCGTAGATGTTCCAAAAAACTATTTTAAAGGTGACGATCCAAGCGTAAAGCCAAATCTTACATGGAGAGCACATAGTAATATTTTGTATACCAATTGGTTGAATTATTATGTTTATCAAGTGACGCCATATGAACTGTAGAAAATGCCTTTAAAACCCCAGTATTTATCGGCTTTGAGGAGATTTAGAAGTGTTAGACTAAGTGAAAAAGTATGGGTTTAAGGGTGTAGACAGTCATGTGAAGTATTTGTTGGTTGAGATGTGGGAGTCAAATAATAAGTTAAAATGTTTTAGAGAGGTCATAAGTGAATGGAAAAATACTGGAAACATATCGAGAATAAATATTATATTGAGCGGGGAATGTTTGTCATTTTACCGCTCAAGTATGATGTAAAAATTAAATTTAAAGATATGTCAATTATGGAAAGCAAACCCATTCCATTTGAGTCGAGTGATTTCATTGAATTATTGGCTAATAAGTGTAGTATGGATGGGAATTTTGTTCGGCGCTATAAATTAGACGTTAAACTGGATCCGATTCAATTAGATACGGAAATATCTATTACTGATTTGCAATTATTTGTATTTGATAATGGTATAGCATTTCTCTCTGCGTATTTATCCTATTATAATGGAAATGTTGGGTCGATATATAAATTTATATATCCAGGATATACAGATGAGAATGAAGAATTAAAAAACATCCAGGCCTTATTCTTGAAAAATATAAGCGACAAGATTTTGAGCCAGTTAAAGCCCCAAATGCGATGGTTTATTACAGATATAAAATCACAGAGCTTTATCTTGAAAGAGGCCTATAGACTTAATGTCGCATATGTTCCAAATAGATTTAAAGAGACTGACATCATAAACAAGATAACTTATAACGAGCATAGAATTATTAACTTATCTCGTGATTTCGAAGATTTATCGGAAAAAGATGTTGAGTATGTTACTGGAGCAAGAGATGTAGATTCTAAGGACTATGGCTGGGGATGCTCAATTACATCCCAGGAAATATCTTATGCTTATTCAAAAGGAAAAGCCCCACTTGTAGAAAACGCTAACGATGATTTGTTAATTACCATGCTTGTAATGTATCAGAAATATACATGTATGCTATTAAATGAGGAAATACATCAAAGATACATATCAAATAATCCGTCTGCAATGCTAAAGAAAAGCATTCAGGATTTAAAGAGAAAGGCAATGAAATTTATAGCATATGGGACTCTTGTCCCGTCGCAGATATCCCGTTGGAATAATGTATGTGATACATATCGCCTACTTATAGAGCTAAATGGTATAAATGAAACTATTATGGAGATAAAAGAAAAAATAAATCTACTCAATGAAGAACAAGAGAGAATTGATTCAAAGAGAGAAAGCACTATAGGAATGATTATTGCTATATTTGGACTTACTTCTATTATCGGTTCCATTCTGCAAATTGTAGATTATGTATCTACCGGCAGAGTTGAAATGCTCATAAGTTTTGTAGCCTCGATAGCAGGTGTCTTGGTTTTTGGAGCGTTTATAAGCAGAACGCTTTTGGCAAAGAAAAAATGTAAAGGCGATGTGTGATTAATAAATATTTGCTGATGTCTAAATAAAAGGTGAGTAAAAATATTATTATGGAGGTTTTAAATTGTACAAGAAATTTGATACTTTAACGATTAAGGCAATTAATTTCTATAAAAAGAAAGAACCAACTCCCCCTTATACAAAAGAGTTTATGAGTAAATACCGGCAAGAAGAAGGAGGTTATATTGTATTCGCTAATAAATTTATATTAACCAACGACAAATCTATTGAAGAACTTGAAGACGTAATTAAGAAGAAAAAAGATGGGCATCTGGAAAATATTATCGAAATGAGAAAATTGATAGAGCAAGGCAAGTTAGGTAAGGTTTATTCTCTTGAAGAACTTGATGAGAGCTTTATATGTTGTGTTAAAGATGATAAATCGGTTGGAGAACCAAATCAAAAATGGCATTTTCTTGTATCATATTGCGCTCAATATGAACTAGAAGATATGCGAAAAGGGAAAAGCAAACCTACTGCTAATATTTTTAATAGATCAATTACATGTCCAGAATTGTGGCTGTGGTTAATTGAAGTAGCTCAAGATGATAATATTATAACTGGTGGTTATGTAGAAGAAGTATATAATGAAGCCATCAATTACAAGAAAAAAGGACATAAAGAAGGAATAGCTGAATGGAATAAATGTCTTGAGAGCTGTAGAATAAAAGTTGAAATAATAATAAAGGGAATGTATATAGTTGCAAGTAGAATTCTCAATAAAAGAATAGATAATCGATACTATCTTAAGCTTAACAGAAAATCTAGTTGCTTGGAAATTTATGAAAAAACGGATACAAAAGTACTTTGGGATAATTATCCAATCAGAAAAGACTTTGATGCATCTGATTATGTTATGTATGAGTTTGCAAGGAGTATGCCTTGCATATTCGGCGGTGATGGAAAGACACTGACTCCGGCAGGAATTTTTAACATAGAAAAAGTGTCGTCAACTGAATATATTAGTACATATCATCCTGACTTTGAACAGGTAAAATTCTATGGATATCTTGTTGTATTTGAAGATTATTTTATTCATAGTGACATATATTTGATGGATGCCAATGCTGATGATTTTCGAGAAAAAGAATCTATATCATTGCATGATGAGCATACATCTGGTTGCGTTAGAGTTTCACAGGACGATTTGTATTGGTTGATAGAAAACATACCGGAAGGGACAACCATTGAAATGTAATGAGATAAAAAAGATTCAAAAATTTAAGAACGATAAAAAAAATAAATTAAAGGGGTGTCGAAAGACAACTTTTTTCAAGCATTTGTTGTTTGAAATCCTAGTAGGAATTTGTTTTATTTTGAGCATTTTAATAAGTAGTATTTATTTAAAAAGGGATTAATCATAGTAAAATGAAAAAACAGTTGGATTTGATACAGCAAAAAAAAAAATAGAAAATATAAAAAAAAATGACAAGACAGATATTTCATTGTTGCTAACAGTAAAAATATTACCAGAATATGAATCTTTTTATGAACAAAATTCGGATTTAGTAGGGTGGCTTAAAATTGAAGATACCGTAATAGATTATCCAGTTATGCAGACACTGGGTGAGGAAGATTATTATCTGTCATTTGATTTTAATAAAGAGCAAAATAGCAATTGTAATTTAATATTAGTTACAGATTCAGATGTAGGAAATGGCCTACAAGAATATAATTATACAGAAATTGGTGCTACGCCACCATCCACAAATTTGATTATTCATGGTCATACCATGAAATCCAGTTTCATGTTTGAAGGATTAAAGAAGTACGCAGATCAAAACTATGAGGCAAATCATGCAATCATTTGTTTTGATAGTTTATAAGAAAAACGAGAATATGAAGTAATTGCAGTATTTTATTCTGAGATTTTCATGAGTACGGCTGATGTGTTTAAATATTATAAATTTTTTCAAGCAGATACCATAGAGGAATTCAACGATTGGTATGAAAATATAAGTTTCAAAAAGATAATATTTATTTCTTTTCATTTCGAATTCGAAGAAATGAGAGAACTAAAGTAATCGGAATAATGGCCAAGGTTCGGGTTAGTTTTACAATGGTTGCATATTCTAATACCATTCCATTTGTTCCGTGTAATGTATCCCAGGTTGAGGCTGCTGCAGTAACAGAAGAAGTATCATTTATAGCAGTGCCAGCAAATAGACCAAAGCCAAAATTAGAAAGACCAAGCATAGATCCTAATGTGGGGAAAATGATAGCATCAATAACATTGAATAAAAAAACAACAGAAATGGCCTGTGCAATCTCTTCGTCATCAGCATCAATCACAGGTGCCGTTGCAGCAATGGAAGCAAAGCGAAAGAAATTGACCGATATGTTACTTGATTGTAAAATCTTAAAAGAGGCTTATGATGAGAGATATGAAGAGTATACACAGAAAATCAATCATGTTAGGCAGGAATAAAAGATTCTAACATCAAATGTTGATGCAAAGAAAGATATCGGCAAGAGAATGAAAGAATTAAGATCACGAATTTCAGAAGTTAAGATATTGGATAAATTCGATCGTTCTGTATTTGAGAGTGTTGTAAAGAAAGTAATTATTGGCGAAATAAATAAAGATGGAATATCAGATCCATATAAGATTACGTTTGTATTAAAAGGACTTGCTGATTATTCGGTATCGGATACAAAAAAGCGATATAAGAATTTGAGGAAGCAGGTAAGTTAGCAACAAATTAAATTCAATAAGAAGAAAGGGCTGATAAAAATGAGCACTCAAAACGACTTATTGAATGGTAACAATAACAAAAAAGAGAATCTTGCTAGTGAGGAATTAGAGCATACAAAAATGTGTTCCAATTGGCAAGACAACTCGGATAGCAAGGGGGAGGAAAATCAAGATGGAAAGTTTTAAAATTGTTCCAAATCTTTTTCTAAGTGAAAGAATTACCGGGTATTTTCACCAATATTATACAGGGTTTAGACAACCAAATAATCCGGATTTTCTAAATATTTTAAAAAACACTTTTGACACGGAGAAACAAAGTGTTTTAATAGGTGCAAGAGAAGATGTCATAGATATTTTAATGCAAGATATTCCCCAAATTATGAGTGAAAACAATATAACAAATTGTTTATGCGTTTGCGTCCCAAGGGCAAGGGCATTGAATACATATGTTGCTACACAGCAAATGTTGAAAGAAGCAATTAGTATTGCAGCTAATAATATTCGCGGAGCTGTTGATGGAACAGAATTAATTAGAAGAGTAGAAAACACTAAAACTACCCATTTGCGAACTGCAGCTAATATTCCTAATGATGGTGACGCCCCATATCCAGGAATCGCAGTTGCCACCTGTGAAATATATAGAAACAAATTAATGAATCAAAATATTATACTTGTTGATGATATATATACAAAGAATGTAAATATTGATGAAGACTGCATCCAGGCACTATTAAATAATGGAGCAAGGAGTGTTATTTTTTATTCAATTGGGTACACAAGGAGGGTCTAATGAAATATTCAGAAATAGCATTAAAAGTTTTAGCAGCAAAAGAATGTGGGATTATTAAATCTAATGCTCAATTTTGGGTAAACTTTGAAAATAAGGTGATATTTGAAGAGAGAATATTAGAAGATAATATTTTTACTAAGACTTTAACAAGGATATCTAACGAATTTAATTCATATGAAAGTGAAGAAGGAATCATATGTGTTTATGATAAAGAGTTTCCAGTTCTTAACTACAAAGTAAAAAATAATAGTGATAAACCCTATTTATTATTTTATAAAGGTGATTTGTCATTACTAAGTGATTTAAACAAAAATGTAGCAGTTATTGGACTGGTCGACCCAGAAGAGGAAATAGTTAAAAGAGAAGCGGATGTGGTAAAGAGACTCGTAGAGAATGATATAATAATAGTTAGTGGATTGGCATTGGGCTGCGATACGATTGCACATAAATCCTCTTTGGAATTGAATGGTAAAACAATTGCAATTCTACCGTCACAAATAAGTAAAGTTTATCCAGCAAAAAATCGTAAGCTGGCTGAAGAAATAGTAAATAAAGGAGGATTGCTATTATCGGAATACTACAGAGATTCTTCATCAAGAAGTGAAGCAATTAATCGATTTATTGAGAGAGACAGATTACAGGCAATGTTCGCAAAAGCAATAGTGTTAGTGGCTAGTTATAGGAAGGACGAAGGAGATAGCGGATCACGTCACGCAATGGAGGCAGCCAGAAAATATGAAATTGAAAGATATGTTATGTATAATTCTAAAACAGATGAGAATAATAAGAGGTTTGGATTAAATAAAGATCTGGCTGATCATATAAGTATAAATAAAGTTAAAATTTTGCAATCAGATTCGATAAATCAGATAAAATCATTAAAAGATCCGGCGTTAATTGAGAATTGGAACTATGTTAACAACAAACAAATGACTATTTTTGATTTGTGATAATTAGACATATTTTTGATTTAGATAAAATATTGTTTTATACATATATATTAGGGGTTCAGCCACTATTAATATTCTACACTTAAGTTATTGAAAAAAAACAGTGTAAGTTATGTAACAAATTTGTTGTAATCTTTCAAAGCCTTGAATTTCAAGGCTTATTTTCATGCCGAGAATATAGTTAATTGATACAGGCAGAATAATAATAAAATATTAAGTAAAGGATTATTCCAAAAAGAGTAATCCTTTTTTAATGATTTCACTTGAGATGTTTAAAAAACAACCTACATTGCATCAAATGAATAGCAAATATCTCGTGCTCAGAATATGATACAGCAACAGGATCATAAATTTCAGAGGAAATAAAATGAATACAAATACAAATACAAATACAAATACAAATACAAATGCGAATATAAATCAAGCCAACTATTTTATTGCTTCATTTGCACAAGGTGATGTAACTGGGGATGGTGTGATTGATAATGTATATTTGGTAGGGAGGAAATCAACGGATTCTCCATTTATACAAAACATTACTCTAGTCATACAGGATGGAAGGACAGGTAGAAGTGAAAGTGTTAAGCTAAATAATAATGCAGGGTATAATCCTACATTATTTCTGGGAGATTTTAATGGAGATAAAGTAGAGGATATATTAATTCGCATAGATTCTGGTGGTAGTGGGGCAATCACATATGATTATCTTTACTCATTTGTGCAAAATATACCTAAAATGTTATTTGATTCAGATAAATATAATGACATATTCCAATATAATATTACTTATAAGGATAATTATAAGGTTGAAGTAATTAGTGATGCAAATAGTGCAAATTATATCATCGATCTATCGTTGAGAGATACGGATTATTTAAATGAAATATATGATAAAGATGGAAAACTTAAAGCCCCAATTACCGGGTTTATGAATCCATTAAGTGCTTTATACCCAGTAGACATTGATTCAAACGGAGTATATGAGCTATTTGCATTTCAAAAGATTGCGGGAAGATATAATGCAGATGCTCTGGGGTATGTACAAAATGTTTTAATGTGGGATCAAACATCGTTTCAATTATTTCTTCAATATGTTGCAATCCTTGGATAATGGTATAAAAAGATATGTTTTTTATTCATTTTATGTTTCATAACCCTGTTAATTTTGTTATAATTAATTACTATAGATTGGTAACAATAGAGAAAAGGTAATAAACAATCGATTCTACCAAAAGTTAACAGGAGGAAATGAAATGAAAAAAATAGAACTAGGTAAAAGTAATCTTCAAGTACCCAATATTGCTGTAGGATGTATGCGGATTAACGATATTGATCATAAAAAAGCAGAAGAATTTGTTCAAAAAGCACTAGAGTTAGGGGCAAACTTTTTTGACCATGCAGATATTTACGGAGCTAGTGAATGTGAAAAGATATTTGCGGATGCTATTCATATGTCTAGCGATGTAAGGGACAAGATAATTCTTCAATCAAAATGCGGTATAAGGCCAGGAATGTTTGATTTTTCTAAGAAACACATTTTAAACTCTGTTGATGGTATTTTAAAAAGACTACAAACGGAATATCTTGATGTTTTATTACTTCATAGACCAGACGCATTAGTAGAACCAGAAGAAGTTGCGTCTGCCTTTGATGAATTAGAAAAATCGGGCAAGGTTCGCCATTTTGGTGTATCAAATCAGAAACCTATGCAAATTCAATTATTGCAAAAGTGTGTAAGACAACCCCTTGTTGCAAATCAACTTCAATTTAGTATTACCAATACACATATGATTGGAAATGGTTTGGAAGTAAATATGATGACCGATAATGCAGTTGATCGCGATGGAAGTATTTTGGATTTCTGCCGATTAAATGATATTACCATACAACCATGGTCACCATTTCAGTATGGCTTCTTTGAAGGAGTATTTTTGAACAATGAAAAGTTTCCAGAATTAAATAAAAAAATAAATCAAATAGCAGAAAAATATAGTGTTTCGAATACAACCATTGCAACTGCTTGGATCTTAAGACATCCAGCTAATATGCAGCCAGTTGTTGGAACAATGAATCCAAATCGTTTAACCGAAATATGTTTGGCATCGGAGTTATATCTTACCCGTGAAGAATGGTATCAAATATATATTGCTGCTGGAAATAAGCTTCCTTAAGAAATGAGTGAAATAAATAAAAGATATCTACAATTTGGCAAGACAATTCAATCATCAAGAGGAATCAAATCAACCTACAAAGGAGAATAACTATATGCCATTACCCCAACAAATTTCAATGATATATTTCATTGCCTTTAGTATTTATGTATTTTTTAGCGTTTATATACTGATGCTGAATGGAAGGTCTATGCTCAATAGAATTTTCTTTGCTAGTTGTCTTTCCATTTCTATTTGGGCATTTTCTTTTTCCATAGCTAATTCTGCGCCGGATTATGAAACGGCATTACTATGGAGGCGTATCGCCGCTTTTGGCTGGGGAACGGTATACAGTTTTTTACTTCATTTTATTTTGATATTAACACAGAAAAATAGACTATTAAAAAGAAAATGGATTTACATATTTTTGTATCTACCTGCAATCATAAATATTTTTGTTTTTAATATAATAAAAGAGGTAGCAATTGGTCAATATCATCTTATACATAGTACTGCTGGGTGGACTAATATACCTGTAAATAATTATTTAGATTGGTATTTTAATTTTTATTATATGGGTTTCACCATTGCTGGAATTATTATTCTTATTCATTGCAGATTACAATCAAAAGATTTAAAAATGAAAAAGCAAACTTCAATTTTAATAGTTTGTTTTATTTGTTCACTGACAATAGGTACCTTAACGGATATGATCGCAAATATCTATCTGGTAGATGCCGTTCCCCAAATGGCGCCAGCGTTACAAATAATACCAATCACGGGTATTTTCTATGCCATTAGAAAATATAGGTTGATGCTCCCTGAGATGAAGGCGGCAGTTGCAGAAGACGGAAAGATACTTGATGAAATTACTCGAGGCAAACTGTATCTTAATTTAACCATTTCTTTTGTATTTGGAAGCATGATAAATTTTGCAATTCAGTTTTTTCTATTAAATGAACCAATGAAACCTTCCTTATTATTTAGCAGTTATCTGCTTGGTGTTGGAATCCT
The DNA here is from genome assembly GCA_035270785.1 of Lachnospiraceae bacterium. Lineage (GTDB taxonomy): Bacteria > Bacillota > Clostridia > Lachnospirales > Lachnospiraceae > DATESN01. Next base: position 949 of record DATESN010000071.1, on the reverse strand, counting down.
TATTCAACTTATTTTACAACTGAAGATAAAAGAAAAGTTTATTGATTACATTGTTATCTTTTGCATGATGGTTATCATGACAATGATCACATTTAAATTTATTGATTCAGCTAGCACTACGGTATGGTCGGTTTCTTTTATTTTTATTTTCCTATTAGTAATAACAAGTAAAAAAGGAATGCTCATTTGGCCAAGTACCTTTATATTGATACTTCAAATTGTTGTGTGGATTCTTGCCCCTACAAGAACAATAGTTATTAGCTCAGCAGATCATCTAACAAGGATTGGAATTTTGCTAATTACACTATGGTTAGCTTATTTTGTAAATCAAATATATATTAAAAGATTAACGGAAACCGAAACGCAAGTTAAATTTCAAAAGATGATTTCCTATGTTTCATCAGGATTTGTGAATGCATCCGCCTCGAATTTAAATAAAAAAATAGATGAGATGTTGGAATGTATAGGAGAATGCTCCCAGGTGGATTGCGTCACACTTTCTGTGATTGCGAAAAACAAGGAAGAAATTATGCAAAAAAACCAATGGAATCATAGTGAAATTATGGACCTTGATATTCATGAAAATAGTGCAAATATTCTTGAACAATTTATAGTAACCCAAATTCTTAATAATGAAATTGTTCATATACCAAATATTAGTGAAAAATTTATAAATGACAAGGTAGAAGGTAAGGGGTTGATGGTGTGGCATATTAAATCAATGATAGCCATCCCTGTTGCAAGTAAAGACAGAATTCTTGGTTTCTTAAGTTTAAATACAAGGAAGAGTTTGAAAGTCTGGAACGAGGATCAAAAAAAGATGCTTCAGATTATTGCAAATTTATTTGCAGATGTTCTTATGAAAGTAGAAGCGGAAAAAGAAATTAATTATATGGCTTATTATGATTCTCTTACGAACCTGCCAAATCGAGTTTTATTAAGGAACCGA
>DATESN010000070.1:0-5200 GCA_035270785.1 Lachnospiraceae bacterium | reverse complement strand
AAAAAACATGTTTCAAGTTATGAAAGATGAAAAGAATCAATATAAGAATTTAATAAATGGAGAATGGATTGGAAGTAAAAGTGGAAATTATATAGAAGTTAAATGTCCTATTGATGATTCCGTAATTGGTAGTGTACCTTCCATGTCAAAAGAGGAGGTGGACCTAGCAATAGAGACAGCTAGAATTGCTCAGATTGGATGGAGAAATGTCACCATAGACGAAAAGGCTGAAATTCTTTATAAAGCTGCCGCAATCTTAATTGAAAATATTGATCAAATATCCGAAATTATGATAAGAGAAATTGCAAAAGATTCGAAAAGTTGCCGATCAGAGGTTTTAAGAACAGCAGATTTTGTTAAGTTTACGGCAGATGCTGCTAAAAATATGTCAGGAGAAAGTATTCCGGGAGATAGCTTTCCAGGTGGTAAAAACAATAAAATATCCATCGTGAGAAGAGAACCATTAGGGGTTGTTTTGGCAATATCACCATTTAATTATCCAGTAAATTTAGCAGCTTCTAAAATTGCACCAGGATTAATGGCAGGGAATTCGATTGTTTTAAAGCCAGCTTCTCAAGGTAGTATATGTGGATTGCTTTTAGCACGAGTATTCGAACAAGCAGGTGTTCCAGCGGGGGTTATTAATACCATAACTGGAAGAGGTAGTGAAATTGGAGATTATATAACAACACATAAAGGAATTAACTTTATCAATTTTACAGGAAGTACTGAAGTGGGAACTCATATATCAAAAATAACAAGTATGGTACCACTACTTATGGAACTTGGAGGTAAGGATGCAGCAATTGTATTGGAAGATGCGGATCTAGAACTTACGGCTAGCAATATTGTTTCAGGTGGCTATTCTTACTCCGGTCAAAGATGTACTGCGTTGAAACGCATCCTAGTAATAGATAAGGTAGCAGATCAATTAATAGAAAAGATATTATCAAAAATAGTAAAGCTAAAAGTGGGAAACCCATTAGAAGGAGACGTGGATATCGTTCCATTAATTAGTACAAAGGCAGCAGATTTTGTTTGCGAATTAATAGAAGATGCTAAGGAAAAAGGGGCAGATTTATTAATTGGAGGAAACAGAGAAGGAAATCTTATCTATCCAACATTGTTTGACAATGTAAGAACAGATATGAGACTTGCTTGGGAAGAACCATTTGGACCTGTACTTCCAATCATACGCGTGAAAGATAAAGAGGAAGCTATTGAAATAGCCAATCAATCTCAATATGGGCTCCAAGGAGCTGTATTTACGCAAAATATAAATGAAGCTTTTTATGTAGCAAATCGATTAGAAGTAGGTACGGTACAGGTAAACAATAAGACTGAACGTGGGCCTGATCACTTTCCTTTTCTTGGGGTTAAATCTTCAGGCATTGGAACCCAGGGAATTAGATACTCCATTGAATCTATGTCAAGGCCAAAGGCAACAGTAATTAATTTACCAGTGTAAAGATATAAAAAGAATAAAAATTGGGTAGAGAATGAAGACGGCTCATCACTTAAATGTGGTGAGCTTTTTTTATTTCATTTTTATATCTTTGTGTAAATGAATGGGTGTTTAAGATTGCTGAATACAAAGATGTAAAGTATAATAATTGTATTAAATGAAAAACAAACAAAATAAACAGGATTTAAGAGGGATGGTTATGTTGAAAGTATTTCTTGTGGAAGATGAAATTGTGATTCGAGAAGGTATTAAGAATAATATTAACTGGCAGCAAGAAAATTTAGAATTTGTAGGGGAAGCAAGTGATGGTGAATTGGCATTTCCTATGATTCAGAGATTGAAACCAGATATTTTAATTACTGATATCAAAATGCCATTTATGAATGGGCTTGAACTAAGCAGATTAGTAAAACAAGAATTACCACATATTAAGATTATTATTTTAAGTGGATACAACGAATTTGATTATGCAAAGGAAGCCATAACCATTGGTATCACAGAATATTTACTAAAGCCTATTTCCGCCATTAAATTGTTGGATTCTGTAAGAGAAGTGGCAAAAAAGATAGAAAATGAAAATGAAAAAAAGAAATATGGGATACAATTTGCAAGGGAACAGTTGGAACAAGAATATTTTGAAAAACAAAACTTTCTTAATGAATTAATGTCAAATAAATTATCTATTTCTGATATTATAGAAAAAGGTAGGATGCTAAATATTGAATTAACTGCACAAAAATATAATGTGATATTATTCAAGGTAACCAAGAAAAATGAAAAGAATACTAATTACTCAGATGAAATGGTACAAATAACAACGGAGATTCAGCAGATTATAGAAAAGCATTTTCCAAGAAAAATGTATATGTTTGATAGGGGATCCGAAGGATGGATTTTTATTGTCGAGGGTGAAACCATAGAAGATATAAAAGAAATTCAAAATTTAGCTTTTAAAGAGTTACGTTCTCTTATTGATAAGCATCAGGACATAGAATACTTTGGTGGGGTTGGAAAGATTGTACAAAGGCTAAGAGAGCTATCAGAATCATTTGATGAAGCAAACAAAGCCTTCTCTTATCGGTATTTGACGGATGTAAATCAAATAGTATATAGCGATAAAATAAATGAATACAATAATTTGCTGGAGGATAATCTGGATTTAAAAACCTTAGATATTGGTAAGATTGATAGGAATATTCTAGTTAATTTCTTGAAAAGTGGATTAAAGGAAGAAATCAAACATTTTATTGAAGATTACTTTGCAAGTCTTGGTAAAAAAAATACGGATTCTTTATTATTCCGTCAGTATATAACGATGGACATGTATTTTTCAACCATTGCATTCATAGAGGATATGGGACAAAATACAGATTATATGAAAAAGACATTTGGAGATTTAAAAGGTGTTACAGCAGTTCTATCAACGATTGATAATGCGAAAGCTTACTTATATATGGTAATTGAAGAAGCCATCACAATAAGAGATTCTATTTCAATGAAGAAATATGGAGGCATGTTAGATCATGCCAAAGAATATATTGAAAAAAATTATGATAGTGAAAATATTTCTCTTAATTCAGTTGCAGCTAGTGTTAATATTAGTCCCAGTTATTTTAGTATGATTTTTAGTCAGGAAGTGGGCAAAACGTTTATTGAATTCTTGACGGAAGTTAGAATGGAAAAAGCAAAAGAACTATTGATGTGTTCTGGAATGAAAAGTTCAGAGATTGGTTATGCAGTTGGCTATAAGGACTCTCACTACTTTAGTTATTTGTTTAAGAAAACCCAGGAGTGTACACCAAAAGAATTCCGAATGAGAGGTAAATAAAAAAATATGATTAGTAGAATGTCTTTGAAAGCAAAGTTGAATACCTTTTGCTATATCATCCTAATTCCTTTAGCTATTATTATCGTGTATCTATTGTTTTCTATTGTGACTTTTTGCAATTCCTATAATCAAATTGTTAAAAATATTACGGCAATGAATGCCTATAATATTAATTTTAAAGACGAAATTGACCTAACAATGTATAAGATCGTAATTGGGTCTGTTTCTTTCGACTCTTTGGATGAAAAAACGGAAATTAAAAATCCACAGGTATTATATGACGAAGCTAGAGAGGCATTTAAAAAACAGTATGAGATTACAACGGTTGAAAGTAATAAAAAGAGAATTCAGCGTATTATAAAGGGACTTGATATTATTGAAGATAGAACAGCTGATATTAAAAATAATATAGAAGAAAAAGGGCATTATGATGATAATATCTTTCTCCTAGAAAAAAGCATCTATATTTTGACAGAATTAATGCAAGAACAGATTCAGGAATATGTATATTATGAAACAGCGAATCTTGAAAATACACGTGTTGAATTAGAATTGAAAGAAAAAGAAGCGTTGCGAATTAGTCTTATTTCTTTTGCGGTGGTTCTTTTTGGAACAGGTATCTTATCGGTTGCAATTTCAAATGGATTGTCTAGGCCTATTAAGAATCTTAGCAAAACAACGGAGCTAGTTGCAAACGGTGATTTTTCTGTAAGAGCAGATATAGGGTCCGGGCATGAAGTAGCGACTCTAGCAAGAAGTTTTAACAGTATGATTGCTAAAATCGGGGAATTGGTTGAAGATATACGAGTAGAACAATTTAATTTGAAAGTTACAGAACTAAAACTACTTCAAGCACAAATCAATCCTCATTTTTTATACAATACGCTTGATACAATTATATGGCTTGCCGAAGACAAAAAGACAAAAGAGGTTGTGAATATGGTAACCTCATTATCTGATTTTTTTAGAACAACACTAAGCGAAGGAAAAGATTATATTACCATACGGGAAGAAGAGGAACATGTAAGAAGTTATTTGGAAATTCAACAAGTACGATATCGTGACATACTTGATTTTGAAATTGATATTCCAGCTAGTATTTATCAATTTAAAATATTAAAAATCACCCTGCAGCCATTAGTAGAGAATGCTTTATATCATGGAATAAAGAATAAAAGGGGAAAAGGTATGATTAAAGTGAAAGGCGAAATAGCGGAAAATGTTATTTACTTACATGTGGAAGACAACGGAATAGGGATGAAAGAAGAGGACCTTTGTAAATTACAAAATCATGTAAGAAAAAGAAATAATGCAAATAGAGAAGAAGGGGGATTTGGACTGGCAAATGTGGATGAACGTATCCGACTTAATTATGGAAGTTCATTTGGGCTTTCTTTTGCAAGCACCTTTGGGGAAGGAATGGAAGTTACGGTAAGAATACCCGCTGTATTATGCGTGGTAAATGAAGATTAGATACAATTTAAACGATGTTTCAGGGAGGGTATAAGCAATGAGAAGGAAACTATTGAGTACATTACTTTGCGTAGCAATGGTAACCACCATGTTAGTTGGATGTAGATTAAAAGATTCTGCAACCAAAGAAACAGTAACGGATAAGGTGGATACAGAACAAGCTGCAACGAAAGAAACCTCAAATTTAGATAAAATAGTTGTAGGTTTTTCACAAGTTGGAGCAGAATCAGATTGGAGAACAGCAAATACACAATCTATGCAAGCAACATTTGTAGAAGAAAACGGATATGAATTGATTTTTGATGATGCTCAACAAAAACAAGAAAATCAAATCAAAGCAGTACGTAATTTTATTGCTCAAGAAGTTGATTACATAGTAATAGCACCAGTTACCGAAACCGGATGGGATACCGTACTTCAAGAAGCAAAAGATG
>DATESN010000069.1:0-3995 GCA_035270785.1 Lachnospiraceae bacterium | reverse complement strand
GTTGGAAACATATCTGTTTCTTCACCGGCAGAAGCATTGTTATCATGGTTTTCATCATTGAAATTAAAATCATGCATTTTAAACGTATTTACTATGTGTTCTATTACACCTTTCATCCTATCTTTGTCCTTTTCGGGATATTCAAATCGAATATTATAATAGATGTTGTCATCAACTAAGGCGTAATCATTGTGCAACATATCATCCATCTTATATTCTATGGTGTAGTGGTTGCTATCTAAATTCTTATTGAGAACTTCCTCTATGAAAGATAAATCTTCTTCATATGCTTTGCCAATTGTAAGAAACTCGCCCTCTGAATTGAAATCGAGTTTGTATTCACAATATACTAGCAATTCAATTTCTTGGTCTTCCGAAATGAATTTTTGTCCATCTTGCCTCCCCCCTTCACCTTGTGGAATAAGAAAATCGGGATATTCAACAGTGTAGTCGTAGCGATTGTTGTGGTAAGTTTTGTAGTTAACATTGTTTTGCTGTGCGTTTGCTTTATCGGTGTTTTCTCCACAAGCGAAAAGCAACATTAAAAACAGAATAGGAAATGAATAAATAAGCTCTTTCATTGGATTTGAGTTTAATGTTTATACTTAATTCTTTATTTAAGGAAGCGGTGGCTGATAGGAGTCGAGTCCACCCCAATATAGTCGCATGTTAGCGTGGGTGTTGTTTCAGGAAGCGAAGCAAAGATGCATTCTCTTATTATGGACGATAAAGAAAATCTCTTTTAGTAGTCATAAGCATCTAGCACATCCGATATAATAGCAGTCCACAAGTCTATTGTATTATCTATGTCGCGACGCACCCAAAAATGATAACTTGTCTCACTCCAGTTCCAATAATATTCAGAATAAATCTGCTCAGGAATCATTTCTCTATATCCACCTTCTTCCCAAGTTTCATCTTTTATTCTCTTTATAAAATCGGATTTAATTTGTTGATATTCATCAGGATATTCTTGGGTGATCTCATAGACCTCTTTATGTTTATATAAAAAATCGAGTATGCCATATTCTTCAAGTAGGGGTTTAGTATTATTGATAAATGCTTTGTTACTCGTAAGTGATAATGTGGCTTTGTGCAAAAGCTTCACAAATTTCGGATTGTAATGACCAAACGTATATTTAGAATTTAGGTTAAGTTCATCTTTGGTATGCGGACCAGACAGATATATAGGATAGCCTGACTTTGCTTGAAACTCCTTATAAGTTATAAGAGAACGTATATATTCAAACTTGCTAAGCATCCATCCGTCTTTCAAACCGTAATCATAACTCCATTTTTCTCCAATTGGTGAATATGTAGCATCGTCAAGATTTTCTGCTATATATCTTAACGCATTTTCCATTTCATCAGTGGACTTTTCCCCACCACCACATCTCGTAAATGAGATGCTAAATACAAGTGTAATAAAAACTAAAGAGAAAATTCCTGTAATTTTTAATATATTCTTCATTACATATAATTTTAAACTCGCTTACTCTTTGGAAGGATTTTCAGCATTCTCCTAAATTTATTTTGTTTCATATTTTTAGTTTACCAACTAATATCTAAGACAATAGCTCTATTTTGTTATTATTGGTAAATGCACTTCGCAACTTATTAGATGTGCAAATCTGCCCGACTTGCTATTGATATTCCAGGCATCGTTACCGCACAAATCCTTTTGAGTGGTTTTGTCAGACTATCTTTTCGCAACAACTGATTTAGATAAAGTCACAGTCTCTTCTCCTGTAAAATAACTGTAATTTATAATTACATATCCTTGTTTTGAATCATCTTTTTTAATTGCATCAACCCCTTCTTCCCATTGATTGCAATGTGTTGCGAATGGCGCAACCACATACTTCCATTCGTTATTTCTGAAAGTGTAAACATGATAATCTCTCCAACAACTTGTCCACCATTCGGGTAAAATCCCAATTTCGTCAGCTCCATCATTATTTAAGTCGCCTTCGTTAACAGGGGTTCCACCTATACAATTTTCTAACTTGATAGGAGGTATTTTATCATTAGAAAACATCAAATAACATTCACACAGCCCATCACAATCTCCAAAATTATCTTCATTTTGTTCTTTAGGAAATTTAGGAGGCACAAGCCATACATATTCTGTAATGCTATCGCCATCAAAATCTCCTAGGACAGCTTCTGCTGGAATAGAACTTTCTTTTTTATTCTCAAGATTATTGTTAATTTCTATCTGAAGGCAATAAATAGTCGTGTCAGCAATATCCCTTAAAAAACCCTTTTGGTTCTTTTGTATAGATTGCCATTTTTGCAAATAAGTTTTTGCTTTTTCTGTTACAACAATTCCTTGAAAACTTGATTCTGTTTGCTCTATCCATTCCGGAAATTCAGCGGTACCAATACTCAAATTTGAAGATCTATAGAATCCATCTTTGGCCAATTCAAAAAAATTGTATTCTGCTGTTTTTGGTCGACATATTGTAATAAAATAATCGATATTAACACCCATATTATTTGACTCTCCCATAATAGCAACAGTGATAGCAGGTTTGCATCTGTTTACATATTGGTCAATAATTGAAAAATTATCGGAATCATAAGCTTCAGAACGAAGATTATTAAACTCATCACTTAATTCATTACTATTTGATATTGTAACAGACTCTTTAAAAAGTCGCTCTAAAACATCTATCGAAGGGTATTTGTCTAGTTTTGATAATTCATTGTTTATTTTGTCTATAGTATTCCATAACGACAAGTTTTCAGTATCTGATAATGCATGATATGTGCTATCTTGATTAGACACGGAATCATTTTGATTTGATTCGTCCATTTTATTTGTCTTGTTTGATTGACAAGAAATTAAAATAGCAATGATTATTAGTATTAGTGTTTGTTTCATAAGTCTTAATTTATGATCGCCTATTGACAACCGTTTTATATTCAATAATTTAATTCTTCGATTCCAACAATCAATCCGTTTGCAATAAAATTATCCCCATATCTGAGTCTTGAAATGGTATATGTTTCTTGTTCTCCTTCTAAAAAGTCAATCGAAATCAATTTGTCCGTTCCTTTTTCAGTTAAAAATAAATCTCCAATATATATTTTCTCAATATTTTCAAATCCTTTGTATTGTTTTGATTTATCAGGTTTTAAAGAAGCCCAACCTTTATTTTCAATTCTAAATGGATGGTCTTGTGTGGCTGTAATTTCTATACCGCTTTCAAACTTGTATCTTACCAGTCCATGATGAATTACTTTTTCAAGTTTCTCAATTTTTGCTGATTTAATTTCTTTTGTTTCCAAGTCCAAGTATGCCACCATGTCGCCTATTTTAAGATTCTCAATATTTTTGGTCGAGTTGTCAGCTAATTGAACTTTTGTCCCCTTCGCAAAACAATGAACATCAAGTCCGTCAAAATATATTTCTGAAATTGCTGTATCATCATATTTCAATCCCTTATAAACTTCAAGTATTTCAAACTTCAATGTCCAGTCTGGCTTAGTTTCAAGGGCTTTCCAATCCTCTCTGTTCCCATTCCCAATTGGCTCAACTTTAAATCCTTGATTTGCAATTTTGTCTTCAAGATTCAATACAACATAAGGTTTATCATTTAAATATACCTTTAGTTTTTTCACTCTTGAATTATCCCGATAAGCAGCTTCACTCTTCACATATCCATTAACAACAATAATTTCTGTTATTCTTGGCGATTTTCCTTCAAATGTATACATCAAATATTCTCCTTTTCCATATCCAGGGACGCCTTCAACCCAAGCACTTTTGTAATTTAAATCATGGGCATTTTTGGGCTCGTAATTATTTGAACTTTGAGACTTTAAATAACTTGATGCTGTAACTTCTTTTGATCCCCCACCACAATACCAGCTACAGCCTCCACCAAGAATATCCCAAATATCTTCAAATACTTCATCATATTTTTCAAGCAATGCTTCTTCCTCGCTTGTCAATTTATCCCAATCTTTTTTTCCAGTAGATAATTGAC
>DATESN010000068.1:0-7038 GCA_035270785.1 Lachnospiraceae bacterium | reverse complement strand
GACTATAATAGAAATACTACTCTACACAGCAATTTGTATTGTTGCCTATATCTATCCACAAAGTGTAAACTCCTTTCAAACAGAACAGGAAGTTTTAATGGATACGATTATTGGATTTACTAGCGTGAGCCTTGCACTTGGCGTCACCTTATTTATCCACTTTAGAATGTACGACAAACAGCAACAAGATCTAGAAGCAGCTAGAGGGGAAGCAATCAGGCTTAGTGAAGTGAAAAGTAACTTTTTGGCTAATATGAGCCACGAAATACGGACCCCTATTAATGTTATGTTAGCTATGAACGAGATGATTCTTCGCGAAAAAGGTTCCGAGAAAATCCAAAATTTTAGTCTTAATATAGGGAAGTCTGGCAAAACGCTTCTATCATTGATTGAAAATATATTGGATATGTCTAAGATTGAATCTGGTAAATTGGACATGATATATGAAAATTATCAGACGACGGAATTAATTGATGATCTTGTAATGATTGGAAAGGAAAGAGCAAATCGCTGTGATATTGGCTTTGAGGTTCAAGTGGATGAGAATTTACCACTTTGTTTGTATGGTGATTTTACACACATTAAGCAGGTGGCTACTAACTTTTTAAGTAACGCAGTAAAGTATACGAAGGAAGGCTGTGTAACACTTTCTTTTCACCAAAAAGCCGGAAGTAATCCAGATGAGATACTACTTTGCATCTCTGTATCTGATACAGGAATTGGTATTAAAGAAGAAGATGTTACATTTTTGTTTGAATCATTTACAAGGGGAGAGCTCTCTACTCGTCGAAACGTTGAAGGAACTGGTTTAGGTCTTGCTATCGCAAAAAGATTCACCGACTTGATGAATGGTCATATTGATGTAAAAAGTGATCTAGGAGTTGGTAGTGTATTTAGTGTTTTGCTTCCACAAAAGGTGTATGATAAAACGCCACTTCACAAAAGGATAGTGAAGGAGAAGGATAGAACCATAAAGGAAGCAAGTTTTATCGCTCCGGGTGGAAAGATTCTAGTAGTGGATGATTGCCCGGAAAACTTGTTGGTTATAAAATCTTTGCTCTCTAGGACCTTGCTTCAGGTGGATACGGTCATCAGTGGTGAGCAATGCATCAATAGGGTAATAAAAAAAGATTATCATATTATATTGATGGATTATATGATGCCAGATATGGATGGTTTTCAGACTCTTCGTACTTTAAGAGAACTCCCTAACTTTGATTCGAAGGTAGTAGCATTGACCGCTAATGTAGTAGCTGGAGTAAAACAAACACTATTGGACGCTGGATTTATAGAATATCTATCAAAGCCGGTTATGTGGAAGGAGCTAGAGGAAACACTTATAAGACTACTTCCTCCTGAATTAGTAACCGTTAGCCTAGGGGAAAAAGATTTCATTTCCTCTGATATGAAACATAAACTGGAACAAGATGTGAATGATTATGGAATCATATTGGAGGAGGGACTTGGATATTTAAGTGGTGATCTACTTCAATATAGAAATGTAATAGGATTTTTTGTGGATAACTATGAGATAAGTAGAATGGAAGCAGAAGTAATCCATGAAAAGAAAGATTGGAAGAATCTTAAATTTATCATTCATTCGCTAAAGAGCAGGGCAAAAGCGGTTGGCGCCATTACACTCTCTGAGACTGCATCCAAGCTAGAGAAGCAATGTGAAATGGAAAACGTAAATTACATAGAAATCATTATTCCTATTCTGTATTATGAATGGGAGAGAACACAGAAAGGTTTAAAGAAGTTAATAAAAGGTCTTGCTTTGCTCACGTCGGAGCAGAAAGAAATGGAGAACTTTGAGGTTAATCAGGAAGAGCTGTTACTTCTTTTAAAACACAACCGGCAACCAGATGCCTTAATCATGATTGATCAGATGATTAAAAACGAAAATACACTTGAAACAGTAGTCTGCCTACAAAAAATCAAACAAAAGGTAGATGAAATCGAGTTTCGTGAAGCAGAGAGTCTTTTCATGAAGCTAATGAAAAAGGAAGACCATGGAAAATAAAAATGCGGTATTAATTATAGACGATGATCCAGCGCTCCTAAGAATGGCAGGTGAGATTTTGCGTAACCATTATGCAGTGAGCTGTGTAAAATCAGGGCAGGAGGCTATCGCATTACTACAGACAGACTACATGCCAGATATTATCCTTTTAGATATTGAAATGCCAGGTATTAGCGGATTTGAAACACTACCTGCCCTTCGTAACATAAAGGATATGTGGAATGTTCCGATTATCTTTCTAACAGGAGTCACAAATACAGAGGCGGAACTAAAGGGGTTATCGTGTGGCGCTGTGGATTACATCACAAAGCCTTTTATCAAGGAAATTCTATTGGCACGGCTAAAGATACATCTAGAAACGGGAAGGAAAGTAAAGCAATTTAGTGAAACCAAGAAAAATGATAAGGAAGCTAGGATAGATGAAAAAAGATATGAAATTCTGGCAATGGATTTAACAACGACGGAGCGTAAGGTATTTAGGTTAATCGCTTTAGGATACAGCAATCAAGAAATTGGAGAAGAACTTCATTATTCTTATAACTATGTAAAAAAGGTTGTGGGTGTCATTTATGGTAAAAAGTACGTAAGAAAAAGAAGTGAGTTAAAAAAACTTTTTTTAATATAACATAAAAGATAAAAGTTGGGGTGATAATAAAACCCCAGCTTTTTTTGACCTTTTTGAATAGGAGGTAACTTTTAGGGTGTACCCGAAAGTATTAAAAAATGATATTTTTAAAACGAATGTAAAAGTATTTTAGTTTCAAAATAAAATGATTCATTGAATGAAATAATCATAAGGGGAAAAAGAATAAGAATAAAGAATAAAGAATAAAAAATAAAGAATAAAGAATAAAGAATAAAGAATAAAGAATAAAGGAGAAATAATATATGGATGAGGAAAAAAAAATAACTACTGGTGCTCCTTCGTCTGATACAACATCGGCGCTATTTGTTTCAGCTCGAAAGAAGCAATTGGAACAGCAAGAAAATGAACGAAGGATAAAAGAAAAGGAAGAGCGGCGAATGGCCGCTGAAGCACAAGTGCAACGATTGGAACAAGAAGTAGAGGAGCGACGTCGAAGAGCAGAGGAGGAATCCAAAAAAGTTGAGGCTGAAAATGCCCAGAGAAAGCTACTTGCTGAAGAAGATGCTCGCAATATCGCAGAAGAAGCTCGGGTTAGAAAAGCGCAAGCTTTGGAAAATCCTGACGCTATTCTAGGTGTGATTCCACAAAAAAAGGAAAGAAAATTATCGATATATTCAAAGCTTTGTAATCAGAAAAACAAGATATCTAAGAAGCAATGGCTTATAATTGGTGGTGTCACGACCGTTGTTGTGGCTTTTCTTGTGCTCTTATTAACTTTTGGTGGAGATAAGGAGATTTCGGATAAGACAAAAAAGAATATCAATGTATCAGATATAGAAAGTAATAACTTTAATGCAATTGGTACCTATTATGACAGTGACTCAGAGACTAGCATTAGCTTCTATGAAGATGGAAACATGGAATTTCAGGATTGGGACGGTTCCTTGGCCTATGGGGAATATACTGTGAAAGAAGATACTATCACGATCAAATATAATGAACTAGAATACGTTCTTGTGTTTTATAATGCAGATATTTTAATGGATAGTGATGATGTTACATATGAAAGAGTAATTGATAATGAGTACGCGTGGGAAGATGAGTCTGAGGATTGGTACATGGAACCATATGCGGCATTGGATTCCCTTGCTGTCATAGAAGGATTGGGAATGGGTTTGGCATATCCTAGTACACAAGTTTATTTATATGAAAACACCCAGGATCATGCTTATTTCATGTCTTTTGATGATCAATCAATGATTTTAGTAGATAAACTGATAGCTTATGAAAGCGATGATGGTAGTTTTCAAAGTGAGGACTTGATGTCGGTGAAGGATGCTATGCTGGAATCTTATGAGGAGACAATTGCAGGTGGTGTAGTGGTGACGGAAAATTCATCCAGTGTTGAAGATAACGTGGCATATTTCAAGATGACATACAACAGTGATGGCAAAACACTCTATATGTGCTCCATATTTGGAGGGTGGAACAACGAACGTGATAATTCCAGATTGTTCTGGTCTGCAACGGTGATATGTCCTGCGGAACAGACTGACGAATATATGAAATTATTCGATGGGATTTATAATAGTAGGGCAGATAATTAAGAAGGAGAATGCTTGTGAATATATTGATAACAGTCGTTTTTGAAAATGGTTTTCAGGAAATTTATCTACCAAGCATCAATAATAAAAAATCACCGGTGGATATTAGGCCCCATATCAGCGGTTGGTATGAGGATATTACATTACCCTTAGAGGTGTGGGATGATGCGTGGACTTTTAGTAGTTCTAAGCAATTTGTCATAACAATAAATGAGCAATTAGTGGAAAAAGTAAACTTGAAGCCAGGTCTATTGTTAAACTGTCAGCTTGCAGGTGGAGATACCGTATTTTCGGTGACAGTAGACGAGGCAGATGAAGGAAATACACAGTTTGATAAATACTTTCTTGATGTAAATATCTGCCCTTGGGTAAAGATTGGAAGTGAGGAAGGCAACGTTATTTGCTATAACAGTCAGTTTTGCTCTCCTAAACACGCGGAAATAATAAGCGAAAATGGAAAGGTCATTGTGCGAGATTTGGATAGCGTCAACGGTACCTTTGTGGAAGGCCGTCTTCTTACAGGAAATCGAATACTAAAATATGGAGATGTCATCTATATAATTGGTTTGAAAATTATTTATCTTGGAAATGTTCTTGCTATTAACAACCCAAAAGGGAGCTGCGTAGTAGACAATCTTAAGATGAAAACCATCCTAATTGAGGGGAGTATCGTTGAAGAGGAACAAAGGGATTATGAGAAAGAAGAATTTTATTTTCTTCGTACCCCTCGTACTTTGGAAAAATTAGATGCGGAAACATTTTCTATTGAAAAAGCACCACATAAAAATGAACAAAAGCGTCAACCAATTCTTTTTACCATTGGACCCGCTTTTACTATGATGATACCCATGGTTGCTGGGGCGATGATGATGGGGGGCGGAGGCTCTATGGCCAGCGGGATAGTTATGTCAGTAGGTGCTGCTGGACTAGGAGCGATGTGGGCGCTGCTTAATATCCGTTATCAAAAGAAAGAAGATTTGGAAACTGAAACAAGTCGTATCAAAACCTACACGGATTATTTAGCTAAAATTGCTACTAGAGTGCAGAGTCGAATTGAATATAATAGGAGCGTGCTGATGCATATGCTACCTTCGTCTAGGGAAGTGATTGCATTTGTAGAAGACAAAAGTACAAGATTGTGGGAAAAGAGTGCAACCCATGAAGACTTTCTAAGCATACGTCTTGGAAGTGGAACGATTTTTTCACCTAATCAAATTATTGTTTCCAAGGAACAGCTTATGTCTGGCTATGACCCATTAAACGATCGGGTTGATGAAATCAAGTCGACGATGGAAATATTGCATAATGTGCCTGTAGATCTTTCACTTTTTAATAATAATATGTTGGGTATTGTCAGCAAAGACCGGGATCGAACACTTGGTTTAAGTCGATTACTGACCGTTCAGCTTACAGGTATTCATCCCTACACGGAAACCCGCTTGTGTTATGTCTATCCCATGCGGGAATCGGATCATTGGGATTATGTTCGTTTCCTTCCCCACGTGTGGACACCAGATGGAAGTCTTCGTTTGATAGCTAACGATAAGAATACGGTAGGGGATGTCATGTACTTTATCAGTGGTGTTATACGTGAAAGGCTGGAACGACGTAACGTTGTAGAAAAGGATGAAAACGCGAAAACACTTCCACACTACATTGTGGTGATAGCCGATTGGTCTTTAGTAGAGAGTGAACCTATTGCAAAATATCTTACTAATCCTCCTGAGGATCTTGGAATCACAGTGGTGTTTTTGGTGAACTCTACGGATAAACTTCCTTCAGGTTGTACCGCAATCATACGAGACGACGAGGAATATAAAGGTTTTTATAGTACCACAGGGGCATTTCCTCAAAGAGAAGAAATTACCTTTGATAGTGTGACCCAAGATGAAGTGGAAGTGTTTGCACGAAAACTATCAGGATATAGGGTAAGGGAAATGAATACATCGGCGGCGATTCCAGATGTACTCACCTTTTTGGATATGTACAAAACTTCCTGTGTGGAAGATTTAGATATGTTACATAAATGGTTGGAAAATCGTACCTATGAGAGTATGAAATCTATGATTGGATACAAATCAGGTAATCAGCCACTCTATCTGGATATTCATGAGAAGTACCATGGTCCTCATGGGCTTGTAGCTGGAACTACAGGATCTGGTAAATCAGAGACGTTACAAAGCTACATTTTATCCCTTGTCGTTAACTATCACCCCCATGAGATTGCTTTTATTCTTATTGATTACAAGGGTGGCGGTATGGCCCAGAGTTTTGTGGGTCTTCCGCACCTATCAGGAGTTATTACGAACTTGGGTGGTAATGCTACAAACCGTGCGTTACTTTCCATCAACGCAGAGATAAAGAGCCGTCAACGTATTTTTAACGAATATAAGGTGAAACATATAGATGCCTATATTGAACTATATCGATCTGGGGTAGCCACAGAGCCGATGCCCCATTTACTTATTATCGCCGATGAATTTGCGGAACTAAAAAAAGAACAACCAGAGTTTG
This sequence comes from Lachnospiraceae bacterium, assembly GCA_035270785.1. Lineage (GTDB taxonomy): Bacteria > Bacillota > Clostridia > Lachnospirales > Lachnospiraceae > DATESN01. The sequence continues at coordinate 311 of DATESN010000068.1, read as the reverse complement.
TACGTGCGTTGGTGTCAGCAGCACGGGTAGGTCGTAGCTTGGGTATCAACTTGATTTTGGCTACACAGAAACCATCGGGAGTAGTGGATGATGAAATCTGGTCAAATACCCGTTTTAGAATATGTTTACGTGTAGCGGATAAACAAGATTCCAATGAGATGCTGAAACGTCCAGACGCTGCATTTATTACAAGCACAGGACGTGGCTACTTCCAGGTGGGCAACGATGAAATTTTCGAAGAGTTTCAATCTGGATGGTCGGGGGCAGAATATGAGCCAAATATTCCTTATTCGGATGATAAGAACAGTAAG
>DATESN010000067.1:0-2241 GCA_035270785.1 Lachnospiraceae bacterium | reverse complement strand
TTACTCACTTCGTAAAGCTGCTACTGGATCTTTTTTGGCGGCGATGCTTGCTGGAATTAATCCTGCAATAAATGTTAGGAACATACTAATTGCAATCAAAATTAAAGCGTAATTAACAGGTAATGCTGAAATGTTTGATACTCCTGAAAGTGCCTTTATGATAGCATTAACCGGAATATTTATGAGTAATGTAATGATAATTCCTATAGAACCTGATATAAATCCAACGATTAATGTTTCCGCATTAAACACACTTGAAATATTCTTCTTAGAAGCACCAATACTTCTTAGTATGCCAATTTCTTTTGTTCTCTCAAGTACGGAAATATATGTGATGATTCCAATCATAATAGATGATACCACAAGAGAGATTCCTACAAAGCCAATTAAAACATAGCTAATCATATTAATAATATCTGTAATGGATGACATCATCATTCCCATAAGATCTGTATAAGTAATGGTTAGTTCTTCCTGATTGGCATCTATTTTATCACTGTTATAATGATCAATAATGGATGCTACTTCATCTTTTGCTCTAAAATTTGTGCAATAGATGTTTATTTTGCTAGGGACATTTAGATTGGCAACTCCAAGTAGTGTTAGATTACCCGCATACGTGCTTTTTTCTGTAGCGTTATCTTGCATTTGCTTGGTAAAGGTAGCTAATAAATCTTCTTCTGACATGGATGCAGTCATTGCTTGTATTTGTGCCTGTTGTTCTTCGGGCAAGGTTGTAAGATACGTATTGATATCTTCTATTGTAATTTCTTTTGTATCAAATGGGATTCCTGTAAATATATCAGTATCCTCATTGTCCATTTGCGATTTAACGATTTCACTTTCGTTAATTTGATTAATTACATATTTTGTCAGACTAGAAGTATATCCTATCGTACCTCCAATGGATGTTGCGCTTGCCTCTTCGTTTGGCCTTAAAATACCTGTTATTTTTAGATCAACTCCATTGTTTACCACATCTGTCATATAACCTTTATTATCTTTTTTATTTACCCATAGGCCAGTCTTTTCATCATATTGATAATAATCCGAATTTAATACTAGTTTAAAGGTTGTATTTAAGATATCTTCATAGGGAAAAGAAGCTTGCTCCCATTTGATTTCTTCTTCATTTTTAATCGCTTCTACCTTCGCATCGTACTCATCCTGGGATAAAATTCCCAATTGGTATAACGTGGTATCCGCTATCTCATTATTTTCATCAACTACAATGACAACTTCATTGAAACTTCCTTCTGTAGGCCATCTTCCTGATAAAAGGTTATATTGTGATTCTAATACGTTCGTATTGCCTATAAGTTCTGTAAATGCATTATTGGATGCAAATTGAGTCATCATAGGCATTCCTCGCTCTTGTGTATCGCTTGGATTTAACTTTTGAATTCTATTTGTTGTATCCGCGTTATAGATCTGTAAATCCAAATCATATCCGTATTGAATATCTGTAACATAATCATGGATGCCACTTTCATCACTTTCTAAAAACTTTTTGAATGCACCCAAATCATTGCTTTCTGTTTTTAATTTCATCATGCTTAAGCTATTTTGCAATACGTTATGAGAATACACTTTATCCAAATCATGTTTACTATTACTGTCTTCTTTTCCATTTCTTTGGGCTTTCATGATAGCACTGAAATCCATTGCCTCGCTTTCAATGGTAAGCGGGTAGGATGATAAGGTATCGCTTTGTACATGTGTGATATATTCGTTAATTCCACTAGATAAGGAAAGTATTAAAGCAATTCCAATAATACCAATACTCCCCGCGAATGCAGTTAATATAGTTCTTGTCTTTTTTGTTCTCAAATTATTAAGGCTTAAGGAAAGGGCCGTAGTAAACTTCATTTTTGTTTTCTTTACTTTTTCAACTTCTTTCAGCTTCACTTTTGATGCTTCTTTTTCCAATTCTTCTCCTTCAAAAGGATGAGAATCATTCATAATCTTTCCATCTTTTAATTCTACAATTCTTGTGGCGTAATCCTTTGCTAGTTCTGGATTATGAGTAACCATAATAACCAGTCTATTTTTTGCAATCTTTTTTATAATCTCTAATACTTGATAACTTGTTTCCGTATCTAGTGCACCCGTTGGTTCATCCGCTAAAAGAATATCCGGATTGTTTACAAGTGCTCTGGCAATAGCAACCCTTTGCATCTGACCACCTGACATCTGGTTTGGTCTCTTATGCAATTGCTTGCCTAATCCAACATTATTTAA
>DATESN010000066.1:0-2819 GCA_035270785.1 Lachnospiraceae bacterium | reverse complement strand
GCTGAGCGTACAAGGTTGTTAGGGCAAGGCCTAGCAATAGTAAGATGACTTTTTTAGATCCTTTAGCATTCATGATATTTACCTCCAATTAGCACAAATATAGAATTCAGGGGGTTTTATTTTTTTTTGTTCCGCTAACGTTTAGATAACCTGTGGCGCATTAGATTTCGTGGGGCGAGAGCCAAGGCGTAACGGGTTTTCACTTCTCTATGAGAAGATAATTACATTCGAGAGAAATGAAAACCCGTGCAATGAGGCCAGAATGAGATACGGATGCGTTTTTTCTGAGGTTTTGCGAAGCAAACCCGAAGAAAACTCGCAGCCGTTCGAATGGCATTCGCGCTGTAAGCGCGAATCCTAGGCCGAATTGCCGCCTGGAGCGAGCGACCTACGAGACGACCGCGGGGGCGGGTACACCGTTGTTTGTTAGGCAGTTTTTGTATTCAAATAGCGTCTGTTTATTACTTATTTACGACAACATGAACAATGTCTTTGGCAATGCAAGTACCATTTTTAATAGAATAACATTCTGCGAAATGATTTCCATAATAAGCGGTACTTTCAGGATTATGAAGCGTATGATAATCAGTTATTTCCCCTCTTTTTTCTAAACATCGATTATCATTTTTAACCTTCCACTTAATCATATCTCCATTTGTGTCATTATTTACAACAGCAAACTCAATTTTATTCTTTGTATCAACGACACCGTTGACTCTTTTCAAGCTTGCTCGATAGTCTCTAAACCCGTTTATATTTTTTACATATCCATCTGCTTTGAATTCAAACGACTCATCGATTAACATAGGGATTTTTTGATCAAATAGAAATGATTCAGATACGCCACAGCGCTTATAATATCCAGATGCTAGAATTGTATTAAAATCAACTTCAGAATTGATGTTTTCGAATGCAATCAATACTGCATCAACAGCGTTATGTACTAATTCTATTTGTGTTTCATTTAATTCACGCACATAGCTATCTATCATTTTAGATGAATCTGCCCTATCAGGTATGCATGGATTACGAATACTTATTTTTAAATTTGACAAAACATCAAAAATCAAGTCAAACACATCCATTTCTTGATTCTTAGCAAATTTATTTGTAATTATTTGTTCCAGGTGAAATGACTTTAACTTAAACTCATCATTTATACGCTTGCATGAGTTTTTCCATCCTTTTACGAATTTGACGGCAAGACGAAAATCTTTAGAGGCTCTATTTAACTTACTCGCAACCTCAATATAACCTAGCGGATCAGTTTTTATCCAATGCAGATCTTTGTGATCTCGACGCATTTCTTCATAAAGAATTTGTCTTTGCAATCCATGTCTTTTCTCAATTATTTCAGGAACATAGAACATATCTCTATCAAATTCATTTTTCCCTTTTTTCAATGCAGGAACAAGATCAACTGAAAATATTTCATCATTAAAGACATCAACATATGAAAACGACACAGAATGTGTTTGAATGCAAATTTTTATATTGTATCTTGTCGGATTTCTGTATTCCTGTTTGAATTTCTCTGCTAATCTATTTAATAATTCAACAGGAACCTCATTCTTTTCTTTCCAATCCCCAATTACATATAATATATCGAGATCATGAAGCGGCTTTACTGCTGTATATCTCGGAAATGATCCTATTTGAATACAATTACTATTTCCTAGTAAATCATTGAATGATTTATAAATACTAGAAACAAATTCAATATCCTCCATTTTAGGAGATAGTGAACTTTTAACAAAATGCCTAATTTTGGAACTCAATTCAATTTTTTTCATAGCTTGTTGTAATCATAGAAATCAGAATGTCATTTAATAATCTTCCACGCATGTTGACTACAATAGAATTCCTTTTTTGATTGATAATTTCCATTGTACTATCTGGAATTCTTTCTCCACTTGCAGGCGCATATACTATAAGCGAATCACGGTCTGCTTTGTAATTTAATATTTCTAAAAGAGATGATTTATATTCTGAGTAATCTACAAGCATTATCGAATACTGAGAGCCTTTTGCTAGCGCATCTTTATGTATTTGAATTATATTCCCATCTTTAAATACACCAGAGTCAGTAAGCAAACACTTTAAACTCCCAAAACCAGATTCAGAATATAGTGCAATTTTCCTATTTGATAAACTCTTACCAAGCCTAACCCAAACAGGGAATATGCCATAAAATATTGCCCAGCAGGAATAAATAGATAGACAAATAGCTAACACAGTTGAAAAGCCACCCACAATAGAAAAGAATGGGTGATTAAAGAATTTTATCAATAGATCCACTTTTGATCTCCACTATTCAAGTTCTTAAATTTAAAATATATATCAGTAAATTGAACCATAACCTCACTGTACGTTCAATAGGGATCACATTAATCTGCCTAACACCCCATTTAACTCTTAAATTTCAGCTATAATATACACAATAAAAGCAGAAACTAATCCAAGAACAGTTAAAACTTTTTACATAAAACCAAAATTTACTCACAAGAGCCTTTGAAAACATTATAATAATGGGAAATACAACCCAATAGAGCAGTCCGCATAATGGGAAATAAAAAATATTATTATGATGCAAAACAGTACCTTTTGATGGGGAATTTTTTTTATATTATATACTGCACAAATAGTAGCCTGTAAAAACATTTAAGAGGTTTGTAAATGAAAAGTAGTGCAGAATTTAGGGATTTGTGGTTAAATGATGATATACGGGAGCAATTCGATAACTGTTTAGATAAATATCAGGTTATTGCAACACATAAGCGATATTATCGGCTGTGGGTGCGTTGGTTTATTAGTCAGGG
>DATESN010000065.1:0-4622 GCA_035270785.1 Lachnospiraceae bacterium | reverse complement strand
GGAAAATTAAAGGAAATGGACTTTAGTGGTACTTCAGCCTCATCCCGAGGGTATATCTGAATTTCCTTAATTAAGGAAGATACTAAAGATTTACGTTCTTCATCATTAATTTTATCATATACCCTCTCAAAATTAATCATCAGTTTATAAACATTATCTAGGGTAATTGCATCTCTCTCAACTGATTGCCTTCTTAATTTTGCATCTTCAATCTTTTCTTCTAGTTCCACCATTATATCATAAAGCCCATCTAGGCGAATAGTCATATCATGTAGCTTTCTATCCCGATATTTAGTATCTGCTGGCAGTGTATCAATTTCATTTTCTAGCCGAGCCTTATTTAAATCCACCTCACGAAGCTTGGCTTCATAATTCTTCATTTCCTTATCAATTGTTGTGGTATCTATTTGAGTACCTATTCTTGCCTTAATTTCCTTTGCAAATGTTTCATTACTGACCAACTCTCTAATAGCCTCAATTACAAGGGGTTCAATTATTGTTTTCTTTAGCATTGCTTTATAGGTACAACTTCTACCTGTAACTGCTCGTTTGCGGCTACATACATAATAATAGACTTCCTTATATATTCCATCTTTATTTGTCCATGCACGTTTATTCGTATACATAGGACTCTCACAGATAGGACATTTTAAAATTCCTGATAATAAGTGAACACGATCTTTACCTACTTTTGATGGTTGCTTTATTCCTGTTACTTCCCTTTTTTCACGAACCTTATTCCATAGTACTTCATCTATTATAGCTTCATGTTTTCCATCAGCTAAAATATAATCTTCTTGCCATGCTTGTCTATATTCATTTTTTGTACCCTTTATTTTTTCCCTTGCCCTTCTTCCAAAAGCAATCTTTCCATAGTAAATAGGATTATCTAAAATCTGCCTTACAAAACTTCCACTCCATTCTTTAAGTTTTCCGTTTTGTCTTGTAATCTTTTCAATACCCTGTAAGTTAAGATATTGTGCTACTCCACCATATCCCATATTTGTATTTGCAAATTTATCATATATTAAACGAATAGCCTCGGCTTCCTTCTCTTGAATGAAAAGAAATTTATCCTTTAAATAATAACCATAGGGAGCGAATCCACCATTCCATCCGCCTTGCCTTGCTTTTTCTTTACGCCCATTCATAGTCTGCTCAATGATATTTTCTCTTTCTATTTCAGCTACGGCAGAAAGGACTGATATAAGTAATTTTCCACTTGTCTGGGATGAATCAATTCCTTCTTCTATACATATCAGATTTATCCCATAGGATTGTATCAACTCTAGAGAATTTAAAATATCAGATGCATTTCTTCCAAAACGTGATAGTTTATATACCAATACATAATCTACCTGTAAGCCATTTTCTATATCCGATAACATCTTCTTAAAGGCAGGTCTGCCTTCAATTGATTTTCCTGATTTTCCTGCATCTTCATAAATATCTACTACTATCATTTCTTCTCTATTTGCAAAACGATTTAAACTGCTTTTTTGACCGTCTAAACTATATCCATCAATTTGCATTTCTGTACTAACACGAGGATATAAAACACATTTCATTCCACTTCTATTCATAAATAAAGCCTCCTTTTTTTCTAGGTGAACAAATGGAAAATATCCTATGTAATGCGCTGTGTGATTACACAGCACATTCTATTTCTTCTAAAATCTCAACCCCATATTTTTCTACCACACTTACCATTGTATTAATGAAGTTGTCATATTCTTTAGATTGTAAATAGGTGATTTCTTTATTAGGGGTAGATCTTTTTATTACTGAGTCTTTTGATTTAGATTTACTATTTTCCATCTGTAAACACCTCCGTGAATACATACCTTCATTATAAATAGGTTCCAGTTTTATGTGAATTGTGTCGATTATCTTTTATCAAAAATCATAATTATAGGCTCTCCAACCCTACACTAATTGAGAGAGCCTTATTGATAGGAAAAATTTCTTTTTCGTTTATTCTACCTACATATCTTTTTAAACGTCTTTTATCTATTGTAATAATCTGCTCTAATAAAACCATTGATGGAATGGCTAATACTGAAGTGGATTCCAATATATGGTGAGTTGGCATTCTAGCTTTATAGTGAATTTTTCCTGTAATTACTGCTACAATAGCTGTAGGACTAAATTTATTACCTATATTGTTTTGAATAATTAAAACTGGACGGTATCCTCTTTGTTCCGATCCAACTCCATAATTCAAATTGACATAAAATATATCTCCACGCATAATGCAGTGATCCATACACTTCATCTCCTTTCCAAATCACAGAAATAAGTAAATTAACAAATCTACATCCTTAATTTTAAGTAAACTCGGACGGCTGTTGGCACAGCACCACGGGAATTGCACCCTTTCGACGTTCTGCCGAAACCCTACCCATCGCCTACGACGCTTTTAACGCTCGGACTATGGCTATAGGGGAGTATCATTATCCCATTTATATGTCATCGCCCGCAAATTGCCATGTTTGCTTTGAGACCTGATATTGTTCGCTCTCTCCAAATAGAGGTCTTGGCGTATTAGCCTCTTGGCTCGATATAAATGAATGTATCCGCTTTACTTTATACTGCAACAGCGTTATCTTCTGTGCTTTCTTTTTCAAAGAACAAAATTCAATTTAATGAGATTCTAATGTGCAAATAGACCATAAGATATATGGAAAGGGGTGGATACTTATTCTTATGGATTTATCTATTAAGCTACATTGAAAGTTAAAATTTTTGTAATCAATTTGGTTTCCAGCCTTCGGCGTAATGCTTCATCCACACAAAAATTCGGATTACCACTTTCATCGTATAACTGCCTTATGGACAGTACAGCGATATACCCTTCATAATGTTTGAGAACGGCATTGATAGCATCCACATCTCCACTAGAGGCTAATACGATAAGTGGGTAGGAAAGTAGATGATTATTTTTTCTTGTCTTTTTACTCATAGGCATCTCCCTCCATAAAAGTTTTTATCTGTTGTAAAGTTCTTGTCCTTTGATACTGAACGGTAGAACGTAGCATATTCAGCTTGTCCCCTATTTCTCGATCAGATAATTCAAGGAAATAGGAAAGTAAAATAATATCTCTTTTGTGTTCTGGCAAACTTTGTAATGCCCCTGCAATAACATCATCTGTAACAATGACATCCAGACCTAGCACATTGAAAATCTGTTCAGTAACAAAATATTTATCTACTGTGTAAAGCTGTTCCATTTCCTTTACAGATAAATCTGAAAATGTCTTTTCCCTTTTACGCTGTCGTTGTAATTCATCGTAATAATCCCTTGCTTCATGTTTTAGGATTTTTTTACAAAAGCTGTCAAAGGTGTGTCGCTTGCTTTGCTCATGGTTATTAGGTTTCATATTCTCACCCCCTTTCGGGCGGTGACTTCGTTGTTCCCCTTTCACCACTACTACGGTGAGAATTGCAAAACTGCCAAACTTTTGAGAAACTCTTTTAAAAGATTTGAAATTAAACGCAAAAATGCTCGACTGAAAATACAGTCGAGCATCAGTTGAACTATTAGCATTTATTAGATGATATGTGTGTTCATATCGAGAGCAATAATATTCCGTTGGGGGATACAGGCTTTTTTTAATGCATAGAATTTGTGTGTGCTATAGCAATTAAAAATAGACACGGCAATACCTCCCTTGATACCGCCGTATCCTTAAAAAGGGTAACTTTAATACACCCTCTAAATTTCAATTTTTTGAAAAGAAAAAAGGCGGCCGAAATGTAGTATTTCAAACCGCCGCAACATCTCAAAACCCAATATCGTTGTATGGCAACGGTTTTGTGTTTAGGTGCTATATTGTAGAGCCAAAAAAAGAGCCGATAACCACAATTTTAATCTTGTATGCTATCGGCTCTGCGTCTTTGCGTCTGGCTCTTTGATAACTAACATATTCATTTGTTGTACATTAATTAAAGTTTCATGTTTACATTTCGGACAAAATAACGGAAAATTTAATAATACAGTGTCCTGGTGAACTTTAATCCGAGTCTTGTTTTGGCAAGCAGGACAAAGTATCCATTCAGCTTTTTTTATCAAAACCATTTCATTTAGCAATGTATATCTCTTTTTTCGTATAGCTTATAGGTGAGGAAAATGAAAACTCCAGCGAAAAATAGGCTTAGTAATAGGTATACTGAACTAATTCCGTTTGTCACAACATATGGAGCAAAGAAATATCGGAACGGGGTCAGAAAATTCAAAAATTCCATATTTCCTACTAATTCAATAACTGTTGCTAAAACAAACGACAACGCAAAGAATGAAATCGCTATTGACATTGCTGTGCGGTGGTAATTGAATAGCGACGAAAAAAGCAATCCAAGAGCAAGGCACAACATTTGTGCAAAAAACATACCAATCATAGTCGTCAAAATTAGGGGTATAATGCTCTCGCCGTTCATTTGAGAGACCAATGTAAGAATAATACACAAAAATGTAAAAATTGTCATGCATAGAACATTCATTGCGGCTGCGATGATTTTCCCACTGATAATGATTTTACGCGAATATGGCATTGTATATAGAAATTCCGCCGTCCTGTCCCTTTCTTCTTTTGATATAATAGTTACCCCCAACACTATAGCAT
>DATESN010000064.1:0-5165 GCA_035270785.1 Lachnospiraceae bacterium | reverse complement strand
CAGTTTCATTATTTTCTAATAACTTATTATCATTCACAGAAATTTGGTTCGATCCAAATATCCCCAAAAACGAAACAGCTAAACTACATATTGATGCTATAATAATTCTTTTCATATGGTACCTCCTTTTTTGCATCTGTCGGTTACATGCATATAATATCACAGCAAAAATTCATCCTCAATGTTATATACTGGTCGCATTTCCTTACTTTTCTAGAAAACTTCTATTATATGTAATATCTTTGTTTAATTATTCCAATATTTTTTATAAAAAAATTTTAAAAATTTTCATCTCATTTTTCTAGGACCCTCATATACACTGGATTCAACTTACCATAGTTCATAGTATAAGTTCTTTTTTATCATCTATTTTTTATCTTTCAATTCAATTTCAATATATTACAATATTTTTAAATATTTATTACAGAATTATTACATTTTGTTCTTTTTTAATAAAAACAAAAAAAAAAAGTGATAGTTTTTCATCAAAACTATCACTTAACAAGTCCAAACATGATGATCGAAATCAAGACTTACAAGGACGCTAAACTTTTATATATCTCATATCGCTCTCTTGCATATTCTTCTGCTCTTACAAATAGTTCTTCCGCCTCCTTTGGAAATGAGATCAGAAGGGAACTGTATCGAACTTGGCCCATAAGAAAATCGCGAAAATTCTCAGTAGGCTCTTTCGAGTCAAGAATGAAAGGATTCCTACTTTCCTTTTTTAAAATTGGATTATATCGATAAAGATGCCAATAGCCTGCACTCACAGCTTTTTTAATAGTTGCCATACTTTTCCCCATTCCTTCCTTAATACCATGACTAATGCATGGCGCATACGCTATGATAAGGGAAGGACCTTTATAACTTTCTGCTTCACGAATTGCTTTTATTAGCTGTGAATTATCTGCATGGATACCAACTTGAGCTACATATACATTCCCATAAGTCATCATCATTCTTCCCAAATCCTTTTTACCTGATTTCTTTCCTGATGTGGCAAATTTGGCAACAGCAGCGGCTGGGGTAGCTTTAGAGGCCTGACCTCCTGTATTGGAATATACCTCCGTATCAAATACCAATACATTAATATCTTCACCTGATGACATAACGTGATCAAGCCCGCTAAAACCAATATCATAAGCCCAACCATCTCCACCAACAATCCACTGGGAACGCTTCATCAGGTAATCCTTTCTCTGCTTCATACTATAAACCAATTCCTTGATAACGGTATCTTCGGTTTGATAATCTTCTAATAAAAGTATCAACTTATCACTTACTTCTTTACTAATTTCTCCATTCTCTTTATTGTTGATCCAATCACTCATACATGCTTTTATATTATCTTCTATATTCATATCTATTAATTGCTTCATGGTTACTTCAAGACTTTTTCTCATTTGTTTTGTTGCAAGATACATGCCAAATCCATACTCTGCATTATCTTCAAATAAAGAGTTTGCCCAGGCAGGTCCCTTTCCCTCTTTATTTGTGGAGTACGATGTGCTTGGTGCACTTGCACCCCAAATAGAGGAACAACCAGTTGCGTTAGCAATCATCATTCGCTCACCATATAATTGTGTAATTAACTTGGTATATGCCGTTTCTCCGCAACCTGCACACGCACTAGAAAATTCCATCAATGGTTCCTTAAATTGGCTATCTTTAAATGACTTATTAAAAGATAGGTTTGTCTTATAGCCAATCTTATAATTCGCATATTCCCAGTTATCCACTTCATTGGATATTTGTGATGCAATAGGGTTCATAACTAGAGCCTTCTCTTTGGCAGGACAAATGTCAGCACAGTTTCCACATCCCGTACAATCCATTGGACTAATCTGAATTCTAAATTGTAAATTTTCAAAGGATTTTCCTGTTGCCTTTTTCGTATGAAAGGAATCTGGAGCTTTTTCCAACTCATCCTTAGTCAGTAAAAAAGGCCGAATTACTCCGTGGGGACAAACAAAGGAACATTGATTGCATTGAATACAATTATCTTCAATCCATTTAGGAACATTAATTGCAATTCCACGTTTTTCATAAGAAGACGTACCGGAAGGAAACGTGCCATCCTCTCTACTTCGAAAGGCACTCACTGGCAAATTCTGACCTTTTGCCTTTAGCATTAATCTCATGATATCTTTTACAAAATCAGGTTCTGTAATTGATTCTGATTTGATAGCCTGTGTATCTTCATTTAAACTTAACCATTCTTTTGGTACTCGTACCTCATGAATCTTTTGAACTCCTTGTAATATTGCCTCCTTATTCATTGCCACTATTTTATCCCCTTTTTTACTATAGGAATGTGTTACAGCATGATTTAATTCTTCAATAAATACTTCCTCTGGAAGTATCTTAATAAGTTTAAAGAAAGCGCCTTGCATAACCATATTAATTCTATTTCCTAACCCTATTTCTTTTGCAATTTGAATGGCATCAATTGTATAAAATCTTAGTTCTTTTTCAGCAATTAACTTTTTATATTTAACTGGCAAGTAATTTTCTAATTCCTCATCCGTCCACTGGCAGTTAAGCACGAAAATCCCTTTTTGTTTTGCATCCTGAATGATATCATATTTATTTACATAGGACTGACTATGGCAGGCTACATAATCTGCATTGCCCACAAGATAAGTAGATTTAATAAAGGATTTTCCAAAACGAAGATGGGAAATGGTAACACCACCGCTTTTTTTAGAATCATAATCAAAATATGCCTGCACATAATGATCCGTTTTATTACCAATAATCATAATTGCCTGTTTATTGGAACCAACTGTACCATCGGAACCTAATCCCCATACCTTACAGGAAATACGGTCTGTTGGTTCTGTAGAAAAATAATTACTTTTTTCAAGAGATGTATTCGTTACATCATCAACAATTCCAATTGTAAAATGATTCTGGGAATTATTTTGCTTTAAATTATTATACACTGATGTAATATCACTTGAATTGGTATCTTTAGATCCTAAACCATACCTTCCACCAATAATGATTGGTGCTTCTTTTATCTCACAAAAGCTACCCATCACATCTAGAAAAAGTGGCTCACCAATAGCCCCTGGTTCCTTAGTACGGTCAAGTACAGCTATTTTTTTTACTGTTTTTGGGACAATTTCAAGTAAATGTTTTACGGAAAACGGACGAAATACATGTACTTTAATTAATCCGTATTTTTCTCCTTTTCCATTGTGATAATCTATGGTTTCCTCTATGGTCTGTGTTACCGATCCCATTGCAATGATAATATACTCTGCATCCTTTGCTCCATAGTAATCAAATAACCCATACTTTCTACCGACCTTTTTACTCATTTCTTCCATATATGTTAGAACAATTGATATAATATTATGGTAAAAAGGATTACTTGCTTCTCTTCCTTGAAAATAGATGTCTGGATTCTGGGCTGTACCACGAATTACCGGGTGATTGGGTGATAAAGCTCTATCACGAAATTCCTGTATTGCATTATAATCAACCATTTCTGAGTAATCTGAATATTCCAAAGCTTCAATTTTTTGTATTTCATGAGAAGTTCTAAATCCATCAAAGAAATGTACGAAGGGAAGCCTTCCTTTAATCGCAGATAAGTGTGCAATTGGTGCCAAATCCATAACTTCTTGTACGGAACCACTAGCCAAAAGAACGCATCCAGTTTGCCGCACTGCCATTACATCCTGATGATCTCCAAATATACTAAGTGCATGAGCTGCAATGGCTCTTGCACTTACATGAAGGACTCCTGGCAACAACTCACCCGCTACTTTATATAGATTTGGTATCATTAATAGCAATCCTTGAGATGACGTAAATGTAGTTGATAAAGCACCACCTTGAAGTGATCCATGAAAGGCTCCTGCTGCTCCAACTTCAGACTGCATCTCTACCACACTTACTTCTTGATTAAATATATTCTTTCTTCCTTTTGATGCCCAATCATCCGTAATCTCAGCCATGCCCGTAGAGGGTGTAATTGGATATATGGCTGCAACATCCGTAAATGCATAGGCAACATAGGCTGCTGCTGTATTACCATCTATAGTCAATTGTATTTTTGACATAACAAATCTCCATTCCTATCCCTATTCTTTAAAGTTGGCTTCCATTATCAACCCAGTTCTTTGCTTTTTCCACACTATATTCCGCTGGAATATACACATTCGTATCAAGCTCTTTTTTGTCTCCATTTGCCCACGCTGCCGTTCCTTCCTTATTGGTAGCTTTTAAACTTTGTAATCGCTTATTATCGACGCCACTTAATGTTTTCTTCACATCTGTCATGATTGAAGTACCTCCTAATCTTTCCTTATATAAATATAAATATAATAATATCTTTAAGGTCTCCAAAAATTATATTTTTATTCTTAATGTAAGCAGATGATACAAGCTCTTTATGTAATAAAAAAGAACCCGCATTGTGAAATAGGGGTCCCTTTGATAAAATATAAATAATAATCATACTTAGTTGTTTTAATCTAAAAGCACTTCTGCATTTGTTCCATAATAGATATCTTCTCTCCTGGCTAGACTCTTACATATTTCCTCCATCTTCTCCCAGTTGTTCTCTACCTCTAGTTCATAGCTGTGTCCCCAAATATATAAGAGCTGTGCTTCCTCTTTTTCTGATTCTATAAATTGCTTCATTAAATCAAAGATACGACCACAGCCATGGCTAGTACTGGGCTTCAATTCCAGCAAATTCTCACTAATTTTAAATTCCCCAGTTTCAATAACCGTTCTAGCATATTTTATATTACATTCTTTTGCAATTCCTTGAATTCTTTCATCAAATGTACCATATGGATACGCCATTCCTTGTACCCTTTGTTCAAAGATATTTTCTAAATTGAATTTGTCTTGCCATATTTCATTGTATACTGTCTCATCATCAAAATTCAACAAGTTAGGATGAGTTAATGTGTGAGCGGCAATTTCGTGTCCCCTATACAATTCCTTCAATCCTTTGATATTCATTCTTCTTATATTGACACCTTTATTTAGAAAGCTATTTACTCCAGACTGTATTCCACTATTCAAATTAAACGTACATTTCAAGTCATACTTGTTGAACATCTCCACAAGTCTCCTATCCATTTCAATTCCATCATCATAACTGAATGTAACCGCTTTTCTTTTTCCATCCCACATAT
>DATESN010000063.1:0-5266 GCA_035270785.1 Lachnospiraceae bacterium | reverse complement strand
TAGTGAAGATAAACTTCATTTACATCTAAGAAGACAAGGTAGGAGAAATAGAAAAAGAGGCAATAATTATGATAATAGAGGATTGATTAAAAACAGAGTAGATATATCAGAACGTCCAATAGAGGTTGAAAGAAGAGAACGCTTTGGAGATTTAGAAATAGATTTAATAATAGGCGAAAATCACAAAGGAGCATTGCTTACAATAAACGAAAGAAAAACAGGTATAGTAAAAATTAGAAAGTTAGAAGGAAAAGAAGCCAAGCCTTTAGCTCAAGAAACAATAAATGTACTATTACCTTTCAAGGATTTAATACATACAATAACGGCTGACAATGGAAAAGAACCGAAGACCAAAGGTCGAGCTCGACGAAGTCAATTTGCTTATCACGAAGAAATTGCACGTAAATTAAATATTTTGTTTTACTTTGCAAGACCATACCATTCATGGGAAAGAGGTAGTAATGAAAACTTAAATGGGCTAATTAGACAATACTTCAAAAAAGGAATGGACTTCTCAAAGCTGACAGATAAGATGATACAAGAGGTAGAAGATAAATTAAATAATAGACCTCGTAAAAGATTTGGTTATTTGTCCCCTTTGGAACAATTAAATAAAGTATTAACAAATGAGGAAAAAGTTGCATTTAAAACTTGAATTCGGCATTTCAAAACTTGCTCCACTTACAACTTCAAAATTCGATTGAATAATTACATCCTCAACTGGTTTTAATAGGACATTGGCAGGAGTGTTAATAATTACATCACCAAAAGGGATATAAGAAGTTTACCTAAAATATTAGATAAACTTCTTATCTCTTATTTTCGTTTTTTAATTCTTAATCAATTTCTTTCTAATTAAAAGTTATATCCTAACGAGAAGAACATACAAATATCAGGATATTCTGGTGATAGTACATCATTTGAATCACCAACATCACAAGAGAATGTATAGGAAAACTTATTATAGAAAATAGATAAACCAATATTGCCTCCGTGTCCCCACATTGAACCATTCTTTTCATAAAAGTAATGATAGGAAGTAAGTTCAGTAGGATAGTCTGAAGAAACAGTACCAACATAATCTCTTTTTTCATTATATATTCCCAAAATCCTATATGAAAGATATACGCCTATTTGTGGTTTAAGTTTTATTTTATCATTTATTGGAATATTATAAGTAAAAAGTAAAGGGACTTGCAATTGATAGCTATATCTATTTTCTGTAAAATAATAATCTAGGTAATGAGAAGAATTTGTAGGGTATTGACTATGATCTATTTTTGCTCCTTTGTCTGCAAAATAAACTCCAGGAACAAAAGAAAATTTGGATGAGCCAAGAGGAATATCTGCAACTCCTCCAATATGAACTCCTGGTTTAAATTTATAGAAAACTTGAGCGGAATTATACGATGACAAAGTCATCCCTCCTCTAACTCCAAATTTGATTTGAGCTATTGAAACTACACTTAATAATATAAGTGCAACTAAAACGATTATCTTTTTCATAGCTATTGTTTTTAATTATTTATCATATTACATTCATATACATCTGCTTCAAAACTTGCACCAGCTTCTACTTCAAAGCCAACTTGTAATTCAATATAGGAAGCAGAAACAAATCTCAAATTTGAACCATTTCCATCATACTTAAGAACATATACCGCACGACAAAAAGATTTACTTGCTAAAGTTTTTCAAATATACCTCTTGACTATCCAATAGCTTTTGGTTATAGCTTGTCCTGATGCTTTTCTAAGAGTAACATCTACAACAAATTGTCCAAAATCTTTAGGATTTAAGGCATCATGATTTACTCCAGTTTGTGCGTTCCATAAAGTTATTGACCCATTTTTATTGATATTTTGATTGTTTTTTTGATATATTATTGTTAAATTATTCCCTATAGGTTGAGATACCCTTATATCAAAAGAGGTGAAACCTACTAAATTTAAAAAGTAAGGCTGATTTAAACCAAAGTAATTAATCCACATAATATCACATTCTAAGCTTTTATCTCTTGTTGTTTTTAAAATATTATTAGTAGTCTTTGCTTCTATTTGAGCATTCGCTTGAACCTCGAATCCATTATCAAAAGTAATATCATCCACTGATAAAAATTGGACATTTCTTCCTGCAAAAACAACTGCATTTTGTACATTGATATTTTGTGTAGCATAATTATTATCTTTTATATCATTACTATTTGATATGATATTATTTTGAGGAGCATCATCACATGGAGGGCAAGAACCTCCGCAATCAATAGATATTTCATCGGCATCTTTCACACAATTCCTACAATGTTCAGGAATAGAGTTCTTAATATGAAAATAATAGAAATATTTAATCATAGATCCCCAATATGATTTTGGCTGTTGGTATACATTATTTGAATGTGCATTGTATAACCTTGTTCTATCCGTTCCTGTTTCTTTAACACAAAATAAAGAATGTGTGTATTTACTATAATCGGAAGATCCATAAAACACAGGATCTCCTGGAACAACAAACTCTGGTTCTTTATTATTCCCTGTTTGGAATGCATCAGTTGTTGAAATAAAGTCAACATCTTGATATGTTTTTAGATGATATACTAATTGTTCTACTCCTGCTATAACTCCATCTGGCTTTACGTATGCACCACTTCCGTTAGTTCCTTTACTTAAATCAAGGCCACCAGCAATTAAACATTGCGAAACAAAAGCGGCACAATCTCCTCCCAAATCATCATAATTTTGATATAAAGGAGTGTTTCTTCCATTCCACCAAATATTTGCATACTCAATTGCTTTTGCAGGATCATATACTTGTGTAACCCCATTCAAATATACCACAAGCATAGATATTAATAAAAATATCTTTTTCATATACTTATCTATTTATATTGGTTTCTAATAATTTCTTTGCGAACTTTCTATTGTCTTCACTTTTATCATTTAGAGCAACTTTTTCTATTAACTGAATACTCCTTTGGTCTCCTATTGCTTTTAATATCCTCATTATTCCGCCTTTTATAGCATTATCTTCATTCATTATCTTTTCCATAACAGGATAAGCAGTTTCTATATCACCTAACTCTGCTAGTTTTTGAACTGCAATATTTACATTAATATCGTCTTTTGAGTTGTTAATCAAGTAGCGATAGTAATTAATAGAAGAATTGTTCCCAATAATATAATAAGCCCAAATACATCTGTCACAATATTTTTGTTCTAATGTAAAACAATTTTTATTTAAAATATTTTCAGCATCTTTATAATCTTCAAGAACGGATAATGTTGTCCCTATACATACTTTTTCATAATTTGATATTTCTGTATTACTATCTGCTCTATTCAATAAAAACTTAATACTTGACTGAGCATCAATCCATCCTAAATATTTTATTGCTTCACATCTTATCAACTCAGATGTATCATTTTTTATAACTTCTTCAAAAAAAGATATTATTTGAGGACAGGACATCTTTGATAAATGAAATAAAGCAATTAATTTATTCTCTTCATTTCTTGCCGAAATATAAGAGTTTCTACTTTCTTCCAAGGTTAATTTTATTTCCTCACATTTTATCTTTTTTGTTTCTGCTCTCATTTCTCTTCCTGTTTGAATATAACTCTCCCTTAAATCCTTTAGTGAGTTTTTATATTGCGGTTGAGAAAAAGAAGACATACTTATTAATAATAAGCATATTAACATTAACTTATTCATAATCATCTTTATTTAGTTAAAATCATTCGTTTTGTTTCTGCCTCTTGTCCATTAATAACCAATGAATAAATATACATTCCTGCATTTAAAGAAGAACCATTAATTTCTACTGAACCAAAACCATTATCATTAAGATTATATGTTAATAATAAATTTCCTTGGAGGTTAAATACATAAATATAAGCATTTGTGCTTCCTTCTGGTAAGAAGTATTTTATTTCTGTTGTTGTATTAAATGGGTTAGGAGTGTTCTGATAGAGGAAAGCATTTGCTAAAATACCATTTATTGAATTTGTATCTGTAGTTGTGCTTTTTGTTGTAAAATTACTATCTGTACTTGATTCACTCATTGTTGTTATATCTTCCGCCAATAAGCTCATTTCTTTTAATTTAAGACTTTGTGCTGTTATTATTTTTGACTGTTCTTTTATTGCCTCTACTAACACAGGAATAAGTCCTGTGTAATCTATATAACTATTGCCATCTTTATCTGTTTCTACTAATTCAGGGAAAAACTCTTTAAGTTGGTTTGCATTAAATCCATTCTTTTGAGGGACATATTTATCCTTTTCATCATTTAAGGATATAAAGAATTCTTGATCTTTTGTTTCTTTATTAGAACCTCCTTGTGAAATACTACTTGATCCTTTATAGAATTTGTAATTATAAGTTATTCCTTCTAAAGAGTTAATTCTTTCTAAAGAATTTTTTATTTCTTCATTATTTTGTTGATTTGATTCATTGGCAGGGATTTTTACTCCTTGGGTATATAATTCAGTGTTTAAATGTAAAACATTATCTCCTTGAGCATCAAACCACATTAAATAATAATCTTCTTCAGCTCGACCATAGGTAAGGTAAAAACCATATTTACCATGTAACCATAATTTATCTGTATCTGTAGGTCCCCACTCTCCAACAAAAACATTCCAACTATAAAAATCCCATCTACCAAAGTCTCCAAAGGACAACTTTGCCCCTGAACCATAACTACCTTTGCCAAATATTGAAGTAGACAGAATGTTGTTAAAATCTTCAGTATACCACGCCTGAGATGCTTCATAAGGTAATCCCCCTATAATAACTTTTCCATTATCTCCCTTTACTTTAAGTTGAGAAAATGCTGTGTTTCCACTTATGCAAAATATAACTGAGAATATTATTGCATATATTATTGTATTTCTGTTCATGATTGTTTATTTTTTATTTATAAATTCATACATCAAAAAGGTTACTTAACTAAGCAATCCTTAACTTAATATTCCTAAATATTCAATATTAAGATTCATATTAAGATTTAGCTGATTTGGTGGGACTTTTGAAGTGTATTGCTTAAGGATTATATACACTTTAGCCCCTAGCCTGGTCTAAAGGATGCAGGATTACTTTATTTATACGAAGTAAATTTGTGAAAAAATATGTAGACTGCTCTTTGATTGAAAGAATAAAACTTTCTTCTATAAGACATAAAACACCATAAAAAGTGGTGGTACTTCTTTTTATTAAAGAGTCAGACTGTATTGGGGGTAATATGTTGGAGTAATGAATCATTTCATAT
>DATESN010000062.1:0-2815 GCA_035270785.1 Lachnospiraceae bacterium | reverse complement strand
AGGCTTGGATCTGGAGTGAACTGCGTGAAACCATTCAAGTCGTAGAGGTTTGGCATATTACCAGTCATTAGGAGCAAATAGAGAATGTTCAAAGTAGATGGATAATATTTTTCTCCAGGTATGCTAGAACCGCAGCCTTCACCTGTAGCGCAACTAGTCATATTAGAAAGAGTCTTATAGACTGTGGCAATGAAAGCCTTGCCAGCATCGGTTTCATCGGAAGCAGAGGCTAGACCAAGACCACCAGAGAAAGTGGAAGAAGTAAATTTATCACGCTTGGGAGAAAGAGATCCATCAGGATAGTAGCCAGAATTAATTTCGCTTGCTGTACCCTTGGCTTCAGGATACATCCAAGGAGTAATTTTAGCATTGAATGTTTTGGCGTCACTGTTGTTATACCAATAGTAAGCCCAAGCCATACGCCATGGAGTACGAGCTGCATCGTCAAAAAAACCAGGATTGTCGTCTTGACCAACGGCAGCTTTAGTATTCTTAGTAGGTTGATGAGTGTTCCAATCGCACCAGTCAGTTACAAGGCCCGTTTTAGAATTTTGGCAGGCAAGAAGATCTTGGCCAGCCTTGGTCTTGACAGAATTCCATTTATTGTCGCTAGAAACCTTAGCAAAAAGTTCAAAGTTAGCGAGAGTGCCATAGCTTGGGTTGAAATAGTCGTTCCAATCGCTACCTGGCTTTACAGAATTGTTGCCATCAATGTCGTTAGTACCCATCCAAGTAATAAGGGACTTTGCAGCGTCAAGATACTTGCTGTCATTCCATTGCTTGGAGGCCATGATGAGAGCAAGAGCAGCGTCTACATCGGCATCAGTAGCAGATCCAGTGCCACCATCTTTACCTATGCGCCAGTTCATGCCACCATTTCCATCCCCCATAGAGTTGTTTTTCCAAGTAGCCCAAAGCTTGTCGAATTCGGATTGATGATCGCTTTGCGAGCTAGACATATACACCATAATCATCATACCATAAGCAATTGCTTCGGACACTGTAGACTCAGTTCCTTCTGGGGCAAGAATCCATGCTTCAGAACCCTTGTCCTGATACCATGCTCCTTTCCATTTAGTAAAATGATCTTGGATCATCTGAGGGTCGGCATATTTAACGGTATTGCCGTATGGGTTTGCCCTGTTTTGAGGAAATGGATACTGTGGAGCGGCCATCGCTGAACCGACTGCTATCGTTGCAGTTAAAAGAAGGATTTGAAATCTTTTTATCATTATTTTCCCTTTGTGATAATGGACGTTCCCAACACGCATCCCTAGAAAGAAACTAGTATACAACTAGTTACAAAGAGAATATAAAATCTTATCTATGAATCGTTTACTTTTAGATTGTAATAATTATGTTGCATAGAAATTAAAAATGCAAATTTTTGCAAGAAAACGAAGTTTTTAGAAAATAACAGGGTTCATTGTAATAGATTATTTACAATAAGGTGATGTTGTTTACATTTGATGTCTGCTTTAGATAACACAACAATAACCTGATATTTATCTAAACAGTTATCGAATTGCTCCCGTATATCATCATTTAACCACAAATCCCTAAATTCTGCACTACTTTTCATTTACAAACCTCTTAAATGTTTTTATAAGCTACTATTTGTGCAGTATATAATATTAAAAAAATTTCCCATCAAAAGGTACTGTTTTGCATCATAATAATATTTTTTATTTCCCATTATGCGGACTGCTCTATTGGGTTGTATTTCCCATTATTATAGTGTTTTCAAAGACTCTTGTGAGTAAATTTTGGTTTTTCGTTAATATTTTTAACTGCTTTTTGGATTAGTTTCTGCTTTTATAGCGTATATTATAGTTGCAATTTAAGAGTTAAATGGGGTGTTAGGTACACAAAAAAAAAGACAAAAAATGAAACGTATAAATGTTGCCTTTATAATACTTATAATATCTTGTTCGTTCAGTTTTGCTCAACACAAGGTATCAATTCAACCAATTTCAATGATCTTTGGTCTCCCTCTTGTAGAGGGGCGCGAATGGAAAGCAAATTACTTTTACCAATATAATGAAGCTATTGAATATACTGTTTCGGGATCAGTTGTCAAAGTGACTGATGGATGTACAGTAAATATAGATTGCATTAAATCTAATCTATCACGAGAATTAGTTTCAGTTGGATGGAAATATATATGGAAAGGTATATATGTAAATCCGAAAATTTACATTGGTCATAGTAAGTATTTTATTAGTGATCTAGAACAAGGAATATCAAAGTATAATGGCTTAAACTATGGTGGAGAACTAATGATAGGCTACCAATATGCATATGAAAAAGTATTTAGTTTTATTGATGGCGGAATTGCAGCTGGAAATTTGGGACGAGAAGTGGATATTAATTTTGGAATAGGGTATATATTTTAAATAATATCCCAGATTACTGACCAAATAATATCTGGAAGTAGATGAATCGATAAGAAATGAATATGAGTACTGAGTGTTTAAAAATCATTGTACTGTTTGAATTGAAATTACAAAAATGGTACCTAACAGACAGTGAACCCGATGGCGCGGTCATCTCGTAGGTCGTCCGCTCCAGGCGGCAATTCGGCCTAGGATTCGCGCAAGGCGCGAATGCCATTCGTAACGGCTGCGGGGTTTCAAGGAATTCCAAATCTCGCAAAGCGTTTCGACGGAATTCCTTGAAAGTCGCTTCGCGACCCTTCGGGCCCTCATCCGTAAGTCGTTCGAAGCTCATTGCTCGGCATTCCAATTCTCTTGTAATCTAACTATCTTCTCATAGAGAATTGAAACGCCGTATCGCCTGGGCTCTCTCCTTGTTA
>DATESN010000061.1:0-20247 GCA_035270785.1 Lachnospiraceae bacterium | reverse complement strand
TGGCAAACGACTTCATAGATGTATCTGTATCAAGATGTGCCTGTAGTCCAATCACGTCTACAAATTGATGGACATCTGCGTCATGTTCCTGGAAAATCCCCTCTAGACCTTTTGTTACAGTATCATATTTATACAACATTGCATAATCGTTATAAACAAGGGTGACATCTTTCATATTTGTAGAATTTTCTATCGCCTGCTTCGCATATAAAAAAGCATAATATAAGTAATCGTAACCTATTGTGTCGTACCAACGATTTTCTTTATCTTTTATTTTATATTTGCCTTCACCATTAAACGCTTCATTTACAACATCTATTGAATAAATAAGGGTTGGATGCTCCGTATCAAAATACGTAATCACCGCAGAAATATAATTTTGCATTCTTTTTTCCATTGTCTTTGCATCAACCAAATCCTTATTTACGTCATAATCTTCATGAAAAAACCATTCTGGTGTTTGTGCATGCCATACTAGCGTATGTAATCTCATTTTTAATTCATTGCTTTCACAAAACTCTACTGTATCTTTACACTTATCGAAATTAACAGCAACGTAATCCGAATCCCGCATTACCTCCGCTATAGATTTGTTATAATCTAAAATATAATCCGGTTTCATTTCATTTTCACAAGTAACACTGTCAAAGTTTGATAATGTAACGTTCTGATACCTCTTCCCTATTGTTGTGGGATTTAATGCCACTCCCACATAGAAATAATTCTTATAAATATCCTTTAAAGGTCTGCTCTCTATCAATTGTTCTATTTCACTTTCTGTTTCTTCTTCTGTATGATCTTTTGTTTCCAATATTATATCCTGTGTATTTGCAGTTTCATTATTTTCCACTTGTTTTTTTTGGCATCCTACCATGGTTATTACCCCCACCAATAATAATCCTATTATAATTATCTTTTTTCTCATATATTTTCCCTCTATCTACCTTTTGAATAAATTTTTCTTACCCTTGCACTTCTATTCCGTGTATCCAAATCCAAGAATAGTGAAATTCTTACTGCCATCAGCTGGACATAATTTTACTTCAAGTTCATGTTCAGCCACTTTGTCATCACTTATAACTATGGATGCAGTACAATGTGTCCAACCAACTGCTAGTGGATTTAATGTTCTAACAAAATGATCGTCAACCCACACTTCTGCTTGCCCAAAATCGCTATTATCTGAATCCTTATAGGTAAGCAATAAATCCTTACAACGAATTTTCATACGGAAGCTTTCGTTTCCATTGCCACCGATATGCATCCAGTTATCTGGGAATTCTGGTGTTGTAAATGCTTCATCATCTCTTTCTACACATTGTAAAATAGTATCTGTTTCCACAAATGAACCATTTTCCAAGGAGAGAACTGCTAAACATTCCGTTGCATTTCTTCTAGTAAAAGCCTTCATTGCACGATAGGTATCACCGATTGCTACTGTATACTCTTTCTTCTCTTCTTCCCTTTTCATCGGTGCTACATCAGCTTGCTTCCAAAAATAATCAATACATTCTGCCATAATTCTATGACCAATATTCGTAGGATGATAGATATCATAGAAAAACTGACGTTTTGTAACGACAGGATTATCATTATAAAATTGTGGAACTACTGCATCTTTCACACTTATCATAGGGAAGTCATGGCAATAACCTACTGCCGATAATGTGTCTTGTAGATTGTAATCTGACATAAAAACTGAAAACATAAGTATAACAGCAGGGTTGCCTTTCCCTTCCCACGCTTTCAGTGCAAGGCTTTCATAGCAGATTCCATTCGTCTCATCATCTCCATCATTAACAGCAAATTCAATAACCACAATATCTGGTGAAACGGTTCCGTTTCTCAGTACATCATCATCATATCTTGTTAATCCAAGTTCGGAACTGGTTCCGCCTGCACCCGCTTTGACTAAATGTACATTTGCACCTGTACCAACGCCAAACCTTTTTTTAAAAGCCATATATGATTGATATGCATAACATTCTGTAGCAATTGGTTTTGCCCCAGCGCCCTGCGTTATCGATCCTCCTATATAAGCTATAAATACATCCTCACCTTTTCTAGCTTTTTCTATTGCCTTTTTGATTCTATTAACATTACCCAGACTAACTAGCGAATTCCCAATCATCTGCTGGTATTCTTCGGAATCGAATGATACGGGCTTATCAAGTGTTATTTCTGGAACCACGTAACCATATTCAAGATAAAAGCAGATTGTCATCTTCCCAATCATATATTTATCAAATACAGTTTGAAAGGATGCTAGCACTGTATCTGTCGTAGAAACAGGATAATCTGATAATACAATTATTTTTTCTTCTCCGTTACAAGGCACTTTTGCTTTGTACTCCGTTCCATGATAGCTTTTACCACTTTTACATTGAAGAGTAAATTCTGCTGACTGAAGTCTATCTTCCTTTTCCTCCGCTGTAATTGTAATCCCTATGCTGTGTACTAATTCACGAAGCCCTGCACATGACTGCAATTTTGCTGCAATGCTTTGCTTAATACCGGGCATATTCCCTATGATTTTATCTTCCATACGTCCTTCAAGAAAACTAACATCCATAAAACGTCCATCTTTTTGTGGACTTCCTTCAATAATGTTATCTAACATTACATATACAACTGGTCTTTTGGCGGTTGGATCCTTAGGTGCCTTAACTTGATTTTCATTGTTCATGTCTTTCTCTCCTTTTAATAATATTTTCGCAATATATGGCTTGTATATATTTATCCAATTCATGTATAATAAATAAAAATACGTATTCACACACTATTGGAGGATCCTATGAAAAAAATTTTATTACTATGGATTGGTCTTTTATTTTTGCTTATTAATGTAAACTTGAACAATATCATTATATATCCCACATTCATAACCTACCCTACCAATGCACCGGACACACTTGATATGATAATCAATCATGTAATTGGAAGTTCCCTCAGAATTGATATTTTCTCTGATATCATAGGATATGTTCTAATCATAATTGCATCCTATCAACTGATTGCATCAAGCCCTAAATTTATCAAAACTATTTTCCTTGCTTCCCTAGGCATCCTTTCCTATGTAGTATTACAATGTATGCCATTTGTCCTAAATGGAGAAGAACGATTTCAAGCAGGATTTGTTTTATATATCTTGTATTTCTTTGTTAAAGCATTCGTAACAATCAACGCTGCTTTAACTTGCTGTGCTTTGTGCGAATGTATTGAAAACAGGGCATGGAATAGTGTTGTATCCATTTTTGTTCTGCTATCTGCTTTTTCCGGCATCATTTATTACTTTTCATTTTTCTATGATTTTATAATTACAACATATATTTACTACGGTCTTCAAATAGCCTTTACCGCACTTTACAGTTTTTTATTTTGGAAGAGACGTCATTACATTTCTTACTTTCATTGATACATGGGCCAATTCTGGTTTTAAATCTAATTCTTCTGTCATCTCCAATATTGGGTAACCTTCTACATCAAAATGTACTCTTCTAATGCCCGAGCTTCTTGGCGCATCAATTCCTGGTTTTGCATGATACGTGTTCCATACCAAACCATCATCGTCCTGCACATATGCATTATGACCTGTTCCGTATTCACCCTCTTTAGTCCTGGATGACATAAGCGGATAGTTGCATTTCTGCCATACCTGAGGATTCAATAAATCGTCACCAATATTCGCACTTAATAATCCCACTGTATATGTACTATCCACTGCCGCACTTGAAAATGTAACAAACACCTTTTTACCACGAATCAGTGCAAACGGTCCTTCGTCAACAAAGGTATGGTTATTTGCCCATCCATATTCAGGCATAGATATTAATATAGGATCTGAAATTAGTTTCCATGGCTCATTCGGATTAATTTCAGCAATATAGATCCAAGCACCCTGATCCACTGATACAAATTGACGCTGTGACCACATTACATAATATTTTCCATCCACTTCAAACTCTGTCATATCTAAGGTGATTCCCTTTGTATACAAGGCGGTTCCATCTTTTTTAACAACTTTGATGGGTTCACTCCAATCCCTACGATTCATTGGATCGCCATTTACCCTAAGTGTCATGACATGTGATTGTTCTTCCATAAACTCCCCTGGTGTTGCAGCATGGAAGATATACAATCTTCCCTTGATAACATGAAATTCAGGAGCCCATAGAAGATTTCCCACATGTGGGTAGGTAGACGAATCCAAAATTAATCTTTCCTCTGCATTTACAAGTCCTAATATGGTATCTGACTCTCTCATATACAGTGTATGGTTAGCATCTGCATCATTCGTTGCAATAAAATAGTATTTGCCATTCCATTTTCCAACACAGGGATCTGCCCTATCTGTTGATATTGGAAAAGCATAATGATCCTGATGCACACGTCCACTTATTTCATACGTTCCAGCCTTATTCCAATTAATGGACTCTGTATTCCAGTCAACAGGCTTCATAACCTCACTGCCATCACTGTAAATCGCCTTTGCCCTAATCTCCATAACATCCTTTTGTTTAGACGCTATGATGCTTTCAGGTACAACATTGGCTATATTTTCTGGAACTGTTAATTTACATACTATTCTATTACCAATCTTTTCTGATACTTGAATTGCATTTCTAGATACTGCACCCTCTAAAACTAATTTATATGGTTTTATTTGTAGTTGTTCCAGCTTCTTTTTATTTGCTTTTTTATCTAGCACAAACAAATCCTTTTGCTCAATTGCGTATATATTTCCTTCTTTGTTTTTCCAACATATGTTGTATACCTGCGTTTCTTCTATATAACTACAACATACATCATCAATTAAATCTATTTCAGGAAGTTCTAATAGGGTATGCTCCTCATACTGTAATAGGTCATTTGAAGTAAAAAGTAATACCTTTCCTCTACTTGATTCGTCCCCATTTCCATCTGGCTCTATTCTGACTGCAATAACACCAAAATTACCATCTTTCATTGTGAACAAAAATGGATTTTTCATACTTTTTGCGTTTAATGTACCATCTTCATTTTGTGTTGCCTTTACGTACAAAACACCTGCATTATGATTTAATGAAATTACATCTTCCTCTTCTTTTTTTATAGCAAGATGCATACTAAATGCAAGTTTTTCCGAATATACAGCATCTTCTAATGGTAATCTTGTATAGCATATCACGGTATACTTTTTCATATTCCTATTCTCCTGACTATGACTAAACTCTAAATTAATAAATTCTATAATTACCACTAAGTGCTAAATATGCAAAAAAATACAGACAATTATCATAATATCTTCTATCCCCAGTACGAAGCGGTGTATTCCAGAATTGATTTACACATAACAATGCATTCTTTCCACTTGCTGCAAGACTTGCCTGCGCATTTGTTGCAATAATTGCAACAGGGTGCAATGCCTTTTCTTCCAATACTGTACCGTCAATCTCATATACTCTATCTCTTTGATCTTCTTGTAAGGTATCACAGAAGAATCCTTGCAGATGATTGGCTACTTCACGTTGCCACTCATCTGCAGCAAACCATTCATAGTCAAGGCCTATATTGGCTATGGTTCTATAAGAATCACTGAAATATCTATCGTGACGTGCTCCCCAGAATTCTTTACCCATGGAATAAGGTGTCCCATCAAATTCTGCATATTCTGCACATAAACCTGTTTTAGGGTGACAAGCTTTCTTCAAATATTCACGACTTGCCACAACTGCCTCCTTAAAAAAACTTCTATCTCCTTCATGTGCCCATAAGCTAAATAATTCGTAAAAGTGTGGCAAATGATAAGATGGATCTGAGAAATCAACATTTGTAACAAAACGAATCAATTTGTTGTCAGGATCCCACATACCACGTTCTGGACCGCCGTTTTCTCCTTTGCGAATGCAGTCGTGTAATAAATCTTTTGCTTCTTTACTATATTCAAAAATACCTTCTCCATCACCCCACCTATGGGAAGCAAAGAACAATGCCATAGCAAAAAACTCTTCTCCATCTGGCGCAGGACCATATGCGTTTTTGGTTCCATCAAGTTTACATGACCATGCAAAATATCCAGCATTAGGACCTTCCTCCATATACATATAGGTCTTTGACCATTTCCAAATCCGATCAAATTCTTCTTTTTTATCCATTTGTACACACATCATCATTCCATAGGACATGCCTTCTGAACGTGCATCATGGTTTCCAGTATCCTCCATATACCCCATATCATTTTCTGTAGGATGGTAGATTCTTTCATCCTCATTCCCATAAAATAATACTTGAAATATCTCTTCTTTTCTTTTTTCTATTTCAGCTGTTTCATAACCAGCTTCTGCAAAAACATTTCTATAGATACCACTTTCGAATGCGGCTTTCTTTTCTTTCATAAACACTTGAATTCCTCCAACTCTATCTACGCTTTTTTATAAAACACAGTTTCTATTACTATCTATTTATCTACTTATTTACCTATTTATCACCCTGATAAGAAAAAGAAAGAAAATCTACATAGGAATCTGTTTGTATTTTATTTGTCGTGGAATACATACCTATAGTACAACCCACAAATCCCCCTGCTACCTCTGTAGAAAGTTCATGGATGTCCACATCATCTATCAATGTTTCCCCATTACAAGCAAAAGCGGCACGATTATCCTCTAATTTCATCCAAAATACTATTTTCTTTTCTTTCCGATCTGCTTCCTCATAATACTTCTTTGCGATGATCTTCGAAACTCCATTTTGTACCATAATAACTTGTACAACTCCGTCACAATATGCACACCGAATCTGATAGAGATTATTTTGTAACAATACAATACCTGCCTCGTCTCCGGTTTTAAGATTGTTGTAGTCCATGGTTATTTCTACTCTACATTTGTGATGTGATTGTCTGATTGCAAGAAAAGATGGGTTTCCACAATCTGTCATCTTATCCGTTCCCGGATAGATCCTTAACGCATTTGATTCCGTATCTAACTGGTACATGTTATCATTTGGTTCACGCAACTGTACAAACTCCATTCCGAGGCTTTTGTTTGACTGTGCCATTTGTACAAAATTATACTCTTTATCCATTCCTGGTTGGGTATGTATCAGCTTTTTCCTATATGTGTAAGACTCCGGATCCTCCTCAGGGTTCCATTCTGGCAGGTCTACTTCAAGTGTATCAGTTAGTAATCCTACACCAGGATTTACCACTGGCCATCCATCTTCCCACTCTACTTTGGTCAGAAATGTTTCCCTTCCAATATTGGTATATCCCTCTTTAGGTCGAACCGCAAGCATTACCATATACCAACTTCCGTCAACTGTCATTATCATATCCGAATGACCTACATACTGTATTGGGTATTTCTTACCTAGAAAACGATGTGAAATGATTGGATTACAAAAGTTGTTTTCATAAGGACCATCGATGCTTTTACTTCTAATTACACATACACAGTGATGCGGACCAGTTCCACCCTCAGCATACATAATATAGTAATAGCCATCCTTCTTGTATAAATGAGGTCCTTCAGGCCATACAACATCCTTCATTGCACCATTCCATACGAAGAATGGCTCGCCTTCCATTTCCATTGTTGAAAGGTTCAGTTTTTGAATCCAAATATAATTATCTCCATAATACTTTTCGCCGTAGGGATTAGCTCTTGTGCCGATATAGTAGCAAGTTCCATCCTCATCAAAAAAGAGACTTGGATCAATACCTGGCGCTTGATCCCATTTTAAAAAGCTAGGTTCAGACCAGGGACCTTCTGGTTTATCGGCAGATACAATGTAGTTACCACCCCCAGATACATTCGTACAAATCACATAATACTTTCCTTCATGATAACGAATAGTTGGTGCAAATAGTCCCGCAGAATGGGTGCATCCTGCAAGTGGTAATTGTGTTTTACGTTCCATTGCATGACCTATTTGTTCCCAATGTTTTAAATCTTTACTATGAAAAATAGGAATCCCTGGAAAATATGCAAATGTTGAATTCACAATATAGTAATCACTTCCCACTGCACAAATAGAAGGATCTGGATAAAACCCCGGTAGAATTGGATTGTTAATAATCATAATATTGCTCTCCTTATATGTTTTATGTTTTATGTTTTAATCTGCCTTTTTCTGCATTCGCAACTGTGCATTTACAAGTCCGTAATAAATCCCTTTCTTTTCAACTAATTCATTATGAGATCCGACTTCAGCAATTTTGTGTCCATCAATTACTACAATCCTGTTTGCATCCTTTAATGTCGATAAACGATGTGCAATTGCAAATGTGGTGCGCCCTTTTGTTAATCTAAGTAATGCTTTTTGAATTAGATATTCGCTTTCCGTATCTAGACTTGCCGTGGCTTCATCAAGTATTAAAATCTTTGGTTGGTTCAATATTGCCCTTGCAATAGCAATTCGTTGTCGCTCTCCCCCTGATAGATTATATCCGTGTTCTCCCACATACGTATTGTATCCGTCTTGCATTTTACATATAAAATCATGGGCATTCGCCATTTTTGTTGCATAAATAATTTCTTCCAAAGATGCTTCTGGTTTTGCAAAAAGCAAATTGTTAAGAATTGTCCCGGAAAATAGAAATGTTTCTTGCAACACTACGCCAATCTGTGAATGATAATTTTCTAATTTGATATCACGAATATTTATACCATCAATTAATATCATGCCATCATCTACTTCATACAAATGCATAATCAGATTTATCATTGTTGATTTTCCTGTTCCCGAAGCACCTACTAAACCTATCATCTCACCCTTATGAATCTTCAAATTAATATCTTCTAGTACTGGCTGATAAGATTTATACCCAAAAGAAGCATGTCTAAATTCAATTTCGCCATCTATTTGGTGTGTTTGTGCATCTTCAACATCAAAAATCCTTGGTTCCTGATTCATTACATCATTGATTCTTTCTACACTTGTCACCATATTCATAAACATTCTTGGCATGTTAGTTATCCAGCCTACATAGGTATATAAAAGTGAAGTATAACTAATATATTGTAATAATTCACCAGGTGTCATATTTCCTTTTATTGTACTGACACCTCCAAAATAGGTTATGAGATAGATACCAACACCAAGTAAAAAACTTAGTAAAGGATATAACAGTGCGAAAAAAATTTCATTTCCTCTTTCCACTCTTGCATAATCCTCTGCGGCTTTATTAAAAAAATCGGATTCTCTTTTTTCTTGACCGTATGACTTAACAACCGCCATTCCAGATATAACATCCTGTAGATTGCTGTTAACTTTATCACTTTTTGCCCTCTGCATATGAAAACGGCTTCTAATATTTTTACGAAAACTAAAGGATAAACCTACGGCTAATGGCACAAAAGCAAACGCGATACATGCCATTTTCCAATTAAGGATAAGCATATAAATAACATCACATGTGAAAATGATAATGATTGTAAACATATTACAAAATGTATCACCCATAAAATCTTTCACTCTGTTGGTATCCTGAACAACTCGGTTAATTAATTCTCCAGGACTTCTTTCATTAATAAAAGATAAAGACAACATTTGTATTTTGTTATAAAGCTTTTTTCTTAAATCCGCACCAATGATAGATCCTAATTTTATACATAAATATGACTTTATGGAATTAATAAACATAATTCCAAATCCCATTAAAAACATAAGAATTAAGCAAATGATAGCCTTTTTATAATTACTTTTATCCGCTATTAAAACATCATCCACAAGGTATCTTAGTACTGCAGGACCTGCCAGTGTTACTATCGTTGCCGCAAACATAAATATTATAATTATAAAAAGACGCATTTTATGCGTTGATAGCATGTCCATAAAAGAAACCCAAAAACCTTCCTTTTTTCCCCCACACTTTGGACAATTCTTTGTTCCTGGAAGACCCCTTCCACATTTTGGGCAGGTAGACTCATATTCTGTGCTAATTACTCGTTCTTGTCTTTCCTGACCTAGTAGTTTGCAACCCCTTGATATGTAAGAATAACGAGTTAGATGTTTTGCAGAAAAGCGTCCCACATATTCTTCCATTCCTTGGCGAACCACATATAAAATGCCACAGGCAATTTGAGGTTCACTTTGAACAAGCTCACAATCTGCTAATTCATATGTTTTTGTCACAGTTCCTTCTTCTAAAATAATAATTCTTTTTTGGGTAATGACGGTAAAAGAATTATTTCTGTAAATCCCATCTATATCAATATCAAGTGGGAGACAATAACATATTTTCTCGTTATGTTCTAATCTACATAATTCTTTATTTTCACGTGACAATTTATAATTAAGTATCAAAGTAACCTCCTACAAAAATAAATCGAGTTTTTTTTGTTCTGCTACTGTTAGCTGCGTAATATCTGGTATTTCAAATCGATTTTCATCAATATCGGATATTAATATTCTTGTTTCTGATAAATGTACTACTGCTTTTCCACCCATTTGAACGGTAAATCGGCATGCGCCATGATCGGTTAAAACATTCCAATATGCAAACCCATATTCATCATGAATGTCACATATCTTCGTTATGATAGGTGTGAAATACTTTAAATTCATTTGTTCCCGAAGCATTTCCTTTGTTTCTTTTGAAAATTCTTTCATATCTTTTATGATTCCTATTTCCTTTGATTTCTCATCCGCGACGCGTATAGATATATATTCTTCTTTTTTATTAAATGGAAACATCCGGACAACCTGAATTCTTTGATAAAATTCATTTTCTATTCTCAAGCTGACAAATCCACCTTTATTTCGTTCAAAGGTTGTGTTTTCTTCTGTGAGATATCTTATTCTCAGCATTTCCTCTGTTTCTAGCTCCATTTGATCTAGATTAAAATCTTCTGCCATACAAAATCCTCCAACGTTATCGTTACAACATGATTGTATCTATAATGTACCTTTTAATTCTAAAGCCTCTGTCTGTAACCCTAATAATTTACTATAGGTTCCCTTTAATGCCGCCAATTCCGTCTGCGTTCCACGTTCTGTAATTACACCCTGTTCTATGACAACCAGATAATCAGCATCCCGAAGGGTGGATAATCGATGGGCGATGGATATTGTCGTTCTTCCTTTTATAAGATAATTAATAGATTTTTGTATAATTCTTTCTGTTTCTGTATCTACTGAGGCGGTTGCTTCATCAAGAATCAAAATTTTAGGATTTGCAAGAATGGCTCTTGCAATAGAAATTCTCTGCCTTTCTCCACCTGATAGCTCCCTTCCCGAAGCACCTATTGTTGTATCATATGCATCTGACATTCGCATAATAAAATCATGTGCCCCTGCGAGTTTAGCTGCCTTCATAATATCTTCTAAACTTGCTTCGGGATTAGCATATGCAATATTCTCCGCTACCGTTCCCATAAAAACATATGTTTCCTGAGACACCATGGCAACATTTTTTCTTAAATCGTGAAAAGAAAGATCTCTAATATCATTGCCATCAATCATAATACAACCTTCTTGGGGATCATACATTCGAGATATCAGATTTACTATGGTTGTCTTTCCAGCTCCAGAATGTCCAACGATACCAAGCATGCTTCCTTCGGGTACATGAAAATTAATGTTTTTGAGAATTGGTCTGTTTTCTTCATAACCAAAGGTAACATTCTTTAGTGTAACTTCTCCCCTTGGATTTTTTAACGCTATAGGATGTTCTTTTTCGGAAATATCAGGAATGGCATCCATAATTTCAAACATACGCTGGGCACTGTTCATACTATCCGCCCACCAGTTAAAGACTCTTGAAAAAAATCCCATTGGTCCGCTAAGCTGTCCTACATAACCTGCAAACGTAATGATGGTACCAACATTCATGTTTTTTCCATTCATAAGAAAATATACACCAATGCTCCAAACTGCTATGTTTGCTATTTCTTGTGCCGCACCATAAACAAAACGAAAATAATTTTGGCGATAAGCAATTGAAATCTCTGCTTCCTTTAATTTATGGTTATAACCATGGAATCGTTCTACTTCATTCTTTTCACGCCCAAATGATTTAACAACGCGAGCCCCCGTTAAATTATCATTAATTAAACCATTTAGAGATCGTTCCGCCCTATGTCTTTTCCCAAACATAACCCATATCTTTGGGCGCAAATATAAACTAATAACAGTCAAAACTGGGAGCAATAAAATTGTCATAATTGTCATCTGCCAATTAATGCTTAACATAACACATACGGATGCCAAAATAATAAATCCATTAATAAATAGATAGGGAAGTCCATCAAAGAAAAATCCTGTAACACGCTCCGCGTCACTCATAACTCTGGTCATTAAACTTCCAGTTTGTCTACTTTTATAAAACTGAATAGACAACTTTCCCATATTTTGAAAGACATCCTTTTTCATAGTACATACTACGTTCGTAACCATTTTAGCGGTTAATACACCTTGTATAATTTGAAACAGCAATAATACTAATTTAGTTACAAACATAGTCAAAACAACAAGAAATAATGCGGTTATAAAGTTCCCGTTTTTAATTCCATATTTTAATAGAAACTGTTCATTTTTACTCAGTATCCCATCATATAAAATCGTACCATTAAGATAAGGCCATACAAGATTTAAACTAGTAGATGCCAAAATACAAGCGAACATCACCCCTATCATGCGACTATGTGGCTTGAAATATCCAAGTACACGGATAAAGATAGACTTTCGATCCATACATTTTGTGCAAATCTTTCTCGACTTATCTATATACATTCTTCCGCATTTAGGACAATATTCATCTTCCTCCTCTACTTCTAATTGGTTCTCATCCCCCCGATGATCAAACTTTCGTATTAGAGAATGTGCACGGCTTTTATGAAGATTAGAAAAAACAGATACACAAATTTCTAAATCCTCTATTTTAATAAGAAGCAGATTACATGATACCTGTGGTTCTATCCACATACGATCAATTTCTTTTACGAAATATTCTTGTATTGACCATTCTTGATTATATTCCTGATTCATTTGGTCTTTGAATTCAAAACCTTTAAAATACTGAATTCTTCCTGGATATGCTGTTGCCTTTAAACAGAATAGCTTTTCCTCTGTCAAAACAAGAAAACCATCTACATATTCTCCAGTGTCATTTAAATCAGTGGGTGCACAAAAGCAAACATCCTTTTTTGTAATTCCAGATGTTTGCAGAAGATCCCATATTTCTTTAGGTAATTTTATTTCTTTCATATTCATTACACCATCAAAGCCTTTACAGCGCTTGTTTGCTAATTTCTTTATTCAAAAAACCAATATTGAAGATCATAACCCTCACCTTCAAAAACAAAAAATAAATCATGACAGCCTGTTATTTTTTTATCCAATGAAGCTGTGATTTCTTGAAAATCTTCATTCACTCTATCTTTAATTTCTATGTAACCCAACGCTTCGCTGTCTGGATTGTTCACACATATCTTTATGCATCCCTTTGCCTTTGGAATAGATCTTACTGAAATTGTAATCTTTTCTCCTTGATTGGTTCCAAAATCTACACCATAGATTCCTATCCAACTACCTGGGTGAATACCAGTCACAATCATTTCACCCGAACCATACTTTTCTGCAATACTTCCATATTGTGAAGTTGTTATGTCTGACATGATTCCCATCGTAACTGCTTGCGTTTTCTGGTAAGGATCTAATCTTCCAACCTGTTCTACTCCTACTTTTGTTCCTGTTATCTTTTTAATTGTTCCATCTTCATTTAGATATACACGATCAATATTAGTGCTTCTGTAACCCTTGTCTATATTCATTTCCTGTTCTACAAGTCGGGTATGATAAGCCATATACCATTTTCCCTTAAACGTAAACATACAATGATGGTTATTTCCGCCTTTTCCAAAAAAATATTCTGGATTTTTTAGCACGGAACCATACATTTGAAAAGGACCCAGGGGACATTTAGATGTCATCATAATAATTTCACCTTTGTCAAATCCAAGATTCTCCACCTCTTCATCAGGTACATTAAAATTAGAACAATATGAATAATAATAGGTATCACCAATTTTATTAATGCCAGAATCTTCAAATAAATACATAACATTTTCTATCGCTTTTGCATCAGATGCAAGGCTAATCATATCTTCTCCTAACCTTACTACCCTTGCAGTCCCTGGGTTTGAGGCTAATTGATCTTTGGAAATACCACCACCAAAATATAAATATGCTATTCCATCATCCATCAAAACAGCTGGATCAAACAGCCATGGTACATCTGCACAATTCGGGGTTTCTCTTGAAATAAGTGCACGGCCAATTGGATCTGTAAAGGGTCCTGTTGGACTATCACTTGTTAAAACAGCAATTCCGTTTCCACTATTAGCAAAGTACAGGAAAAACTTTGGTGAACCATTTATCATTTTATAAGCAGCAGCTGGTGCCCATGAATTATTTCCCCATAAAGCAGCACCGTTCTTAGATGCTGCATAAATTGTACCATGATCTGTCCAGTTTACCAAATCCCCTGATGAAATAACATTAATAGTATTAATATTAGCATAGGTATTCTCGCCAATCTCTCCGCTTTCATTTATTGAAATCAAATCACCTGTCATATAAAGATAACAACGATCTTCATACACAAGTGCATATGGATCAGCACCGAAACGTTGTGTCATAACTGGATTATGATTTCCAAGCTGTTTATAGGACCTACCAGTTTTAACGGTAGAAAACTTCTTTTCAAGTTCAATCTTATTCATCTTTTTCCTCCACTTGCTACTATAAAAAACATCACTCTCAACTTTTAAATCATATCTTTTTACAGCATTTAATTCCTATCAAACCTTGCTATTCTACTTCTATATGTTGCTAACTTAAATGATCTATATTTTTGCTGATTCTATAACAGGATGTAATCTTCCCCCTTTTGAATCTGCACATATTTTTTCTTGCCATTCCATAGCATTTGTGTTTCTATACTATTCTTGGCATGTATCGTACAACTTTCTACTTTTCCGTCCAACCACTTCATATCAATACTAGCTCCTCCACACATGGACAAGCCCATAATACTACCCTCAGACCATTCCGCCGGAATTGCTGGCAATAAGATTGTTCTCTCTTCATTGCTTTGCAGAAGCATTTCACTGATTGCAGCGGTTGCTCCGTAATTACCATCAATTTGAAATACAAACCCGTCGCCTGCAGGGTGATTGCTCATTCTATTTGGAAATGTCGACTTTTCAAACATCTTTTGTATATTTTCCCATGCCTTTTCTCCATCAAAAAGTCTTGCATATAAATTGATAATCCACGCACAGCTCCAACCCGTATGTCCTCCCCCATATTGCAATCTTCTTTCTAATGTTTTACGTGCTGCCTTTGCAAGTTCTGGTGTCCCATCTGTTGTAATCTGTTGGGATGGATGAAGTGCATATAATTGTGAGATATGTCTATGTCCTGGCTCAACCTCATCATAATCCTCACGCCATTCCATGATCTGACCATGCTTTCCGATTTTGTCTCTCGGGATTCTTTTTATAATTTCCTTCGTTTTTTCTACCTCTTCATTATTTATGTTCAATTGTTCTGAAGCTTTAAGATAGCCTTGCATCAAATCACGTAAAATCTGATTATCCATAGATGCACCTGCACAGACACATCCTTTCATTCCAGATGGCAATATATAAGTGTTTTCTGGTGACACCGAAGGGCAAGTAACAAGTTCTCCTTTTTCTTCCACTAAATAATCATGGAAAAACAAAACTGCATCCTGCAAGATTGGATACATCTTTGCTAAAAACTTATCATCCTTAGTATATATATAATGCGTCCAGATGTTTGTGCACAACCATGCTCCACCCATAACCCAATAAGACGCTGGAATATAAATATCCTGTGGTGCACAATCTGCCCATATATCCGTATTATGATGTGCTACAAATCCACGACATCCATACATCTTACGTGCTATTTCTTTACCACTTTTATGCATTCTCTTCAATAATTCAAAGAGAGGTTCGTGACATTCGGATAGATTACAGCTTTCCACTGGCCAGTAATTCATTTCTAAATTAATGTTAATTGTATATTTGGAATCCCACGGAGGTGTCATAGAAGCATTCCAGATTCCCTGCAGATTGGAAGGTAAACTACCAGGGCGGCTAGCACTTATGCATAAATATCTACCAAATTGAAAATAATCTTCCACATATTGTAGCTTATTATTTTTTTCTACTTTTTTACCAAGCGATAATTTCACACGGTGGTAAAGCTCCTTATAGTCCTTTTGATGTTCTTCCTTTAAAGCTTCAAATGATTTTTTCTCCGCGGAACATAGCCGTTTAAGAAGGCTTTGTTTTAAATCTCCTTTTTCATAAAAAGAAGTTTCTATGGCAACATATAAGACGGCTTCATCTGCATCCTCCACAATAAGATGCTCTCCCACAACTGTCACTTTTCCACCTTTAGTTGTGGCCTTTACTCCAACAGAAAAACGAATCCCATTTTCTCCTTGGTTACCCCACATTTGAATGGAATTATCATCCAACTTTCCTGTTCCGTCATAAAAGCGTTCCCTTGTCATCATCACTGTGAACTTCAAACCGCCTGGTATGGATGCCTTAAATCGAATTCCAATTACCTGTGCTGGATAGGAGGCAAGATATTCTTTTTCTAATAGATTCTCACCTATCTTATATTGTGCTTGCACGATGCCTTCATCTAGATTCAACTGACGACTATATTCTGTTACGCTGGGATACCCCCAATCAATCCAAAGATCACCTGCTGTCTGGTAAGGTCTTTGTCCTTGTGGGGTCCCTGATAATGCATATGTCATAAGTCGCTGGGCTTCTTCCATATTTTCATCTTCTAAAATTAATTTGCGAATGGCAGGAAGTGTAGTATATGCATCATCATTACATCTGTTTTGTGGTCCACCATACCAAATACTATCCCCATTTAACTGCACTCTTTCACGATTTTCATTTCCAAAAATCATAGCGCCTATCCTACCATTACCTATTGGTAATGCTTCATTCCAATCTTTTGCTGGTGTATCAAATTTTATTTTTCCCATTGTCTTTCAACCTTTCATTTCAACACATTTATAAGTTTTGATTTAAACTATTATACAGCGATAATATGAATTATCTTTCCCTTATAATCCCCGCAAGCCCATTTCATTCCTATTCTTAATCCCGCATACATCAACTCTTCCCCTGTGTATGTTCTATTTTCTCCTTCAACCCGGTAAACTTGTTTAGGATTAAGTCCTTTCAAGCAAATTGTACGTACTAGCTTATCTGGACACATCATTACCTGTACGTAGGTAAGCAATGCCTCCTTTTTATCTTTTGACGTTACCATATAACAGTCATAAACCCCATTTTGGGAATAAGATGCAATTCTATAATAATCTCCTTCTCT
Organism: Lachnospiraceae bacterium; assembly: GCA_035270785.1. GTDB lineage: Bacteria > Bacillota > Clostridia > Lachnospirales > Lachnospiraceae > DATESN01. The sequence goes on along the minus strand of DATESN010000061.1, from coordinate 2,871 downwards.
TACAAGATCATTATATTTATGATACATCCGAACTTGTTCAGGTATCTGCTGTCTTTCCTCTTCTTTTATTTTTGTTACATCAAGTTCATATCCAAAAGTACCAGCTAATGCTATATATCCCCTGGTTTCAAATGGTGTTGTTCTACCCAAAATATGATTTGGGCAATCACTGACATGTGCGCCTAATGAAGAAAGTGGATAAAGCATTGCAGTTCCTTCTTGTATTTTTAATCGTTCTATCGCATCCGTATCATCTGACGTCCATATTTGTGGACTATAATATAGCATGCCAGGATCAAACCGGCCACCGCCGCTGGAACAATTCTCCAGCAATAAATCAGGAAATTCCTGCAGTAAACGCTCTTGTAACTGATATACTCCCATTACATATCGATGTGATAATTCTTCTTGTCTGCTTGCTGGCAACCCTGTACTTCCAAGTTCTGCTAATGCACGGTTCATATCCCACTTAACGTATTCAATGTTGGCACTGTGAAGCACCGATGCAATCATTGAAAAAATACTGTCCACGATTTCCTGTCTGGATAGGTCTAAAACATATTGACTTCTACGAAGTCCGGCCTTTCTCCCTGGCGTTGCAATTGCCCAATCAGGATGCGCACGATACAAATCAGAATCAGGTGATATCATTTCGGGTTCCATCCAAATCCCAAATTTCATTCCCAATTTATTTACTTCACTTACCAGATGGTGTAATCCCCCTTTGATCTTATCTTCATTAACAAACCAATCCCCCAAAGAAGAACTATCATTATTTCTTTTCCCAAACCATCCATCATCTACAACTAACATCTCAATACCCAGTTTAGAAGCCTCCGTTGCAATACCAAGCAATCTCTTGGTATCAAAATCAAAATAGGTTGCTTCCCAATTATTCAAAAGAATAGGACGTTTTTTATTACTATATTTACCACGAATTAAGTGCTTGCGATATAAATCATGGAAATTACGTGTCATAGCTCCTATTCCCTCTGAAGTATACACAAGAACTGCTTCTGGTGATTGAAACTCTTCTTGCGATTCCAATTTCCAACAAAAATCAGTAGGATGAATTCCTATGACCGTACGAATGTTATCTGGATGATCCATGCTGGTTTGTGCAAGAAAATTACCCGAATATACTAGATTCATGCCATATACTTCACCAACGTCCTGATCTGCATTATGTGATACTAATGCCATAAATGGCTGTGCCATTGGTCCCGATTTCCCAGATATTGATGATGCACTATGATTTCCATATACAAGAGGATATCTATTGATAGATCCTTCCCTTCCCCAAGTTCCATGTATTGTCATCACATCAAAGTTTCTATTTGTCATATCTATGGAAGCACTTAGCACTTTTGTTAAAAAAACTTCATCCTTGTCTTCATTAATTACTTTGACGCTTCTAGTAATTGCATCAATATCATCGAATACAGTGTACATCAAAATTACTTTCAAATGTAAAAGTGGATCTACGCAAGTAAGTTCTAAAGTCATACAATTATCTTTTGATCCAAATGTTGCAGGCAATCCTACTAATGACGGTTTTCCTTCATATATTCTATGTTCTGTATATCCTAATTGTAAGGTTCCATGACCTCTTTTCGTTTTTATTGCAATTGCATCTTCTTTATAATCTCCTAAACCATGGGTCGGGTACTCTTTCGGATATTCTTCCATAAATTTAACCCGATCTGAAGCATCAAGAGGGTAAGCTTGGGGTGGCTCCCCTAATCCCAAAAGATAAGCTAATTTATGACTTTCTATTTTTCTACCATAGTAAACATGTCCAATTAATTTTTCATTACCAATTATTCCTACCACATAACTAGATGACTTAGTATCAAGTTTAAAAACTTGCTCATCCTTAAAATATTGAATTCTCATTTTTCCTCATTTCTGAAAATTTGTTTTAGAAATTGATATGCTCCGTAATTCCAAACACCAAAATCATGTTTTCCACCTTTAATTATCGCTGGACTATACAGCTTTACTGCATCCCCAGCTTCTTTCATTAGTCCGTTTATTGCTTTCTGATATCCCATTTCATATGCAATACCATCAGAATCACCACATATAATATGGAGAACGGACATCGTATATCCACTTGTTCTAATTCCTTCACCAAGTATCTCTCCTTTACTAGTCGTGGGGGCATTTGAAAAGGCTCCTACAAACGAAAATAAGTCTTCCATACCTGGCGTTCTTACCGTTTCAACCAGACCATTATTCCATGGACTAATCGCTCCACATAAGAAAGCGGAATCACATCGATATCCACCGAAGGTTAGGTTCAGGGATTGCATTCCACCCATGGATAGACCTGCTATTGCACGATGCAGGCGGTTATATTCTTTTGCCGACGCACTTGTCTGATTGATATCAGCGTATGTATGGAATTGTGATTCAATAAAAGGAATTAAATCAAAGCGCAACTCATAATCAAAATAATAAAACCCAAGCATCGAAGTGCTCTCTGGATCAAATTCACAATTTTCCCAATTGATCGCGCTTCTTCCCTCTGGAAATACTACTATCATGGGTTCTGTTTCTCCATTTTCCGTCAAATGATCCAAAATACTGCAAATCACAGGAACCCCTTGTTCATTCTTATCTAACATCCATTCAAAATGGTTTCCTCCAACACCATGCAAAAAATAAATTACATTGTATTTCTTGTTTACATCCGCTTCGTCGTACCCTGCTGGTAAATAGACATTGCATTTCTTTGTAATTGCCTCGCCTTCTACAACCGTTCTACCCGCAAACTCTTCTGCTATTTTCTGGCTTGCTATGAGCTGTCTATTATGGTTAATATAATGGTTCGTAGGATAAAGAACTTCCACCATCTTTCCAGACTTT
>DATESN010000060.1:0-26901 GCA_035270785.1 Lachnospiraceae bacterium | reverse complement strand
TGCGCCTGATTATGATAAATACATATCATTTGTAAAAACGGTTCGAGGAGCCATAGGTAATCCACTATATCATTGGACGCATATGGAATTGCAACGCTATTTCCAGATAATGGATCCAATAAATGAGGAAAATGCCAATGTTATATGGAATCGGTGTAATGCAATGTTAAAAACAAAAGAATATTCAATCCGAAACCTACTTCGTATGCAGCATGTGACAGCGCTTTGTACAACAGACGATCCGGTAGATAATCTGGAGTATCATAAAAAATTGAAAGAGGAAAGATTTGAAATTGCAGTAATGCCGACATTTCGCCCAGATCGTATCATTGCAATTGAAAAAACGGATTTCAATGAATATGTAGGATTGCTTGGTGAGTCTGCTAAACAAAATATTGCAAATATCGATAACTTGTTAGATGCACTGAAAAATAGAATTTCTTTTTTTAAAGAAAATGGATGTTTGGTGAGTGATCATAGTTTGGAAAATAACTTTTATAGAGAAACAACTAAAAAACAAGCAGACGAAATCTTCCAGAAGAAACTAAAAAATAAATCGCTGAGCAATATAGAAATAGAAAGTTATAAAGCATATATACTAAGATCACTAGGAAGAGAATACGCAAGGCAAAACATGGTAATGCAAATGCATATAGGTGCACTTAGAAATAATGATACTGCATTGCAAAATAGTATTGGTGACAATGTAGGTAGCGATAGCTGTAGTGACTTAGTATATGCCCATCAGTTAAGTTCACTTCTGGATGCAATGAAGAGAAAAGATGAGTTACCAAGAACTATTTTATACAATCTAAATCCAAAGGATAATGAAATGCTAGCAGCTATGTGCGGAAACTTTCAAAACAATGGTGGCAAGGCGAAAGTTCAATTCGGACCTGCTTGGTGGTTTAATGATCATAAAGCAGGAATTGAGGAACAAATTGAAATTTATTCAAGACAGGGAATCCTGAATTCGAATGTGGGCATGCTGACGGATTCGCGAAGTTATCTGTCTTATCCCCGACATGAATATTATAGAAGGATTTTATGTAACAAAATAGGTGACTGGGTGGAAACAGGAGAATATCCACTAGATATGAAATATTTGAAGGAAATTGTAAGAGGCATTTGTTACCAAAATGCAATAGAATATTTCAAATTATCACTGGAGGGAAAATAATTATGGATATGATATTATACAAAATAAGTAAAATAGGAATTGTACCAGTTGTTGTATTAAACGATGTGAAGGATGCTCTTCCCCTTGGGAAGGCATTTATTGAGGGAGGACTTCCATGCGCGGAAATAACGTTTAGAACTGAGGCAGCAGAAGAGTCCATAAGAATAATGACTAAAAACTATCCAAATATGTTAGTAGGGGCAGGCACTGTGCTAACAACGGAACAAGTAGATCGCGCTGTTGGTGCAGGAGCTAAATTTATTGTTAGTCCTGGTTTTAATCCCAGTGTTGTACAATACTGTATTAGCAAGCAGATTCCTATTATACCTGGAATAATGACACCAACGGAATTAGAGCAGACACTGGCATTTGGTTTAGATGCTGTAAAATTCTTTCCATCAGAGGTAGCAGGTGGTATACAGATGATTGAAGCTATGTCTGGACCTTATGGTTATGTTAACTTTATGCCAACTGGTGGCATAACACCTGAAAATGTGGCAAGCTATCTTAAATGTAAGAAAGTATTTGCTTGTGGTGGCTCATGGATGGTAAAAGAAAAACTAATTGCAGAAGGAAGATTCGACGAAATTACTAAGCTGGTTAGGGAAGCAAACGAAATTGTTCAATCGGTTAGGAGGTAATATATTGAAAAATAATATGAAAAAAAAAGTAATCACATTTGGAGAAATAATGTTGCGTTTGGCACCAGAGGGATATTATCGTTTTATACAGGCAGAAACGCTAGGTGCAACCTTTGGAGGTGGTGAAGCCAATGTGGCTGTTTCATTAGCAAATTTTGGATTGGATGTGGCATTTGTATCTAAATTACCAAGCCATGAAATAGGACAGGCAGCTATAAACTCTTTGAGAAAATATGGAGTCGATACAACATATATTGCTAGAGGCGACGATAGAATGGGTATTTACTATTTGGAGAAGGGTGCTAGTCAAAGACCATCCAAAGTTATTTATGATCGTGCAAATTCCGCAATTGCCAATGCGATAGAAGCTGATTTTGATTGGGATCATATATTTGATGGTGTGGAGTGGTTTCATTTTACTGGTATAACTCCAGCACTTAGTGATTCCGTTGCATCAATCTGTCTCGCGGCTTGTAAGAAAGCGAAAGAAAAAGGAATTACAGTAAGTTGCGACCTTAATTATCGTAAGAAATTGTGGAGTCAGGAAAAAGCCAGAGAAGTGATGACTTTACTTTGTCAAAATGTAGATGTTTGTATTGCAAATGAAGAAGACGCTAGCGATGTGTTTGGAATTACAGCAGATAATACGAACCTAAATAAGGGAGAAATCAATAAAGAAGGCTATAAAGAGGTAGCAAAAAGACTGTGCGAAAGGTTTGGCTTTAAAACGGTGGCAATTACCCTTCGCACCTCTTTATCAGCAAATGATAATAAATGGGCAGCTATGTTATATACCAATCAAACATGTTATATTAGTAAAGAATATAATATACATATTGTTGATAGAGTGGGTGGTGGTGATTCCTTTGGTGCAGGACTTATTTATGCAACGATTCAAAAGTGGAAACCACAAGAGCAAATTGAATTTGCAGTGGCTGCTAGTTGTTTGAAGCATGCAGTTGAAGGGGATTATAATCAGGTTTCTGTGGAAGAGGTTCATGCACTAGCAGGGGGAAATACAACAGGAAGAATACAGAGATAAAATAAATGAAAACTATAAACTTTGCAAATGAATGGGAGAAAACAATGATAGAACTAAGAGGAAAAGAAGTTGTTATACATGAGGAAAGTCTACGCAGAAGAGAAAGAAAAAACAAAGAATACCTTATGAGTTTAAAGAATGAGCATTTACTATTAAATTATAAAATGGAAGCAGGATTATTTAGTGGTAGAGGTCACGACTCATCAATTTTAGGTGGATGGGAAGATCCAACATGTCAACTAAGGGGACATTTTCTAGGACATTGGATTTCGGCAGCAGCATTTCAATATGAAGAAACAAAGGATATGGAGTTAAAAGCAAAAGCAGATGCTATTGTGGCGGAACTTGCAATTTGTCAGGAAGAAAATGGCGGGGAATGGGTGGGTCCTATTCCAGAAAAATATATGGACAGAATTGCCAAAGGAAAATGGATATGGGCACCACAATATAACTTGCATAAATTGTTCATGGGTTTGATTGACGCATACCGTTTCATGGGCAATGAACAGGCACTTACAATAGCAGACCGTTTTGCAGACTGGTTCTACAATTGGAGCAATAAATTCACAAGGGACGAATTTGATAATATCTTGGATGTAGAAACGGGAGGAATGCTAGAAGCGTGGGCTGATTTGTTAATTATAACAAAGAAGAACAAGTATCAAGAACTACTGAAAAAATATTATAGAGGAAGATTATTTAATCCACTTTTAGCAGGAAACGATGTTTTAACGAACATGCATGCAAATACAACAATTCCAGAAGTTTTGGGATGTGCACGTGCATTTGAAGCAACTGGTGATGCAAATTGGATGGAAATAGTTAAGGCATATTGGAAATGTGCAGTGACGGATAGAGGTGAATTGGTAACAGGTGGACAGACACAGGGTGAAATCTGGATGCCATTGCAAAAAATCAAAGCACGCTTAGGAGATAAGAATCAGGAGCATTGTACTGTATATAATATGATGCGCTTGGCTGAGTTTCTATTTCGATATACCAAAGATCCTTCTTATCTTCAATATATGGAATATAACTTGTATAACGGAGTAATGGCACAAACATACCGCACTGGAAGGGGACCAGAGCAAGGAAGTGGGAATTCTATTGTAACCTATTTCTTGCCAATGAAAGCAGCTAGCAGAAAAGATTGGGCAGGTGAAAGGGATGCGTTTTTCTGTTGCCATGGAACGACGGTACAGGCAAATGCTGCATTTAATAGAAATATTTACTATCAAGAGAAAAACTGTCTATATGTAGCACAGTACTTTGACTCTACAGTGACCTTTCAAATGGATGCAAAAAGAGTGAAAATTGAGCAAAAGCAAGATTATATGAATGGAAGCCTTCAGACTTCATCAGAAAATAATGCACGCCAAACAATTAATGGCGTGACAAATACCTTTATTAATAAACCTGATTTTAAGAAGATTGTTTTTACCATACATTGCGAAGAAAAAACAGAATTTACTTTATCATTACGTATTCCAGAGTGGATTACCAAAGAAGCATCAATTTATGTAAATAATGAATTGATAGAAAGTATAAAAGATAGCAGTCAATTTTATAGCATTTCAAGGAAATGGGAGGATGGCAACATTGTAACAATCTTGCTTCCATTAGGAATACAATTTATAACTTTGCCTGATGCAAAGGATATGGGAGCATTCCGCTACGGTCCAGAAGTGCTTGCCGGATTATGTAAACAAGAAAGAGTGCTAAAGATTACACAAGAAGATATAACAGAAGAATTATCGGCAGACACGGAACGTGAGTGGGGCAATTTTAGGACTTTTTATAGAACGGAGAACCAGGATCCTGGTATTAATTTTATGAAACTTAATGAGATTGGTTATGAAGATTATCAGGTATATTTTAAAAAGATAAAGATGGGAGAATAAAAGATATGCCAGTAGTAGAAAATCCAATTATAAAGGCAGATTATCCAGATCCTGATGTCATACGGGTAGGGGATACTTACTATATGGTAAGTACAACAATGTATTTTATGCCAGGCTGTGTCATACTTAAATCGTATGATCTGGCAAATTGGGAGATTGTTTCCTACGTATACGAAACATTGGAATGTAATGACAGACATAATCTCGTTGGTGAAAAAAATATATACGGCAGTGGTATGTGGGCAGCAACACTTCGTTACCATAATGAAAAGTTTTATATTTGTTTTATTGCTAACGACACAGGTAAGACTTATTTATTTACTTCACAAACGACAGAGGGTCCATGGGTAAGGAGCGAAATAGAAGGATGCTATCATGATTGTTCTTTATTGTTTGATGATGATGACAGGGTGTATATCATATATGGTAATACAACCATATTTATAACAGAATTAAAATCTGATTTGACAGGACCTAAACTAGATGGACTACATCGAGTTCTGTTACAAGATGAAAAGGGTGTTCCACTTGGATTAGAAGGAGCACATATCTATAAAATCCGTGAAAAATACTATATATTTTGTATCCATGCACCTGAAAAGGGAAAGTTTATGAGGACAGAAGCATGCTTTGTATCGGATTCATTGATGGATGAATTCGTCGGTTGTGATGTGGTGAACGATGATATGGGCTTCTTTGGAAATGGAGTTGCCCAGGGAGGTATTGTGGACACACCAGATGGGGACTGGTATATGATTCTCTTTCAAGACACTGGTGCAGTGGGACGCATTCCTATTTTGATGGAGATGCATTGGGAAAAGGATTTTCCAATTGTCGGCATCAATGGTAAAATACCGAAAAAACTAAGCGTTAAGAGTACAAGACCGGATTACCAATATACTCCTTTGCAGGAAAGTGATGATTTCTTGTATGAAGCAGATCAAAATGGAAAGGTGCAATTGAAAAAGTGCTGGCAGTGGAATCACAATCCACATAATAGCCTTTGGTCGGTAACAGATAAGAGGGGCGTATTACGAATTCAGACAGATAAGCTGTCTAAAAACCCGTGTCAGGCAAGAAACACGTTAACACAAAGAACAACGTATCCAAACTGTGAAGCCATTGTTACTGTAGATGGAACAGATTTGAAAGATGGTGACTATGCAGGTATCGCAACATTGCAAAGTAATTATGCGATGATTGCTATCACTAAAAATGACGGAAACTATGAGCTAGTCATGATGGGGAAGAAAAAACCATCTGCAGAAAAGGCACATATGTATTATGCAGCAAAAAGAGAAGATGAAGAGGCAGCAGTGGAATATGAAAGAATCCCTATGGATGGACCAAAAGCAACCATAAAGGTCTCTTGCGATTTTGAAAATCTTAAGGACGAAGCAGAATTATTTGTGTTAGAAGCTGGAGAGTGGAAGAAGATTGGAGAGACACATAAATTGTATTTTGGGCTGGATCACTTTACTGGATGTAGATTTGCATTATGTACATATTCCACTAAGGAAATCGGAGGAATTGCAGAATTTTCGGAATTCATATATAAAAGTAGTAACGAATCATAAATCATAAAAATAGGGAAGAGAAATGAATGCAAAATAAAAAGGTTTTCAGAATGATCACTGGGATATTTGTTTTTGTATTATTATGTGGATGTGGGGCAAAGACAGAAGTAAAAGAACCCATTAAGCTGGATGACAGTTATAAAAAATACATATTTGATACTACAACTCAATTTCAAATGGTGGAGGGATTTGGAGCTGCCTATACATGGTATGCGGATTGGCTACTTCGTTGTGATGATCAGGAAGGGGCTTTTGATGCACTTTTTACAGATGCAAAAATGACTATTCTTCGTTTTAAAAATGAATATGAATATTACAGTGAAGATAAAGCCGACAATGCTGGGACTATGCTTGCCTATTATAATGCTGCTGTAGAAAATGCAGATAAGTATGGGGAAAAACCCATTGTATTAATGAGCTGTTGGTCTCCACCAGCAATACTAAAAACAAATAATGATATTACGGGTGGTGCCTCACTAAGACGTGATGAAGCTGGTAATTATGATTATGAAGCTTATGCAGCGTGGTGGGTGGAATCCATTCAGTACTACAGGGCATATGGAATAAACATCGATTACTTATGTATTCAAAATGAAGTGGATTATGCAGCAGATTACGATGGATGTCGGTTTGATATGCAGGAAACACAGGACTGTGCATCTTTTGCAAAAGCATACCTTGCGGTATACGAAGCTATGCAAGAAGCCTTCGGGGAAGAAGCACCACAAATGTTGGGGCCAGAAACCATGTCATGCAAGTCAGGGGATATTGCACAATACATGAAAGAAATAATAGAAAATGCGCCAGATAGTATTTATGGTATTGCACATCATTTATATGTTGGTGGGGAAGGCGACGGAGAGAATAATACAGTTGATGCAGATAGTTTTATTACAAATCTAATGAATATTTATAATTATACATTAAATACGAATTATTCCAGATGGCAGACTGAATATTACATAGGGCATGGAATTGACACAGCAATGTTGATTAATAATTGTATGGTGTATGAGGAGGCAAATGTATATTTATATTGGAGTGGTGTATGGGAGGACTATGATGAAGGAAATTATGAGTCCGGTATGTTGATGGCGTGTAAATATGATAAAAAAGATTGGGTAACAGATACGGGTTGGAAATTGTGTGCGGACTATTATGCAATGCGCCATTTTTCCGAATTCATCCGTCCAGGATATAAGCGAATTAAATCATTAACTGGAAACGTCGATGTTCGTTCCTCCGCATATGTAAATGAGGGCGCAACGGATCTAGTTATTGTATTAATTAATCGTTCCCAAGAGAATATTAATTATTATATTGATAACAAAGATTATGTTATTGACAAGAGTCAAATATATCAGTCTGTATTTGGAGAAACAGTCACTTCCTTGGAAAACATGTATATGGATTTGGGAAGCCTAGGGGAAGGTAATACAATAACACTTCCCAGGGATAGTGTTACAACAATACATATTATAGGCAATCAAAAATAAGTTATTCTTATAGAAGGGAGTATTTATGCATACACCTGTTATTAATTTTTCATCAGTTACACTAGATTGTCCGAATCAAGAGGAGTTGGCAGATTTTTATACATCATTATTAGGATGGAACAAACAACGATTTGATGAAGAATGGCTTGCTGTTATTTCTAAGGACAAACATATATGCCTGCTTTTTCAAGAAATTGAAGACTACATTTCACCTGTTTGGCCTAATGAAAAAGGAAAACAACAACAAATGACACATTTAGACTTCGCAGCAGCCAAGAATGAAAAAGAGGTTGTAGTAAACCATGCTTTGGCTTGTGGTGCAACTTTGGCTTCTATACAATATTCTCAGGATTATACTATTTTTATTGATCCAGTGGGACATCCTTTTTGTATTAGCTTTTTTGAGGATAAGAAGTAAAAAGATTACTAAGTTAAGTAAAGAATCTACGTTCTAAAGTACCCTTCAAAAACATTATACTATATTTACAAAGAGGAAGCGATATGCTTAAGGCATACGCACAAGGAGGGTATATGAAAATCAAAAAGTTAATTTCAGTGTTACTTGCAACGACCATGATCTTTTCGTTAAGTGCATGTGGGGACAGCTCAAAAGATTCTAAAGTTAAAGATACTGCAGGGGTTACAAAAAGTTCTGACAGTACGGAAACACCTGATAAAGCTATTACAGAAGATGTAACACTTACAATGTGGACCATTGCTACAGAAAGTGATGCATTTCATGAACCATATTTACAGGCAATCGCTGATTTTGAAGAGGCTCATCCAGGAGTAACGATTAAGATGGAGACCTTTGAAAATGAATCTTACAAAACAAAAATTAAAACTGCAGTAGCAGCGAACGAACTTCCAGATGTGTTCTTTACATGGGCAGGCGGATTTTCAGCAGACTTTGTAGCAAGTGGAGCAGTTCTTGATCTTGATCAATACTATGATACATATTCAGATAAGATTTCCAAAGCAGCACTTACTAACGTTACCTATGATGGTAAGCTATATGGTTCTGTAACATGTACACCAGTATCTCTCATGTTCTACAATGCTAAGATTTTTAAAGAAAATAATATATCTGTTCCAGAGACTATGGATGAATTAAAAGCAGCATGTCAAACATTACTAGATGCAGGCATTACACCTATTGCGACTAGCGTAAAAGATACCTGGGTATTTAACATGTTAGGTGATGGTCTTACATTAAAGGCAGCAGGAGCAGAAGCAACATTTAATGCTATTACAAGAAATGGTGTTGAATATGGTGGAACAGATTTCCTTCCTGCAGCACAAGCATTAGTTGATTTAAATAAAATGGGTGCATTTATAGACGGCGCAACGGGAATCTCTAATGATGAAGCAAGTCAACAATTCTATCAAGGAAATGCAGCTATGTATTTCACTGGAAGTTGGATGGCAGGTTCCTTACAGACAGATCCAGAAAATCCAGAAGATTTTGCCTGTGCTCCAATCCCTGTTATCAATTCTGCTAATGCATCATTAACAGACTTCATGGGCGGTGGATCAGATACATTAATGGTATCTGCAGAATCAGAATATAAGGATCTTGCAGCAGCAGCAACTTTTGAAATCACAAAAGGAGTATCTAAATATGCTTATTTAACTGGCGCAGGTATTCCAGCATGGAAAGTTGACTATGCAGCAGATGAAGTTCCTGCTATGACTCAAAAAATTGCAGATCTTTGTAATAAAGCAACATCATTTACATTATGGTTTGATACTCTTATGTTGTCAGAAGATGCTGGTGTTTATCTTGACTTAATGCAACAGCTATTTGTAGGAAATATAACCGCAGAAGAATTTGACGAGACAATGAATGCTCAACTTGGCAATTAAAGAAAGTCATAGTGGTAGTTAATTAAGAATTAAATGAAAGAACCTCTTGTTGAAAATATGTGATATTTTAGCAAGGGGTTCTATTTGAAATTATAAATAATAAGAATTCTTTGGTAAAAAAAATGCTAATATCGCATCTTGAATTGCGGTAGGTATGGAGGAAGTTATGAATAAGGTGAGAAATAACAAAGCGGCAATTAGTATTTTTATAGCGCCTGCCATGATCCTGTTTACTTTGATCATTATTGTCCCGATTTTTATGGACATTTATTATAGTTTTTTTAAATGGAACGGAATGACAGCCCCAAGTTTTTTGGGACTAGGCAACTACATTGAAGCTTTTAGAGGAAAAGTAACAGGAATTAATAAAACATTTATGAATGCCATGCTTCTGGCATTTTTGTCAGTGTTTATACAGTTGCCAATTTCACTGTTTCTAGCAATATCCTTAGCTAGAGGTGTGAAAGGTGAAAAGTTTTTCATGGCTTTATTTTTTACACCAGTACTTATATCTACAGTGGTTATTGGTCAGCTATGGTTAAAAATATACAATCCACAGTATGGTATCATGAATACATTTTTACGCCAGATGGGGTTGGAAAAATTATGCCGCACCTGGCTTGGTGATTCAAAGACAGCACTAACAGCGGTATTTTTACCGATACTCTGGCAGTTTGTAGGCTATCATATGCTTCTTATGTATGCTGGGATTAAATCTATTTCACATGAGTTAAATGAGGCAGCGATGATTGATGGAGCTAGCAACTGGCAGGTGGCACGGTTTATAACAATACCACTATTAAAACCGACACTTCGCGTATGTACTATATTTGCGGTTACCGGTTCCCTCAAAGCATTTGATTTGATTTATGTACTGACCGGAGGAGGTCCAGCCCATGCATCAGAGGTACCTAGTACCTTGATGGTTGACATGATATTTTCAAGAAACAGATATGGATATGGTAGTACGATAGCGGTATTTATTATTTTTACTTGTTTCTTTTTTGCAATCCTTATTAATAAAGCATTTAAGACGGAGGAAGAGTAGATGAAGAAAAGAGTGGGAATAAAAAAGGGAAACAAAGTGACCTACATCATACTTTGCATATGGGCTATTATTCAGATTTTTCCAATCTATTGGATGTTTACATTTTCTTTAAAAGATAACACGGAGATATTTGGAAGCAATATCATTGGTCTACCAAAAATATGGCGTTGGTCAAATTATGCAGATGCAATGCGGGTGGGGAATATTAGCAGGTATTTTTTTAATAGCATTATCGTAACAGGAGGAACAATTTTTCTAACTACCTTGTGCGCACTTTTTGCGACGTATGCACTAACAAGAATGGTTTGGAAGGGGAGAAAGATTGTAAATAATCTACTTATGTTAGGATTGACCGTGCCAATTCATGCAGCCATTCTTCCAGTATTCTTAATTCTTAAAAAATTACATATGATTAATTCTTATCAGGCTTTAATCATTCCATATGCGGCATTTGCCCTTGCTATGTCCATTTTAATCTGTGAAAGCTTTATTGAAAGTATTCCTAAGGAACTTGAGGAGGCGGCTTGTATTGATGGTTGTGGGGTTTTTGGTATCTTTTTTAGAATCATTGTACCTCTTATGAAGCCCTGTTTATCAACGGTTGCCATATTTGTATTTTTACAGTCATGGAATGAGCTTATGTTTGCAGTAACTTTTATTAGTAACTCAGCCTTTAGGACATTGCCAGTGGGAATTCAAACTCTTTGTGGCTCCTATACAACTGCTTGGGGACCAATTGGTGCGGCACTTGTTATTGCTACTTTTCCAATACTTATCATGTATTGTTTCATGAGTAGTAAGATTCAAGAAAGTCTAATAGTCGGAGCAGTTAAGGGCTAATGGTGGATGGAAACATAGGTGAAAGCTATTACAATAAAACCTAATGTTGTTGATAAATAATCAATATGGGGATACAATATTTTCAGAAGTATAGGGGGATATGTGTGAAACCAAAGATTTTTAATAACATGAAATTAAAACAAAAAGTTTGGACGTTATTTGTTATTATATTGGTATTTTATCTTGTGGGGATGTTTGGTATCTTCTATTTTTTCATGCGCAAACAAGTAGAAGATTATGTGATGGTAAATAGCCATGATACGTTACAATCTATTAATAACAGCTTAGCATCTGAAATTGACAAGGTGAATAATTTTAGTAGACTTCTATTGACTAATTCTGGAATACTGGCCTATCTGAAGGCACCAGATGAAAATGACAATAGTGTATATTTAAATGCTCGTGATTCTATATACAGCGTACAAAATGCATATCCTGAGACTTGTTCGGTATTTGTGTTTCGAAATGATGGTAATTATCTAACAGTAGGTACAGGTGTTACTACCGTGGATGCAGAACTTGTTAAAAGCAAGGAATGGCTAAAGGATATTAATAAAAAAAAAGGTGGTTATGTTTTAAGACTCAATGGAGATGGAGCATTTACTTCGGGCTATGGGGAAAACTTTATGTCATTAATAAGGAACATAAATGATATAGATACCCTAAAAAAGAAGGGGCTACTAGTTGTAAACTTCCCTATATCAGTATTGGAGAAGACTTATGAAGGGGTAGGCGGTGGAAACACACATTTCAGCTATTTTGATGCAGGGGGCCACGTCATCTGTCAGGATGTGGAGACAAAGGAGTTTTATAATATAGAGATCGGTGAGGAAAATTGCGGAGAAAAGGTGGATAGGAGGCTTTTCTCAGTGAAGATATATAGTTACCAGAAAATTGAAAGGACAGGGCTTACCCTTGTCTCTATCGAAGAGGTAAATCTTCTTGATAATATATCAAAAGAATATAACTATATATTTCTTTATTTTACCCTTGCCACCGTTATTTCGTTTTTTTCCATTCAGATATTTATTTCAGTGAACATAACAGCGCCCATTAAGAAAATGGTCAATTCCATGGCATATGCAAAGGATGGTTGGCTAAAGCGAGTTAGCGTAAAGACTAGCCATGACGAGATAGGCCTTTTAAAGGATAGTTACAACGATATGTTACTAGAGATTAATATTCTTATTGAACAGCTTCTACTAAAGGAGAAAGAAATTCGCAAATCAGAAGTAGAAATAATCCAGCAGCAAATAAACCCACATTTTTTATATAATACCCTTGAGATGATTGGTAGCATGGTACTTGATGAAGATAGGGAAAAGGTTTATGACGCTCTAGAGACGTTAGGAAGCTTTTACAGGCAGTTTTTAAGTAAAGGTAGCAATAGAGTAAGCTTGAAAACCGAAATTTTGATTACAAGGGATTATTTAAAACTCCAAAAGCTTCGTTACGGCGATATATTTGACGCGGAGTTCATTATGGATGAGGAGTGCTTATCTTCAGAAATCCCAAAGTTAATCTTACAACCCCTTGTAGAAAATAGTATTTATCATGGAATTCGATTGAAGGGTGAAAAGGGTGTAATTAGGGTCAGCCTTAGTAAGGATGAAGAATATATTTACATTGAGGTTTATGATTCGGGTGTAGGTATGAACGAGCAACAGTTAGAGAGAATCATGAATGGAAGTAGTAAGAGTTTCGGCTTTAAGAAAACCATAGAAAGACTACAATATTATGAAAACAGAAATGACGTATGCAAGGTGGAAAGTGTTGAGGGTCAATTTACCAAAGTAACACTCAAATTGCTGATTCAGGAAACAGTGAAACTTTAAATAAGGAGGCATAAAATATGTACAAAGTTATGATCATTGATGATGAAAGTGCAATCAGAAAGCTTCTACGATTAAGGATTGATTGGTCAGAATTCAATATGGAAATTGCAGGTGAAGCGGAAAGCGGAATTGAAGCCATAAACTCTATTGATGAGATAAAACCTGATATTTGTTTTGTGGATATTAGAATGCCTTTTATGGACGGAATAGAATTTGCAAAGCTTGCTATTAAACGCTATCCAAAGTTGAAGATTGTTATTCTTACGGCTTATGATGATTTTAGTTATGCAAGACAGTGCATAGGGATAGGAATCTGTGAGTATCAGTTAAAACCTATTGTAAAAAAGGATATTCATGAAATACTTTTAGGAATTAAAAAAGAACTAGACTTAGTGTTGAATGATCAGCCTGAACAAATAGAGTTGGATAATAGCAATGCCTCAATTAATCAGATTATGGAATACATACAGACAAATTATCAGATGGCTGATCTAAATCTTGGAAAGGTAGCAATGGAGTTTGGATTTAACTCAAGTTATCTAAGTAGAAAGTTTAAAAGTGAGTCGGGAAGCAGCTTTGTGGATTATCTAAGTGGAATAAGGATGGAAAAGGCAAAAAAGCTTGCAAAAACAGGAAAGCCTATGTATCAAACAGCCATGATGGTAGGAGTACCAGATCCAAATTATTTTAGCAAGTGTTTTAAAAAGTATGTAAATGTTACTTATTCAGAGTTTGCGTTGGAAAACCCGAAATCGTAAGAGTCATCTTTATTAAAAAGACATTGTAAATTCAGGAGACGTATAGTAAGATAGGATGTAGCGTTTTTATTAAAAACAACTTCACATGTTTTTTCATAGGATATACATAAAATAAAGATGACTAGATTTGGAGAAGACAGAAAATGAATTATTCCAATATAAAAGTTCACAATGAAATTGCATTTTGCACATTAACTAATTTCGATTTGAAAAATCAAATTGAAAAAGAATTCATAAAAGAAAGTATCTCTTATTACGAAAAATGGGAAAACATAGGATTCATAAAAAGAGTATTTGGTATGAGAACAGGATGTACGATTTGCATCAATCAAATGCAAAAGGAAAAGGCAGAAGAAATTATTATAGGAATGAAGTTGCATGAAAAAATAGATATCATATGCAAACCCATAGAAAAAAAGTTTTTTTAAAAGAGCTGTAGCTCTTTTTTTTATTCTATTTATACTATTCTATATATCATAATGGTAATAAAGGATGACATTTTTAAAAGGAATCGGTATAATTGATTTAGTTGTAATAGGATTATAATCATGGAAGTAAAAGGGGCAAAAAAGAGCATGACAAAGGAAGAAGAAATGCTGAAAAAACGATTTGTGGAGCTTGCCGAAAAAGCTTATCAAAATAGCCAATTTGTGTTCACAAGTTTTATGAATGTTATGGAGATCTCATTATTTCATGAAGCTGCAAGAGATTTTTTGTTTGTTCCATATGAATTATTTGGTGGTAAGGCAGATTCTGAAAGACAGATGATACGATTTGGTTCCAAAGAAATGCTTGGATATGAAGAAGTATTCCCCATTCATTGTGTAAAGGTGGAACCTTTATTAAAAAAGTTTTCTGATGATTTTACACATAGAGACTTTCTTGGAGCGCTTATGAATCTAGGCATAGAACGAAGTGCAATAGGTGATATTTTCATTCTTGAACGTACAGGATATTTTTTTTGCACAGAGAAAATGACGCCCTATATTATAGAACATCTAGAAAAGGTAAAACATACTCATGTAAAATGTACCCTAATAGAGGCAATGCCCAAAGTGATAGAAGGGGAGAAAGAGGAAATCGTATTACTCGCATCATCGGAAAGACTTGATGGAATTATTGCAAAGGTGTGTAACGTTTCTCGAAATGAAAGCATGGAGTTATTCCGTGAAAAAAAGATATTTCTGAATGGTAGACTTTGTGAAAATAATAGTAGTATTTTGAAAGAAAAAGATGTCGTCTCGGTAAGGGGATTTGGCAAATTCATATATTGTGGTGTGAGAAATCAGACAAAAAAAGGAAAATTAAATATTATCATTAATAAATATATTTAATTGGTAACAGGATTAGTGTGATATAGAGAAAAGAAAGAAGGTAAAGATGGGACTTCGCTTTTATATAGGTGGATCGGGATCGGGAAAGAGTTATCAAGTGTTTCATGATATTATTGATAGGGCCATGAAAGAACCTAAGACCACATTTTTAGTTGTGGTTCCTGACCAGTTTACCATGCAGACACAAAAGGATTTAGTTGGAATGCATCCCAATAGAGGAATTATGAATATTGATGTATTAAGCTTTGGACGTTTAGCACATCGGATCTTTGAAGAAGTGGGCGGCAATCAAAAACCAATATTGGATGATACGGGTAAGAGCCTGGTGCTACGTCTTGTGGCAGAAAAGTGCAAGGATAAACTTTTTGTTGTAGGGAGTAATTTATCCAAGCTTGGATATATCCATGAGGTAAAATCTGCCATATCAGAGTTTATGCAGTATGGAATTGGAAACGTCGAATTAGAAGAATTGATTCAGTATTCCGAAAAAAGAGGAGCTCTAAAATATAAATTAGAGGATTTGTCTATTTTGTATAAAGAATTTTTAGAATATATCAAGGAAAGCTTTATTACAACGGAAGAAACTTTAGATGTCCTTCGAGATGCACTACCAAAATCAAAAATCTTAAAAGATGCGGTTGTAGTATTTGATGGATTTACAGGATTTACTCCTGTCCAAAATAAAGTGATTCAGGAATTAATGGTAATTACCAAAGAAGTGATTGTAACTTCACTTATAGATGGGAATGAGGATCCTTATGTTTTAGATGGAGAACAAAGACTTTTTCATCTAAGTAAAAATACTATAAATACATTATGTAAACTCGCGGAAGAAAAACATATTGTGAGAGAAAAAGATATAGTACTAAAAGCAACCCCTGTATATCGTCATAAAGATAATATGGCCTTGGCACATTTGGAGAAAAACCTTTTTCGATATAACAAAGAGGTATATAAAGGAAATCAAGATGCGATAGCATTAATAGAAGTATCAAATCCCAAGGAAGAAGTTCGTGAAGTTTGTAGAATGATTCACAACTGTATTCGGGAATATCATTATTGCTATAGGGATATTGCGGTAGTAACAGGAGATTTAGGTGGATATTCTTACCATGTGGAAGAAGAATTTGATAAATTTTCAATTCCCTATTTTATGGATCAAACAAATGGCATAATTTTAAATCCATTCGTAGAGTTTATTAGAAGTGGATTACAAGTCATACTTAAAAACTTTACCTATGAATCGATGTTTCATTATTTAAGAAGTGGCCTCACCGATTTAAAAATAGATCAAATAGATGAGTTGGAAAATTATATATTAGCCCTTGGAATAAAGGGGAAGAGTAGATGGAGTAAGCTTTTTACAAGACATAGTAAAGAGACTGCAGGAGATGGAGAAAAGTTAGAGAAATTAAATGAAAGTCGTACCCTTATCATGGAAAGTTTAGAACCTTTGCTTATGAAACAAACAGTAACAAAAGAATGGGTGGGACAACTCTATACATTTATTATAAACAGTCGTATTCAAGAGAAGATTTTAGAGTATGAGAATCAGTTTCTTCAAATAGGAGAGATTGTAAAAGCCAAGGAATATAGCCAGATTTATCGATTAGTGATGGAATTATTAGAACAAATCAATGAATTGCTTGGTCAGGATCGGATGAAGTTACAGGAGTTTGCAGATATTTTAGATGCAGGCTTTGGAGAAATAGAGGTGGGCTCCATTCCACAAAATGTGGATCGTGTTGTGATTGGAGATATGGAAAGAACTAGATTAAAAGAGGTTAAAGTACTTTTTTTTATAGGGATTAACGATGGGATAATTCCTAAAAATGCAGGAAAAGGTGGTATTATTTCTGATATTGATAGGGAGTATTTAAGCAATTCAAATTTAGAGTTGGCACCAACACCAAGACAACAGATGTATATTCAACGGTTATATTTATACATGAATATGACAAAACCTACAGAAAAGCTATTTTTGTCCTTTTCAAGAGTAAATGGGGAAGGGAAATCTATTAGGCCGGCTTATTTAATTGAAATGATACGAAACATGTATGAGGAGATGGAAACAATAAATCCTCAACAAAAAGAGCCTATTATGGAACTGGTGTCCATAGAAGATAGCATGGATCTATTCTCAGATATGATTCGTCAATTTGCCGAAGGGTTATATACAAACAATGAAAAAAAAGAACATGAATTTTATACATTATACCAAATACTACAGGGGCAGAAGGAGGAGAACAAGGGGAACAAGGATTTCCTATCAAAGTTTATTCAATCAGCCTTTTATTGCTATGAAAGTCATCCACTAAGTAAAGCAGTTACGGAGGCATTATATGGTAAAGTGTTAGAAAATAGCATTAGTCGACTTGAGAAATATGCAGCCTGTGCCTATGCACACTTTTTGCAATATGGCCTAAGCTTGAAGGAGCGTGAAGAATATAGCTTTGAAGCGGCAGATATGGGTAATTTATTTCATGGTGTGTTAGAACAGTTTTCCAAATGTTTACGTGCAAGTGAATATACATGGTTTGATTTTCCAAAAGAGGCTGGGGAAAAGATGCTCGTACAAGCGCTAGATCAATATACGGCAGACTACAAAGAATCTATTTTGTTTAGTTCAGCAAGAAATCAATATGCCATTACACGAGTAAAGCGTATTCTAATAAGAACCCTTTCCACGTTGCAATATCAACTTAAAAAAGGTCTCTTTTCACCAGAACAATTTGAGGTCTCATTCTCCGTTTTAGAAGACTTGGACTCTGTTAATATTGCGCTTTCAGGGGATGAGAAAATGCGTCTAAAAGGGCGAATTGACCGGGTGGATACGTATTCCTTGGAAGACAAAATATATGTAAAAGTCATTGATTATAAATCTGGTAATAAAAACTTTGATTTGGTTGCCCTTTATTATGGGTTGCAACTTCAGCTGGTTGTTTATCTAAATGCTGCTGTTGAACTAGAAAAAAAACGTTATCCTGATAAAGAAGTTGTGCCTGCAGCACTTCTATATTATCACGTATCCGATCCACTGACTGAGCGACAAGGAAAAAATGAAACGCCTGAGGAAATCAATGAACGTCTTCAAAAGGAATTAAGGATGACTGGATTAGTCAATTCAGATTCGGAAATAGTAAATATGCTTGATAAAGATTTCATCGGCAAGTCAGATATTATTCCGGTAGAAGAAAAGAAAGATGGAAGTTACACAGCTGCGTCTCAAATTATGAACCGTAATGAATTGAATGCAATATCTAACTATGTAAATCATAAAATCGAATCCATTGGAAAAGAAATGCTACAAGGAAATATTACTATCAATCCCTATGAAATGGGGCAAAATGGTGCATGTACCTATTGCAATTATAAAAGTGTCTGTGGTTTTGATGTAAAGATTCGAGGCTATGAGAAGAGGCAACTTGAAGTATTAAAAAAAGAGGATATCATGAATAAATTAATGGAAGAAGATAGCACGAATAAATTAAAGGAAGATGAGGGCTTGTAAGTGGGAATTGTATATACAAAGGAACAACAGCAGGTTATTCAACTTCATAATAGAAATCTTCTTGTGGCAGCAGCGGCCGGTTCAGGAAAGACAGCAGTTCTTGTGGAAAGAATTATACAAATGATTTGTGATAGGGAACATCCTATTGATATTGATCGTTTACTGATTGTTACCTTTACAAATGCCGCAGCTTCTGAAATGAGAGAAAGAATTAATCGAGCTATTTTAAAAAAATTAGAAGAGGATCCTTCCAACGAGCATTTGCAAAAACAAGGCACGTTAATTCATAATGCACAAATAACTACGATTGATAGTTTTTGTCTTTTTGTTATTCGCAATAATTTTAATGATATTTCCTTAGACCCGGGTTTTCGCGTGGTAGATACAGGAGAGTTAAAGCTATTAATGGCAGACGTATTAGCTGACATTTTGGAACAGCTTTACGAAGAAGGAAATGCCGATTTTCATCATTTGGTTGAATGCTACAGCACGAATGGAAAAGAAAAGATATTAGAGGAACACATTTTACAACTTTATCATTTCTCAATGAGCTATCCATTTCCAGAGCAATGGCTTCTTGCTTGTATTGAGGATTATTCCATCCTTAGTTTAGAGGAATTGGAACGTAAGGAGTGGATGGAAGGTTGTAAGGACTATCTTCATAAAGTATTAAAAGACAATCTTACAATGCTACAAAGTGCCATTGATTTATCCAGGGATGAAGACGGTCCCTATATGTATATAGAATTACTTGAGAATGAATATGAGATGATAAAACTATTGGATAGGGAAGAGTCCTATCAAAAATTGTATGAAGGTTTTCAAAATGTGGGATTTGCGCGCTTATCCAGTAAAAAAGATGAAAAAGTATCTGCATTTAAACGAGAAATTGCTAAGTTTACGCGTACAAGTGTAAAAGAAAATATTTTAAAACTAAAGGATAATTATTTTTTTAGCGAACCAGATCAGGTTCTAGAAGATATTGTGGGTTGTAAAAGAGCAGTAACCACACTTGTGGAAACAGTTCTAGCATTTATGAAAGAGTTGACGTTAAGAAAACGAGATAAGAATATTATTGATTTTAGTGATATGGAACATCTTGCATTGAAAATTTTAGTTCAAGAAAAAGACGGTAAGATAGTGCCTACTGAAACGGCAAAAGATTACCAACAGTATTTTAACGAAATTTTAATTGATGAGTATCAAGATAGTAATATGGTCCAAGAATATTTGCTACAAAGTATTTCGGGGGAAGATACGGGTCATTATAATCGATTTATGGTTGGAGATGTAAAGCAAAGTATTTATAAGTTTCGGCTAGCACGCCCGGAAATCTTTATGGAAAAATATGAACGTTATTCAAATCTGGATTCTAAAGAGCAAAAAATTGACTTACATAAGAATTTCAGAAGCAGAGAAGAGGTAATTGAGAGTATTAATTATCTTTTTTATCAGATTATGCAAAAACAACTAGGAAATGTGGAATACGATTCTAGTGCTGCACTTTATTTAGGAGCGGATTATCAAAAAAATAATCATAATGAAACGGTAGTTGCACTGATTGAAAAACAAGAAGACTCTAAACGAGAAAAAAAGGAATTAGAAGGTTTGTTTATTGCGTCAAAAATTAAAGAATTAGTGGGATCGTTTCTTGTTACGGATCATGAAAAGGGTGATTTACGTCCTGCAAAATATAGTGATATTGCCATTTTGCTTCGAAGTAATTCGGGATGGGATGATGAGTTTAAGAAGATATTAGATAAAGAAGGAATACCAGTTCATATCACTTCTAAAACAGGCTATTTTCTAGCAACAGAGATACAGACTTTATTAAATTTTGTGCGTGTATTAGATAATCCATTACAAGATATTCCGTTATTTGGGTTACTAAAGTCCCCTATTGGAGGATTTACAGAAGAGGAAATAGCTCTTATTCGTCCTAAAAAGGGTAAATTCTATTATGCAATGGAGAAATTAGTAAAAGAAGAACATGAATTAATGGAACATACGAATTTGCTTGAAAAGGTTTGTGGATTTGTAGAACTAATAACAAGATATCGGAAAATGATACCCTATACTCCCATACATCATATTCTTCGTGAAATATTACAGGAAACAAAATATGATCTTATAGTAGGAGCAATGCCAGGTGGAGATCAGCGCAGGGCAAATATTGATGCATTAATGGAAAGGGCTCTTTCTTTTGAACAAACAAGTTACTATGGGCTATTTCATTTTATTCGCTACATGGAACAATTGGAAAAGTATGACGTGGATTATGGAGAAGCTAATATTTTAGACGAATATGCAGATACCGTCCGCATTATGAGTATCCATAAGAGCAAAGGGTTAGAATTCCCAATCTGTATTGTGGCGGGAATGAGCAAACGCTTTAATATGATGGATATTAGAAAGAGTATTATTATGGATATAGATATGGGAATTGGAGCAGAATTTATTGATCCGGTTTCTAGGGTGAAAGCGCAGACCCTACATAAAAATTCTATGGCAAATAAAATTAAAATGGATATGATTGGTGAGGAACTAAGAATATTATACGTAGCGTTAACAAGGGCAAAAGAAAAGTTGATTCTTACAGGAGTGGTGGATAAGTTAGAAAAAAAGATTGTGGAATTAGCCCACATCCAGTTTAGAAAAGAACAAGCACTTCCTTTTACAGATTTGCAAAATACAATGAGTTATCTTGATTTCCTTCTGCCAGCACTTATTCGTCATAGGGGATTTGCACCTTTATTAGAAGAATATGATCTACCAGTCAATACGGAAAACCCTCTTTTTTCAATGGGTCCAGAAATGAAAATATGCCATGTATTAGAACAACAGATAGAAGAGAAAATCGTTGAAAAACAAATATCACAGGAAATATTAAAAGGTAGATTATTGCAAGGAGATCTATCAAACAAAGTGGATAAAGGTATTGCTCAAACTTTAAATCAAAAGTTTCGATTTAAATATGCACATAGCAATCTTGCAAATTTGTATACGAAGACAACCGTGTCAGAACTAAAAAAGGCGGGCATGGAGGATACAGATGGAGGGGCATTCCTATTTGAGGAAAAAGAAATGGTTCCTTATATACCTTCCTTTTTAAAGGAGTCAGCACAAATAAGCGGCACAGATAGGGGGACCGCTTATCATAAGGTGTTGGAATTAGTAGAGATTGATATTTCTTCGTCCATAGAAGACATTACAAAGAGTATCGAAGCCTTTGTGATACAAGAAAAGATTCCAAAAGATTATATACATGTAGTTTCGGCATCTAAGATTCATACTTTTATGAAGTCTCATTTGGCACTAAGAATGAAAAAAGCAAATATGGAAGGAACTCTTTTTAAAGAACAACCCTTTGTATTGGGAATGCCAGCGAACATTGTAAATAAGGAATTCCCTGATACCGAGATGATGCTAATCCAAGGTATTATCGATGTTTATTTTGAAGAAGATGGGGAACTTGTCATTGCTGATTATAAAACGGATCGCGTTCGTAGTGGGGACGAATTAAGGAAACGTTATCAAACTCAATTAGATTACTATGGAAAAGCATTGGAGCAAATGACAGGAAAAAAAGTAAAGGAAAAGATTCTGTATTCCTTTGCATTAGAAAAAGAAATCCTATTAATAGATTAACAGGATATAAAGTTAAAAAAGAAATCCAAGCAGCGTTTTGATAATGACAAAACGCTGCCTGGATTTTTGAGATTATTGAGAAGTCCCTAAACTTTTAATTCTATCAATGGCCATTTTAACTGGCGGTAGTTGAATTACAATAAGGGTAATAGCACCCTCAATTAGTATGTAACTGTAATTATAAATAACGGGATATGCAAAAGCTAGCGTTTTAGGAAAGTCTTCTGGCATGTAGTCCATCCAAAATAGATAGCCACCAATAGTATGGAAAAGTCCACGAATTATAATAGCAATTAGGTATCCAATGATTAGCCCATTTTTCTTCTTATAAAAGAAACCGGTAATACCAAGAGCCATAAAGGCAAAGAAATAATCACAACAAATTTGGAATGGTGTTAAGAAATAGCTACCGCCACTTTGTAAAAATTGGAGGATACTGTAGGCAAATGCTGTAAATAGGCCCACTTTAATTCCATACATGTAACCAATAAAACAAATGAAGAACATGCTTAATAAAGTAACGGAACCACCAAATGGCATTTCATACTTTATGTAAGAAGTGATAAAGCCAAGTGCCAAGGCGACACCAGAGAATACTAATTGCTTGGTAGAGAATTTGGCAGATTTTTGTTTCCTATCTACCAAAAACGCGGCAACCAGCATGGAAAGTACTAAAATCAAGACAAGTGCATAAGTACCATTTTGTGATAAAGAATAAGAACCCCATTCTTCATCATAGTTCATAAAGATTGATAAAAATTTTGACATGAAAAAACCTCCTTGGGATGACGCAAAGAGGGGAAATTTCGTTCTATAATATGTATAACACGTATTATGAACGGCTTCCTTCCGCCGGTATTATCCGGTTCAAGTAGTGAGGGTTAGAACAAAGTTCAATCTCAGCAGTAGCTCCCCTAGCGCAATATTTAGTGGAACAACTTAAATTGCATGTTAACCTGCAATTGGTTGTTCCTTATTTCATACTATAAGATGCAGACAATCATCTGTCAATAGTCATGTAAAAAATATATTGACATACAATATTATATGATGTATAGTATGCAAATAAGCGACATAATATACGGCGTATAATATTGTAAAAATAAAATGTATGCAAAATATTCATGGAAATGTACAAAAAAGTATATAGTTAGGAAAGGGGAAACGGTATGGTATTTAATACAGGAGCTGCGCTACTTGATGCAATTGTATTAGCGGTTGTATCAATGGATTCTGATGGAACATATGGATATAAGATTACGCAAGAAGTTAGGCAAATTATTGAACTTAGTGAATCAACGCTATACCCTGTTCTACGAAGACTTCAAAAGGATGACTGCTTAGAAGTTTATGATATGGAATGTGCAGGTCGTAATCGCAGATATTATAAAGTAACAAGTGCAGGAAGATCAAAATTAGCGCTGTATGAAGCAGAGTGGAGTCAATATTCAAAAAAAATAACAGGACTATTTGAGGGAGGGATAACTCGTGAATAGAGTTGAATTTATGAAACAATTGGAAGCTCTTCTTTTTGATATCTCTAGTAGTGAGAAAGAAGAAGCAATTCAATATTACAGTGATTATTTTGATGATGCCGGTGTAGAAAATGAAGCGTATGTCATAAATGAATTAGGTTCACCTGAAAAGGTGGCTGCAACAATTAAGGAAAGTCATGAAATTAAAGATGAAAAAAATGACAACAGCAGCTACAATAACAACAACAGCAACAACAAAAATACGGCATTGCTCATTATTATAGGGGTTCTTACATTTCCCTTTTGGTTTCCTCTTTTCATAGGATTAGCAGGAACGGCATTTGGAATTGTGATGGCACTTTTGGGTATTGTATTGGGTATAGGATTAGCTGGAATTGCATTAATGATATCATCTGTCATTTTATTAGGATTTTCTATTGTGAAACTTTTATTTTCACCACTTGGCGGTCTGTGCTTGATAGGAATTAGTTTATTTATGTGTGGAATTGCAATATTAATGTGCATGTTAGCTTGGGCAATTGCCTTCCAATTAATTCCGGTGTTGGCAAGGGGAGTTTTTAAACTTTGTCAAATGCCTTTTAAAAATAGAGGAGGTTGTGTAGCATGAAAAAATCTACAAAAGTATTCTTTATGATTGCATCTATACTGATTGCTCTTGGCCTTGTATTAACAACCGTTGGAATAGCAACTGGTGGATTTCGACAAGTGGTAAAGTGGGCAGTAAATGGAGATATGAATTTGAATTTCACCAAAGGACTAGCACCGGTATATAATATTCATTTTGACGATAAGAATGAAATATTATTTGGAAACATAAAAGAAACGGTTGTAAATGATAGGGATAATATCCAAAAGATAGCAGTAGAAATTGGTGGAGGAACACTTGTTATAAAAGAGACAAGTGGCGATGAAATAAAACTAAGTAGTGTGAATGCTAATAAGTTTCAATATTTTGTAAGTGATGATACGCTGGTGATTAGACAAAAAAGTGATATATCCTTGAATACTGGCGGAACTATTACATTGTTAATACCTGGTGATATGGAATTTGAATTCATTGATTTATCCATTGGTGGGGGTATTTTAAAGGCAGATAAACTCAAATCAGATAAAGTGAAATTGGAAGTTGGTGCGGGTAAAATTGATTTTGATTTTCTTCAGGCAAAGGAGTTAGAAGTATCGGTTGGAGCGGGAGAAATTAAAATGAATGATAGCAATGTGGAAGATGTTAATATGGAAGTTGGGATGGGACATATTAATTACAAGGGAAGTATCACTGGAGACTTACTTGCAGAATGCGCTATGGGATCTGTAGAATTTGATTTAAAAGGCCATGAGGAAGATTATAATTACAAAACGTCATGTTCTATGGGAAATATTCAAATAGGATCTAACTCTTATACCGGATTAGCAATGGATAGAGCTATTCAAAATGGAGCAGATAGTACGTTTACATTGGAATGCGCTATGGGGAATATACAGGTAAAGTTCCGTTAATAAAATTAATTATATATATAATCGATACAAATAATTAAATATAAATACAAATAAATAATTTCATAAAACTAGGAGGAAAATAGTATGCAAGATAACGGTGGATTCGATAACAATGGGTATAAAAGATTATTTAAATCAAGGACAAATAGAGTTTTTTGTGGAGTTTGTGGAGGCATTGGAGAATACTTCAATGTTGATCCAACATTAATTAGATTACTATGTATTATTTTTGCTTGTTGCGCAGGAACTGGATTGATTGCTTATATTGTTGCAGCACTTTGTATTCCAGAGATAAAATAATATTTATTTTGTTAATTCCCGTAAAAAATTTTCAAAGCAAACCCCTTCTCTAATGGGAATACCTAAATCAGCAGAAGCCTTTGTACATTTCCCTACAAAGTCGGCTGCTTTTTTTACGCTATCAACAATGGGAACGTTATTAATGGTGCACGCCGCAATAATAGATGCAAAGATATCTCCAGTTCCAGGTCTAGATTCCCCCCTTATGGGAGAAACATAGCAAGTAGAAACAGCGTTTTTTATGGATAAGTAATTTGTAATATTTATACCATCATGAATACCTGTAATTATAATTTTTTCCGGACCCAAACCATGTAATCGTTCACCAATCTTGTCAAGTTCTAGTAAGGTCCAACCTGATTCTTTGAAGATTGTATTCGTTAGGAGACAGGCTTCTGTGATATTTGGCGTAATAACATTGGAATGTGTAATGAGATCCTTCATGGCATCTGTAAAGTCAGGAGTAATTGTTTTATAGGCTTTACCGTGGTCACCCATAACTGGATCAACGATGGTAATCACAGAATTTTTATTTTGAGATATTAAGTTTTGAGATGTCACAAAACTTTTTACTATTTCCACTTGATCAATACTACCAAGGAATCCAGAATAAATTCCATCAAAGGATAAGTTTAAATTAGCCCATCCTTTCAGATAATCTGACATTTGTTTAGTATAATCAAAAAAATAGTGGGTCGGAAAGGCAGTGTGATTAGAAAAAATAGATGTTGGAACAGGACAAGCCTGAACCCCAAGAGCGGAAATAACAGGAAGAGCCACTGTCATAGAACAGCGGCCAAAGCCTGCAATATCATTAATTACGGCAATCTTTTTAGGTATCTGATTATTCATGAATGTATCTTCCTTTTTACTTTTCTTTTTTTCCTATTGTAAAGAATAATCCGGCTTTTTTCAAGGCTGGTCTTAAAGC
>DATESN010000059.1:0-5956 GCA_035270785.1 Lachnospiraceae bacterium | reverse complement strand
AATGATGAAAATTTTTGTGGATCAGTATTACTACTCATTTATTTTCCTCCTTTGAGTAAAGCAATACCTCCGCACAATATTGAGCAACATAAGTAAGTTTCTCTAATACAGCGGAAGCGACAAGATACCGCAGACTTAAGTCTTTCGTTTAAGGGCCACATCCCATCCCTTAACACTTTACGCATCTCATCTACTCTGTTTATTTTTCTCATATTAACATATAATATTAAATATGTATACTTATATCTTTTTCTTGATAACGTTAGCTTTTCTATTGTAAGCTATAATTTTTAATGCTATAATTATCAAAAACCACATGAGGAGGAAGCATGTCAGATAAGTTTTTAAGCGATATTGAAATTGCACAAATGACAGATATTGAAGTAATAAATGAAATAGCTAAAAAGATTGATATACCAGAAAAATATGTTGAAAATTACGGTAAGTACAAATCAAAAATTGATTACAGATATCTTCAAAATGAACTGAAGGACAAAGAAGATGGCAAACTCATTTTAGTAACTGCAATTAATCCTACACCTGCAGGTGAAGGAAAAACAACCACTACAATTGGCCTTGGAGATGCACTTTCTAAACTTGGAAAGAAAACAATAATTGCCCTACGGGAGCCTTCCTTAGGCCCAGTTTTTGGAGTGAAAGGAGGGGCAGCAGGAGGAGGTTACGCTCAGGTTGTTCCCATGGAAGATATAAACCTACACTTTACAGGAGATTTTCATGCTATTGGTGCTGCTAACAACCTTCTTGCAGCTATGGTTGATAACCACATACATCAAGGGAATCAATTAGATATAGACAATAGAAGAATTGTATGGAGAAGAGCCGTAGATATGAATGATAGGCAGTTAAGACATATTGTAAGCGGTTTAGGTGGTAAGACGGAAGGTGTTACAAGAGAAGATGGTTTTGATATTACGGTCGCATCGGAAGTAATGGCTGTATTTTGCCTTTCTAATGATATAATTGAGCTTAAAGATAATTTATCCAAAATAATAGTTGCTTATAATAGAACAGGAGAGCCTGTAACAGCAGGACAATTAAAAGCTCACGGAGCTATGGCAGCATTGTTAAAAGATGCTTTGAAGCCTAACTTAGTTCAAACATTGGAAGGGACACCTGCATTTATACATGGTGGACCATTTGCAAATATTGCTCACGGATGTAATTCTGTTATAGCAACAAGGATGGCAAGTAAAATTGCAGATTATGTAGTAACTGAAGCAGGTTTTGGTGCAGACCTTGGAGCTGAAAAGTTTATTGACATTAAATGCAGAAAAACAGGTTTGAAACCGAGTGCAGTAGTAATTGTAGCCACAGTGAAAGCATTAAAATATAACGGCGGTGTTGCAAAGGCAGAATTAGGAAAAGAAAACTTGGAAGCACTTGAAAATGGTATTCCTAATTTATTAAAGCATGTGGAGAATATTACTCAAGTATTTAAAATACCTGCGGTTGTAGCTATAAACAAATTCCCAACAGATACAGAAGATGAATTAAATTTAATTAAAGATAAATGTATGGAATTAGGTGTAAATGTAAAATTGTCTGACGTGTGGGGTAAAGGTAGCCAAGGTGGTTTTGACCTTGCCAATGAAGTTTTAAAATTAGCGGAAGAGGAAAGTTCCTTGGAATTTGCCTACGGCTTAGATGTTCCAATTAAGGATAAAATAAGAGCAATTGCAAGAAAACTATACGGTGCCGATAATGTGGAGTTTTCATCAAAAGCAAATAAAGATATTGCTAATTTTGAAAAGTTAGGCTTTGGAAATATTCCAATATGTATGGCCAAAAATCAATATTCCTTAACAGATGATTCAAAGATATTAGGTAGACCTACAGGTTTTAATATAACTATTAGAGATATTACCATATCTGCCGGAGCAGGATTTTTAGTTGCATTAACTGGCGATATAATGAAGATGCCTGGACTTCCTAAAGTACCGGCAGCAGAAAATATAGATATAGATGTGGATGGAAAAATAAAGGGACTGTTTTAATTGAAAGGTCCCCAAATTGGAACGAGGTCAATCCTTTAAGGGATTGACCTCGTTGTTTTTATCTTTCGCCAATGTTACTATGAGAACACCAAGCAAAATTAACACACAGGCAAGTATATTTCTAAATGTTACAGGTTCATTTAAAAACATTATACCCATAACTATACTTGTAATTGGTTCAAGCATGCCAACTATACTTGTAACTGTAGGACCTACATATTTTACCCCTAAGGCTACGAAAGTATTTGCTAAGAATGAAACAAAGATAGCAACTAAAATTGTAAAAAACCATCCTTTAAATGTCATAGTAAATACTATGTTTTTGCTTATTATACCAAAAATGAACAGATAGGCAGAAGAAAAAACAGCAGTATAAAAAGTTATTTTAAATGGATATATGGTATTTAGTTTGCTTTTGTCCATAAATAATAAATATGCTGCAAAAAATACACCTGACAAAAATGCCATAAATAATCCTGTAATATTGATACTTCCTTCGAAAAACAAAGCAATTCCAATTGTAGAAAGTATTAAAGACACTACTTTATCCCTGCTTATTTTATCTTTAAAAATAATAATGCATGCAGCAGTAACTAAGACAGGATAAATATAATGAATTGTTGTACTCATACCAACAGATATATAATTATAAGAGCCGTAAAGGCAAAGTGCAGTTGCAGAAGCTAAAAAGCCTAATAGAGATAACTTTTTTGCCTGTCTCTTTTCAACTTTTAAAGGTATATTATTATATTTTAACATAGCAAAAAAAAATGGAATTGAAAGGAGGTTCCTATAAAATGTAAGTGATATGGGATTACTTCCTTCCAAATACGTTAATTTTCCCAATATAGGAGTAAAACCATAGATAAAGCCTGCTAAAATACCAAATGTCAAACCCTTTGTTTTATTCATCTTCCCCCCTAAAAATAACAGCAAAGCTGTAATTTTTTTATTTTCCGCAGCATTTTTTATATTTTAGTCCAGACCCGCAAGGACAAGGGTCATTTCTACCTATTTTCTCTCCCTTTACAACTATTTTAGAGCGATTGAATTCTTTTTTTATACTTTTTCTCTTTTCTTCATCAAAAATTTCTTCCCATTCTTTCATTCCATAAAGCCATTCAGCTTTTGCATCATGCATATTCCATAAAAGTTTTTCGAAATCAACTTCTACATTAATTTCAGATTCTTCTGTTAAATCATCTAAAACTAATGTTTCTTTAAAACTTGTATTTGCTCCATCCAAAAATCCCATAAATTCAACTGCAGACATATCGTTCTTTTCTGCTAAATCTTTTATTGTTCCTTCTATAACAGGATTTTTTGACTCAAGAATTTTCCTGTAATTTTCTGTTTCTTTTGACATATATTCATTGAAAAATGCCTGATATTCTTCCTGTGTTTTAATGTTTTCTAAATTTTCTGACCATTGTTTAAATAAGCTCATAATTTCCTCCAATAATAGACTATGTTTATTTTATCATGAAAAATAAAAAATTCAATATTAAATACAAGAAAAAAACGCTCTTTGAGCGTTCTCTCATTATTTTTCCTTTAATAAATCCCTTATTTCTATAAGGAGATCTTCTTGTGTTGGTCCTGCAGGTGCTTCAGGGGCTCCTGAGTTTCGAAGTTTATTGTTAAGATAATGGTCCAGAACCAATTAAGGTTGCTGGATTTTTTATGTCAAGAATTTTAAATTTCTACATGTGGTATCTTGTGTTATACTAAAACATATGTTATACTATCTACATGTGGAGGTGTATTATGTTCTTAAAATCTATAACAAAGAATAATGTTACGAGACTATATTTCTATGAATCATATTACAAAGATAAGAAATCTAAACAACGTATGGTTAGAAGTTTAGGTCGTCTTGATGAACTTAAAAAAATATACAGTGATCCTATCGCACATTTTGAGAAACTTGCAAAAAAAGAGACCCTTGAACAAAAGGAAAGCAAAAATATATCCCTCAACATAGATTTATCAGAAGTTTTCACAGAAAATGAGGATAATCTAAAAAATGTGGGATATGTAGTTTTAAAAATACTTTATCGCAAACTGGAACTTGATAAATTTTGTAAGATAAAGACGCAAAATAGAGGAATTCATTACGATTTTGAATTAATCTTTCGTCTTCTAGTTTTCTCCCGTACGCTGTTTCCAGGATCCAAAAGGAAAACTTATGCTCAAAAGGATGTCTACTTTGAAAACTTCGATGGATTTTCTTTAGATGATGTATATAGTGCCTTAGATATTATTTATGAACATCAGGAAGAACTCCAAAAATGGATATATGAGCATTCGCAAATGATTTGCAAACGCGACCTTTCAATAACATACTTCGATTGCACAAACTACTATTTTGATATAGGTCGTCCAGATGTAGATATGCTTGATGACGAATGTAACCCCATTAATGAGAAGGGAGAACGTGTAGATGCTAAGTATAGGAAGCGTGGTCCAGAAAAAAATCGTCGTCCAGATCCAATTGTACAAATGGGACTACTCATGGATAAGAATGGTATCCCTATTGCCTATGACCTTTTTCCTGGAAACGAATCAGAAAAGTTACATATGCGTCCAATCATAAATAGAATTAAATCAGAATTTTCAGATAATCGAATTATCTTTGTTGCTGATCGTGGGCTTAATACTTCTGACAACATATATTTTCTTAACGGCGATAACAAAGGAGAAGAAAATCTAAGTGATGGATATGTTTACGGTCAATCCATAAGAGGTGCAGATGCTGAATTTAAGAAATGGGTTTTAGAAGGAAATTATAAAGTTACATCACTTAAAGATGATTTAGGCGAGAAATTTTCATTCATACACAAATCCCGAATATATCCCAAAATAATAAATGTAAATCTCACTGTACCAGGTAAAAAAAAGAAGAAAAAGAAAGCTGTTAGCATTGATCAAAAGCAAATGGTTTACTATTCAGAAAAATATGCAAAAAAGCAAAAAAGGGACAGAAGTGTTATGATTGAACGAGCAAAAGATATGATAAAACATCCAAAAAAATATGATAAAGTAACTTCTGCAGGTTCTGCTTCTTATGTGAATAATATCTCTTTTGATAAGACTACTGGAGAAATCGTTGATGGTGTACTTCTCACGCTTGATGTGGATAAGATTAATGAGGAAGCAAAGTATGATGGTTATTACTCTATTGTAACAAGTGAACTTAAGATGAGTGACTTAGAAATGCAAGAGGTTTATCGTGGTCTTGCTCGAATTGAAGAAACCTTCAAAATTTCAAAATCTGATTTTGACACCAGACCTGTACATGTGCGTACTAATGAACATATTGATGCTCATTTTGCTACATGTTTTACATCTCTTGTATTTATTAGATTGCTTCAAACTAAGCTTGGAAATAAATATCCAGTTGGAAAAATTCTGAATTCTCTTCGTAAATATAATTGCACAAATCTCGATACTAATTTATGGAAATTTGTTTACTATGATGAAATACTTAAAGAATGTGAAAATATATTTGAAATTGAATTAAATCATAAATATCGTAATCAATTGGAAATACGGCGTTTATTACGATATTAATTTATTTAAAAATTTTTTTAAATATTTAAAATTGTCCTTTGATACCACATATAGAGAATCCCCTTCAAGCTTGTTATTCCAGGCTCTTTGGGGATTATTGTTCCAAACTAAAGATTTAATTACATACCATACTATTAGAAATGACTTGTTTTGTCAACATTTTTTATGAACTAGTTGCAATTTTTATGAATTTCTTTAATTTTCTCTAATTGACAATACAATATTAATGTAATATACTAAAATTAATTAAACATCAGTCGATATTGGTGCGCAGAAATGCGATAATAGGGAATTAGGTTAAAATCCTAAACAGTCCTGCTGCCGTAATGAGTGAGCGGTTTTTATGCTTAAAGCAACCACTGGATATC
>DATESN010000058.1:0-9667 GCA_035270785.1 Lachnospiraceae bacterium | reverse complement strand
CGTAACGATAACTATTACAGAAGGTAAGTTTCACCAAGTGAAACGGATGTTTTTAGGTGTAAATAGAAAAGTTCTTTATTTAAAAAGAATTTCAATGGGACATTTATTCTTAGATAAAGAGTTGCCATTAGGTTCCTATCGCACACTAAAGGAAGACGAGTTGTTATTATTGCAGAATTTGGATAAGTAATAATAGATAGTAATAGTGCGAGAGACTGATTAATTATAATTCTTGCTACAGAAAGCAGATGAGGATAAAATGAATAAAAAATATGAAGGTATAATTTTTGATTTTGATGGTACCTTAGTTGACTCTATGGGAATGTGGTACCAAATTGATGTGGAATATTTAGGACGTTTCCAGATTACATTACCAGAAACGTTACAATCAGAGATAGAAGGTATGAGTTTTACTGAAACAGCTCTTTATTTTAAGGAACGATTTCATATTTCTGATACAGTGGAACAAATAAAAGATGATTGGACAAAAATGGTATGGAATAAATATACCTATGAAGTTCCTTTAAAAGAAGGAGTATTAGAGTTTTTAGAATTCTGCAAGTTAAATGGCTATAAAATGGGTATTGCAACTAGCAACTCCCGTCTTTTAATAGATAGTATCATCACAGAACTTGACTTGGATAAATATTTTGACTGTATCATCACAGGTTGTGAAGTGGCAAAAGGAAAGCCATCTCCTGATGTATATTTATTAGCAGCATCAACAATGGGCGTGAACCCCGAAAACTGTTTGGTATTTGAAGATATTATTCCAGGAATAATGGCTGGGTTAAATGCTGGTATGACCGTATGTGCTGTGGAAGATACTTATTCCAAGCATTTGAAACAAGAAAAAATAGAACTAGCACATCATTTTATTAATGATTTTAAAGAAGTGTTTTCTCTATTTATTTAATGATACATTGTTAGATAGTTAGAGATTACTTAGGAGAAGATTGTGGCAAAAGGATTTTTACCAATTTGTAAAGAAGATTTAATAGAAAATAAGATAGAACAATTAGATTTTGTATATGTAAATGGAGATGCTTATGTAGATCATCCATCATTTGGAGCGGCTGTTATTACACGTGTTTTGCAGGCGAACGGTTATAGTGTTGGAATCATCGCCCAACCAGATTGGAAGGACGATAAAAGTATTACTATTTTGGGTGAGCCTCGTTTGGGGTTCTTAGTTTCCTCTGGAAATATGGATTCTATGGTAAATCATTATTTTGTATCCAAAAAACATCGGCCTCAAGATGCCTATACTCCCGGCGGTGAACCATATAAAAGACCGGATCATGCAGTAGCAACATATTGTAACCTAATTAGAAAGACCTATCGAAATAATCCCATTATTATTGGCGGTATCGAAGCGAGTCTTCGTCGATTAGCTCATTATGATTATTGGTCAGATAGTTTTAAACGTTCCCTATTATTAGATAGCCAGGCTGACCTTATTTCTTATGGAATGGGCGAAACGTGTATGGTTGAAATAGCGGATGCATTAAATAGTGGTATTGATATTAAAGATATTACCTTTATAAAAGGAACCGTCTATAAAACAAAAGACATAGAAGGAATTTTCGATTCCATTCTTTTACCTACCTATGAAGAGATGAAAAACAAAAAAGAAACCTATGCAAAAAGTTTTCAAATTCAATATGTTAATACGGATCCTTGTTTGGGGAAAACTTTGCTAGAACCATATCCAAATGGTGTATACGTAGTTCAAAATCCCCCACAACCATCTTTAACAATGGAAGAAATGGATTCTGTCTATCGTTTGCCTTATATGAGAGCATATCATCCAAGTTATGAAGCAGCTGGAGGAATTCCTGCCATTACTGAAATAAAATTTTCCTTAACAAGTAATCGCGGTTGTTTTGGTGGATGTAGCTTTTGTGCATTAACTTTTCATCAAGGACGTACCGTTCAAGTAAGAAGTCATGAATCCATTCTTGAGGAGGCAGAACTTCTTATTAACGATCCAGATTTCAAGGGATATATACATGATGTTGGTGGACCAACAGCTAATTTTAGAAAACCTTCCTGTGATAAACAATTAGAAAAAGGGGTGTGCAAAAACAAACAATGTTTATTTCCCACCATTTGTAAGAACTGTAATGTGGAACATGCGGATTATTTATCCTTACTTCGAAAGTTGCGGGAATTACCAAAAGTTAAGAAGGTATTTATTCGTTCTGGAATACGGTTTGATTATTTGATGGCTGATGAAAATGATTCTTTCTTCAAAGAATTAGTAGAACATCATGTAAGTGGTCAGTTAAAAGTTGCACCAGAACATATTTCGGATGCCGTCCTCTCCAAAATGGGCAAACCTGAAAATGCAGTATACGAACGTTTTCTTAAAAAGTTTAAAGATTTAAATGTACAATTAGGGAAAAATCAATTTGTCGTTCCTTACCTCATGTCTTCCCATCCCGGATCCACTTTAAAAGAAGCAATTGAATTAGCAGAATATTTACGAGATATTGGATATATGCCAGAGCAGGTTCAAGATTTTTATCCAACTCCATCTACTATTTCAACAGTGATGTATTATACGGAGTTGGATCCTCGTACTATGAAGAAAATATATACACCTAAAAATCCCCATGAAAAAGCAATGCAACGAGCGTTAATCCAATATCGCAATCCTAAGAACTTTGATTTGGTATTAGAAGCGTTAAAAGCTGCCGGACGTGAAGATTTAATTGGTTTCGATAAAAATTGCCTTATTAAGCCTAGGAAGTTATCTGTAAACCGTAGTAAGCAAACTGATTATAAGGGAAAGCAAAGCGATAATAAGGATAAAAAATACGAAAATAAAGAGAAGAGACTTGATAAAAAAGATATGAAATACGAAAACAAAGACAAGAAATTCGAAAACAAAGACAAAAGATTCGATAGTAAAGAAAAGAAATTCGATAGTAAAGACAAGCGATTCGATAATAAAGACAAGAAATATGATAACAAAGTTAAGCAATATGATAATAAAGACAAGAGATTCGATAGTAAAGACAAGAAATATGATAACAAAGATAAGCAATATGACAATAAAGATAAGAGATTCGATAATAAAGATAAAAGATTCGACAATAAAGACAAGAAATATGATAACAAAGAGAATAAATACGACAACAAAGACAAGAAATATGATAACAAAGATAAGAGATTTGAAAAAAAAGATAAGCAATACAATAATAAAAACAAGCAATACGATAGTAACGATAAGAACTACGATAAAAAGGATAAACGATTCGATAGTAAAGATAAGAAATTCGAAAATAAAAATAAACAATACGATAATAAAGATAAGAGATTTGATAGCAAAGATAAGCAACAAGATTATAAAGGGAAATATAAAACGGAACATATAAAAAAAGCAGACTCAACAAAGAAGCCAACCATTAAAAGCAATAAGAAGCCTCAATCTAAGTCAGTAAAAACACAAGTTACAAAAACAAGCAGAAATGTCAGGGTATCAAGATAATAAATAAGGTAGAATAGGAGATTTAGTATGAATGTTGCCATCATTACAGGTGCTTCCTCTGGCCTTGGTCAAGAATTTGCAATCCAATTAAAAGATTATTTTAAAGATATGGATGAAATTTGGTTATTTGCAAGAAGAAAAGATCGTATGGAAAAACTAGCAACAAAATTAACACAGAAAACTCGTATTTTTGCTATGGATTTCACGGATGATATTCAATTAGATCAATGGAAAGATATTCTCGAAATAGTGAAACCAGAAATTAAAATGTTGATTAATTGTTCAGGCTTTGGAATTATAGGAAAATTCACAGAATTATCTCTTGATGAACAAATTAGGATGATTGATTTAAACTGTAAGTCTTTAACGAAAATGACATATTACTGTATTCCTTATATGGTAAGAAACAGTAGGATTATTCAGCTAGCTTCGGTGGCCGCTTTTTTACCACAACCTAATTTTGCTATTTACGCAGCTAGTAAATCTTATGTACTTAGTTTTTCCAGAGCATTATCCGAAGAATTAAGAAAAGATAGCATTTATGTAACAGCTGTTTGCCCTGGACCAGTGCGAACTGAGTTCTTTGACATTGCTGAAAAATATGGAACAACTATGAAAATCAAAAAGTATATTATGGTTGATGCAAATAAGGTTGTAAAGGGTGCGTTATTAGCATCCAAACGAAAAAAGAAAGTCTATACGTGCAGTATTATGATGAAATTGATGCATGGTATGACAAAGATAATACCAACTTCTTGGATATTATTTTTCTTAAGATTAATGAAGTAGAATGGAGTCATCATGTTAAAAGTTAAAATGTTTATATCAAAAATGTTAAAAGGCAACATAGTGAAAGGCCAATATGGTTATTTAAATTATCAAAAGAAAGTGCAAATGTTAAAAACAATTCTGTATTTTTTATTACCTCTTGCCATTTTTTTCATAGGTTGGTATACATCTGGAAGTAAAAAAAATCTTTTTACCATTATTGCTGTTTTGGGATTACTTCCTGCAAGTAAAAATGCGGTTACTTTAATTATGTTTTTAAAAAGTAAAGGTTGTACCGATGAAAATCATCAGAGTTTAAAATTACATATAGAACAGTTAGATACCCTTTACGACTTAATATTTACAACTTCCGAGAGAACCTATCCAATAAATCATCTTGTATTAAAAGGTCATTCCATTTGTGGATTTACTGACTGTAATAAATTAGTGGAAAAAAATATTGAAGGTTTTATAATTGAAAGTTTACTTCAAAATGGATATAAGAATTACACAGTAAAAATATTTAAAGATTTGAAGAAATATTGTGAAAGATTAGATCAACTATCTGTTTCTGAAGTGGAAGAAGATAAAAATGCAATCCAGGTTTTTGATTTATTAATGGCGTTATCTTTATAATAAATGTCATCCTTTCATTGGAGTTTACTATGCAAAATATAATTATTAAAGAAAATCAAGCAGGACAACGTTTTGATAAATTTTTAAATAAGTTTTTAAAGGAATGTACCAATAGTTTTATTTGTAAGATGTTACGTAAAAGAAATATTACATTAAATGACAAGAAAGCCATTGGAAATGAAAAACTAGTTTTGGGGGATAAAATATCCTTCTATTTTTCTGACGATACCTATGAAAAATTTACGTGCTTAGGCGTTCATCAAAATTCATTAAATAAAGAGGAAATAGTTAGCTACCAAAATGCTTATGAAACGATTGGTAGTCTTCCCATTATATATGAAGACAAGCATGTGTTAATTGTTAACAAACCAGTGGGTTTATTAACACAAAAAGCTACTTTGGAGGACCATTCTCTTAATGAATGGCTCATTGGTTATTTATTAAATAATAAATCCATCGATAAGGATGAATTAAATACATTTAAGCCTTCTGTTTGTAATCGATTAGATAGAAATACTTCGGGAATGGTTTTATGTGGAAAGTCATTATACGGTAGCCAAACCTTAAGCCGTATTTTAAAAGAAAGATCCCTGCATAAATACTATCGTTGTATTGTTAGTGGCCAAGTACATTCAAAAAACCGAATAGAAGGTTACTTAATAAAAGATCGTAAAACTAATATGGTTAAGGTATACAAAGAATATAATGAATCGGAAAAAGCTAACTATATAGCAACCGAATACAGCCCTATCCTCACAAAAGATTCCATAACTTTATTAGAAGTGAAACTTATAACGGGAAAAACACATCAGATTCGAGCCCATTTGGCTAGTATCAGTCATCCAATCATTGGGGATAGCAAATATGGTAATCCTTCTATTAATGCTAAATTTAAAAAAAGTCATCATCTCAAATATCAATTGCTTCATTCCTATCGTTATGTATTCCCTATCTTAGATGGAGAACTATCTGTCTTAAGCAAGAAAGAGTTTATTTGTGATACACCAGATATTTATCAACAAATAATGACATGATAAGAATAAATATAAAGGAATAAATATAAAGGAATAAATATAATGCAATAGGAATAACAGTTTGGATTAAAAAATAGGAAAGTTGAGGATTTCTTTTATGTCCACATGGAATTCCAGAGGTCTTCGTGGCTCCACATTAGAGGATCTAATTAACAGAACAAACGAAAAGTACCAAGAAAATAATGTAGCTTTAATACAAAAGATACCAACACCCATAACACCTATCAAAATTGATAAAGCAAATCGACAGATTACACTAGCTTATTTCGAACAAAAGAGTACGGTTGATTATATTGGTGTTGTTCAAGGGGTACCTATTTGTTTTGATGCAAAAGAATGCGCTACAGAAACCTTTTCTTTACAAAATATTCATGTACACCAAGTAGAATTCATGGATAGTTTTGAAAAGCAAGGTGGAGTGGCTTTTTTTATTATTTATTATTCTAAAAAAAACCAATATTATTATTTGCCCTTTGAACATTTGAAAGTTTTTTGGGATAGAGCTCATACTGGCGGAAGAAAAAGCTTTCGTTATGACGAATTAAATCCTGAGTATGTAATTCCGAAAAAGAATGGTGTATTGGTTCCCTATCTTGAAATGGTAAAAAAGGATTTGGAAGAAAGAGATTCCTGAAATTCAGAAAAAAGGTTCATAAAAATAATTTAAAACAACAAGAATAGATTGACATATTTACGACTATTCGTTATACTACTAATATTTACTATGATAATAAGGTAATTTGATATCACTGTAATGCAGTAAAGTATTTGCAAAAGTCTTCCTTAAAAACTCATTTAAATGAAATTGCATGGAATTATATGCAGATTGGAGTAATTATGAATAAACATTTAGTACATACACCAGAAGGTGTTCGAGATATTTATGGGGAAGAGTTCGCCCGAAAGTTAAAGATTCAACATCTTATTCATGAGAAGCTAGCTAATTATGGTTATGTTGATATTCAAACTCCGACATTTGAATTTTTTGATGTATTTTCCAAAGAAATTGGGACGACACCATCAAAGGAATTATATAAATTCTTTGACAAAGAAGGGAATACATTAGTACTTCGACCTGACTTTA
This sequence comes from Lachnospiraceae bacterium, assembly GCA_035270785.1. Lineage (GTDB taxonomy): Bacteria > Bacillota > Clostridia > Lachnospirales > Lachnospiraceae > DATESN01. The sequence continues at coordinate 2,649 of DATESN010000058.1, read as the reverse complement.
CACCATCTATTGCAAGATGCGCGGTTAAATATTTTGAAGAGGATACGATGCCAATTCGATTTAGTTATGTTGGTAATACATTTACGAATACTTCAAATTTACAGGGAAAATTAAAAGAAGTCACACAAATGGGCGCAGAATTAATTGGAGATGATAGTATCTACTCCGATGCCGAGATTATTTCTCTTGTTGTTGATTCCCTCTTACATATTGGGTTAACGGATTTTCAAATAAGTATCGGTGAAGTAGATTACTTTAAGGGACTTTGTATAGAAGCTGGGCTTGATGAAGAAACAGAATTAGAACTACGTGACTATATTTCTATTAAAAACTTTTTTGGTGCTGAGGAAGTATTGATCAATAAACATATTCAAGAAAAATATAGAAAAATACTATTAAAAGTGTCTGATTTATTCGGTTCTGCAGATATTTTTCAAGATGCCAAGAAAATTGCTTCTAATGAAATATCCACAAAATCAATAGAAAGACTGGAAAAGTTATATGAGGTTCTATGTATCTACGGGGTAGAAAAATATGTTTCTTTTGATCTTGGTATGTTAAGTAAGTACAACTATTATTCTGGAATCATTTTTCAAGCTTATACTTATGGTGTAGGAGACGCCGTTGTGAAAGGTGGACGCTATGATAACTTACTTAAAAAGTTTGGTAAAGACACCCCTGCGATTGGATTTATGTTTATCATTGATGATTTAATGTCAGCTCTCTCTAGTCAACATATTGAGTTGAAAATAGAGCAGCGCAATATTCTAGTTGTATTTGATTGTGATTACAGCAAAGAGGCAATTGCTTTTGTAAAAAAACTCCGTAATGAAGGTGAAAATGTGGAACTCATTCAAAAAGACCCTGCAAAATCCATGGAGGAATATAAACTATTTGCTAGGAACAAACAAATAAAACGTGTGTACTATAATGAAACTTTGATTTAGTTGTCGTAGTCACAAATAGATAGGAGATATAAGATGGAAGATTTGAGATATCTAACTTTTGCACTTGGAAAAGGCCGCTTAGCAAATAAAACGTTAGAACTTTTAGAGAAGATTGGTATTACCTGTGAAGAAATGAAAGATAAGGATTCAAGAAAATTAATTTTTGTTAATGAAGAAATGAAACTGAAATTTTTCTTGGCAAAAGGACCCGATGTTCCAACCTATGTGGAATATGGTGCGGCTGATATTGGTGTCGTTGGACAAGATACGATTTTAGAAGAACAGCGCAGAGTATTTGAAGTACTTGACTTAGGATTTGGTAAATGCAAAATGTGTGTATGCGGTCCAGCAAGTGCAAAAGATTTATTAAAACATCATGAGATGATTCGTGTTGCAAGCAAATATCCGATTATTGCAAAAGACTATTTCTACAATAAAAAACATCAAACTGTGGATATTATCAAATTAAATGGTTCCGTTGAATTAGGACCCATTGTAGGCCTTGCAGATGTCATTGTAGACATTGTGGAGACGGGATCTACGCTACGGGAAAATGGGCTAGAAGTTCTTGAAGAGATTTGTCCGTTATCTGCACGCATGATTGTAAACCAAGTGAGTATGAAGATGGAAGCAGAAAGAATTAACAAAATAATTCAAGCATTAAAAACAGTTATCTAAAAAATAGTTATCTGAAAAATAGTTATCTTAAAAATAGTAAAAGAAGGGAACATAAATGAAAATTATAAATTTAACTCCTGAAAGTAAAGTGAATATTTTAAATGATTTAATAAAGAGAAACCCTGGTAATTATGAAGAATATGAAAAAACAGTAAATCAAATAATAACATCTGTGAGAAAAAATGGAGATGATGCTATTTTTGAATTGACAAAAAAGTATGATCAGTGCCAATTAGACCAAAACTCCTTTAAAGTTACAGAAGAAGAAATAAAGGAAGCCTACAAATTAGTAGATTCAGAATATATTTCTGTTATGAAAAAGGCTCTAAATAATATTAAAAGTTACCATGAAAAACAATTGCGAACAAGTTGGTTTGACTCCAAAGAGGATGGTACCATTTTAGGTCAAAAAATTACTCCCATAGAAAATGTTGGTGTTTATGTACCCGGAGGGAAAGCAGCATATCCATCCAGTGTATTAATGAATATTGTCCCTGCAAAAGTGGCCGGAGTAAAAAATATTATTATGACATCTCCACCAAATGAGCTAGGAAAAATAAATCCCGGGACTTTAGTAGCTGCAGACCTTTCTGGTGCTACCGAGATTTATAAGGTGGGGGGAGCCCAAGCAATTGCAGCACTTGCTTTTGGTACAAATAGCATTAAAAAGGTTGATAAAATTACGGGACCTGGTAATATTTTTGTCGCTTTAGCTAAAAAGGCGGTATACGGGCATGTTAGTATTGATTCCATAGCCGGACCAAGTGAAATTTTAGTTCTTGCAGATGAAACGGCCAATCCTCGTTATATTGCAGCTGACCTTTTATCTCAAGCAGAACATGATGAATTAGCGTCTGCTATTTTAATTACAACGAGTAAGGAACTTGCAGAAAAGGTTTCCAAAGAAGTGGATTCATTTCTACAAATATTGCCACGAAGAGAAATTATAGAAAAGTCCCTAGATAATTATGGATATATCCTAGTTGCAAAGACCATGGAAGATGCCATAGAAGCGGCAAACGAA
>DATESN010000057.1:0-19880 GCA_035270785.1 Lachnospiraceae bacterium | reverse complement strand
GATTATATTATCGATGCTATTGATACAATCACCGGAAAAATTGATTTGGCTGTGATTGCAGATCAAATGGATATAGGCATTATAAGTGCCATGGGAGCAGGAAACAAGTTAGATCCCACACAGTTTGAAGTGACAGATATTTATAAAACAACGGTCTGCCCCCTTGCAAAGGTGATGCGCAGAGAACTAAAAAAACGAAGAATTAAAAAACTTAAAGTAGTATATTCCAAAGAGATTGCAAAAGAACCTGCTTTTTCTGAAGAAATTAAAGAGGGTATACGGATGGCACCGGGGAGTTGTTCCTTTGTACCAGCAGTTGTAGGATTAATTATGGCAGGAGTAGCAGTCAGGGAATTAAGTGGGAGGTAATTATGAAAGGGCAAATCATGAATGAGCAAATTATTACAAGTCAAATTGGATTTTTTCCAGAAGATAAGAAAAAAGCAGTCATTAGGGGAGGACAACCTTCTAAGTTTCAGGTGGTGAATGTAAAGAACAATTGCGTGGTATATCAGGGGGACCTTTCTAGTCCAATTGAAAATATTGCAGCGGGGGAACATAATTACATTGCAGATTTTTCTGAATTAATAGAAGAAGGAACTTACGTCATAAAAGTAAAAGATTTAGAAGACTCCTATCCTTTTGTTATTGGAATCAATATTTATAATGAGTTAATAGAAAGTGCATCCCATTTCTTTTATTTGCAAAGATGCGGCTGTCATATACCAAAATTATATGGGAACGATTATGCACATCTTTTGTGTCATCACACTCCAGCAAGGATATATGGGACAGATAGATTTATGAATGTGAATGGAGGATGGCATGATGCAGGGGATTATGGACGTTACATAGTGGCAGCTGCCGTTACAGTAGCAGATTTATTGTTATCTTATGAAGCAAGTCCAGAACTAATGGGAAAAGAGTTAGCAATTCCTGAATTGGATTATGCTATGCCAGACCTATTAGTTGAGATAAAATATGAGCTGGATTGGATGCTGAAAATGCAAGACGTTAAAACGGGTAAAGTATATCATAAAGTAACCTGTTCTTCCTTCCCAGGATTTGTTATGCCTGAATTGGAAACGGAAGAATTAGTTATATCTCCAGCGTCTGTCACTGCTACGGCCACGTTTGCAGCAGTTATGGCTATGGCAATGCGTTTTTATATAAACTATGATGGTGAGTTTGCAAGAACTTGCATTCGGGCTTCTGTAGCAGCCTATGATGCAATGAAGGGAATGTTTATGCCGGGCGGATTTCGAAACCCTAATGGTGTCGTAACCGGAGAGTATGGGGATTCTAATGATGTGGATGAACGATATTGGGCAGCGGCGGAGCTTTATAAAACAACAGGGGATGAAGTATATCGTAAAGATTTCGAACAGTATGCAAAGACAGAAATTCTACATGGATATGGTTGGGAAGATGTTGGTTCATATGGTAACTTAGCCTATATTACTACTAAATTTGAAATAGATGAAGCCTTAGTTACACAGATTAAAAAAACAATGTTGACGCTGGCAGATAACTATTTAACATTATCTAGTAAAGATTCGTATGGAGTAGGACTTTCCATTACTGATTATATATGGGGAAGTAATATGTTAGTAGCGGGTATTGGAAATCATCTTTATGATGGATATCGTATTACGGGAGAAACAAAATATTTAGATGCCGCTAAAGAACAACTTCATTATCTTCTCGGCAAAAATCCAACAGGGTATTGTTATGTGACAGGTTTTGGAAGTAAGTCACCAGTCAATCCCCATCATAGACCAAGTGCAGCAATAAATAAACCAATGGCAGGAATGCTAGTGGGAGGTCCAGATAGCGGCCTTCATGATCCAGACGCCCTTGCAATGTTAGAAAAAGAACCACCAGCAAAATGCTATATTGATGTGTTGGGAAGTTATTCAACGAATGAGATCACCATTTACTGGAATTCTGCCTTGCTATATTTGATGGCAGTCGTTTGTTAAGAAGGAGCTACGAGAATGATTTTTAAATGTAAGAACTGTGCAGGGAATATGGTCTATAGCCCAGATAAAGATGCAATGTATTGCTCTCATTGTGATAGTGTGGACTGTGAAGAAACAACTTACGTCTCAGGAACAACAGTGTGCGTTAACTGTGGAGGGGAAATACATGTTAATGAGTATACTTCAGCCAGCCAATGCATTTATTGTGGTAGTTATACCATCTTTGACGAACGAGTGTCTGGGGAGTATGAGCCCCATTTAATTTTACCTTTTAAATTAAGTAAAGAAGCAGTTAAAAAACGGTTGTATGAAGAATTTAAGAAAAGGATATTTGCACCTTCTAGTTTTTTATCAGAGGCAAAACTGGATAGCATGGAAGGCATGTACGTCCCTTTTTGGATGTATGATTATAAAGCCAATTATGATTATGAAGGAAAGGGTACAAAAGTAAGAATATGGACTGTAGCAAGTATGGAATATACAGAGACTTCCATCTTTAGTGTAAAGCGGAATCTAGATATTAGTTTTCAGAAGATTCCAGTAGATGCTTCCATTGCTATGGAGGACGGTATTATGGATCTGATGGAGCCTTATTCCTATGAAGCTCTAGAAAAGTTTCAGGAAAAATATATGTCTGGTTTTTTTGGAGAAATGTACAATGAAGATGCTGAAAAGTTAGAATCACGTGCTAGTAGTAAGGCAAGAAATGATTCCGAGATGCTTTTAAATAATACCATATCGGGGTATAGTGTCGTAACTCCCATTCGGAAGGATTTAACAATGAATAGCAGTCAGACAAACTATGCACTTTTGCCTGTATGGATTTATACATACAAATATAGGGGAGAGACATATCGTTTTCATATTAACGGGCAGACCGGTAAGCTAATTGGTAAAGCCCCAATTTCAACAGGAAAGGTGATGTCTTACGGCGGAACAGTTGCTGTTGCCACTTTACTGATTGGATTTTTAGTGAAAGCAATTTTGGGGGTACTTTAAATGAAGGCTTATTTTAAATATTTTAGAGTTTTATTTATTTTTATTACGGTATTAGCTGCTATTTTTTGTATTCTCTTTGGACTTAGAAAGCAAACCACAAATGAAAGAACTAATAAGGAATGCACCACCACAAAAAGAGTATTTGATGAGGCGGATGTTCTTACAGACGTGGAAGAAGAAAATTTAGAAATTCTGATTGCAAAGAAAGAAAAACAAATTGCCTGTGACATTGTCATTGTTACCATAGATGAATCTTTGGAGGAATATGCAAAATCATACGAAAATCAAATTGGCCTGGTAAATACAGAACAATATGTTATGGTCTACGCTGATAATTTTTATAATGAGCACAAATTTGGGTTTGATAAACCCTATGGAGATGGTGCCATTTATGTGGATAACTGGTATCGTGAATCAGACGGCTGGTGTTATTCCCGGTTATCTACCTCAGGAAAAGTGCAAAATAAGTACACCGATGGGATGATTCAAAGACTTAATAATAAGGTGATGGATATTGTAAATGAGAATCCCTATGAAGCCTATAAAACCTATGTTAATACTCTGAGCAAGGACATGTCTGGCGCATTCATAGGATATGACATGCCAATTGGAGTGATTCTAGCATTTGCAGTTTTAGTAACAGCAATCTATATTTCTGTTCATATTACAGGCAATAAGGGAAAGAAAACAACACTACCGATTACCTATGTAACAGGTGGACATCCAACAATGAATGTAAAAGAAGATGCACTTGTTTCAAAATTTGTAACCAGTAGACGCATCCAGACAAGTAGTGGAGGAAGTGGTGGCGGTGGTGGACATACCTCGGCTGGTGGCCACTCCCATGGAGGTGGTGGCGGACGCCACTAGAGGATAAATATGTCTTTTAGTACCTATGAGTTTCTTTTTGTGTTTTTACCAGTTGTCTTGTTAGGATGGTTTGGTTTAAATAAATTCAAACAATACAATGCAGCATTACTATTTTTAGTTGTAATGTCATTGTGTTTTTTGGGTTGGACCAATTATCTCTATCCAATCATTCTATTACTTAGCATCATAGTCAATTATTCTTTGAGCTATTCCATGGAAAAAAATAAAAATAGAATTTTTTTAAAAGTAATAATAAGTATAGGAATTATTTTTAATATTGGATTATTAATTTACTTTAAGTATTATAACTTTTTGATAGGTACTTTAAATGAAGTAGTTCGAAACAGTTTTACAATGAAAAACATGATACTTCCTTTAGGTATTAGCTTTTTTACTTTTATACAGATCGCATTTCTAGTGGAACGTTATCGGGGTAATGCAACACATGAAAATATTCTGTATTACCTTGTGTTTGTTACCTTTTTCCCACAACTATCTTCCGGACCTATTGTGCTATTTGACGAAACACTTTGGCTATTTAAAGATAAAAGTAAAAGAATCTTTTGTGTTGAAAATTTCACCCAAGGTGTTACGCAGTTTGTGATAGGACTTGGAAAGAAAATATTACTAGCAGATGTCCTGGCACTGGTTGTTAATTATGGATATGATAAAATATGGTATTTGGATACCCCATCAGCAATCGTAGTGATGGTAGCATTTTCTTTCGAGTTATATTTTGATTTTAGTGGATATTGCGATATGGCCATTGGCATTGGAAAAATGTTTAATATAATCCTTCCCAATAACTTCAACTCTCCGTTTAAGGCAACTTCTGTAAAGGAATTATGGAAAAGATGGCACATGACATTAAATCGATTTTTCTTAAAGTATATTTATTTACCGTTAGGTGGAAACCGCAAGGGACGGGCCAGAACAATTCTTAATATAATGCTTGTTTTTTCCTTAAGTGGTTTATGGCATGGAGCAAATTGGACGTTTATTATTTGGGGAAGTTTGCAAGGAATATTTGTTGTATTAGAAAATATGAATGTGATACATATAAAAAATAAAATAGTTGGATGGTTATATACCTTTTGCGTATTTAATATCACTTTTGTGTTTTTCAGAAGCGATAGTGTTACAACGGCATGGAGAATGCTTCGTAAGTTGTTTGGGTTTTCTTATACTGGATTTATATTTGAATTAGCAAGGTCACTAGAAATCTCGGAAGTATATGTGATAAATCAATTTCTGGAACTAAAAGCACCAACATGGATAAATGCTTTTTATTTTATTTTGCTGATTGGTATTTTAGTCATTTCAATCGTAGTAATCAAAGGGAAGAATGCCATTCAAATTGTAGAAGAAAGTAAGTATTCATCAAAAATGTGTTGGGGGTTAACTCTTATTTTGGTATGGAGTATTATTTCCTTATCTAAAGTTAGTACATTCTTATATTTTAATTTTTAGAAAGTTGCTTATACAAAAGAAGATGGGAGTTCTTATGCATCAGAAGTTTATTAGAAGTCTTTTTATTAGAACGGCAGTTTTATTGGCCTTCATAGCAATGATAATCATAACAATAGATCCTTTTTTTCATTACCATGGTCCAATGGGTTCCCTAAAGACTGTATTGACGGAACGGGAATACCAGATGACAGGTTCGATTCAACATTTGAATTATGATAGTATTATTCTTGGTTCTTCTGTAGCGGAAAATTACAATAATCAATGGTTTGATGAAGGTTTTGAGTGTACAACCATAAAAGCAATTCGCGCTTCCGGACCAACAGCAGATTTAATGTATTACCTAAATAAGGCTTATACGAATCATACTATTAAAAATGTCTTTTATAGTCTGGATACCTTTGCATTAATAACTGATTCCACAACATCTTTTAAAGAATCTGGGTTCCCCATGTATTTGTTAAATGGAACGGGAATGGATGATATTTCCTATGTGCTTAATAAAGATGTATTATTAGAAAAGATTCCATATATGTTAGCCTATTCCTACTTGGTTCCTTATCATGAAGGAGATTCTTACTCTTGGTATCAATGGAAAGAAGGTCTTTTCAATAACAAAGAAGCGTTGTTGGAACGATATGTATATCCATCGAATCGCGCAGAAATGAAAGAGAAGACTTATTATGAAGAACAGTTGAATGGAAATATTAAATTGATGAAAGAGCAGATTGAGGCACATTCAGAAACGAAGTTCTTTCTATTATTTCCACCTTATTCCATGTTGTGGTGGAATGATATGTATTACCTCGGTGATACCGACGCCTACTTATACTGTGTGGAAAAAGCAATAGAAGATTTGGTTGACTATGAAAATGTTAAACTATACTATTTTCAAAACGATAGAGAAATCATATTAGACCTGAATAAATATATGGATACGATTCATTTTTCCAGAGAAGTAAATCAAGAAATAGCAGATTGTATCATTGCAGATCAAGGTCGACTTAGAAAAGAAACCTATTGTGAACAATTAGAGGATATGAAAGCGTTAGCTTATGAGATACCAACGCTATTATCAGAGAAATTGAAATAATAATAACATCATAAAAAATGTATGGTTATAAACTTTTTTTCAATAATTTTTTAGTAACCTTTTTTGCTTTTTTCTTACATTTTCCACAAGCTTTCGCAACTTTAGTTTCTTTTTGCACTTCTTTAAAAGTTGTTGCACCATTTTTAATGGATTTTTTAATATCTTTTTTGGTAACGCCGTAACAAGAACATATTATTTTGCTCATTGAATTGCTCCTTTTTTTAATTTTATAATCATAGTATATCATTTTTTTATAGATAACAATAAAAAAATGATATGAGAATTATTCATTGAGTAGAAAGGATTTATTACTATGAGAAATGAGTTTGAAATTAGATTGTTAAGAGATAATTACGATTTAAATGAGATAGCATCTGAGTGGTTTCATAAAAGGATGGATTTAACACCTAATATTTGCGCCGTGTACGTGGAAGAGGATTATAGAAATAAGGGTATGGCAAAAAAATGCTAGATTATGTATGTAAGGATTTATCAGCTCTTGGATATTCTTATGTATATTTGAATAAGAGGTTATGATGGAAAAAAGAAATTGTAAACAGTGTGGGAAAGAATTTGAACTTAGCAATGGGGAAATAAAATTTTATAAGGAGAAAGCTTTCTCACTCCCAAAACGATGTGAAGAATGCAGGGGAAAAAATAAGAAAGTAAAAGAAATATATATACCAGTAAAGCATGGTAATCGAAATAACATTTATATGACAGTGATTGTTGTATTCATTATCTTAATGGCTTTGAAATATAAATTATCGTCACTTAATTATTCGGCGCCTAATAACAATTTTGTCGCAACATATGAAAGTGAAAGTGTTAATCCAAGGAATTATGTTGAAGATACTGTACAAAAATCCGAATTTCAGATGTCCAATGAGAGTTCTGATACAACGGAAGAAAGCATAGATCAAGGAAGAAGTAATGAAAATACTTATGTGTTTCGTAGCCAGCAGTTACGGGATGATCACTTTGCAAGGCATGGTACTGATTTTAATTATTTAACAGCAGATGAATATGAAGCGGGAGCAAGCAGGGTTGTGAACAGCAGTGAGGTACTTCATAAAACAGAAAAAGAAGATGGTGATGATGTCTATTATATCAAAAGCACAAATGAATTTGTAATTGTATCTACAGTCGGTTATTTGCGCACCTATTTTAAACCGGAGGATGGAATTGAATATTATGATAGGCAATAAAGAGAAATTGCTGAGGCATAGAGGACAATTGAATTTGTGATAAGGTAGTAACCATTATCGAGGGATTATGTAAGGAGTCATTTCTGGGAAGATACTGCTCTAAGGGCATTAAAACAAAATGAATTATATGTGCTAGAGGTTAATGATTGTATAGTTGCAGCTGCAATCATTAATCAAATTCAGGTTCCAGAATATAAAAATTGTAATCTAATAAAGGATATGGGAAAATGTTTGTTGAGTTTTATGAGGAAATTTCCGCACGGTCAGGTACTAATTATCTACGTATAGATACAAATGAAAAAAATCTGGTAGCAAGAAAACTTTATGAAAAAAAAGGATATAAAGAGGTAGGAGTTGTCTTATGCATTCTTAAAGGAATGGAAGGTGTACAGCTTGTTTGCTTAGAAAAAAAGATTTCTAGTAAGATAGATTATTAAAATGAAGTTGTTAAGGTGAAAGTATGGAAGAATTAATCACATTATGTGGCGATAACTGTATAGAATGTCCAAGATATAATGCACGTGGACCAGAAGAATTGCAAAGGGTCGCAGAATTATGGTATAGGGTTGGCTGGCGAGAGACTGTTGTATCAAATGAAGAAATTCAATGTATGGGTTGTTCGACTCATAAACAGTGCACTTATAAATTAGTTGAATGTATAAAGAAACATAATGTGCAAAAATGCAATCAATGCAATCTATTCCCCTGTAATAAAATAAGTGATATGTTAGAAAAATCTTTTTTTAATAAAGAGAACAATTTGAAGAAATAGATAAATTCCAAACTGTATTGTAGTCTGAGATTCCTATTATAGTAATAATCAATTAATTTTTGTGGAGGATAATAAAAATGATATTAATTTTATGGCAAATCGTTTCAGTTGTACAAAGTATTTTATCATATGGAACAGCATACAGACTTACGAAAAACGGCGGCGACAATGGAGTATCGCTTTTCGGATGGTTCTTTGTTCTTAGCTTAGCGTCACTGGTTCCAGGTCTAGGTATATATCTGTGGTTTCAGTGCAAGGATGTATAATTTGGACATACCAAGTTTCATTTATAACCCGATACAACAGAGCAAGGAGAGTCGGGAAAATAGATACACTTATACGTATAATCTAATTATAGCGAAACAAGGAAGGAGGTTATCTTATGAATGGTTGGAATGAAGGTATTACCAATGCGATTGCATACATGGAAGAAAATTTGACGGATGATATTGATATAAATAAAATAGCCGATAAAGCAAATGTGTCAAGTTTCTACTTTCAAAAAATATTCAATGTACTATGTGGATTTACGATTGGTGAGTATATAAGGAATCGCCGTCTGACGCTTGCTGCGCAGGAACTTTGTTCTACTGATATTAAAGTTATTGATGTTGCACTGAAATACGGTTACGATTCACCGGATAGTTTTTCCAGAGCATTCACAAAGTTTCATGGGATAAATCCTTCCGTAGCAAGAGGACAAGGCAGTAAACTGAATTCTTTTGCGCCGCTGAAAATTAAACTTACATTGGAGGGTGGTACTATGTTAGAGTACAAAATTGTTGAAAAGTCCCAGTTTACAGTAATGGGAAAGTCACGTAAATTCAATACGGAAACTTGTTATGGTGAAATTCCTAAGTTCTGGAAGGAACATATGGAGAGTGGTGGGAATAAAATTGTTTGTGGAATGTATGGAATATGTGTGGACAGTGATGGAAAGAACTTTGATTATTTCATTGCCGATAACTATATTCCGTGGAATGGGATTCCAGAGGGCTACGAAACAAAAGTGATTCCTGCAGGCACATGGGCTATATTCCCATGTCATGGTGCATTACCAAAAGCATTGCAGGACGTGAACACAAAAATTTGGAGCGAGTGGCTACCATCTTGCAAGGCATATAAGATTACAGGTAACTACAACATTGAGATGTATACACCCCCATGCGAGGATCCGGAGGATAACTACAACGAAATATGGATACCTGTAGAGAAAGCATAAACACTTACTCTTTAATGTGTTATCGATATTAGATCAATCAACTATATTTGTTGAGTTCAAGAAATACGTATATTTGTATCTCCAATGTTCATACAATAGCAAGGGAATAGGAAGATGAATCCTATCGAACAAGATAAAATGAATGGAGGAGAAAAAATAGTATGTTTGATAACTTTGTTTCTTTAGGATGCTTTTGTGGAACAGCAAGCTCCATGGTAAAGTATGGGTTAAGGGGGTTTTCGGGTCCCTTTGATTGGATGATTTCGGATTTTGATGGTGTTGTTGAAAATATGGATAAAGATTTTTGCGATTTTCTTCAAAAAGATAACCTTCAAATTGTTTCAGAAGAAAGCGGAATCATAGATACGAAATATGGCTTTTATTTTAAACATGATAAAATAAGTAATTTTAATGAAGATTTTGAAAGAGTATATGATAAATATATACGTAGAATAGAAAGATTTCGTATCATCTTAAAAAGCAAAACTTGTTTTATTCGAGTAGTAATAGACCAGAATGAAGTTTCTTATATAAGCAATAATATAGATCATATTAATCAGGTAATCAAAAGAGGAAATTCCAATAATGAAATAATCTTCATGATCCCCGAAATTTTATCTGCTCCTAAAAATTTGACTTCCTATTATATAATAGATATGGATTCCTATTTAGACATCATTAATTCCCAAGAGGAATTAGGGAGTTTATTTGATAAAAATAAGGAGTTTATTACATATTGTAAAAACAATTATAGCGAACAATTACAGAAAGAAAATATAATATTCAATTTACCAAATAGTAACAAAAAACTTGATACTTACACGATATCAACATAAGCGAATCATACACTACAACCCAGTATCTAAGCCCATTCCCACGTTTCAACCACAAAAAAACAACTCACATGACGGTGTAAGTTGTTTTTTTATATTCATAAATTGATTTTAATAATCTTATTGTGCAATTGCTGAAACAGCTTTGGTTAAACGAGATACTTTTCTAGATGTAGTGTTTGTATGAAATACACCTTTTGAAGTAGCTTTATCAATTATTTTTATAGCATCATGTAAAGCAACCTTTGCTACTTCTACATCTTTTGCTTCGATAGCAGCATTTACTTTTTTAATAGCTGTTTTAACACCAGAACGAATAGCTTTATTTCTATCAGCTTTTGCCTGGTTAACTAAAATTCTTTTTTTTGCAGATTTGATATTTGCCAAGACCTTATACCTCCATTTGATAAATAATTTTAAAAGTTTAGTCACATTAAATCCGGACACGGACGTTATAATGTCAACATACGCATATTATTGTAAGATATGTATAATGATATGTCAATACAATATTAATATCTTTGTATGAATTATGATTATCCTTATATTAATTCTTTATATTAACAAATTTCACATGATTTTGTTGAAAACAGGTAATAATAAAATATCTTATAGAAAGAGTATAGGTGACTTATGGTGGGATTTCAAGTACGAACTGATTTGGCATTAGAAGCAAGAGAAAGTATAGGCGAAGTTTCTGGTGAAATTCATGGTGTGCGCGTAGAAGAGTACGAAAATAAAGAATCAGAAATTAAAGTTACGAAAGTTACAATCGATTCGAAAAATGGTGCTAAAACAATGGGCAAACCAATGGGGTCTTATATTACGCTAGAGGCTCCTGCTCTCATAGAACCAGATGAGGATTACCATCGAGAAGTATCTTTAGAAATGGCCAAACATCTAAGAGAAATAATTCCTGATATAGGAAAAGAGCAATCCATACTTGTTGTAGGACTTGGTAATAGAGAGGTAACAGCAGATGCACTAGGTCCTCATGTAGTGGATAATCTCTATATTACAAGACATGTGATAAAGGAGTATGGAAAGGCTGCCTATAATAGGGAAAACATACATTCTATTAGTAGTATTGTTCCAGGTGTTATGGCGAAAACCGGAATGGAAACGGCGGAGATCATAAAAGGAGTTGTGGAAAAGACCTGTCCCGATGTAGTCATTGTTATTGATGCATTGGCATCAAGAAGTACGAAAAGATTGAATCGCACGGTACAAATTACGAATACAGGAATTCATCCAGGTTCTGGCGTTGGTAATCATAGAAATGCGCTGACAGAAGAAACGTTAGGTGTTCCAGTGATTGCCATTGGAGTTCCAACTGTTGTTGATGCAGCGACCATTGTAAATGATGCATTTGAAAAAATGTCTGTTAATATTACAAAAGAACTAATGGAAGAATTAAATAGAGAGCAACCTGTTGTTATGTCGGAACTTATGAATTTTTATGTGACAGGAAAAAATATTGACGAGACTATAAAAATGCTTAGCTTTACTATTTCGGAAGCCTTGAACATGGCATTTGAAATCTAAACTCATAATTTAATAGTTATTATCATATATTTGTCTATGCGAAAACACATAGCAAAGAATGGTGGTAGCAACGTGAATCAACGAGGGGAACACAGTAAGTGGAGTGGTAAACGGATACTTTGTATTGGTATACTTCTGTGCTTTCTGTGTTCTCTTTTTATGGGAGAATCAAATATTGAAAAAGAAAAAGGTTTTTCAATGAAAGAAGCATTTGTTTCTATGATCAAAACAAAGACGACGAACACAATCTTTCCAGTTTGCGAGTTTTTAACAGTTAATGATACAGAAGATTCCTTTCGCGAGGCCATTGTAAATGCGGCCTTTCATACGATTCCATTTTACGAATATATAAGGAATAATAATACTTTTGTTATGCAGGTTGAAAGCGAAAGTACCTATGATATGATTATCTTATGTGAAGGAAATGACGAATACACTTCGCCTAGTGAATTATCCGATGCAGATATAGAAGACAGTTGCCATGTTTTGGTTGATGCAGATGATACCATGGAACATGAAAATGAAGAAGCGCGAAATAATGACCAAGAGGCACAAGAGGAAAAAGAGATTTACAAGAATGTAGGTGGAGATTTTACAAAAGCAGAATCAAAACAATTTGAGTATGATCTGACAAAGTTTCAAAATTTCAATTCCTTATTTACGGAGTTTTATGCCATTGATAGTTCTACTTCAGTAACGGAAAAAAGATTAAACTTAAATATGCTGTTATCCAAGGACGTTACTGTAAAAGGTGACAACAAATCTCCTCAAATTCTTATTTATCATACACATTCTCAAGAGGCATTTGCAGATTCTATTCCAGGAGATCCATCAACCTCGGTTGTGGGCGCAGGAGAAAAACTTGCTACGCTTTTAAGAGAGGAATATGGATTTAATGTCATTCATCATACGGGAGAATATGACGTGGAAAAAAGGGATTATGCCTATGCTTATGCAGCCCCAGCAGTTGAAAAAATATTGGCAGATAATCCTACAATTGAAGTTATAATTGATTTACACCGTGATGCAGTAAGGGAAGATACAAAATTATTGACTAATATTGATGGAAGACCAACCGCAAAATTCATGTTTTTTAATGGGTTAAGTTATAATAATGACTTAGGGCAAATTAATTATTTACCAAATCCCAATTTAGCAGATAATCTTGCCTTTTCCTTTAAGGCTCAAGTTTTAGCCAATGAATATTATCCCGGATGGACCAGAAAAATCTATCTTCGTGGATTTCGTTATAATATGCAATATCTGCCTAAAAGTATGCTCATTGAGTTAGGCGCTCAAACAAATACAGTGGAAGAAATTATGAATGCAATCGATCCCCTTGCTCATATTATTGCAATGACACTTTCAGGAAGTTAAGTTCTAGACATTAGCGTATTCTCTATGTTATACTGTAGCGAGCAAAATAACAGTATTTTGGAGGCTAAGAGTTCCATATGGATCAAAGTAAAATTAGAAACTTCTGTATTGTGGCACATATCGATCATGGTAAATCCACTTTAGCAGATAGAATTATAGAAAAGACAGGCTTACTGACACACCGGGAAATGTCCGCACAAATCCTTGATAACATGGACTTGGAAAGAGAACGTGGCATTACTATTAAAGCGCAATCGATTCGGACCGTATATAAGGCGTTAGATGGGGAAGAGTATATTTTCAACTTAATCGACACACCAGGACATGTAGATTTTAGCTATGAAGTAAGTAGAAGTTTAGCAGCTTGCGATGGGGCTATCTTAATTGTTGATGCAGCACAAGGTATCGAAGCACAGACGTTAGCCAATGTGTACATGGCATTGGACCATAATTTAAATGTATTCCCAGTTATTAATAAAATAGACTTACCAAGTGCAGATCCCCAACGAGTTATTGAGGAAATAGAGGATGTAATTGGTATTGAAGCCCATGACGCTCCTCTTATATCAGCAAAAAATGGGATTGGAATAGAAGAAGTTTTAGAACAAATTGTAAAAAAGATACCACCCCCTAAAGGAAATAAAGAGAATCCCTTACAGGCACTTATTTTTGATTCTTTATACGATGCTTATAAAGGAGTTATTATTTTTAGTCGTATCATGGAAGGTACTGTAAAAAAAGGAATTCCCATTAAGATGATGGCATCAGGCGCTACAGCGGAAGTGGTAGAGGTTGGTTATTTTGGTGCAGGTCAATTTATTCCCTGTGAAGAATTATCAGCAGGAATGGTAGGCTATATTACTGCATCTATAAAAAATGTTAAAGACTCAACAGTGGGCGATACCGTAACAAATGTATTAAATCCTTGCAAAGAGGCACTACCAGGATATAAAAAGGTACAGTCCATGGTATTTTGTGGATTATATCCTGCCGATGGAGCAAAATATCCAGATTTGCGTGACGCCCTAGATAAACTTCAATTAAATGATGCTTCGCTAAATTATGAGCCTGAAACATCCATTGCGTTAGGTTTTGGTTTCCGTTGTGGATTTTTAGGACTTCTTCATCTGGAAATTATTCAAGAGAGATTAGAAAGAGAATATAACCTTGACTTAGTAACAACCGCCCCAGGAGTTATCTATAAAGTATATGATACAACAGGTGGAATGATTGAATTAACCAATCCATCCAATTTACCGGATCCATCTAATATTGATTATATGGAAGAACCAATCGTAAATGCGGAAATTATGGTGACGACAGAATATATTGGTTCCATTATGGAGTTATGTCAGGAACGCCGGGGATGTTACCTAGGAATGGAATATATGGATGCCACAAGGGCATTGCTTCGATATGAACTTCCATTAAACGAAATTATTTATGATTTCTTTGATGCTTTAAAATCTCGTTCCAAAGGATATGCCTCATTTGACTATGAAATGAAAGCCTATGAAAAATCAGAATTAGTAAAATTAGATATTTTAATTAATAAGGAAGAAGTAGATGCATTATCCTTTATTGTTCATAAGGAATCGGCTTATGAACGTGGCAAGAAAATGTGCGAAAAATTAAAAGATGAAATACCAAGGCATTTATTTGAAGTACCAATCCAAGCAGCCATTGGTGGTAAAATTATTGCAAGAGAAACAGTAAGAGCAATGAGAAAAGACGTTTTGGCGAAATGCTACGGAGGGGATATAACACGTAAGAAAAAACTACTTGAGAAACAAAAAGAAGGTAAAAAACGTATGAGACAAATAGGAAATGTTGAAATTCCTCAAAAAGCGTTTATGAGTGTTCTTAAATTGGACGATAAATAGAACACAATATTACCGGAAAAAAATATCAGCTTTCCATAGGGACGAGGATGACATGATAAAGGAACAACTAGGAATATACATTCATATACCATTTTGTGTGAAAAAATGTTTATATTGTGATTTTTTATCATTTCCATCAAAGGATGAGCTGAAAATAGATTATGTCAACCGATTATTGAAAGAGATACAAGAAGAAACAGAGAAAGGTGATTATAAAAATCACATTGTTCATACTATCTTCATAGGTGGTGGAACGCCGTCCATATTGGAATCAAAAGAAATAGATAGAATATTATGTAAACTTAAACAATGTTTTGATATGAAAGAAGACGCTGAGATAACCATAGAAGTAAATCCGGGAACTGTAACAAAAGAAAAATGTAAGGATTACTTTTCTATGGGAATCAATCGTTTGAGTATTGGTTTACAATCAGCAAATGAGGAAGAATTAAAAACACTTGGTAGAATTCACACATACCAAGACTTTTTAGATACATTTTACATGGCAAGATCCATTGGATATTCTAATATCAATGTTGATTTAATGTCAGCACTTCCAGGTCAGACGATTCAGTCATGGCAAAACACCCTTCAAAAAGTAATAAAATTAAACGTGGAACATATTTCAGCATATAGTCTCATCATTGAGGAGGAGACTCCTTTTTTTGAACAATATGGTGTTATGAATCATAAAAATATAGATGAGAAAACATATCCATCTCTACCTGATGAGGATGGGGAAAGATCCATGTACGAACTTACTGGAAAGATGTTAACGGAAAGTGGATATTATCCTTATGAAATATCTAATTATGCAAAAAAAGGATTTGAATGCAAGCATAACTGTGCCTATTGGAAGCGCAATGATTATATTGGTTTTGGAATAGGATCCGCATCTTTGATTAAAAATGTTAGAAGAAGCAACATTCGAGAACTAAATGTTTATGTCAACCAATATTTAAAAGAGGGAGTCAAAAAAAAGAAATATGTTGAACCCACTTCCATACAGGAACTATCCCTTAAGGAACAAATGGAAGAATTTATGTTTCTTGGTTTGCGCATGATAAATGGAGTTTCCAAAAAGGATTTTTTTGAAATATTCCATAAAAATATGAGGGAAGTCTATGGAACGATAATAGATGATTTTCTTAAAAAAAAGTTGTTAATAGAAAGCGGGGATCAAATTAAGTTATCAAAAAAAGGAGTTGATTTAAGCAATTATGTAATGGCAGAGTTCTTACTTGAGTAAGCAAAGGATAGATTGTTTCAGGTGAGAAGGGTAATTTATTTATTTGCAAAGAATTTCCCTTGCTATTTATATATTGAATTTGTATAATAAAAAGGATGGTGTTGCCACTTTTTTGTGCACATATTTAGTATTGTTTCCATTGGGAAAGGCACTTAGAGAAGGAATGCAACATAGAATATAATAAATAGACTTTGGGGGCTTCTTTTGAAAACGTTTCAAAAACCTTTATCCCAAGAGGAAGAAACTTATTATATTCATTTGATGCAAAAAGGTAGTAAGGAAGAAGCCAAAGAAGCAAAGGGAATTCTTATCGAGAGAAATTTGCGATTAGTAGCCCACATTGCTAAAAAATATCAAAATTGTGATGAAGAAATGGAAGATTTGATTTCTATTGGAACCATTGGCTTAATTAAAGCAATTAAAACATACAATCAGTCAAAAGGTAGTCGATTAGCAACCTACGCAGTACGCTGCATTGATAATGAACTTTTGATGATGCTTCGAACAAAGAAAAAGACTTCAAGAGAAGTTTCATTATATGAGCCAATTGGAACTGACAGAGAAGGAAATGAAATCAATCTTCTTGACATCATAGAAAATGAACAGGTCGATATTGTAGATCGATTAGAACTTGATGACAACATTAAAAAGTTGATTTTACTAGTAAATAGAAAATTATCCAAAAGGGAACATGAAATTATCTCTATGAGATATGGACTTCAAGGTGGAGACGAATTAACGCAACGAGAAATCGGCGACAAATTAGGAATCTCTAGAAGTTATGTTTCAAGAATTGAGAAAAAGGCTTTACGCAAATTAAGGGAAGGCTTTTAACGAAAGAAAAGTAAGCCACATAGAATCATAAGAAACGAAGGAGGAAGGCAATGCTATTTATTAAATCATCAAACTTAAAAATTGGAATGCGGTTAGCAAGACCAATCTATAATAAAAATGGAGTTTTGTTATATGAGAGAAATTCCAAATTGACTACTCAAGGCATTGCCAGTATTGCTAACTTTGGTCTGATTGGTATTTATATTTTGGAGCCAGCGGAACCTGTTCCCCCAATGACAAAAGAGGATATTGAGTTTGAACGATTTCAGACGATGAACGTTTTTGCTATTCAGGAAGAATTGCAAACAATTATTAGGACAAAACGAGCACCTAAAATGCAAGTGATTGCAGCAAGAATTATTCAAAGTTATGGGCGATTGGAAAAGAAAATTAATTTTGTGCAAAGTCTTAGAAGTCAAGAAGACTATATTGTGAAACATTCTCTAAATGTATCTATTTTATGTGCACTTATATCACATGTTTTAAACATAAAATTAGAAGAGCAATTAGATGTGGTTATTGCAGGTATTGTACATGACGTTGGAAAGCTAACCATTCCAAAATCTGTATTGGAACATACCGAATTAACAGAACAAGATAAAGAAATAGTGCGAATTTGTGAAATATCTGGATTTGACATTATGGAAGAAGTATTCAATACGAATCTAAGTATTAAGCGGATTTGTTTACAATGCGAAAAAGCATTACGTCTATACAAACAAGGTGAAAAAAATAGAAATAAACTTGTGACTGGTGCTAAAATATTAATGGTGGCAGAAACCTTTGATACACTGACAGCAATGCAATCTGAACAGGATCCATCTTCTGAAGTAAGTGCTATTCGGACACTGTTAGAAAACCCGGAAGTATTTGATGAAAATGTAGTAGATGCATTAATACGCTCCATTCACATTTTAAGTGCAGGAACTTGTATCGAACTTAATACAGGGGAAAAAGGTTTGGTTATTGCAACAAATTCCATGAATATATTAAGACCTGTAGTTTTAGGTTTTGATAGTAACAATATCATTGACTTAGGTAATGAATGGGTATATGGTGATTTGGAAATAAAGGATATTATGAAAACCATGGACAACCGTTACATCATGGATACATCTGCTCTAAAACGCCAAGGAATCACGGTGGAAGAACCAGAGTATGTAAAGGCACCAGGGGAAACAGAAGAGGAATATATTCCCGGCAGGGATTTTTAATTACGTGTAAGTGAAGGGGAGCATATGCAGTCAATAGAAGAAATGCTAAGACAAGCAAAAGAAGCGGGTGCATCAGATTTACACATTACCGTTGGAATACCACCAAAAATGCGTGTAAATGGTAAGTTGATAACGATGGATTATCCAAGAATATTACCAGCAGATTCCTTGGATGTATTATTAGAAATTATGACACAAACACAACGAGATCGCTTTGAAGAACGGGGAGAATATGATTTATCCTTTTCCATTCCTAACCTAGGGAGATATCGTGTGAATGCTTATAAGCAAAGGGGTTCTGTTGCATTAGCTTTGCGACTTGTGGATACCGTGGTTCCACGCCCAGAGCAATTAGGAGTGCCAAGTTCTGTTGTGGATTTATATCAGAGAAAGAGAGGGCTTGTACTTGTAACAGGACCTACAGGAAGTGGTAAATCAACAACACTTGCCGCAATCATTGATAAAATAAATAATGAACGAGAATGCCATGTAATTACATTGGAAGATCCCATAGAATATTTACATCAACATAAGAAATCAATGGTTAATCAAAGAGAAATTGGTCTTGATTCAGGAAGCTATGCCAATGCTCTTCGCGCGGCGCTTAGAGAAGATCCTGATGTGATTCTTGTTGGAGAAATGCGTGACTTTGAAACAATCAGTGTGGCCATTACAGCCGCTGAAACGGGTCATTTGGTATTATCAACCTTACACACAATTGGTGCTGCCAGTACGGTGGATCGTGTGATTGATGTGTTTCCACCACATCAGCAACAGCAAATTCGGGTACAACTTGCCAATGTATTAGAAGCGGTAATATCACAGCAATTAATTCCAACCGCCGACGGTATGGGGCGCGTAGCTGCTTTTGAAGTGATGCACTCAAATCATGCTGTTCGTAATCTAATTCGAGAAGGTAAATCGCACCAACTAGTATCGGTGATGCAAACCAATCGAAAGCTAGGTATGATTACCATGGATGAAGCATTAATCCAATTATTCTATGAAAGAAAAATAAGTAGGGAAATGGCAATTCAATTTGCCCAAGACCCAGATGGTATGCAAATAAAGTTACCATAAAATAAATAAAAGCGGTCGGTATCTTCCGGCCGCAAATGATTTAAACCATTCTGCTATAAATTCTTATATAAATTCTTATAAACCATCCCAACTTAACTATTTTAAAATAAATAAAATAAGAAATAATTTTGCTATTTTTTTTAAGGAGGTAAGAAAAATAATGTTTAGTACAATTACATCAGGTGCCATCCAAGGGGTTACTAGTTATTTAATCCATGTGGAGGTAGATACTGCCCAGACGTTACCAGGATT
>DATESN010000056.1:0-7457 GCA_035270785.1 Lachnospiraceae bacterium | reverse complement strand
CCGCCATCGAAGGTAAAAGACATGGTCTCTGATAATCGATTATAATACATTCTATAAATAATTTCGAAATCCACAAGAAAAGCGACTATAATAAAAATAATAGCTCCTCCAACAATCACTCTTTGAATCCAAATATTTTTCACAAATCGTTCAAGCCCACCCTGAATTCCTAATACAATAAAATAAAGTAGTGGCAGTAACCCTGGTAACAAATAACGTCCTTGTGGCTGATAATCTGAAGAATACGAGTAATAAATACATAGAACAAATGGTATCAATATGGCCATAAGAAATCCGATATGCAGTCCAATGGTTTTTGGATTCCTAATAAGCATCTTCTTTTTAGAAATAACAAGTCCGATCAGTCCCATAAGAAGTATAAACTTAAACCCTCGAAATACAAACACAGGAGACAAAATATGCATAAATCCAAAGATACCAATAGAACTTAAGGTTAAGATATTAATATAATTGCCATCGGTAAATAAATAACTGATGGGCTTCCCGGAATTTTGTATGGTTACTCTGGAGGAAGCCTTATAAGCATCAATGGCGTAAATCTCCGAAAGTTTCTTATTACTTGCAAACCCTAACAGATCGCCATCATACAAGATAGCGTTACGAAGGAACCACCAGCCTATTAGAATAACTACAAGAGCCGCTATAATTCCCCCTATTCTAAGGCATCTTTTATAATCAAAGTGTAATTTTTTATGTTCTATCGTATGTTCCATAGTAATAAAAGAACAAACAAAAATAAATACACTAGCAAGTATCATCCCATAGGCATTATAGTAGGATAATCCACAAATTGAAACTCCTATTGCTAATGTAATATAAGATTTCTTAGACCAATTGCTGTCCAAACCAATAATTAGTCCATACATCATAATTGCAATGGACATGATTGCAAAGGAATCACAATTAACATAGGTACGAAGAAAAAAGGCCTGTGGCCAAAATGCAAATAACAAGGTGAACAACCATGCAAATAACGGTCTGTGAAAGACCTTCTTACTAATCTCTCTAGCAAAATAAACACTAATGACACCTGCTATCATATTTACTGTTCTTGCTGCCATTAACAATGCGAAGGGATTCTCCGTAAAAAAGGAAACCAGCTTCATAAAGACTGCTTGGAACATATAGGGTAATGCCGGAAAAAAAGCATAAGATATCCCATATACACCAACGATCACTTCTATGTTATTTCCATTTGGAAGACTACCATGTTGATACATATAGTAAGGGACTAGATATCTACATATTTCATCAGGTGGATCTCCGAAAGGTTGTACAAATCCCCAGGCAAACAATAATCCAAATGATACCATATATAAAAGAATCTCAAAATTTCTTTGTGTTAAGTACTTGCTCTTCATTCATTCCTCCAGGTAACCTTTTCTTAAACAACTTATGGACTACATATTAAAAATCATGATTCCCGTGATGATGAGCAAAGAACCCATCACTTTACGTTTTGTTAGTCTTTCTTTGAAGATTAGAAAGCTTAAAAACATAACCAGTACAAACCCTAGGGATTCTATCATGGGGCCATTCTTATACTCTAACTTACTATAAGCTATAATAGTTGCTAGCATAGAACCAAACAACATTCCATATCCTATTATAACATAAGGATTTACGTATTCTTTTAGCATGGACTTATATTTAATGAGTGCACTCTTTTTCAGTAGAATCTGTGAAAAAGAAGCCATTAATACTGAGCCTAGGAGAATCATATACGAAATGATATTATTCATTTGTCGTTCCTCCTTTATCACTATTAATAATCATAATACCTAATAGAACTACCGCGGCTCCTATGATATTCACTAATGTAATCTTTTCATTATAAATAAGGAATGCCCATATCATGGACCACACTAATGCTATGGCACGATTTGCATAGGCAACAGACAAATCATATCGCTTAATGACTTGCTGCCACAATACAGCGTAGATTCCAAGCAAGCATAATTCTAAAAAGCTAAAAGTTAAAAACTCTTTAGAAAATATGTGATCTGTATATCCTGATGCAGCCTTGGCACAAACACTTGAAAGGGAGTAAATAATAACTACTAATTGTAACTTGATTAGGTTTTGTATAGAAATCTCTTTTTTCATGGATAATTTTTCTCTCCTTTGGAAACTCCTACCATTATAGCTTTTTACTATATCCTAACACAAGCAAATCTTCACAAAATTTTAAGAATTCTAGCGCGAGGGTTTGGTAGACATCCAAATGAAAAACGTGTAAACTAAGTGAAACAAATCAATACTTGTAGATAGGAGTCTTATGAAAGAAAATTTAAACCTACAAAAAATTGTGCACATTACCTTTCTGTCGATTATTGCAATTATATTTATTATTGCTGCCGTAAAACTATTTATTTGGAATAAAGGTAGCGCTTTTCAAGTGACCGAAGCCACGGAAAACCTAGGTGCCGAGGCGGAAGATTATCTTGTTTCTATGGACCCCACTCGCCTAGAAGGTCGAGAAGACGATGGGGTTACTACTATTGTGATGTTAGGAGACGATGTCATGAGCAAACATCGTGGCGAAGATGGAGTGTCTGCTTTAGTTTCAAGTTCTACCAATTCCACTATATACAATTGTGCGTTTGAGGGTTCAAGCCTATCAAGTGTCTCCGCGGTACTGGATGTCGATCATTATCCTATGGATGCATTTTCTGCTTATCGCCTTTCCGCTTGTATTGCCTCAGAAGACTTTTCCATCCTTGATTGGTCCATGAGTACATTAGAAAATGCTCCCACTTATTTTACGGACACGGTTGCACTGTTAAGAGGAATTGATTTTGATACGGTGGATATCATTGTATTAAATTATGGAGTAAATGATTATTTAGATGGTCGAATTACCACAAATATTTATGATCCTAATGATTTGGCTAGTGTAACAGGTTCTCTTTCCTATACCATCGAGACCATTCAAAATAAATATCCCCATATTCGAATTGTCGTTAGTTCTCCAACCTTTTGCTACTATGAAGAAGCAGACGGAACTCTCGTTGGTTCAGATCTTCGAAAAACTGGGGATAATGATTTAAATACCCTTGGTAGCCTTGGAGATTACATGATTGCTATGAAAGCAATCTGTGTAGAACGAAATATTGACTTTATTGATAACTATTATGGGGTTGATATTAATATTGATACCGCTCATCAGTATTTGGAAGACAATGTAATTCCTAATGAAAAAGGACGCAAAATGTTAGCCAAACATATTAGTGATATTTTAAATAAGTTACATTAATCCCTATTCGTAATGGTAATATTCTTTAAACCAATCCACGAACTTCCCAAGTCCCACCTCTAATGAGGTGTCTGGCTTAAAATGAAAGTCATTCATTAGATCTGTTACATCTGCATAGGTTTGATAGACGTCTCCTGGTTGCATAGGGTAGTATTCTTTCACCGCTTCTTTTCCTAGTGCCTTTTCTAATATTGTAATAAAATCCATAAGCTTCTGTGGCTTATTATTACCGATGTTATATATTTTATAGGCAGCCCCTTGAAAGTCTTCTTTAGGAGGATTACAAAGGATATTCTTAATTCCTTCTACAATATCATCCACATAAGTAAAATCCCTTAGCATATCTCCATTATTATAAATCTGTATAGGCTCACCTGCCATAATCTTCTTAGCAAATTTGAAATATGCCATATCAGGACGTCCCATTGGACCATATACTGTGAAAAACCGAAGTCCTGTCGCCTTTATTCCATAGAGTTTACAATAGGCATATGCCATTAATTCGTCGGATTTTTTCGTTGCGGCGTAAAGGCTAACTGGCGTATCTACTTGATCTGTTGTAGAAAAAGGAATCTTGGCATTTCCACCATAAACAGAGCTAGAGGATGCATAGAGTAAATGTTTGACCGGATTAAATCGACATGCTTCCAGGATATTAAAAAAGCCTACGATATTCGATTGAATATAAGCAGAGGGATTATCAATACTGTAACGAACTCCCGCTTGTCCGCCTAGACTTACAACAATGTCTGGATGATAGGTTGTGAACAACTTATCTACAGAAAGTTTGTCTGCCATATCCCCTTCTATAAATGTGTAGTTCTCAAAATCGCCTAACTCAGCCAAGCGATCTCTCTTAATGGATACATCATAGTAATCTGTGATACTATCAAAACCAATCACTGTTGCACCTTGCCCTAATAGTTCTTTGGATAAGTGATATCCAATAAATCCAGCCCCACCTGTTATTAAAAATATATTGTTTTGATCAAATTGATTCATCTCGTTCTCCTTCTATTACTATAGTTTTTTCTAACCTTTACTTTTAACCATGTTTTGAAGAAGATTATTTCCAACCATTCTCCTTCATAAAATCTCGTAGCCATGTTACCATATAAATATCATAATTCTCCACCGTAGCAATCTTCACAAATCCATGGTCTTCCATGCTTCCTTCCATTGCTTTCTTATTTGAAAGAACTACGCATTCACTATTATTTTGATACGCTTGATAGGAAAGTTTTTCTGCATTTAAAGTTTCAGCCTGTATCTCATCATAGAGTAAATTTTGATTGTTCCATCTTTCAATCAATATTTCCCTGCCATATGGCATGAATACTTGAGCGGTTATTTGTCTTGGATATTCTACTAGTTCTGCTGGAAATGCTACTCGCACTTTATATTCATCTAGTTTAATCACATCCATAATCTCTACAACTATTTGAGGTACATGATACTCGTTTTCTGATTTCTGAAAATTCACTTTATTAAATACATTGATGCCACTTTCTCCAATTAACAAAATAATAAGGCAGATTATGACAAACTGTCTTTTTTTATTCTTTGCTCTTGCTATGATTGTAACTCCACCATAAGATACGATAGCCCCCATAGGTATAAGCCAAAGCATACGATAGTAAACTTCATAATCCAGAAAATATTCCATTGCAAAATAAGCAAACCAGGGTATGAAGAAAAGTATGAAAATTGCTAATACAACATAAATAATTGCAATCTTTGTGGCCTTTTCTTCTTCTGTGATCCACAAATATAAAAGTGCAATCAAAAATAAAAAGAGATACATACTGCTACCACTATATGCCTTATAAAGTTGTATGGATGTGGAAAAAGCTTCTTGCATACTAGCCCAACTTTCTAACCTATCTATTGATAAGTTTTTATCTGTAACAACTCATTCTATTTATTGCAATTCCTTTCATACTTCTACAGAAAAATCAGATATAGAAGTCCGTAAAAGAAACAAGGGACCAGACAGATTATCAATCCAAAAATATTTCCAAACTTTTTAATTCGGGTAAAGCTGAAAATGATGGTTAATAGTAATATAATAGGAATCATAAAAACGGCAGTACTTGTTGTGAAAATTGCTGTAACAACAACAGCAAACAGAAGTAACCATTCTCCCCAATTTCTTTTTTCTTCCAGATAAAATAATATGCAAACATAAATCATAGGAATTACCAAATTACCAAACATTGCTTTTCCTTGCCAGGTTCTCATATAGGCGAAAGTTTCTGTAGTATAAATAGAGACATTTCCAAAGATATACCATACCATGGTAAAGATGACAAATAATGGGACGTATTGTTTCTTATCCTTTAGTAATCTTCTTCCCAAAACAGCATAGACAAGATACATTAACCCTAAGAAAATAGGCGCTAAAACACTATGGGCTATCACGGTTGGTGAAACGCCTGTGGATTTCCCTATCCAAGCCATAAAAACAGGAACTGGAGAAAGAGCATGTCTGATATCTAATCCTGCGATTAAATCACCCGTATATGCATTTCTTAAGTACATAGAATCAAAGGAGATACAATCATTTGCTATGGCTATAAAATAAGCATCATCACCATCTAAATGTTGAAAGTTCGCAAAGAATATCATTTGTGTAACAATCAGTAAAATGACTAGAAGCCATCCAAATAACTTCCACCCATTCTTTTGATTATTGGAACGACGTACCTTTATAAAACACTCTGATACCACTTTTCTGCCTACTATCAATGAAATAATTGCAAAAACAATCATCACATAACTAACACAAGTTGTAGCCAAAGAAAAAGGCTTTTTCAAAATAATAAAAGGAATGATCACAACCTGAAACATAGAAAACATCATAAACCACCCTGCAACGTATACCATTACAAGGGTTCTATGTTCTTCCACCATTCCCCTTACTGGTAGTAACCCGCAAGTAAATGGAAGTAATGTAATTATTACTACTAAAAGTATCATCTGAGCCATATTTTTCGCTTTCTATTTATCTGGTAATCCGCTAAGTACTCTTAATATCTTCCATTTTGTAAAAAAATATTTTGTAATAATTAGTACAATGAGTAAGTCTAGGATAAAATTACAAACAATTATTATCAAAGGTTGTTGGATTTGTAACACCTTCACTATTATCGTTCTGGTTAAAACTAAAGCATATCCATCTAACAAAAACATTTGTAATGAATAGCCTCCACATTCCACTAAAAACTTTTGGGAAAATCCGGTCAAATGCAAAGCAATATAATAGCAAACAATTGCTCCCGATATTGCTAATAGAACTTCAAATGGAAGCTGATGCTGCTCCACTGCGTAGAAGCTACCTGCTAATAGAAATAGTGCTATCATGGCTGTGATGCCATTTCCAACATATTCTTTCATTTTTTCATAATCTAGCTTACTGATAAAATAACCTATGAGATAATAAATTAAAAATCGTGTCAAAGTAGCTAATAAGAATAACTGGGTCACATGTTCCCGGAATACATAGGCAAGTAATACAAGAAGTGACACCATGATTTTTTCCCCTATTCCTTTTTCCATAAACCAATGAAGGAAAGGAAAGATTGCTACAACAAGGAATAAAGTCCACAAAAACCAATCTGTACCGCCATATAGTAGTAGATTTTTTAAACCTTCTTGCAAGGTTGTCTTTTCATGCACCAGATTATTGGGAATGATTCGTGGAAGCAGATCTATGGCACAAAATACAAAATGTGGAATTAAAATACGCTTCACTTTTTTCCATATATATTGTTTGTAATTGCCCTTATAAGAAAAACAAAAACCAGAAACTATAAAAAATAGTGGCATTTCCATGAGCCACAAAAAGTCATGTAATGTTTTACACCACACGATTTCAAGCAAATCAATGGGAAACACAATAATGGAATGGTAAAGAATAACCATCACAATTGCAATTCCTCGAAGTATATCAATTTCTTCTAAATGTTTTTTCATAACGGTAACTCCTGTTATATTACTACTAATATCTTTTTCAAATGCGCATTAGACCTCTGCACAAGTTAGATTATATAATATTGGGAATATTTAAGCAACGATATTATTGACACCCCAATCTCTTTATACCATAATAAAAAGGATGTTAATCGTATGAATAAAAGGAGTCCAAATGAAAGATAAAATTCGACTTATTCCCATTAAT
>DATESN010000055.1:0-4256 GCA_035270785.1 Lachnospiraceae bacterium | reverse complement strand
GGAGCAATCATCCACCCCAATAATCTCATAGTCACTTATGGTCTGCATTAAAAGGGAATCTAAGCAATAATTCAGTTTTCCATCTGCTTCCATATTGTATACTGGTACGATGATACTTAACTTCATGCTGCCCCTCCTCTTAAAACTCGTTATTTATGTTCCATCTCAATCTGTCCATGTTCAACTCGTAATATCATATCGCACTTTTCAATGGTTTGTAATCGGTGGGCAATAATAATTAACGTCTTCTTCCCATGAAAATGATTAATAGAATCCATGATAGCTGCTTCCGTATCATTATCCAACGCCGAGGTTGCTTCATCAAGAATGAGCACTTCAGGGTCATTATAAAGTGCCCTTGCTATTCCAATACGCTGTCTTTGCCCACCAGATAATCGGATCCCTCTTTCTCCAATCGTGGTTTCTAATCCTTCTGGAAGATTCGATACAAATTCAGCCAACTGGGATTCCTTTAACACAGCTGCAACTCGTTCTTCGCTAATCATATCCTCTGGAATCCCAAAGGCAATATTTCTACGAATGGTATCATCTAGCATAAATATCATCTGAGGAATATAGCCTATATTTTTAAGCCAACCTTTATAGTTATCTTTTATATTAGTGTCATCTGCATAGATATTACCAGTTTTTAATTCCAGAAGCCCAAGTAGAATATCCACTACAGTAGTTTTTCCTGCACCCGTTGTGCCTACAATACCAACGGCCGAACCAATAGGAATTTCCATTGATGCATGATTAAAAATCAACGCCTCTGTATTGGGATAGGCATAGGTAATGTCTTCTAAACGAATACTCCTTTTAACGGGAAGTATCTGATCAGTTTCATTTGCAAAGGATGTATCTAAATCTTTATTATTGATTTCATCTTGTAAATTGTCACTAACGCCCATAAAAAACGGTTCAAAATATGCAACGTTCGTTAATTGATTATTAATTCTATTGGCACAAGGTATTAAACGCGCTGCTGCAAATCCAAATACTGAAATAACGGCCATCATCTCTGTTACATCGCCCCCGGATAGTATAAGAAATAATAAATAACCTACCATACTTCCGATACAAACTGTTTCAATTAAAAGCCTGGGTGTATTATTATATAAACTGTATTTTTGAACCGCATCCACATATCCCTTGCCGCACTTCATATATTCTGTGATAAAATATTGTTCCCTACTAGCCACTTTAACTTCCTTAATCCCTGACACAGTCTGACTAATCCACTTAAAAAGGCCACTGTAAAACTTTTGATTGTCTTCTCCTGCCTTTTTCATTACGGGAGAGATTACTTTCTTTATAAGAAACAACGTTACTATTAACACTAATGCAATTAATACTGTCATCTTGGCATCTACAATTAATAGGACGATAGAAAAAGTGGCAAAAATGATAACTTCAGAAGCAATTTGCAATACTGCCAGAATAAGGGCATACATATTGTTTACATCAGAAGTAATGCTTCTTTGCACTACAGCTGTATCAACATTAAGGTAGAATTCATAGTTTCTACGAAGATAATTTTTCATCATACGCTCTGACGTTCTAAATTGATTGGTATAAATAAAACGAAATATCTCCTTTTGTTGAAAAAATACGAATAGATTTTTTACTATAAACGCTATGATCAAAGAAAGCATTACAAAGATTGTAAATTGATTGACTGTTTTCATCCCCAATAAATGATAAAGCTTTCCCACCATATTGCTGTTTTCAATTGCGTTTGGATCAATGATAATGGTTATTATTGGAAATATCAAAGAGATGCTAGCTGTTTCCAAAACAGCTCCTATGAGCATTAAAAACACTAAGAATGTCATATTTAACTTTTGACGCTTATCAAGTAAAATCATTAATTTTTTTAAGATCTTCATCATATACCTCTTTTATTTAAGATGTTCATTTCTTCTATGGATTTCTGGTGCTTCGTATTTATCAAGATAATCATCCCCAAGCTTCACACATTCATCTGCAAACTGAATGGCCGATACTTCTGTTAAAATGGAATATACCTTTTTAAAACGCAAACCATCTATGAAGTTTAACATTTCCATAGGAAATTTACCATCAAATACTACATATTGAGGAAACAGGCTTTCATAATCAAGAATATCTCTTGGGTGGGGTTTAATAAACACCTGGGCTCCATTACCAACTTCATTTGTCAAATCAGTAAATATTCTTTCCCGTATATCCAGGGTACAAAGTGGTTCTGTTAATACTAAAATCTTATTGTCTTTGTTAGGCCCATGCTGAATTAAATCTTCGATCTCACTAATGTCTTTCATAAAGGAATTCAGTATTATGTTTTTATCTTCTTTTGTTAAAGCTTCCACCAATGCTGCTCGAGGTTCTTCCACATATTTCTTGCAAGGGTAGGGTAGCACGGAAATGTTATTTACCTCCATATCTATACAATATTTACCATAACCGTTTTGAATAAAGATAAGGTTCCATGCAGATAACAATGCTTTAATACGGAAGGCTTTCTTGTTGTCATAACGAGCGGTATCATAAAACTGAATGCAATTCAAACCATCTTCCAGTGCATGATATTTTATTTTCTTATAATTTAAAAAATAACCGATGGGATCTGAATCACAAAAGATATAAATATCCTTATAATTTTTCATATTTACCGGAATAAAGGGTTCTTCTAGTTTACCGAACAATTTACAAAACTTGATTCTAGAAATCATATTTGCAACGAGATTCCCCTTATCTATTTTAAGTTCTGTCAGCTCTGGAAAATCTTGAAAAGCTCTTTCATGGAACATAATAACTTCATCAAAAAAACCCACTTGATCCATTCTACTTTTCAAGTCGCCAAAATCATTGGCCATGGTGCTCAGTAAAATGTCTGCTTTTTGAAATTCAGATAAATCTTTTTCAGCTTGTCTCTTTATTTTACATTCTTTTAGAAACGCTACATACACATGATAGTAAGTATGGCATACATAAATTCTGTTTTTCATATTTTATTTATTCCTTTGATCTATTTCTTATTCTTGTTTTCTTATTCTTGTTTTCTTATTTTCATTTTCTGGTAATGAACTTTTCTTACCGTTTTAGGGGCTATGGTAAATAACAATAAATAGATTTTATGACGTTTATTTAAATAGGGATTCCTGATCATCATAACTATATGACTTTTTAAGTACTTCTTAATCTCTACATATTTACGATTGCTACCATTCATCCTAGAGATAGGAATATGAAGTAAATAATCCAGACGTTGAAATAGCCCAAATCGAATGACTTCTTGTTTTAGACTAGGGTACCAATGATTTACTATATCATAAACCATATCTGCATTATCCACAATATCCTCAAATACCCGTGAAAAATCTTCCCTGTTCACTTTTCTTGTATTGCTTCCCATACGATAAAACACGTGATAATCCACGTAAGGTAAACTTACAATTCCTTCTATATGGGGTAACATTCTTACTAATAAATGAAAATCTTCATTTAAAATTCCTTCTGGAAATCTTCTTTCTTCTTGTTCCTTTGTAAATAGCTCTTTTGCAATAAGTTTCGTACAAAAGGAAGTATCTCCCTTATGTAATAACAATTCACGTAAAAAATCCTCGGATTTACTTAGGACGAATCTTTCTGGGGGAATACATACAGAAGGTAGTGTTTTTCCGTTGTCATCTATTTCATCTCGTCCAACTTGAGCTATTGGCACATGGGATGTTAAAACACCTTCTAGAAGATGTTCATACATCCTTTCACTAATATAATCATCACTATCCACAAATCCTAAATAAGCTCCTCTAGCAATGCTAATTCCACGGTTTCTCGCCTGAGAAGAACCACCATTTTCTTGGTGGATAACTATGATTCGCGAATCTTTCAATGCCAACTGATCACATAATAAATCCGTTCCATCGGTTGATCCATCGTCCACTAATATAATTTCAAGGTTACGATATGTTTGGTTACAAATGGACTGCACACATCGAGGTAAATATTCTAGTATGTTATACACTGGAACAATGACACTAATTAATATCTCTTCCACCTTGCTTACTCCTCTTTCTTTTCTTCAAATAGCGATACATGAAAAATGGAACAATGACTTTTGCCTCACTTAAAGGCCCATCTTCCTCAAATAAAACGGTTCCCTTACTGAGCTGTTCACATTTACGAATTAATAAATCTGATGCATTTTCAGCATTCCATTGTTGTGTTATGGTTTGATAGGCATGATTCCCTAGTTCTTTCGTATATTCTCT
>DATESN010000054.1:0-3590 GCA_035270785.1 Lachnospiraceae bacterium | reverse complement strand
TTGTCTTGTGGAAAAATCCAAAATGGTTTTGATATGGTCATATACTGTATCTTCTCCGCCATCTGCGTACGTAACTTTTTGGTTAGCAAACTCAATTTCACCTGTTTCTTTTATGTATTCTACAATAGATGCTACTAACCATAATGCATCATCGGAACAGGCATCCTTAATTCCATGTATCATATCATCTTTATTTGGTGTGGGAATAACCGTTGGAGATTTAAAAGGCTTAATATCACTATCTGGTTCAAACCATTCTGGTTGAAAGAGGTGAAGTCCATATCCTTCTGAAACAAGCCCACGCAATAATTCAATCAGTCGTTGTTTGCATTTTAGTGGATTGGAATGAGGAATCGTCATGGCATCTTGTGCAGTATCACGATACCCAAGTCCAACTCTTCCACCCACCTCTATAAAGGACGCAAATCTTGAAAACATGACATTGATTTCTGCTTGATAAAGGGTCCATGTATTGATTAACGTATTCATTCCTTCATTTGGAGTATTAATTTGAAGTTTATTACACTTATTTTCCCAATAACTTTTAAGATCCACATACACTTGATCAACATTGTAAAGAGAACTATATTTTATACGAATTTCCTCACCTACTTGATGATTTCCTTCTCCTAGCATAAAAATAAGTCTTATTTCTTCACCAGGTTTAAGTACAATATTTTTTTGCAAACTTCCACAATGATTATTTCCTTTTTCAAAAGAACCACTGCAAGTTCCATTTATGACTGCGATTGGGTTGTCTTCTGTGTGATAAAGTCCTAGGAATTTATCTCTTAAACAATCAAATCCGTCTGGTTGAAAGTTAGCTGTGAAATATTGATACCCAAATTCTTCATAAAAAAGATCATAATCAATAATTCCATCTTCATAGGAAGAACCTGCACTGTAAAGACTCATTTGATAATTCATATTATCCATATTAATGTGATGAAAAGAAAACTCCGTATAACTAAAAATACTGAAGTCTCTAGTCTTATTATCTTCATTCTTAATCACTACATCCCATAACTCAACCGCATCATCAATAGGAACTACCAACGTTTGTGAAGATTTAATATTATCATACTCACATTCATACGTTGTATAGGACATTCCATGTCTACAGGTATATTTAGCCTTTGTTAGATCTTTTGCTACTGGTTGCCATGAAGTGCTCCAATAGTCCTTATTGTCATTATCGCGAATATAAACATAATGGCCAGGTCGATCCATAGGTACACTATTTCCTCGAAATCTTGTAACTCTATGATATTCTGGTGATTTATAAAACATATATCCGCCTGCTGTATGATTCACAACAACTGCCAAGTCTTTCACACCTAGATAATTCGTCCAAGATGTTGGCAGATCCACTTGATCAATTACATATTCTCTTTTTTCATTATCAAAAAATCCATATTTCATTGTCATATCCTCCTGCGTTGAATTTTCATTCTAACTATTATTCTAATGGGTACACCGTTTCTTTTGAATTGTTAAGAATGTGAATATTTGTATATAGTTGTGCAAAATAAATACTGAAATATGCAAAAAAGCACAAGTCTGACAATACATTCTCCTATTATTAGTTTGTATACTTATTTTACACACGATAACGATTATATTCAGGAGGGTAACTTATATATGAAAGTACATAAGATTTTATCAATTAAAATTAAGATTATTGCATTATTTATTACTACGCTACTAGTTGCTGTTATTGCTTTACTTTTCACATTAATACCAAAAACTTCACAGATGATAACCAGCTATACCGATGCTATTATGCATGAATTAGTAATTAGTATGGGACATTCCATTGATCAAACCTATACGGACATTGGCTATTCCCTTGAAAATTTTTCTTCTTCTGGTTCTATTAGTAGTTATTTAAGTGGTATGACCTTAAATCCTGCCAAGCCCAAAAAAGAAATAGAAAAATATATGTCTGATTATCCAAACATGTCTAATTGTTCTATCGTAGATAGTAATGGAACAATTATGCTAAGTACTGATTCAACTTTAATCGGCATAAACCTTTCAGAATCTTCCTATGTACAAGATACTTTAGAATCTTCTCTACCTGTATACAGTTCGTCTATTCCTTCTATTACAGGGGAAGGTAACATGATCGCTTTTACAACACCCATTAAAGCTTTAGACCAATTGGTTGGTATGGTTATTATTACGGTAGATGTTCAATCTATCTTTTCTCCACTTCAAGATGTTCATGTGATGGAAACAAAAAGTAGCTATCCTTTCTTATTAGACAATAAAAGTACTGTTTTATATGATCCCGATGATACCCTGATTGGGACTCTTTCTACGGAAAACAGCTTGATCCCATTGTTATCTACGGAAAGTACAATTGAAGATTCTACTACCTCGGAAAATAGTATCACTACTGCCAACACCATTACCTACTTTTCTGGAGGATTAGAAAAATATGCAACCTACTATCTATCCCCTATAACAGGCCAGCTGTTAGTCTTATGTGTAGAAAAAGAGGAATTGCTTACACCACTTCATACCATGATCTCATCTAGCATTAAAATAGCCGTGATCATAGCCCTACTATGTGTCTTTGCCTGTTACCTATTTGCAAACTCTATCACAAAACCTATTCAGACAATCACTAAAGTTATTCACAAAACAGGAGAATTGGATTTAGTAAAAGATACTTCTTATGAAAAATTAAAGAAAAAAGCAGATGAAACTGGAATTATGGCAGGTGCAATTTCTCAAATGAGAAGTACCATGTGGAATGTTGTGATGAAACTAAATGATACATCAACTCTTTTACAAAATAGTGCTATCACCTTAGGTGATGCCACCAATCATGTGAATCAATGTGCCTTGGATAATTCTGCAACAGCTAATCAATTAGCTAGTAGCATGCTTCAAACAGCTGCTTCTGCCAACTCTATTAGCGAACAAATAGACTTTGCTGACTCCCATACGGTAGAAATAGCAAGCAAGGTCACAGAAAGTGCCAAGCTCTCCGATTCCTTGAATAAAAAATCAGAATTACTAAAGAATAATGCAAAACTTTCTAGCGAAACAACAAGAGAACTCTATGAGCAAGTAAAAGAAAAAACAACGAAGTCTATTAAGCAGGCGGAATCCATTCATAATATAAACACCTTTGCAAACTCCATTAAAAAAATGGCTGCCCAAACTTCTCTTTTATCCTTAAATGCTTCTATTGAAGCGGCAAGAGCCGGTACTGCCGGACGGGGTTTTTCTGTGGTTGCTACTGAAATCAGCAAACTTGCAAGTCAGTCCAGCGACTCTGTTTTAGACATTACCAATGCTGTTGCTGAAGTAGAAACATGCGTATTAGATATGGCAAATGATTTAAAGAAAATTCTAGACTTTTTAGATTCCAATGTACTAGAAGATTATCAACATTTTTTAACACTTTCCACAGAATACAGTGATGATGCTAAACATTTAGATACCTCCATGCAAGCAACTAACTCTACCATTAGTGATCTAGTTAAAAATATGCAAAATATTTCAGGTAGCATCTTGGAAATAACTACTGTTGTTACAGAATCTTCTGATTCTATTGCCGATGTTGCTGAAAAAAA
>DATESN010000053.1:0-6070 GCA_035270785.1 Lachnospiraceae bacterium | reverse complement strand
AGACTTAATTGGACCGGTCATGACGCTATGATTATTACAGTGAACAACGAGATCATTGCCCATGCCCACAACACGTTTTTACAAAGTGCCTATGATCATGGAATAGCAACTGGAATTGTGTTTGTACTATTTGGAATCTGTGGATTTTTTAGAAGTGTAATCTATATGAAGAATAAATCGGAGGCTTACCTCTTTACGTTATTGCCAGCAGTTGTTATAATTGCATTTGGAATATGTGGCATGACAGAATGGATTTTCCATCCAAGTATTCCAATCGCTTTCGTATTTTTATTAGTACAGGCACCCTTACTTTCGAATATAGAAAAGAAATAGGAAGAAAACAGGAAGAAAACAGGGAGAAAATAGGACGATAAATGATGCAAAAAATGGTTCTTAACTCAAAGTTAATAACAAGAAGAACATTCCTTATCATATACGACATTATTGCTGTGTGTATTGCTAGCATTATGCCCCTTATGCTTCGGTATGAATTTCGATATAATGATATTCCAGGGTATTATTTAGATTCTGTGTGGTGGATACTGCCCATTGGTCTAATAATAACCCTTGGAATCTTTTACTTGCTGCGCTTATATCATAGCCTTTGGGCATACGCAGGTGTGACAGAAATGCAGAATATGATTGTGGCTTGTTTTATTACATCGGCGGCACAAGGTGTCATCTTATTTGTTACCAATCATGATGTTCCTAGAAGTTATTATTTTATCTATGCCTTAAGCCTCATTGCCCTTACCATGGTTAGCCGTTTCGCTTATCGATTTATGCGTGAATCAAGACATCGCAATCATAATAAGAACAATGGAGTTTCGGTAATGATTATAGGAGCCGGAGATGCAGGCAATGTTATTATCAAAGAAATAGTAGGCAGTTATTTTAGTACCATGTGTATTAAATGTATCGTGGATGATGACCCTAATAAATGGGGACGGTTTATTCAAGGAATTAAAGTCGTGGGTGGCAGAGAAAAAATTGTTGAAAATGCACATCTAAATAGCATTGATGAGATTATTATTGCCTTACCTTCTGCGTCAAAAGCGGTTATCAAAGAGCTTATTACTATTTGCCAGGAAACAGATTGCAAATTACGTACGTTACCAGGAATGTATCAACTAGTGAATGGGGAAGTGGATGTTAGTAAAATTCGCGATGTGGATGTGGAAGATTTACTGGGAAGAGACCCCATTAAAGTGGATATCGATTCCATCTTAGAATACGTACAAGGGAAAAAAGTGGTTGTTACAGGTGGAGGAGGTTCCATTGGCAGTGAGCTTTGTAGGCAAATCGCCATTCATCAGCCTAAACAATTAATTATTATAGATATTTATGAAAATAGTGCCTATGAGATTCAACAAGAGTTATTACTAAAATATCCAACCATGGATCTTGTGGTGCTAATTGCATCTGTTCGTAACACCAATCGAATTAATAAAATTTTTGAAGAATATAAACCGGATATTGTCTATCATGCGGCAGCTCACAAACATGTTCCGTTAATGGAAACAAGTCCTAATGAAGCCATTAAGAATAATGTATTTGGAACCTTTAAGACAGCTCAGGCAGCAGCCATGAACGGTGTGAAAAAGTTTGTTATGATTTCTACAGATAAAGCTGTGAACCCTACTAATATTATGGGGGCTTCCAAACGAATCTGCGAAATGATTGTTCAAACCTTTAATCGTCATTATGATACGGAATTTGTGGCGGTCCGCTTTGGGAATGTACTAGGAAGTAACGGAAGTGTAATTCCTTTATTTCGAAAACAAATTGAAGCAGGTGGACCTGTGGGTGTTACTCATCCAGATATCATTCGCTATTTTATGACCATTCAAGAAGCAGTTTCTTTAGTGCTACAAGCAGGTGCCTATGCAAAAGGAGGAGAAATCTTTATTTTAGATATGGGAGAACCTGTGAAGATACTTGATCTTGCCAAAAACTTAATTCGCCTTTCAGGATATAAAGTGGAGGAAGATATTAAGATTGTATTTACCGGCCTTCGACCAGGAGAGAAGTTATACGAAGAACTATTGATGAACGAAGAAGGTATGAAAGATACGGAGAACAAGTTAATTCATATTGGTAAGCCCATTGAAATAGATGAAATGAGATTTTTTCAACAGCTACACGAATTAAAGGAAGCAACCGTTCGAGAAGAAGATGATGTGAGAGATAGGATAAAGGAGATCGTTCCAACCTATGTTTCAAAACAATAAATGTTAAAATCAGTATCAAAATCAATAGAAATATTGGAAGGAAATAAGTTCCCTAAAACAGGAAGACAGGAGTCAACTATGGAAAAGAAAAGAATTTATCTTTCTAGCCCAACCATTCACGGACCAGAAAAAGAGTACATCAACGAAGCATTTGATACAAACTGGGTAGCACCACTTGGACCAAATGTAGATAACTTAGAAAAAGAAATGTGCGAATACACAGGAGCGTCTTATGGTGCTGCACTAAGTTCCGGTACCGCGGCAATTCATCTGGCTATCAAATTGCTTGGAATTGGACAGGGAGATATTGTTTTTGTATCTTCTCTTACATTTTCAGCGACCTGTAATCCCATCTGCTATGAAAAGGCAACACCGGTTTTTATAGACTCCGAGCCAGATACTTGGAATATGTCTCCAGAAGCTTTGGAAAGGGCGTTTCAAAGATATCCTACACCAAAGGCAGTGATCATAGTTCATTTATATGGAACACCTGCTAAGATTCAGGAGATTACGGATATTTGTGCAAAATATGATGTTCCAATTATTGAAGACGCAGCAGAATCCTTAAGTGCTACTTATAAAGGAAAAGAAACAGGAACCTTTGGAAAGTATGGCATTTATTCCTTTAATGGGAATAAAATAATTACCACATCAGGCGGTGGCATGTTGGTAGGGAATAGTGAAGCCGCAATACAAAAGGCAAAGTTTTTAGCAACACAAGCAAGAGATCCTGCCAGACATTATCAACATTCAGAAGTAGGTTATAATTATAGAATGAGTAATATTGTAGCTGGAATCGGAAGAGGCCAATTACAATACTTAGAAGAACATAAAGCAAAGAAAAATGAGATTTATAAAACGTATCAAGAAGCATTTGCTGATATAGAAGCAATTACCCTTAATCCCATGAATCCAGATGGAGACGCTAATAACTGGTTAACTTGTATAACTATAAAAGAGGGTTGTAAGGTAACTCCAAATATGGTGATGGACGCCCTAGAAGCTGAAAACATGGAATCACGCCCCATTTGGAAGCCAATGCATATGCAGCCAATTTTTGAAGGATATGATTTTTTCCCTCATTTTTTGGAGGAAGATTGTGTCAGTGAAGATATTTTCGCAAGAGGTCTTTGCTTACCTAGTGATATTAAGAATACTCCAGAAAATATGGAACATATCATTAAGATTGTCAGAGGATTATTTTTATCATGAGAAGGATATGTGAAAAGGAATTGTGATAAGGAATAGTGCTAAGGAATTGAGGTAATCTATGTATCAAAAGTGTATGAAACGATTATTGGATATTATTATTTCTTTTGCCGGACTTATTATATTAAGTCCGGTTATTCTGGTGGTAGCATGTTTAGTTCGAATAAAGCTGGGAAGTCCTGTTATATTTCATCAGGATCGCCCTGGGCTACAAGAAAAGATATTTACGTTATGCAAATTCAGATCCATGACAGATGAGAAAGATGAAGCAGGTAATTTACTTCCAGATTCCATAAGGCTAACAAAATTTGGAGCCTTTTTAAGAAGTTCCAGCCTAGATGAGATTCCAGAGCTGTGGAATATCTTAAAGGGAGAAATGAGCTTAATTGGGCCAAGACCACTGTTAGTGAGCTATTTACCGTATTATACGAAAAAAGAGCAACTTCGTCATAGTGTTAGGCCAGGACTAACGGGGCTTGCCCAGGTAAGTGGAAGAAATTATATTCAGTGGGATGACCGTCTTGCAAAAGATGTGGAATATGTGGAGTCCCTATCCCTTCGAACAGATCTTATGGTACTTGGTAAAACATTCAAAATGTTATTGTCACCCTCCCACGTAGCAGTAGATACCGATATTGTGGAAGGCAATTTAGCAGAGATCAGAAGTCAAGATAAAAAGTAAAGATAAAAAGTAAAAAGTTTGTTATGCAAGAGGAGGTTTCCACATTTATGGCTAAAATAATCGCTTATGATAGTACTCAAAAAGAGGAATGGAAGAACATAGTAGATCATTTTCCAAAGGCAGATGTATACTATTTTCCAGAGTATGTACAGGCATTTACGAATAATGGGGATGGAGAAGCATTGCTTTTGTATTATAAAAGCCCTGCCCTACAAGCGATTAATATTGTTATGAAAAGACAAGTTCCGGTACTTCAGACAGAGTGTGAAGGTGACAAGGAACTTTTAGCATTTTATGATTTTGTAACGCCTTATGGATACGGCGGTTTTTTATTAAATAGAGCAACAAAAGAGGAAGAATTATTTCAACAAGAAATCATCAATCTAAGAGAAGCATATATCAGATATTGTAAGGAACAACATATTGTAGCAGAATTTGTTCGTTTTCACCCAGTGCTAGATAATGCCAATGGTCTCAGGGAGGTAGGGCTTTCTAATCAGAAGCAAGACAAAGATAATCTGTACGAAATCGAAGATCTAGGGAATACCGTTTGCCTTGATATTACTAGTACGGATATCATCTGGCAGAACATGACAAGTAAAAATCGAAATATGATTCGTAAAGCCCAGAAAAGTGGTGTAAAAGTCTACTGGGGTAGGGAAGAATATCTTTTTACGAAGTTTGAGGAAATCTATAATGCAACCATGGATAAAGTGAATGCAGGTAAATATTATTATTTCAATAAGGAATTCTATGAAAGCATCTGCCAGGATCTAAAGAATCATGCATTACTATTTTACGCCAAATTAGAGGACGAAATCATTGCTATGTCCATTGTTATGTATAGCAAAGGTGCCCTTCACTATCATTTGTCAGCATCTGTCCAAGAATATCTCTCCTACGCACCAACGAACTTAATTCTCTATGAAGCCGCGTGTTGGGGAAGTGAACTAGGCTATCAAACTTTTCATTTAGGGGGAGGACTTGGCAGCAGGCAAGATCATTTATATCATTTTAAAAAGCAATTTAATCGCCAAGACGATTGTACCTTTAGCGTTGGTCGTGGTATTATGAATTTGGAAGTTTATGACAGACTTTGTGTACAAAATAAAGTAGATAGAAAAACAGGATTCTTTCCTGCATACAGAGATAGTACCTTATGAAAAAAATAATATTGTTAGCCAATAATGATGTTGGATTATACAACTTTAGAAAAGAATTACTAGTGGCCCTTTTAGCGGTTCCCTATGAAGTACATATTGCGTTGCCTTATGGAAGTAATGTGGACAAGATGGAAGAAATGGGTTGTATCTATCATGAGACAAAAATGGATCGAAGAGGAACCAATCCACTTCAAGAACTACGTCTTTTGAAGCGATACGGTACCATCCTAAAAAAGGTACGCCCTAATGTGGTATTAACTTATACAATCAAACCCAATATCTACGGTGGAATCCTTTGTGCTTCTAAGAAGATTCCTTATATTACAAATATTACAGGACTTGGAACAGCAGTGGAAGGAGAAGGATTACTTCAAAAGTTTACCATTGCCATGTATCGTTTTGCTATGAGAAAAGTAACGAATCTATTCTTTCAAAATGAAACCAATGAACAATATTTTAATAAGAAAAAAATAGCACTTGGAAAGCATACCATTATTCCAGGATCCGGTGTCAATTTAGAACGATATCAATATTTAGAGTATCCAACGACAGGATCTACAGAATTTCTTTTTATATCCAGAGTTATGAAGGAAAAAGGAATTGAGCAATATATTGAAACAGCAAAAATAATCAGAGAAAAATACCCAGATACGGTTTTTCACATTTTAGGATTTTGTGAAGATGATGATCACAAACCAGATTCTTATAAGAAAAGATTAGAAGTTCTTGAAGGGGAAGATATTATTAAATTTCAAGGAATGCAAGAAGATATCAAACCATATTTA
>DATESN010000052.1:0-5108 GCA_035270785.1 Lachnospiraceae bacterium | reverse complement strand
CGCTAATCCACAATGCGAA
The DNA here is from genome assembly GCA_035270785.1 of Lachnospiraceae bacterium. Taxonomy (GTDB): domain Bacteria; phylum Bacillota; class Clostridia; order Lachnospirales; family Lachnospiraceae; genus DATESN01. Next base: position 5,089 of record DATESN010000052.1, on the reverse strand, counting down.
TGGAAATGCATGGACACGAACAAACAACTACGCAGCAAACAATAACCATCTGAGTAGCACCACTGTTGGCCAAACTACCGTCAACTACACCTACAATGCCCATGGCAGCATGACAAGCATGCCACATTTACAGGGCATGCAGTGGGACTTTGCAGAAAGACTAAGCCATATCACACGAGGCACAACCGAGGCGTATTACAACTACGATGGCGGCGGACAGCGCATTCGCAAGGTTGTTGAGAAAAGCGGCATTGTAGAGACTAGATTGTATCTGGGAGGATTTGAGATATGGCGAAAGTCCGTAAACGGAGTGCTTGAAACCGAACGTGAAACCTTGCACGTGATGGATGACAAGAAACGTGTGGCGATTGTGGAGACGTTGACCATAGATAACGCTGTTGCGGTTGCAAATCCCGTGCCAGTGCAGCGCTATCAACTCGATAACCATCTGGCTTCTGCTTCGCTTGAACTTGATGATTTAGCGAACGTTATTAATTATGAAGAGTATTATCCCTATGGTGATACAAGCTACCGAGCTGGAAGAACCGCAAGCGAAGTAAGTCAAAAGCGGTATCGTTATACAGGTAAAGAAAAAGATGAAGAATCTGGGCTGTATTATCACGGAGCAAGGTATTATGCCTGCTGGCTCGGAAGGTGGACGGCGAGCGATCCTGCTGGACTTGTGGACGGGGTGAATTTGTACATGTATGTGCGGGGGAATCCTGTTAGGTTGAGTGATCCAAGTGGAAATGCTGGGGAAATGGTTCTTGATGAAGTTGAGGTAAAGGGGAAGGGGCCAAGACCGGTTTCAAACGTGGGTGGTAGTACTTCGAATAGTGGTTCTGGTGGGACCTTTTCCTTGATAAGCCCCGAAGGAAGTCCATTTATTGCGATACCTCATGTAGGGAAGGAAACTATTACTGGTGTTCGCTTCTCCCCCAATGGAGAAGCGGCACCTGCTGATGCTAGTTCTGTAGCAAGCACAAAATCATCAAGATCAAGTAAAGGCGTTTTGTCGTTATTAGTACAGAATGTCAAAAAAATTGCTAATACAGCAGCGGATAAAATAGCCGAAGGCTATTTTGGATATGCAATACCTGCTGCGTGGCCTGCTCTCACGAATATCAAAACTGAAGAACAGAAACAGTATGTATTCAAAACAGATGCGTATTTAACTACTGGTATCCTGTTGAACGAATTTGCACAAGGCAATGGAAAGCCTGTTCGTGAGTTTAAACAAGGTGTCAATCCATTTGCTGATTCAGTACTGGCAGGTAGAGTAGAAAGTGAAATTATCAACAAAACCTACGGGAAAATAGCAGATAGAAACATGACATATGGTCAATGGAGCCAGACGAAAGACACACTCAAATTTGGCCTATCGTTTAGTCCTGATCAAACTTCATTAAAAGAGTCTATCAATAAGCATATGAATTCAAATCTTGAGCAACTATTCATCGGAGGCTCGGTTGTACAAGTGTTTCCAGGAGATTCAAATAGCATTAATGGTGTTTTGATTAATTCGACCAGTAGATCCAGCTTAATGCTTCATATTACGAATGATTACACCAAGACTGGTGGAAATGATAAGCCACTATCGTCGGTTGATCAAAAAATATTCTTTTCATTTGATCGGAGGCATTGAAATGAAGTTACTAGTTGGAGTTCACTGCATCGCATTTCTATTCTTTATCGAGGCCTGCTCAAACAATACATCAGTTGAAGGTGCATATTGCAACAAAATGGGTAAAGGCGACAATCGGTTGATATTGAATAAGGATGGTGATTATATTGCTTTGTATATCATAAATCAAGACACATCAAGAAACATGGGCCGATGGATTCCACATGTTCAAGACAGTAGAATCACTGATATAAATCTATTAGGTTGGAAAACCTTAGATCCAGAAATGGATTCACTGTATCGATGTGGACATTGTGATATGGATGTGCGAAAAATTGGAGATAGAATTATTGTTGATCCTGATATAGATGAGCATGATTACCATCGCTGCTCAAATTGAAACGCTGGTTATGAATTAGACTCACCATAGATTACCACATCGCTGGAATCTGCTGATTGATGTGATAGATTGAGCATACCACCGAAACGGGGCTAGGTACTATGCTTGTTGGTTAGGTCGGTGGACAGCCTCTGACCCTGCTGGGATGGTGGATGGGGTGAACCTGTACATGTATGTACATGGGAATCCTGTCAGTGGAGTGGATCCGAGTGGAACAACAACGGAAGAAAAAGTAGACGAGGGCAAAGTATTCCCCACATTTAAAGAGGTTGAGATAAAAGGAGAGGGTGGTGCTAATGAGAAGAATGGTTCAGTTAGCAATATCTTTATACCGAAAGAGATTGCTAATGAGCTTTCTAAATTTAAAAATGCACTACTTAGTTATTTAAAAAGAGAAGAACCAGATTTTGAAAAATTGGTAAAAAAAATGGTATCCCATCATTTAAGTATGAAATCAAAGCTGGAATTAACGACGATAGGATTTACTTTAAATGAAATATATGTTGGATATCGACGAAATGATGAAAAAAAATCCCATACTATGGGACGTCAATTTGCAAATATATTAGAAGAAAAGTATAAGAAGACAAGTGAGAATGAATTAACTTTTGTTGTGCATTTACATCCTTTATTAAAAGAAAGAGTTAGTCCTCAAAATAGAGTGACTATGTTTTCGCTAGGAGATCAAGAAAATATGAGGATAATGCAAATTTGGATAGGATTGGAAGTCTATCCCGATGAGAAAGGGTCTTATGCCGTAGATATATACGCTTCTAACGCAGAAATTTACTATGAGGATAAGGTGTTTTCTATAAATGATGGATATAATTCAGAAAAAAATGGATAATTCCTGCCGTTTATCTAAACACATTATCAGGGATAAAAGGAAAAAGACAATTATTTAAAGAACACTGGATGAAAGAAGAATGAATCGACTCATATTTTTTTTATTGTTTTTTTAAATACAAATTATGGCGCAGAGCGATATTATTTTATGTCGAAACTTCCCATGTAAACTTGATAGTAATTATTATTCTTTTATATGGAATGGCAGATCTTTTTCCAGATACTCTAATGAATTTTTATTAACATATGAAGAAACGTTTCTTTTTGAATCAAAAATAAAAAAATATTTTGAATTGGAAAAAAATCATCAACTAGATTCTATTGTCATAATTGACAATAATTCGTTTTTGAAAACCATAACATTAAATCGAGATCATAAAAAAATACTTTTACTTTTAGAACACAAAGGTAAAGGCGTTTTTCCTAGAACTTCTGTTTATTTATGGATTAATAATGCAGTAGCCGTTGAAAATTTTTTAGATTGGATAATTGATAAGCACGACTACTATCTTGTAGATACATTGTCAAATTTTACTGTAAAAAATCACGTAGGTATGCTCCTTGTAAAACCTTTTGAGAACAAGTCAAAATTATACTTCATTGATTCAAATTCAACAACATATTTTTTAAACGATTATAACACTGACAAGAAATACGAATGCAATGTTTATAATGCACATGATGGTAGTGAAATTTATCTGTTTACAAAGATTTATTATTCTCGTTCTGATTTTAAATCAAATGGCTGTACTGATTTTCTGAATAAATTAAGTAAAAATAATTTATTGATTCGTTCAAAAGGAGTGTCGCTTGATAGTTCAGAAGCCTGTTTCCATTGGATTGCAATAGACAAAAACAGATTATCTCATAATGATATTTTTTTCTTAGACTCCTTGTCTCGAATTCCTTAAAAAGGATTGGTATTATTTATGAGATTATTTGATGTTATTCTACTTTGCATGATTTGCACTTTTAATAAAATTTATGCAATTCCACTTTGTTTATATTTTCAGTGTACTTCTCAAAAAGAAATGTATTATGCGTTTGTATGGAATAAAGTACATTTTTCAAGAGTGTCTGACGAGTATATGATTGGTTTTATTTCAAATACTTGTTTTGATACTTATATCAATTGCGATGCGCATAGCGTTATAGATTCATCTTCTTTTGTACGAAGTATTGATTTGGATTCGATATTTTTTTTATCGGGACAGGAATCTTCTAATCAACAGAATGATCGATATTACAATCCTTTTGATGAAAAAGAAATACTGAGTTCTCCAAAACAACGAATAATTTTCAGCTACCCTTATGTAGAAGGAATAAGACTTTATTCAATGTGGAAGGATGTAAAGAAAATAGATGAAACAATAAAAAAAATAGTCTTAAGTCATTCCTATTTTGAATTAGATACTTTATCTGAATATGTAGAAAGAAAAATCAATCGTAATAGTAGCCTTAGTTCCTATGATGTTATATATAAAATTTATAAATTCAATGACAATAAAAATATTTCATACAATGATAAAGAAAAAAAACATGTGTCTACAAAATATTTTTTTAGAGATGATTTCAAAAGATATGGTTGTACTGAGTTTCTTAATGTAATAAGCAATCGATATTTGTTAGTTCGTACACATAATCATTCTTTAGAGAAGGACGATTATTGTTTTCATTGGATTGGAATAGAAAAAAATAATTTATCGTCAAAAGAAATAAACTTTTTAAATGAATTAATAAATTTTCCTTTAGCTCCTTTGGATAGTTCTGGAAAACTTATATTTTATTTATAAAAATAATACTTCTTTGTTGTTGTTTAAAAATATAGCTTATTCACTTTCAAATAATAATCCTATATTAACTTTATGCCTTGCGCTTCTTTACAGAGAAAGAGAGTTGAATTTCAGAAGTCGTCTTCTGAAATTCAACAACTGTTATTGAAACTAGGCTTTATCTGCGATAACGATGACCCAGTAGGCAACATCACTCAAATTGACGATAATGCCCAACAGACGATCTACTTCAATGGCAGTGTCGTAAGCCCCAGTCAGAAGTTTGAGTATGATGCCCTTTACAGATTGCTTAAATCTACGGGAAGAGAACATGTTTCAATCAATGCGAGTAGTGAACCTGAAGCAGAAGGCTACAACTGAGGTGCTCCCCAAAAAGTGTACAAGATTGAGTGATAGTTCTTCTATCTTTACATAAGGAGAACATAT
>DATESN010000051.1:0-21923 GCA_035270785.1 Lachnospiraceae bacterium | reverse complement strand
AAGTTAGATTGTAAGTTTCGTAAGAAGCATTGACATAAAAATAAGACCTCCTAAATTAGTAGGAAGTCTTAAGTAATGATATATACTAGTTTATATTTACTTCGCCTATTGTTGAATCAGATACATCTACCTCAGACATTGGAGTAGATGGAACTGAGGTGTCTACACCGTCACTAGTTACGGTTGCGCCTGCATCTATCGCCCATTGAACATCTGGACTAGAGCTTGTTCCAGTGCCTGTGCCGTTTGCTATGGCATCATTTATTGCTTGAATCTCCTCTGGTGTAAAACCATCAGTACTTAAAGTTGCATCGGTGGTCTCAGTGGAATCGGTTATTGTATCTGCGTCCTGCAAACCACCCAACACTGTGTCAAATAGTGAACTATCAGCAAATCCGAAGCCCTTATTCTCCAGTTGAACCTTGAACATACCCGTTTCTTTATCCATACCCACGATTATTACTTCTGCATCCTTTGTCAATGTTCCAACCACTTCTGAAGTAGTATCTGCATCCTTGTAAACCGATATGTCCTCAAGAGCAAAATAGGTTCCTTCAAAGGAGTTGTCTAGGGTCATATCTACTACCTCTTCCTCGACAGATGCACCACTAATTGTTGAATTTACGTCATCAACTAGGTTATCCGATACTGTATTCTCTGATACTGCTTCAATGCCCACTGGTTCGATAACTGGTTCGTTCTTAGAACAAGCTGACAATAACAGTGATGCCGATACAGTACTTAGTAGTAATATAGCTTTTACTTCTTGTGCTTTCATAATTTAAAACCTCCTCTTAAAATATCTATAGTTAGTTAATGTTAAATACCCTTTTGCTAAGGTAATGTTACCATAATCTTAAGTGGTATACAAGATTATCTGATGTAGTTTTATTGGAGTCTGTCTGACAAAAATCAATGAAAAGCTAATCCCAATTATTAATATCATAATTATTTGAATATTCTTAGTTTGCCACTTATGCCCTATATTTCAAGGGAAAATGAGGGTAGTATCACAAGTAATAAAACTACTTAAGTGAAGAACTGATCGATAAATGCCTTAATTAACAGAGATATAGTGAATACCCTAGGAACATTGGTAAGGATGAAAGTACATTGTGGAATTATGTCTGTTTGCTAGAATAACAAAGTACCTTATACGAGATACCCATTAATGTCCTTGGCAGAATCAGTACATACAAACTTGGGTCTATATGGGCAATTGGCAGATAGTACACTTGGCAATAGACACATAAATCGCAGCCTTTTTAATACCTTGTAAGTTCAGTCTGAATTAAACGTTATAAAAGTCTACCTCGCACACACTCTAATAAATAGTATTGCTTGGAATTACAATAACCTTACACACACCTTGTCCCTCTATTTTCGACCAAAGAGAGATTGTATTGCCCATTGCCCATAAACCTAAGGGGTATAGGGAATACATTGCTAAATGGGGCTGATATGGGAGAATGGTTAGGGTATAGACTTGTTGAGATGAGTGGATATATACGTAGCATCATAAACTGGTTGGAAATGATGGGCATATAGGCATATAAACATACAAGTGAGGGATTAGGACTATGGGATAATGTTGAGTTGACTCCACTACACCTAAGAGACTGATAACTTATTACCTAAGTCTTGACTGACTCTAAACTCACTATTAACTATATATACTTGTTTTGTTATGTTATCTATATCGTGTATACTTCGTTTCATCCCCTAACTTGTTAATCCGTATATTCTTATCACTCAAGTTATTGAAGATACTTAATTAAATAAACATTACAGTTCTTAATATTGATATTAATAAATAGTTTATATTGCATTCATTCTTGATTACATCACACATATTAATACGTTTACAGTGTAACTTTAGGAACAAAAACCAAGAATTTATCCTCATAACTGATACAATTTATGTAAATAAAACAACAATAAATGACAACTATCTGCCGTACTTAAAAGACATTTTTTCTCAACTTTAAGATACAAAATATACCCTCTAAAAGACCACTATTTTGATGCTCTTTTAGAGATAAACCACATAGATAATCAACTCGTTTGTCTGACAATAACCTTAGTTATTTTCAAATAATCTGTCGAAACCTGTATACAACTTAACCCACATATACTATAATATCGTTATTATGAAAGACACCCAATTTAAAAATAATCGATACGATTTTCGTATTGAAACAAATATCGTAGAAACTCTACTGAATACTCTAGAACTGCAAGAAAATCAAGTCACAAAAGCCATCCATGAAGCAATTGAGACTTGTATTCTAAAAACCGTAGACTTTCGCAAACGAAATGATTATAAGAGAACACGCAAAACTCTAGGTTATACCTTCGGCATATTAGACAAAAAGATAGCATTTCGAGAAAAAGATTTATATATCGAAACACTAAAATCTTTTTATAATGTGACCGAGTATAGCCTTGCTATTCGTTATGCTATCCTAGACGTTATCCACGAAAAGTTCGCATCCAAGAAAATTCTTCCACAGCAAAAGATATTCTACCTGCATGGACAGAAGAACTCAGAGATGTGTGCAATCCTCCAAGAAATATTTAATGACATAAAAGGCAGATACCCAATTACTCAATACATAGAACCCTTTACTGGCACAGGAAACGTATTCCTCCATACCCAAGTAGCAAATCATAACTCCCTAAACGATAACTCTGAAGAAATAACGAATCTTCTGAAAATACTTCAGAATTATCCATGCAGATTAAAGGTCTCTTTAATAAACTTGGAGTACAACAAAGAATCTTTCATAATTCAACGAAATCTCCTGCGAGCATTTCATAAATCGGAAATTAAATTAACAAACCTTGAAAGAGCAATAGCTTTTTATTATACTCGATTTGCATCTATTCGGTGTAGAGGTGCTGACTTTAACCATAAACGAACCTACACAAATCTTATTGTTCAACTAAATAGTATATACCCACTTTCTAGAGAATTACAGAATGTGAAAATTACAAAGAACGATGCCTTGTACTTTGCCAAAAAGCATATGCTGTTTGGTAGTGTATTGTATTACATCGATTCTCCATACTTTTATACGGAAACCTACTATAAGGAATATAATTCCAAGGGTAAGGTTTTTAACTCTCACCGAGCACTTGCTAACTTTATCAACAAAGCAACTCTTTACGAAAATATATTTGTTCTTAATAATCGTATTACTGCTTCTAAGGCAATGCAAAAGAAAAACATTACACAGGAGACACTTATAAAACTATCAGACCAACTTTATGCAGGAAAAGGCTTCTATAAAAGACTGCACGAAATCTCGACAACGGATAAGCAAATAGATATTTTTATAAGCAATGTTGAATTTATTGGTAGCACTCCCTACGATATACCCCTAGCACAAGAAGGTATCGTGCTTGATAATCTTTCTGTAGAAGATATAGAAATTTTTGCATAAATATAGCCCTGAACGTACCATTTTACGGTGTTCTTAGGGCTTTTTAGTAAACTAATTTATTTCGATAAATATGCGTTCGGTTTGTGTACATCCGTATGTACCGTACTCTTACTAATTCCAAACTGCTTTGCAGTTTGCCTAACGGTGGCGTTCTGATCAATAATATAATTGGCAATATCCATTGCTCTTTCCTCAATATATTCCTTCAAAAAAATCCCCCTGCAATAACATTTTTACTATCTTATGCGTGGCATAAGGTTTGTATGCTATTACAAAGGGCGTGTATGATTTATAAATTTTATTACTTTTTTTCTTGATACCTTTCTAAAATCTTATTTAAAGAATCTGCCAGCTTTTTGTCCTTCCTAGTCATTATAATGGATACTGTCACAAAAATAATGGCAATTAGAAGTAACATGCCGCACACCATGGAAATGCTTTGAATTGTAAACCAATGGAAATAAAATCCGCATACCAGAACTACGATATTTGTATACAAATAATGAAGCATCTTATAGATAATCATCTGTTTCTTTGTTAACTCCCATTTGGGATAAATTAAAATTCCAAATGATGATACAAAAGAAACCCCAAGGATCTGCCATAAAATATGAATGGAGACTGTTGTATTAAAGTCATAAAATATGCTAACGTAAGAAGCCGTTGCCATGACCACTAATGTTGTTACTAGTGTAAAAATGCTAAAAACCTGTTTCATCTTTTCCATCATGACTTCAACCTCCTAGCACTTCAAGCTTTTTTCTTAATTCGCCTACATATTGTCTTGAAATAATAATCTTTTCCCCATTTTTCAGCAATGCTTCTAACCTTCCACTATAGGCAGGGCTTACATATTTGATCTTGGAAATATTAATAATGGTAGATTTTGATGTCCTTAAAAAATCAGTACCTTCATATCTTTTTTCAATTTCATATAGTCTTAACTTTGTTTCATAGACTTCTTGCTTTGTATAGAGAAAAATACGATTATCCACCGCTTCAAAATAGAAAACGTCTTTTGGTTCAACCATGGTAGTGTTACCATTATGAGTTACAGCAATTTTATTTTTACCCATCTTTAAGCTTTGAATGAGGCTAAGAAGAGATTCATCTAAATCCTTACAGCGAATGATAATTTCCTCTTCTTCATCCGCCCTACAATCTTCTATTATGATTTTCACAGACACAACCCCCATCACTAATAATCTCTAATGACTACCAACTATTACTAACAAACACTAACAAAAACTAACAACTACTAATAATCAGTAAACACTAACGATCCCTTATAGCTCTTTTCTTTAAAAGTAACGTTGCAACTAATAAGGCTACTATACCACAACTTATTATAAATATCATTTGAAAAGTACTGCTAACAATACCACCATTTAGGGTTACGGTAATACCCATCTCTTCTTTGTATTGGGCTACGACTTGTTCTGCCCCATCAAACGTTTGGTCTATGATTGCCCCTGTAATGACATTTCTCATCATTGCTGTTCCATGTAATACGGGAAAACATTTTAATATATTTTGAACTGTCTCTGGAAGCGCCCCCATTGGAAGGTAGATTCCACCCACAAAGCCTACTAAGGTTCCAATAATAGTTCCAAGTCCTGACCAAGCACTTTCACTGTGAATTAAAGATGCCAGTAATATCATTGCACTTGCTGAAACAAAAACATTTACAATAATCATACCTACTATTTTTGCTGTCGCTATAAATCCTAGCAGTTTGCCCCCCATAGATACAATATAAAGTTCTCCAATGGCAAAGGTTAATACACAAATGATAATACCTATGAAAATAGCAGAAATCATATAACCAAGTAAAATCTTTATTCTGTCTATCGGTGCCACGTAAAAGCTAGAAAGTCTTCCCTGTTGCTCATCCTGAACCATAATTCCAATAACTGTAAGCGTAACTGTCACCGCATTGACTACAATAATTCCAGCAATTGTCCACATAAGCACTAGCAATTCTGCATTTGTTTTATCTACTGCCGCATCTCTTACTCCACCATATTCTTCCAAAGCCTGAACAATACTATTTATATTCATTGTTCCTAAAAAAACTACCATAAGACCAATCACAATTAACATAGAGAGTAAGGAAAACAGTACTGCCGTCCTATCTCTAAAATAAACTAATGTATTTCTTTTTACCAAATTTAATATTGTTTTCATCTATCATTTCTCCTAACTGCATGTTATTACACTTATTTACTAAAAATACCTAAGCTTGCTCTAATGTTTTACCAGTTACATTTAAAAAGACGTCGTCCATAGAACCTTGCACTACTTCGAATCCTGAAATAAAGGGCTCTAATTCTTTTAATATGGGAAGCGATTGTAATGTGTTTGTAAGATTTACTACAACAAATTCTTCTCTCACTTTATAGGCAATCTTTTTATCATTTAGCATGTTCAAACATTTTTCTTTTTCTGTTGGAACCAATTTTAATTTGTCAAAGGCATATTGTTCTTTTAAAGAAAAAGGTGTTCCAAATTTCACTAACTTGCCACTATCTATGATTGCTATATGACTAGAACGAGCGGCTTCCTCCATATAATGTGTTGTTAAAAAAACAGTCATATTTAGTTCTTTTCTAAGTAGTTCAATACTTTTCCACACGCTTTTTCTAGTTACTGGATCAAGTCCTGTCGTAGGTTCATCTAAAAATAAAACTTCTGGAGCATTCACTAATGCCCTAGCAATTTCACATTTTCTTTTTTGTCCCCCTGATAGTTTGGCATATGGGCGATGTAACACTTCCTCTAGGGAAAGTACTTGGCAAACACTAGAAATCTGTTGCTTTAATTTCTTAGAATCTAATTCATACATGGATCCACGAATCATTAGATTTTCTTTTACCGTAAGTTTTTCATCTAAACAATTATTTTGATATACAACTCCTATTCTTTTTCTTACTTCTTTATCCTCTTTACTTACATCATAACCACAAATCTTCATTGTTCCTTCTGTTTTAGGATATAGGGTACATAGCATATTAATTACCGTTGTTTTTCCAGCTCCGTTTACTCCTAAAAATCCAAACAGCTCACCCTTTTCCACCTGGAAGCTAATATCATCTACCGCTTTTACTTCTTTAAAATACTTCTTTAAGTTTTTCACTTCAATTATGTTTTCCATACATCTGCTCCATTTCCTATGCTATTAATCCTGTTATCTATAATTTACAAAATAAAAAACACCTTTACAAATTAATATCTGTAAGGTGCTCTTTATGAGGTGTAAGTTGCAAATCTTCTTATGTTTTTATTAAAATAGTTCATTTTCTACTAATTGTTTGAACAAAATAACATCCTCACCATAATCTTCTTTTTTGTATTCCTTACATGCTATCTTTACGGTAACTTCTATTTTTTCTTTTAGAAAATCAGTTAAGATATCTTTTTCTCTTAATTTTCTTTCGATACGGTTACTTACAAAACTGCTTCCCTCTTTATCGCATATTAGTAAGACTCCAAAGGTAGATTCATCATCGATAGAATAGGTTCTATCTTCAATTCGCACTGCGTCGGTTATAATGATACCAATTTCTTTCATGATCTCGTGATATTGTTCCATTGGAAAGAGCTTTTTCCATTCTGTTTTAAATTGAACTTTTATAATCATCAGGGATAGCGCAAGGTTATTTCTTTCTGCGTATGCCTTTTGCATACGAATATCATTATAAAGGATTTTTACATTATAGAGTCCCGTAACCTTACTAATCATCATTAGTTCTTCGCCTTTTTCCTTAAGAACATCCAATTCCATTTCTACTCTTTTATTTCCCAAAACAAACATATACGAAATAATTGCTATGATTGTGGGAAATACCATCCAAATATAATTAATCCATGTGAGTTGAACTCCATTTATGCCTATCTTTCCTAGCCAATATCCCATATATAAAACTGTCTGTACACATGCAAATACAATTGATAAATGCACTCTTTTAAAAAGAGTTAATAGAACAATGCTAAAAGATGCCGCAACCATAATGATTGCCTCTATTAATAAGTCCTTTTTCACCGTACGGATGATAAGTGCTGCGATAAAAAAGCTGATTAATAGTGCTATAAACCCTATGTTTTGCTGTATCTTTGCATTCATTCTTTTTTTTATCATATAATTACCTCTTTTTCCACATATACATGATATTATAGTTTAATTTTATTGCAATTGCAACGATATCTATTTTAAAGTAGATATACGATATCCATACGATATCTATTCTATAAAGTAGATATATATCCATTCCTTAAAATAGATTCACTCCTGTGAGTTCATGGCCGTTGTGTTCACTCCTGTGAGTTCATGGCCGTTGTTGACACTATATTGCAGATAGATTATAATTATGAATAATTTGAACATAGTAAGACTACAGTAGAATCGCTCTATTTCCTACGGGATTTACATTTTATATAAATCATTTTTTGATGAAAGTGAAAACTGTTCGTATGCAAAAAGCATAGAGAAGGGAGTATCAATGAAAAATTTTAGTAATTACAATGATTATAGTAGAAAAGAGGATTTACACTTTGAATCCAAAGCAATTCATGGTGCACTAGGCAACGACCCTATAACAGGTGCTGTGAGTTTCCCAATTTATCAAACTTCTACTTTTCGCCATAAAGGACTAGGTCAATCCACTGGTTTTGATTACACAAGATTACAGAATCCAACCAGACAAGAATTAGAACGAACCATGGCTATTTTAGAAGGAGGCCTGGAAGGATTTGCTCTTTCTAGTGGTCAAGCAGCTAATATGGCTCTTTTCACCTTGCTTAATCCTGGGGATCATGTTTTATTATCCGATGATATTTATGGTGGAACTTACCGTATAGGAGAAGATATCTTTACAAAGTATGGTGCTACTTTTACGTATGTTGATATGTGTGACTTAGATGCAGTAAGAGCACAAATGACAGATCATACAAGAATCCTTTTTATCGAAACACCTACCAATCCCATGATGAAAGTTGCAGACATTGAAGCTATTTCAACATTAGCCAAATCAATTGGTGCCCTTACTATTGTTGATAATACTTTTTTAACTCCCTATTTTCAAAAGCCTCTTTCTCTTGGTGCTGACGCTGTTGTGCACAGTGCAACCAAATTTATTGGAGGACACAATGATAGTATTGCAGGAATCGTTGTAGTTAACACCCAGGAATTAGCTGACCATATGAGACTTCAGTTAAAATCTCATGGTAACGGATTAGCCCCACTAGATTCTTGGCTATTAATCCGTGGTTTAAAGACTTTACAGATTCGTATGGATCGACACAATGAAAATGCGATAAAAGTAGCTGCATGGCTTCGTACCCAAGAAAAGGTTACAAAAGTATTCTATGTAGGTTTTGAAGATCATAAGGATTATGCTATTACAAAAAAACAAACTTCCGGCTTTGGCGGTATGATTTCTTTCAATGTAGATTGTTTTGAAACTGTGGAAAAGATATTATCCAGTGTTGATATGATTATGTTTGCAGAAAGCTTAGGGGGAACGGAAACGTTAATTACCTACCCAAGAACCCAAACTCATGAATCCTTAAAAGAAGAGACCAGACAAAAACTTGGAATTACTGAGACGTTTTTACGCTTATCCGTTGGGTTAGAACATCCTGATGATATTATTAATGATCTAAATCAAGCTATTAATGGCTAAAGTACTAGGGAAGTGGGAATTTATATGAAAATCAAATTTACGAAGATGCAGGCTTATGGCAATGATTATGTATATATTAATGCTATTGACCAACCTATCACCAACGAAAATGAATTAGCAAAGTTTGTAAGTGACCGACATTTTGCCATTGGGTCTGATGGAATGGTTCTTATCTGTGATTCCACAATTGCAGATTTTCGTATGAGAATGTTTAATCCAGATGGTACAGAGGGTGAAATGTGTGGAAATGCACTTCGTAGTGTTGGGAAATATGTTTACGATCATAAAATGACGGATAAAGAAGATCTTATCATTGAAACCTTGGGAGGTCTTCAAAAATTGCACCTTACTATAGAAGACGGAAGGGCCATTAACATTTGTGCTGATATAGGAGCTCCTCGTCTTGATGCAAGCATCATTCCAGTGAATACTCCGATGGCTCAATTTATTAATCAACCTGTTACTATTTTGGATAAAACCTTTTTTATCACTGCTATTTCATGGGGAAACCCACACATCGTTGCCTTTATAGATGATGTGGATCAGTTTGATGTTGCTACCTATGGTAAAGAATTAGAATATGATACCAGTCTCTTTCCAAATAAGACCAATGTTACCTTTGCTCAATTTATCTCACGAGATTCCCTAAAAATTCGTGAATGGGAACGGGGTACTGGTGAAACAATAGGTTGTGGAACAGGTTGCTGTACAGCAGTTGTAGCTGCTATTTTACAAGGCATGTGTGATAGAGTTGTTACGGTTCAACAAATTGGTGGTCCACTTTTAATAAAATGGGATGAAGCTACGGGTCACGTTCTTATGACAGGTCCCTCCCACACCGTTTTTGAATCAGAAATTGAAGTAGGCCATATCTTTTCTTAAAAAACAATATCATTTATACAGATTGGAACTGAAATGACAATTAAAGTACTGTTAAAAGAAATAAATTATACTATTATATCCGGTGATGATCATGTAGCAATCACTGAAGTCGTTTATGATTCCCGAAAAGTCTCGGAGGGTTGTATTTTTGTATGTATTCAAGGGAGTACTAGGGATTCCCATGATCTAATTCCAGATGTTATTCAGGGAGGGGCTCGTAGTATTGTCGTAGAGAAGGACATCCCTGAGTTTCTTCCTTTATTAAAGGAAAAAAATATTACTGTGGTACGCGTTGATCATTCAAGAAATGCCCTAGCCTATATGGCTGCGGCTTATTTTGGGAATCCTGCTAAGAAATTAACCACCATAGGCCTTACTGGAACAAAAGGTAAGACGACTACCTCTTATATGATTCAATCTATTTTAGAACAATCTGGTGCAAAAGTAGGTGTCATTGGGACAATTGGTGCCGTCATTGATGGAATCAAGCAAAAGACTGCAAATACAACTCCTGAAAGCTTTGAATTGCAAAGACTTTTTTCAGAGATGGTAGAAGCTGGTTGTACTTATTGTGTGATGGAAGTTTCAAGCCAAGGTTTGAAAATGAATCGTGTGGATGGTTTTACCTTTGATATTGGTGTGTTTACTAATTTTTCATCTGATCACATTGGTCCAGATGAACATGCCTCCATGGAAGAATATCTCTACTGTAAAAGTTTATTATTTAAACAATGCAAGTTGGGAATCATTAATTCTGATGATCCAAGTTATGAAGGAGCAATCAAAGATCATACCTGTGAGATTAAAACCTTTGGCTTAGGGCATACCGCTGATTTACAAGGGCATAACCTTGAATTAGTACGACGTCCAGGTTTACTGGGTGTAACCTATCAGACAACTGGTGTTATAAATAGAACAATTCAATTAGCAACTCCTGGTATCTTTAGTGTATACAA
The DNA here is from genome assembly GCA_035270785.1 of Lachnospiraceae bacterium. GTDB lineage: Bacteria > Bacillota > Clostridia > Lachnospirales > Lachnospiraceae > DATESN01. The sequence goes on along the minus strand of DATESN010000051.1, from coordinate 10,958 downwards.
TTCGTTAGCTGCACTGTTAGTATGTAACAGCTTAGGAATACAGGAAGATACCATGCTACTTTCCCTTTCTACTTCCCAGGTGCGCGGTCGTGTAGAAATTCTTCCAGTGGCAGAAAATTATACTATGATGATTGATTATGCACATAACGAAGCTAGTGTTGAAAGTCTTCTTACAACCATATTGGATTATAAACCAAATCGTATTATTTGTGTTTATGGTGGCGGCGGTAATCGTTCTAAGTTAAGACGTTATGCCATGGGAGAGTTATGTGGCAAGATGGCAGACCTATCTATTTTAACTTGTGATAATTCAAGAAATGAAGAAGTTGCAGATATTAATAATGATATTAAAGTAGGCCTGGCTAAAAGTAATGGTAACTATGTAGAAATATTAGATCGAACCGAAGCCATTCATTATAGTATGGACCATGCTAAAGAAGGAGATATTATTATATTATTAGGGAAAGGGCATGAGGACTACCAAGAAATAAAAGGTAAAAAGTATTATTTTTGTGAAAAAGAAGTTGTAGAACAATATAGTAAAGAAAAAAGTATCCACTAAAAAGACCCCAGTAGAAATCTACTGGGGTCTCACTTATTACTAATTATCAAACATTATTTAATAATTGCATTTTCAATTAATAAAGTTAAAACTTTCTTGCTAACCATATAATCTCTGTATGCATCTTTACCTACATCCGCTAGCATTTCTTCCGAACTTGCATATCCATAAGTAGTTGCGTCAGTTGTTGTTGCTTCTGTAATCTCTTCGTCAGTTACAGTGATTCCTTCCGCATCTGCAATCGCTTCTACTGTGATAGCTTGTTTTGCACTAGCTATCGCTGTTTCTTTTGCATTTATATTAAATTGTTCTTCTGTCATACCATAGTAATTTGTAAGAAAATCAGCAAATGATAAGTTGTACATAGTTGCATAATAATTAATATTGTCTTTTAAATTTTTTACACCTTGGTTGATTAAAAATTGTGGTGGATCTTGGAATTCGCTTGCTGCTAAGATGGCAGACATCACTTTCGCTTGAATTTCACTTTCATAAGTAGCTTGTGCTGCTTCCTCTAGTGTAACTTTTACTCCTGCTCTGCATTCCCCTACGGTGGCATATGTCGATTCAATTTCTTTTAGAATCTCATCCGTAAGTTCTGGATAAGTTGTTCTAGAGATTTTATTTACTGTTACTGTAAATACCGCCTCTTTCCCATTTAATTCTTCTACGCCATAATCTGCTGGAAAAGTAGTAATGATATCTTTTGTCTCTCCCACTTTCATACCAATAAATCCGTCTTCAAATCCATCTATAGTTTGATTAGATCCAATGACAGTAACCCAATCTTCATCTCCTGAACTACCACCTTTAAATGCTACTCCGTCTACCTTACCAACGCAATTATAACTGACGCTATCGCCGCTTTGGACAGTTCCTTCTGCTGATTCTAAAGCAATCGCATAGGTACTAAGCATATTTGTGTTAATATAATCTGTAATCGCAACTTCTGTAATCTTTTCTAATTTAGCTTCTACTTCTATTCCTTTATATTCAGCTAATGTTACATATTTAGATGTATCAAGGTCCGCCAAAACTGTAGTCTCTGTTTCTGTTGTTGTTTTCTTCCCGCAGCCTGTCAGTGCACTAAGCACCATTACTGCAGTTAGTAATAAAGCGATTTTTCTTTTCATAATTCTCCATTCCCCTGTATCAAGCAGGCCTCTTTTTAACATAGAAAGTCACCTGAAAAATACAGCAACATATAATTTATATCACATTTCTAGCGATATTTAAAGTAGTTCTTTACATTTAACAGATATTTCACAATTTATTCTTATAAAATAGGTGACAACAATCTGCAAAATTGTTCCTTAACTCTTATTTTTAGGGAACGTTGAGTATAAATCCCTTTTGTTATCCGTTTACAATACTTTAAATCTTCATAGAAAATAGATTGCATCTTCTTCGTTTCTTCCTCATTATAAACAATTGCATTCACTTCAAAGTTTAATTTAAAGCTTCGAATATCCATATTTGCTGTTCCGTAGCAAAGAACCTTTCCATCTATCATAAGTCCCTTAGAATGCAAGAACCCATTGTTATAGGTGTAGCATTTTGCCCCTGCCATTACCAAATCCCCTACATGAGAATACGTTGCCCAATATACAAAAGGATGATCTGGCTTACAAGGAATCATAACATTTACGTCAATTCCCGAGTGGCAAGCAATAATCAATGCACTTAAAATAGCATCATCTGGAATAAAATAGGGTGTTTGTATAAAAATACTCTTTTCCGCTTTTGATATCAATCTTAAATAGTTATTGCGAATATGTTGATCCATGGAATCTGGTCCACTGGCTATAATCTGTATTTCACAATTTCCAGGTGGCGAATCAAATACCGGAGGATTATATTTTTTCTTTGTAAATAAATTTTCACCTGCTGAGTAGTTCCAATCTAATACAAAATGCATAAATAAATCATGAACTGCAGTGCCTTGTAAACGCAAATGCGTATCCCGCCAATATCCGAACTTTTTATCTAAACCAATGTATTCCTTACCAATATTATAACCACCAACGTATCCAATCTTACCATCTATTACAACAATTTTTCTATGATTACGATAATTCATACGTAGATGCAACCTACGTAGCGTTGCTGGGAAGAATTCAGCGGTTTCAATTCCTTGCATATTTAATTTCTTCCAATAACTTTTCGAAACGTTACGACATCCCATTCCGTCATAAAGAATCTTAACCTCAACTCCACTATTCACCTTTTTTAAAAGTTCGTCCTTGATTCGGTTAAATAAAACGTCATTACGAATAATATAATATTGAATAAAGATATAGCTTTGTGCCTGTCTAATATCTTCTATTAATGCTTCAAACTTTTCATTTCCATCTATATATATAATCATATCATTATTATCCGTCAAAACAGAACCATTACTCTCAAGGTTATACATAATCAAATCTGAAAAGGGAGTAATCTGCGGATCTTCTTTCCCTAGTTCATGATTAATGATGCTTCTTTCCTGTTTACGAATGGCTTCATTTAATCTGTCTTCAATTTCTTTGGTTCGAAACATTTTATTCTTGTGAAAATCCATCCCCAATAACACGTAAAATAGGAATCCTAAAATAGGAATGGCATATAGAATTAGGAGCCAAGCCCATACTGAGGTTGGTTCCTTTCGCTGAAAAAATACAACTATAATTGATAATAAGATGTTTATAAACACAATATTATTTAAGAAAAATTGTACTGATTTAAAAAACCCTTGCGTTATAAATTCCATTTTCATACCCATCTGCATGCTAAAACATGCATAAATTCAGTTGTTGAAAGCCTCTTTTAACATCATTTATCTACTCAACTATTATATAACAAACACTTTTATAATTCAACACGGGACTCTTTAGAATTTCTTGCACTTTTATCTAAAGAATGATACAATATTGTCTGCTATATCACTAATTTTAGGAGGGTATTTATGAATACATTTTTTACCGTATTATTAATTATATTAGCAGTCGTTTTAGTTGCTTTTATTGTACTATTCTTTGTTGGAAGAAAAGCTCAGAAGAAACAATCAGAGCAAAAAGCACAAATTGAGGCTAATAAACAAGTTGTATCAATGCTTATTATTGATAAGAAAAAATTAAAGATGAAAGACTCTGGACTTCCACAAGCAGTTTTAGACCAAACACCTAAGCTAATGCGTCGCTCTAAACTTCCTATTGTGAAAGCAAAAATCGGACCTCAAATCTTATCTTTGGTATGTGACGCAGCAATTTTTGATTCTATCCCTGTGAAGAAAGAAGTAAAAGCCGTAATTAGTGGCATTTACATTAGTGAAGTAAAAGGCCTTCGGGGTAATATTACAACAAAGGGTGGACCTGCAAAGAAAAAGAGCAGATATAAAAAGTTTGTTGAAAAAATGCAAGAAAAAGCAGGAGCAAAACCTCTTTAATACTTATTAAAAGGACTTGGATTATTTAAGGTATATTACTACTTTAAATTCCAAGTCTTTTTTATCCATTTCTCAGTAATCCGCCTTGTTCTTTCGGTCTAATATCCATCTCTAAGTAATCTGCCTTGTTCTTTCGGTCTAATATCCATTTTAATATTGCAATCTGCGAAGTGCTCATAATTCACTTCTAATGCATATTCAACATCAACGATCATTCTATCTTCCGTTTCTGTAAAATCAACTTTTTTTGCATCAATCCCAATCAAAATATCGCCAAATGGAGTGGAATAATTCGTCATATTTTTTTTATTTTCTTCAAAAATCATATGAACGTTGATAAGACCCTTTTTTGTAATATTTAGTTCTCGTCCTTTTATATGTATCATGCTTTTTGTTGTCTGTTGAAAACCTTCTGTTGCTTCATCATATAGAATATAATGTCCACCGTTTTTTTTATAATAGGAACCTTTTGTTATCGTTTCTATTTTATCACTATCTATATCGCCTTCAAATTGAAGCCCTTTAATAGATACTAGCACCTCTTCCGTCATTTCTTATCCTCATATTTCTATATTACTAATCTTCTATATTACTAATCTTCTATATTAATAGGTTTCTATATTAATAATCTTGGCTGATAGAATACCATATTTCAAAATAGAATTAGCAAAGGTTTGAAATTTATCCGCTGCGTCACTTACATAAAAACGATGTTGACTTTTACCTAGTTCTGGTGTCTTATCATTTATGAGACCTTTTCGTTCTAGTAATTCTTTTAACTCTTTTGCTGTTTCATACGCAGGATTTACTAAGGTTACTTTATCTCCCATAATCTTTCCAACGGTGGACCGGATTAAGGGATAGTGAGTGCAACCTAAAATCAATGTATCAATTTCAAGATTAATTAATTCTGATAAATATCGCTTTGCAATTTCATCGGTTACAGGATCTTCCAACAATCCTTCCTCTACTAATGGAACAAAGAGTGGACAGGCCTTTCCAATGACTGTTACATCTGATCGAATTTCTTTTATGTATTGGGAATAGATTTTACTCCCTATTGTTCCTTCTGTTCCGATTACACCTATTTTACCATTTTTTGTAGTAGCAGCGGCACTCTTTGCACCTGGCTTTACTACACCAATCATGGGAATGTTCGTTTCTTTTTCTATCTCATGTAGTGCAAAAGCACTGGCTGTGTTGCATGCTACCACTATCGCCTTCACATTCTGTTCTTGCAAAAAATGTACAATTTGTCTGGAATACCTTGTTATGGTATCCTTTGACTTACTTCCGTAGGGAACTCTTGCTGTATCCCCAAAATAAACAATTCTCTCATTGGGAATTTGTCTCATAATTTCTCTTGCTACGGTCAATCCGCCTACGCCAGAGTCAAACACTCCAATAGGTGCATAGCGCATTTCATCACTAACGTTTTTCATAGAAATAGGTACTCCAATCTAAATGCTATATTGACATTTATGCCAACTAAAACTTCTTATTTTGTCTTTTCTCATTATATGTCCAGAAATAATATACCATACCTTTTTTTAAAAAGCATCTTTCAAAAATTCAAAAATACGACTTTTCACTTTAATTTGACCAGATTTTGCACTGAAAATATTAATTTCCTTACTCATGAAACGGTTATCTTTTACCTCATCTACATAAACCACCCTGCAGATATCTTTGCTTAGGCTAAGGTCTGGATAAAAGGTTCCCCACCAAGCAATTGTAAATATGGATAGTACTATAATTTCCTTTGCTCTTTTCATAACAATAATCTCCTTCCTGTTATATGGAGATTATTGCCATTTCCTTATTGATTATTCAAAATTAAACTTTCTTCTATACGAATCTGCTGAATAATTGAATTTTCTTGATTATCAACATGAGTTTTTACTGCCTCTGACGCAGTAATTTTATCGTTTTTCAAAATACTATCTAAAATAACCCTATGTTCTTCCACTAAGTTTTGATGTTGGCTTTCATCCTTTATATATTCAAATCGATATCGATATACTTGTTCTGCTAAGTTTTTAATTAAATGAATGAGTCTTTCATTTCCAGCTGCCCTTACAATAATATCATGTATTTTCACATCTGCCTTAGCTATTAATTCAAAGTTTTTAGTTTTTGTTGCTTTTTCAAATTCTTCACAGGCTCTTTTTAAATCTTCTTTTTCCACTTCAGTAATGCGATCACAGGCTAATTCTACCGTAAAAGCATCCAATGCTCTTCTCACTTCTAGCACATCTCTTAGGCTTTTTTCCGTAATCTTTGCTACTTCAGCTCCTTTTCTAGGAATCATAGTTACAAGACCTTCTAGTTCTAGTTTACGAATAGCTTCTCTTATTGGGGTCCTACTAACCCCCAGACGATTTGCAAGATGAATTTCCATAAGGCGTTCGCCTGGTACTAATTCTCCTCGCAAAATAGCTTGGCGCAAAGTTTTAAAGACTACGTCCCTAAGTGGTAAGTACTCATCCATATTGGCATGTAATTCCTCATCCATTCTTGTCTTATTTTCCATTAGTGAATCCTCCTATCTTCCATTAACTATACCTAATTTACTCTAGTTAATAAATGTCGACTTGTAAATTTGTTTTATTATATTTTGTTTTTTTAACAGTTCATATGCATTTTCTAATTTTAATTTGCTTTCAAATATTCCGAAAACAGTAGGTCCACTACCACTCATAATCCCATTCAGTGCTCCATTTTCTTTCATGAAGTTTTTGATATCTTCAATGATTGGATATTTTTTTACGGTTACTAATTCTAAAACGTTTTCCATCAATATTGCCATGCCTTGTAAATCCGAATCCGCAATGCACTGAATCATTCCATCTATATTGGGATGTTTGGTATCCTTTGTAATGTTTAAATTACCATACACAAATGCTGTAGATACATCTATCTCTGGTTTGGCAATGAGTAGATAGCATTTAGGGGGTGCCATTAATGGTGATAGTCTTTCGCCTATTCCTTCTGAAAGAGCCGTTCCGCCTAACAAGCAATAAGGAACATCGGCACCTATTTTAACTGCTAGCCTCATCATTTCATCCATTGGAATATGCAAATCAAATAATTCGTTCATTCCTTTAAAGGTAGTGGCCGCGTCGCTGCTTCCTCCTGCCATTCCAGCAGCAATGGGAATGCGCTTACATAAGTGGATAGAAACCCCTTCTTTTATAAAATAAGTATCCATTATTAGCTTGGCAGCTTTATAAATAAGGTTATTTTCATCCCCTGGAAGTTCTTCCATATCCGTTGTTACTGTTATCCCATATTCCTGTTTACAAAAGGTCAGGGTATCATACAAATCTACTGTTTGCATAATCATACGAACCTCATGATAACCGTTTTCCAAGCGTTGCAATACATCTAAGCCTAAATTTATTTTTGCATATGCTTTCCATACCATATTAGCTTTACTTCCATTCTCATGCTTTTGCATGTCCTTATCCTCAATCCATGCATTTTGTATCCATAATTGTATTTAATTATATACAATTATGGCGAGAAAATCAATCATTGCTCTTAACAATCTCCCACATTATACCGATAAATAGAATATAACCAATTATTTATTTTGAAATCATCCAAGGAGGGATAAAAAATGAGTGTAAACGGAATTACAGGAACAACTTCGAAGGCGGATTACTATAATCCAGTTCAAAGTAACAGTGTGCAATCTGCAAGTAATGATAAAGCATCCATTACTTCACCTGCAAAGGAAGGCGGTGTTGTATATGAGGCTTCATCCGATAGTAAAGTTAGCGATTATAAAACAGCAAATGCCGACTTTATAGCAAGATTGCAAGCTGATTTAAAAGCACGAACTGAGCAGTTTCAAAGCCTTGTTCAGCAAATGCTTTCAAAGCAAGGAAACTCTTACGGTCAAGCTAATGACATTTGGAAGTTTCTTTCTAGTGGAAACTATACGGTAGATGCTGAAACAAAAGCAAAAGCGCAAGCTGATATTGCTGATGATGGTTACTGGGGGATCAATCAAACTTCTGATCGCATTGTAGATTTTGCAATGGCTTTAACCGGTGGCGATGCAGATAAAATGAAAGAAATGCAGGATGCTTTTAAAAAAGGCTTCGGTGAAGCGACCAAATCCTGGGGAAAAGAATTACCCGATATTTCTTCCAAGACATATGATGCTGTTATGTCAAAGTTTGATAAGCTCCAAGAAAAATCAAAGTAAAGCATCTTAACATTTTTCTAGGTAATGTAAAAAAGAGCACGCAAGGTTACTATTTCCATGAAAGGAAAATAACCCTGCGGTTTTTTTATTTTTTCACCTGCTCCCATTCATTAAAAAAACTGTAACCAAATTTGTGACATTTCAATATAATAGGATTAGGAAAGAAAGTTTCCCTATCCTAATTTATATTAGAAGGTGGCTATATTATGAATAAAGAACGTTGCTTAAATGACATATCTCCTGGTCAAACGGCTGAAATAAAAGAACTTTTATCCACGGGTAGTATTCGAAGGAGATTACTAGATATTGGTTTGATTGAAAGTACAAAGGTTGTGTGTCTTGGCAGAAGTCCGGGAGGTGACCCTTCCGCATATTTAATTCGTGGTGCAGTAATTGCCATTCGTCGAGAGGATTGTGCAAACATTTTAATAAGTTATTAAATTATAGGGGCATTTTAGATGGGGCTAAAAAAAAAGAAGCAAACTGTTAATGATAAGGTAATTGCTATTGCAGGTAATCCAAACGTTGGTAAGAGTACACTCTTTAATAATCTTACAGGATTAAATCAACATACAGGGAACTGGCCAGGGAAAACAGTCACTAACGCCCAGGGATATTGTAGCACTAAAAATAACTCCTACATTATGGTAGATATTCCAGGCACTTATTCCTTGATGGCGCATTCCGCGGAGGAAGAAGTTGCACGCAACTTTATTTGTTTTGGCGAGCCTGATGCCATTGTCATTGTTTGCGATGCCACCTGTCTGGAACGAAACTTGAATCTGGTTCTTCAGACAATGGAAATCTCAAATAAAGTTATTGTCTGCGTTAATTTGATGGATGAAGCAAAGAGAAAAAATGTCAGCATCGATTTGCAAGGTCTCTCTCATAAATTAGGTGTCCCTGTAGTGGGTACAGTTGCTAGAAAGAAAAAAAGCTTATCTTTTTTAATGAATGAATTTGATCATCTTATGGATAACCAAGAGCAAACAATTCCACTACAAATTAAATACATAAAACCTATTGAGGACGCTATTTCCCTTGTGGAACCACTAATAAAGAAAAAAACAGGTGCTAAAATTAATTCTCGTTGGTTAAGTCTAAAATTGCTTGACTACGATAAATCTTTAATTGATGAATTAAATGTTTATCTAAAGGAAGATATTTTAAAGGATGAATGCGTGATAGCAATTTTATCCAAAGCAAAAAGTTTACTTATAGAAAATGGAATAGACGACCATAATATAAAGGATATTATCGTATCCTGTCTTGTACATACTGCTGAAGATCTTTGTGTTACTATTGTATCCTATAATAAGTCTAGTTATGACGCCACTGACAGAAAACTTGATAAAATTCTTACAAGCAAAAGAACTGGTTACCCAATTATGATTGCGCTTTTAGTCGTTGTCTTTTGGTTGACTATTACCGGCGCAAATTATCCATCTAAAATGATAGCGGAAGCTTTATTTTGGCTCCAAAACAAACTTACATGGCTTTTCCACTATATACATACTCCTGATTGGCTACATGGGATGCTGGTACTTGGTGTTTATCGAACCTTAGCATGGGTCGTTTCTGTTATGCTTCCTCCCATGGCAATATTCTTTCCATTGTTTACCTTGCTTGAAGATGCCGGATATTTACCCCGTATAGCATACAATTTAGATAAATCATTTAATCGATGCTGTGCCTGCGGTAAGCAAGCCCTGACAATGTGTATGGGTTTTGGTTGTAACGCAGCTGGAATCATAGGTTGTAGAATTATAGATTCTCCTCGTGAGCGCTTAATTGCTATGATTACAAATAACTTTGTACCCTGTAATGGAAGGTTTCCAACACTAATTGCTATTATAACAATGTTTTTTATAGGAGTTTCACACCGTGCCTTTGACTCTGTATTATCAGCAGTCTTATTGACATCGGTAATTGTTATAGGGGTTTTTATGACTTTTATAGCTTCGAAACTTCTATCCCAGACAATTTTGAAGGGGGTTCCCTCCTCCTTCACCCTAGAACTTCCTCCCTATCGGAAACCTCAGATTGGTAAGATTATCATTCGTTCCTTGTTTGATCGAACACTTTTTGTTTTGGCACGCGCCGTATGTGTTGCCGCACCCGCGGGTTTAATTATTTGGATCATGGCAAATGTAATGATTGGAGATGTAAGTCTTTTAAAACACTGCTCCGAACTTTTAGATCCTTTTGCTAAACTATTGGGACTTGATGGGGTCATACTTATGGCCTTCATCCTTGGACTTCCCGCAAATGAAATTGTCATCCCCATTATTATTATGGCATATATGTCTGAAGGAAGCATTTTGGAATTGGAAAGTCTTATTGAACTAAAGCAATTATTTGTAAGCAACGGTTGGACGTGGGTTACTGCCATTTGTACTATGCTATTTTCTTTAATGCATTGGCCTTGTTCCACTACACTGATAACAATAAAAAAAGAAACCGGAAGTATGAAATGGACTGCTGTTTCTTTTCTTATCCCCACCGTTATGGGTATTATCTTTTGCTTTTCCTTTGCAAGCATAGCAAAGCTTTTCTTATAAAAAAGATTATTCTGTTACATCTTGAATTTACGAATGATGTGTGTTACTGTTAAATTTGAACAATTACTTATTGGTAGGTGAGGCTACCATAGGGATACGGGTTGCTACCGCAAAATAGTGGAGACACTATGAGTTGGTTAACAGTCTATGTCGAAAACAAGGCATAGAATAACGTGATTTCATCGCCCTATGAAG
>DATESN010000050.1:0-5112 GCA_035270785.1 Lachnospiraceae bacterium | reverse complement strand
ACATATATAGAAACCATCATGGAACCCATTGTAGGAATGGAAGATCCTTACCGCTACCGAAATAAAGCACAGTACCCCGTTGGAACCAATCGAGAAGGAAGAATCATTACCGGATTTTATGCAAGTAGAACCCATAGCATTATTTCAAATACCGATTGTTATTTGGGAGCGAAAGAAAATAAACTAATTTTAGATAACATTGTAAAATATATGGAGGAATGTAAGGTAAGTGCCTACCAGGAAGAGACCGGGATAGGATTGGTACGCCATATTCTTATCCGTACAGGATTTGCCACCAAAGAGATTATGGTGTGTCTTGTGGTAAATGGCAATCGACTTCCCAAAGAAGAAGTTCTCATAAACAATTTAAGCAACATTGAGGACATGACAAGTGTGTCAATTAATACAAATACAGAAAACACCAATGTTATTATGGGCCAAAAGATTCGAACACTTTGGGGAAGTGATACCATTACAGATACGATATCTATGGAAAGTGGAAGCATTGCTTTTAAGATTTCACCACTTTCATTTTATCAGGTAAACCCTGCCCAAACAGAGAAGTTATATCGTATTGCGTTAGACTATGCATCTCTTACAGGGGAAGAAACGGTATGGGATCTATATTGTGGAATTGGAACAATATCTCTATTTTTAGCAAGCAAAGCAAAACAAGTTTATGGAGTTGAGGTTATACCAGAAGCCATTGAAGATGCCAAAGAGAACGCCAGAATCAATGGAATTAAAAACGCAGAATTCTTTGTTGGTAAAGTAGAAGAAGTACTTCCTGCTAAATATGAAAATGAAAGTATCTACGCAGATGTAATAGTAGTAGATCCACCACGAAAAGGGTGTGATGAAATATGTCTTGCAACCATGATAAAGATGCAACCAAAACGCATCGTTTACGTTAGCTGTGACAGCGCTACCTTAGCTAGAGATTTAAAAATATTATGTGCCAGTGGATATAAATTAGAAAAAGTGCGTCCAGTGGACCAATTTGGACATACAGTGCATGTGGAAACGGTTGTTCTTTTGTCCCAACAAAAACCGAGTGATCGAATTGAGGTTGATTTGGACTTGGATGAGATGGATGTGACGTCAGCTGAGACCAAGTCGACTTATGCTGAAATTAAGGAGTATATATTAAAAGAGAATGGACTTAAGGTTTCTAATCTGTATATTTCACAGATAAAAAGGAAATGTGGATTAGAAGTTGGAGAGAATTATAATCTGGCTAAGTCAGAGGATGCGAAGCAACCGAATTGTCCTGAAGAGAAGGAAAAGGCGATAGTGGATGCAATGAAGCATTTTGGGATGGTGTAGAGGAGATAGGTTATGATTGTGAAAATTGGTACTTTGAATGTACAGAAGTGTGGGATGGTGTGTTTTACCGATGAAAGCCAAAGATGAACTAGTTCTTAAAGATTGGCTTTATGTATTTGTTATTCCAGCTGATTTCAACCATCTGCTAGAGGATTCAATTCTTCTCGAATTATTAAAAAAGGTTTTGTATGTTGAAAATGATTGCGTAGATATTTGGGATTGGTCTGAAAAGGTATATACTATTGTAGAAAATTACGGTAAATAGAGGTTGTTCATAAATCTTATTTGTGATATTATTATTAAAAGAGTTGTAAGAGAGAGGTGAAAAGATGAGAAGATAATTTACTTTTGAGACATGATATTTTTATTATTCAGTAACGCAGATTAGGCGATGCTGTTATTCATGTTGCCAAAGGTAGATTATGATTCTCATAACCTCTCTTTTTTGGTACCTATTTTTATGGTTTCATAGTAACTATGTGAGGTGTATTGGAGAATTAGAATCATTTTGGCAACAGATGATTCTTTTTTTACAAGGAGGAATGTATATGGCACAGATTAATGTTGCTAACCTTACTTTTAGTTATGAGGGAAGTTTTGATAATGTTTTTGAAAATATGTCTTTTTCTATTGATACGAATTGGAAACTTGGATTTGTTGGAAGAAATGGGAAAGGGAAAACGACCTTTTTAAACATATTGCTGGGTAAATATCAATACAGCGGAACAATCAGTAAGAATGCTGTATTTGATTATTTTCCATATGAGATATCTGAAAAAATGTACACATTGTGCGCGTCAGAATTCTTAATTGATTTAAAGCCTGATTGTGAAGAATGGAAAGTAGTATGTGAATTAGATAAACTAAATGCTTCGGCTGAACTGTTGTATCGTCCATTTGGAAGTTTAAGCCATGGTGAGCGGACAAAAGTATATTTGGCTATCTTATTTTCAGGAGAAAACGATTTTCTCTTGATAGATGAGCCAACGAATCATCTGGATCAGGAAGCGCGAAGTGTAGTAAAGGAATATCTTATCAGCAAGAAAGGTTTTATATTGGTATCTCATGATAGAGATCTGCTAGATGCATGTATTGATCATATACTTGTGATTAATAGAAAATCTTTGGATATTCAAAGCGGAAATTTTTCAAGTTGGTGGGAGAATAAGCGAAGAAATGATCAATTTTTTGAGTCTGAAAATGAAAAGCACTTAAGAGAAATAGCTGCATTAAAAAGATCTGCTGATCAAACAAATCGCTGGGCGCAAAAAAGTGAAAGTAGTAAAATTGGGTTTGATCCTGTGAAAGAGCATGATAGGTCGATAGCTTCTAGATCCTTTATTGGTGCAAAGACAAAGAAGATGCAAAAAAGAGTAAAACAATATGAACAGAGACTGCAAAAAGAAATAGAAGAAAAAGAAGGCTTGTTACAGGATATTGAAAATCCTGCCATTCTAAAAATGAACACTCTTAAATATCATAAAAATACTTTGGTTTACGCAAAAGATTTATCAATAAAGTATGGAGTGGATAGTCCAGCAGTACTTCAGAACTTTGAGTTTGAAATAAAGCAGGGAGAACGAGTATTTTTGCATGGAAAGAATGGGTGTGGAAAATCCACCTTTCTAAATGTAATTTTGTCATGTTGTGAAAAGAATATTTTTTTACAAACAGGGACATTGGAAGTCGGAGCTGGTTTGGTCATATCATATATTAATCAGGATACCAGTTTTTTGCATGGAAATATCAAGCAATTCTGTATGGAGAAAAAATTGGAGGAAAGTTTATTTTGTGCACTCTTACGTCAATTGGATATGGAACGAGTACAATTTGCTAAGCAGTTTGAGGAATTTTCTGAAGGACAGAAAAAGAAGGTACTGATTGCTGCAAGTCTTATGACTCCTGCACATATCTATATCTGGGACGAACCATTGAATTATATTGATGTATTTACGAGAATGCAGATTGAAGATCTATTGTTGGCGTATAGTCCGACAATGATTTTGGTGGATCATGATATTCATTTTCAGGAAAAAATAGCCACAAGAGTTGTGGAAATGTAAGGGGGAATAGAGTTGAATAATATTTTTGTAGAAGGAATTCAAGGAGCAGGGAAGAGTACTTTATTAAATAAGTTACAAAAAAATATGCCAGAGTATAAAGTATACCGAGAAGGAGATATTTCACCAGTAGAACTGGCATGGTGTAGTTATATGACAAGTGAGCAATATGAAGAAGTATGTATTCAGTATAGAGATATATGTGCAGATTTAGGATTACACACAGTAACCGAAGAGGATAGAAAAATCACAGCATATACTCAAATATTGACGGATATACTCGGCTTTCATAAATTCATGGAGCAATTTGAAATATATAATGGAAATATCGATTTCAAGCAATTTAAAGAAGTGATTTTGAAAAGATATGAAAAATTTAATGAGATTGGAAATGTTTTTGAATGTTCTTTTTTTCAAAATAGTATAGAATGTATGATTTTATACTATCAAATGTCTGATGATGAAATTATGGATTTCTATTCAAAAGCATTTGACATTCTAAAAGGCAAAAAGTTTAGATTGTTGTATTTAAAAGTAATGGATATTGAAAGTACGATAGATACAATAAAAAGAGAAAGAATAGATGAAAAGGGAAATGAAATTTGGTTTTCGCTAATGATTCAGTATTTGGAAAAATCTCCGTATGGAAAAACGCATAATTTAAAAGAATTTGATGGTTTGATTTTTCATTTAAAGAGAAGAAGGGATATTGAACTTAGAATTCTTAATAGAATAATAGGGAAAGAAGCATTTATTATTGATTCAAAAAATTATAATATAAACGAAATTATCGATTGGTGCAAAAATTAATCATATTTATGCAGTTGAAAAATATTCAAAAATCACTCAATTCACAGTCAATGTGAGTTGAGTGGTTTTTTTATATCCTTTTATTTGTAAAACACACGCGCCCTGGTGCAGAAAGGAAGGTACAGGATATGTACGAAACAAGTAACGCAGGAAAATATCAGCCGGTAGTTATTGGCATCGACCATGGTTTTAGTTTAATCAAGACCTACCATCACATAATGAGCAACGGAGTAGCGAAGACAAGTGGGAGACCACCAGTCTTAGAAAACAGCCTTTACTACGATGGTAACTATTATGTGATTGGTGGTAGTCGAATGACAGTTAATGAGGACAAAACAGAGAATGATAATTATTTTATCCTTACACTGGCGGCAATTGCAAAAGAACTGAAAACACGAGGGATTGAGAAGTTTGCAAAAGTAGTGTTAGGGGTAGGAGTTCCATTCAAACGATTTGGAGAGGAGCAGGCATATCTGGTGGATTATTTGACAAGGTCAGGACTTATCGTATTCGAATTTGAGGGACAGGATTTTACCATAGTGATTCAAAAGGTCATCTGCTATCCTCAATGTTTTGTGGCAATAGCAGACCGCATTTCAAATATGGAAGGGAGGTATGTCGTTGCTGATATTGGTTCTTGGACAAAGGATATTGTCTGTATTGATAACAAGAGCATTAATGTGGAGCAGAGTGTAACTATTTCACATTCCATTATCACGTTATTTCAGAGTATGAATAGTGTAATATACGCCAAGACAGGCAAACGAATTCCAGAAGATATTTTGCAGGACTTTATTCTGGGAAAAGAAGTAATTTTACCTTTCGATGTAAAGGAAATTATTGAAAGGCAGTTAATGGAGTTTGCTCATAAAACAGAAGGTCAGCTCAATGAATATGGATTTGATATTGATTATTC
>DATESN010000049.1:0-3770 GCA_035270785.1 Lachnospiraceae bacterium | reverse complement strand
ATTCTTTGCAAAGAAATCGTAAAAACGGTGATCTGAAATATTATAAGAGTTTTCGAGTATCTTTAGTTTTACAGAGTCGGGCTCTAGATCAAATCTTTCAACAATAATATCAACTGATTCCTTTTCAGGTAATATTGCAAGTAATGCATTCCAAGTCAGTATATTGAGCATTATATTGGAGTGCCCAAGATAATTGTGAATCATATTCATGTTTGTAGAGTCTTTGTCACTTCTCCATTTGGCAAGTAACAACCCTATCATTACTATCCTTTCTTTACTTGAAGTTAATAATGGACGATAATCAATTTTATCTTTGCGATTTTTTAATACAGCATTGGCTATAATATTTATATCAAGTATCGAAAGGTTGTCTTCTTTTTCTATAAAACCAATAAATATCTTGTCGCTATCCATTAGCCTTATTAGTGCCGCATATGCTTCTGTTCTGACAACGAAGTTCTTATTCTTGGTCAGTTTTTCAATTTTCTCTATGTTGGTATGGATTTTTAGATAGGATTGTACTTTCAATATGAGAATTACATCATCAAAATTGCGACTTTTAATAAAGGCATCTATTCTGCGTTGTATGTTTAACTCTTCGATAATTAGCTTAAAATCTTTGCTTAAATCTTCTGCAACGAGTTCTTGTATTCGAAGGTAAGATTCTAGGAATGCAATTAATTGTGTTCTCTTTTTTAAAAAGGGTTTGATTCTTTTTAGAAAGATTTTTCTATTTTCTTCGTTTTTATAATTGTCTCTGCTGAAGTAGCTTGAAAGGACGTAGATAAAAAAACTAAAATATCTTTTTGTGAGCTTATCATTTCGACTTCTCTGTGATCCATAGTATAAGCTTAAGCTGTTGATTATTATAGAGCTAGTGAATAAGAACAAGGTTAGGTTTATGAAAATATAGAGCCAAACTGGAATAGTTTCTATAAAATCGTAGACTGGATTATTAAATAGTTTGCCAAACAATGTTGTTTGAGGAGAAAGAAATACTGAAACAGCAAAAACAATATATATCCCCATGCTTAGCCATAGCAGTGAAGTTATCAAAGGATTGATGGGTCTATGAGTCGTGTTCATTGTAATTCGTTAAAACTTATGCTTTAAAAAAACTTCTAAAGTGAATCTATTTCCATATTTACCTTTATCATACTCTTCATACGTATAAGCTGATGTCAACTTAATTTCATTGGTTTTAAAAACCGCAACATTTTTCTCAATCTTAATCCTGTAGCTATTAAGTAATTTGACATCTGTTGACTGTAAAATCATGGCTCGTTCATCTGGTGAAGTGCCATAAAGTAATTCTAAACCCCAGTAATTTATAGGATTTGCTTCATAGTACCTAGCATGAGCAGCTATGGTTATTGTGTTTTTTGTATTTTGAATCGCATAATATGGACGCAAAGAGAACCAAAAGTTGTTTACATATTTACTTAAATGCCCTGTTAGGATATAAATATTGTTGTTACCTGCATAGAGATAACGACCACCTATACTTGCTTCCATCGAATTACCTATGGGAGAATAAAACTCCAATCCTCCTCTATAATCTGGGAATAACTTATTCAGTAAGCTTACACCAAAATTCGCATACAGGTACTGTCCGTTATTAAAGAGTCGATAATAGTCAGATTCTAAGAGAAGATCAGAGGTGCCAAATCTATAGGCATAGTTTAATCTGGGTATAAATATCTGGCGTTTTATTTTAAAAGAATAATCAACGTAGAATAGGTGTTGTGGTTTTAACGACTTGTAATCAAAAAAAGTAGGTGAATAATAAAAGGTTACTGCCCTGGATTTATTCAGTATTAGCATCTCATTATAGAGATGGCTGATTTTTGTTGAATCCAGATAGTGCTTATTTGTTTCAATGAGATTTACTCCATCTGGATATTTCCCCATTTCTTTATAAGCTATGGACTTCTTAAGAGTTAAGTTATAGTCGTCGGCATAGCCATTATGCTTTGCTAAATCTGCAACTTCGATTAATTTCTGATAATCTTCAGACCAAAGCAAAATATTCAACCATGCATCATAAAGTTCCTTGCTGGTTTTATTTATTGCATAAGACTTATTTATTTGATCCTTTGCTGAAGTGAAGTCTCCTTTCCAAGCGTAGACGTTGGAAATAAAAACACTAATGTCGTATCGATCTGGTAAAATATCTATTAAAGGAAGAGCTTCTTCAAGTGCCTTTTCGTAATCACCTTTGCCTGCATTTGCTATTGCAGAGTTGAATATAGAGTCGGAGTTAATTTGTCCAAGTACTCCAAAAGCAATGAAAATAAAGGAAAAAGGTAATTATTTAGGCTGTCGTTAATGGCACTAAGAAATTATGTCCATCCATGGTATTGGTTAGTTCCTGAAAGATATTGCGATTATTTTTTCGTGCGGTTGAAATGAAGCTTTCGATACGTGCGTATATTTCTGCACCTGTTAGGGTGCGAAAACAATTTGACACTTTCATTTTAACCTTAACCGGCCTGATGTCCCTTTCAGCAAGATTATTTGTAAACGGGACTTCTTCGTTGAAAGCAAAAGCCAGTACGGCATCCATTTCCCTGATTAATCTTTCAACTAGATTTCTGCCTTTTGTGCGTTTGGGTTTGCCCCTTTTTCCTGAAGTTTTGTGAGGTGGAGGCTCCTGCTTTTCACCTTTGTCACAAATTTTTAGATATGTTATTTTTAGATCCTCCATCTTAAGAAGCCTTTTATGGAAAGGTGTTTTGTACAGATCCAATAGAAACGTATGGAATTCTTTTGCCCATTTGCTCTGACCCGATTCGATTAAACCTTGAAGCTCTCTTAGTATGTGTGCTCCACAAATGGCATGTTTCAATCCTGTGAATTTGAAATAACTGCTCCAACAATCATGCACCAACCATCCGTCTATCTTATCGAGTATCGATTTATCGCTGTTTAATGCCAGTTGACCGCGTTTCTGATGAACAAAAAGATATGTAAAACTTTGTGTTGTCGCAGTGTGGAGCCAGTGTAGTTTTCCTAAAACACGTAATCCAGATTCATCTGCATGGACAACATCCGAGTTTGAGACGTTGGATTTGATGACTTCTTCAGATTCCTCAAGTTGATCGTAACACAGTTTGCTCGCCGAATAGATTGTCGATTCGTTGATCGGATATCCATATAAATCCTTGAACATCTGTTGTATCTTTTTGAATGGTACTTTGTAATTGGTATTTAATAATACCGCAAATGCTTTTGCCTGATTTCCGTATTGTACTGGGGCTGTTACATTTTTGGGTGCCTCGCCTTGGTGGATAAGTCCACACTTTGGACATTTTGCCGTATGAATTTGATATTCGGTAACCTCCAGTTTTGGTTGTGGCAATTCAAAAACCTGACGCTTGGACGATAACTCACATTCAGATTGTGCGAATTGATGCCCGCAACTGCATTCACTTGGGCTGACAATTACAAATTTGTCTGGGTTGTTGGTTTGACGCAAAGTATCGCCTTTGTGTCCTTTCTTACCTCCTTGTATGCCTTTGCTTGTTTTTGGCAGTGCTGGTGATGTCGTTTTCCGATACCCATCGCTTGATGGTGGACGGCTACTGTTTTTACTATTGCTATTAAGACGAGACCGGAGTTCGGCATTTTCTTGTCGCAAAAGAGCATTCTCTTTCTTCAGTTCTTCAACCTCCAAAAGCACTTTCGCTAAAATTGCATATACTGACTGATCTCCGTTTTTCATATCTTCTGCAAGAAACGAAATATAAAAAATCGGTCCAAATTTTATA
>DATESN010000048.1:0-8297 GCA_035270785.1 Lachnospiraceae bacterium | reverse complement strand
TTTTTCTCTACCAGTACTTCTCTTGCTTCTTTGTTACCTGATTGTGACTGTGCAATAAGTACGGCTGTCTCTTCCATGAATCAGTCCTCATCTTCTCTCATCCATGGTGTACAACCCATCTTCTTTTTCATAATAACAATGGTTCCTTCCCCTTCCCTAGATACAACTTCTAAATCATCCATAAAGGCTTCCATAAAGGAGAACCCCATTCCTGATCTTTCTAATTCTGGTCTCGTAGTAAAAAGAGGTTCCATTGCTTTTTCAACATTTTCAATTCCTGCCCCTGCATCTTGAATTGAAATATGTAAAACATCTCCCTCAATAGCACAGGATAATATGATCTTTCCTAATTTGTTTTCATATCCATGTATAATGGAATTGGTAACCGCTTCGGATACTGCTGTTTTTACATCTGAAACTTCTTCTAATGTAGGATTTAACACTGACATAAATGCAGCAACTGCAACTCTTGCAAACCCCTCATTTTGAGAAATGGCATCAAATTCTATTGTCATCTCATTATTGTTATTTTTTTTTGTCCTTTGCATCTTCTTCAAAACCTCTGTCTCCATCTTTTTACACCTCTCCATACTATTCCATAATCTCAACAATTTTACGTAAACCAGATATATTTAATATCTTTTTGATTTGTCTATCTGTATTAATTGCAAACACTTTACCACCAAAACAAGATATCTTTTTATATCTACCCATAATCACGCCAATTCCAGAACTATCCATAAATCTTGTTTCTTCAAAATCAAATACAATATTTTTAACCTTACTATTTACAATAAACTCATCTGCCATTTTGCTAATAATAATTGACTGATGATGATCCACCTCCTCTGGCATCTTTACCATAAGGTAGTTCTCTATTACTTTGAAATTATCACCCATTTATGCTCCCATCTGCATGTTTTTACATGCCTTCCATTTCTACAGTTGAACTATTCTTTCAACCTTTCTCCTCTCTACATTGTTTTTCAACATTTTTTGCACGAAAAAAGAGAACACTTTAACATGTTCTCTTTTGTAAGTTGACTTTTGTATTTTGTATTTTTCTTATATAGTTATTGTGCTTTATATTCATCCAAGTATCTTTGAGATTTATTTGCTCTGTATGTACCTGGGAATAGTTCAATTACCTTTGTATAAATTTGAATTGCTTCCTCTTTGTCTCCATTTAGTCGGTAGGAATTACCAAGACTTAAGAGTGCTTCTCCATCTGCCCCATTAAACTTTACAGATAGTAAAAGATATTTAATGGCCTCTAAATAATTTTCCGAATTATATTCAGCCATTCCGCTAGTATAATATTGTTTGGATGCATTAACGCCTATTTCTAGTAAAAGTGCATCATAAAGGCTCTGAAATGTCTCCGAAGAACTGATTGCTAAGTACTCATTATCGATTTCACCTAAACACTCTGCTACATCCATTGCTGCAGTAGTATCATTAAAGTAGATGCTTGAGGCTTTAATTAGTTGCTCATAGGCTGCCATCGCTCCATCTGTACCAGTATATTCATCTAATGACTGTTGAACAGTAGCTATCTTACCTAATAAATCTTTCTCGTTACTTTCTAATTCTTCAATTTTTGAAGTTTTAGCATCTAGCAAATTGCCATATTCTGTTACTTCCTTATTAATATTAGCTTTTGCAGCTTGAATTCTAGCCGGTAAAATCAAAAATAATGCAATAGCTAATCCAATCACTACACCTATCACAATATTGATTAATGTAGAAAACCCAGTCGGTTCCTTTGTATTGATTGGCTGGATAATCATATCATTACCACTACGATACTTTAAGATATCATCATCCACTTGTTTCTTTTTCTTACTCTGAATTTTTACTTCATCAAAATTTATCATTGCATTCACTTCTTTTAAATAACGAAGTGTCGTTGTATTATTAGTATCGATTGCTGAGCATTTTACAAGCTCTAGTTTCGCCCTTTCCCACTCTTCAATATTCATATATAATAAAGCTAACAGTTGATGCGCTTGTATATAGTTAGGATTAAGAGACAAAACCTTTTTCAATTGAATAACCGCTAAATCCAAATTATCTTGTTTGCAATAACTTAATGCTTGGTTATATTTTTTAATTGTTTGATTAATGGATTCTAACTTATTGGGATTGGATTGAATTGCATTAATATAATCATCTGCTATATTTTTCTTTGGACTAACATTTTTGCTGATTACCCATTCACTAAGGGCTAAAATTGTTTCACCCATTTCAAAATAAACCAAACCCAAAAGATTTCTTGCTTCTATATTGTTCTTATTTAATTTTAAGCTTTGTCGTAAACTTCCAATGGCTCCTGATAAATCTCTTACATTCGCTTTTTCCAATCCAATATTGTAAAAATGATTAGAAACACTTAATATCTTTTTATAGCGAGATACATCAGTTCCACAATTAGTACAAAAGTCATTGGGAGATAAACGACATCCACATTGATAACAATTCATAATATCTGGACCCCTATTCTTCCTCTTTGACTTCCTTCATCAGACCCACCAAAACATCTGCCATATCTGTGAGATCCTGATTGTATATGGATTCTTCTGCATCTTCCACCTCAAGGCTTGGATGAAATTTCTTTAATTCTTCTTCAAAGTTAATCATATTTTCTCCCTCTGCACACAATGGAATTCTATTTTTCTTCTTCCACAAAAGACTTGATTAGTCCTACCAAGTATAACGAACCTACAATGTATAGTCTATCTTCTTCCCCTTTATTTGAAAGGCAAAATTCATATGCTTTTCTAGTATCTTCATACGAATACACTACCTGCCTACTATCCTTACAAAATATTCCTTCTAAAGAACTTATTGGAACCTGTCGATTTCCACTAATGGTTGTTATGGTAATATCTATAAACAAATTTGATTTAGTAAGTAAATCTATCATTTTTCCATATTGCTTGTCATTTACAACAGAAAAAAGGAGATGATTTTTATTTCCATCTTTTTTGCTGGAAACGGTTTGAATAAAGGCCTCTATCCCGTCTACATTATGAGCTCCATCCACAAAAACTGTGGGGGAAATTTCTTCCATTCTTCCTTCCCATTTTGCTTTTTTAATTCCAGCTTTTCTTTGTTCCTGCGTTATCTTTTTATTCTTATCCATAACAGTAATGGCTAGGAGTGCTAATGCGGCATTTTCCATCTGATAAAGTGCTATTGTAGATATAGAAAGACTAATATAATCATAATAGCGAGATTTAACCGAAAAATCAATGGTTTTCTTATTAATCTTTGTTAAAGAAATATCCTCTTTTCTGACAGAATAACAGGAAGCTCCATTATCTTTAGCAGTATCTTCTATCACTTTTGATATTCTTTTGTCAGTTTGCATATAAACTACGGGTATGTCTTTTTTTATAATTCCTGCTTTTTCTAATGCGATTTGTTCTAAGGTATCTCCTAAATATTCCATATGGTCAAAGCTTATTTTTGTAATAATATTTATTTCACATTTTTCTATTACATTTGTGGCATCTAATCTACCACCTAATCCGGTTTCAAGTATGATATAATCCACTGGATTTTTTTCAAATAGAACCATTGCCATAAAAAATAACCATTCAAAAAAAGTGGGATGATAGTTTTCTTTCAATAATTTTAATGCATCTTTGATGATAAAAAATGCTTCTAAAAACTCTTCTTTCGAAATGATACAATTTCCAAAGCGAATCCTTTCGCAAATGGATTGTAAATGTGGTGATGTGAAAATCCCTGTTGTATTCCCACTTTCTAATAAAACCCCATTCAAATACGAGCATACGGAACCTTTTCCATTGGTTCCTGCCACATGAATAATCTTGCTTTTTTCTCCTGGTTTTCCTAGTATATCATAAAAAATCTTTGTATCTGTTATAGAATTTTTACTTGTAAACTTAGGGATGCTAAGAATGTAATCCCTAGCATCCTCAAATGTATTAATTAATGTATCCAGCATCATTCACACCATTTCATTAGTTTTTTACAATTACCGTTCCTACTATTGCCCCTGCCACGCTTCTATATTCCATGTAACAGGTAGAACGTTCAATCATCATCTGACTATTATTTATACAGATGATACTTCCCCTAAAGATATTACCATCTGCTCGTATAGTAGAATCCTTTCCTTTTTCAATCATTTCGGAATTCGCTTTTTGTTGATTGTCTAATTCTTCTTTTTCAATTTCTAAAGCTTCTTTTTTTTCTAAAAACTGTTTGATCTTCAATTCTTGCATCGGTGATGCTCCTGATATTTTTCGTTGCTTTAAGATTACCTTGAAATCTTCACTAAATACTTCAAATCTTTCATTGAAATCAGCTTCTTTTTTTTGAATGATAAGCTTTTGATTGAAAACCTCAGGCTCACAGCCTGCATGTAATAATGTTTTTATTTCCACATCATTTCCAATACAGGATGCCTCAATACCAAGTAGTCCATGAACATCACCTCCTAGAACAGTCCCTTTCTTTCCAGTGAGAATCACTTTTCCATCTGCTACAATCCGAGAATTCAAGATAATATTAGAACAAACATTACCCTCTGCCCTTACTTCACTATGCTCAATAAAATCAGCAAAAACATTACCTTTGGATACAATGATTGCTTTCTCATTCCCTTGGATGCCACGCTTTAAAATAACATCTCCACCCGCTTCAATATTAACCGCTTCAACCGTTCCTGTAATAGTTAGTGTCCTGCCCGCTTTTATTACAATTCCTGGACCTACATTTCCATTAAT
This sequence comes from Lachnospiraceae bacterium, assembly GCA_035270785.1. Classification (GTDB taxonomy): domain Bacteria; phylum Bacillota; class Clostridia; order Lachnospirales; family Lachnospiraceae; genus DATESN01. Next base: position 3,537 of record DATESN010000048.1, on the reverse strand, counting down.
TACGATATCTCCATTAAATTCTACGCGACCCATGATAGAATCCACATCCCCTGATATTTCATGAACACTTTGAATTTCCATTCTTCCATTCTTTAAGGAGACTTTTCCATCCATTTCGGCAATATATTTATTAGCCTCTTTCTTATTAGAAATGCCTTTTCCTACTAATGGCTTTAATTCTTTTACTGGCATTGGCATAATCTTATTTCCACATACATCAAATCCTGGTTCGCCTTTATCTAAGTTATGATATATTGCAAGTACATCATCTTTTTTTACATTTTGGAGAAGGCTCATACTTTGATAATCAACTGTTCCATTTTCATTAATTTTTGGACTTTTACTATAATCCCTCGTATCAAGAAAGTACTCATAAGTTCCATCAGATCCCTCCCTACAAGGAATCCCATCGGCAACTTTCACTTCTCTATGATAGATTCTTTTCTTAGCCATTGCTGCAATGTTGGAAGAAATCAAACCAACTTTTACATTATTCGCTTCTATAATAGAAATAAGATCTGCTTTTGTATAGTCACTAGCGTCTTTTGGAGGAGTAAGATAAAGCCACGCTTCCATCTTATCTTTTGTGATACGAACATAATTCTTTTCCTGTTCCATCCCTTGTGATGTGGTATCTTTATTTGTTTCATCAATAGGTGATTGATCTTTTTTGCGTTCTTGCATTTATAATCTCCTCTCCCTTAGCTAGTTTCTTCCATAATACTTCATTTAATAGAATATCAAACCATAACATTCCATTATCTTAGTTGATTTAAACGTTCCTTTACTTGCTCTAACATTTGGGTATACTTTTCTAATTTAACCTTTTCTTCTGTTATTTTAGCCTCAGGTGCTTTCGAAACAAACTTTTCGTTACTAAGCATACCTGTCACTCGAATAAGCTCCCCTTGAAGACGTTTTTCCTCTTTTTCCAGACGTTCAATCTCTTGACTTATGTCAACTAAGTCTGCAAATGGAATATACAATGTGCAATTTGAAATTACAACGGAAACCACGTCATCAATGATACCACTTTTATCCTTTTGCATGGTTACATTGGACGCATATGCTAAACTAGCAAAAAACAACGTTCCTTCTGTAAATACATCTAACACATCTTGCTTTTCTGAGACTACGTAAACTTGTGCCTTTTTACTTGGTGGTACATTCATTTCTGTTCTAGCATTTCGAATTCCACGAACCGCTTCTTTTATAATTTCAATTTCTCTTTCTTCTTTGCTAAAGTTCCATTCTTCTTTATAAATTGGCCAATTAGAAATCATAATTGATTCCTCTTCTGTTTGAAGAGTACAAAAGATTTCTTCCGTAATAAATGGCATATATGGATGTAGCAGTTTTAAAGCATCTATAAGTACCGTTTTTAAGGTATATAACGCAGCATTTTGTGATACTTTATCATCTGAATTATATAATCTTGGTTTTACCATTTCAATGTACCAATCACAGAATTCATCCCAGATAAATTCATACACTTTTTGAACGGCAATACCCAGTTCATAGTTCTCCATGTTTTCTGTAATTTCTTTAATAAGGCTATTTAACTTTGAAATAATCCAACGATCAACGGGTTGTAGTTGTTCCTCTTTCACAGATTCTATTTTCTTATCATCCATATTCATCATGATAAATCGAGATGCATTCCAAATCTTATTGGCAAAATTTCTATTTGCTTCCACCCTTTCAATATAAAAACGCATATCATTACCAGGTGCATTACCAGTAACCAACGTAAGTCTTAAAGCGTCAGCACCATAAATGCTTATAATTTCAAGGGGATCAATTCCATTTCCTAATGATTTTGACATCTTTCGCCCTTGATCATCTCTTATTAGTCCATGAAATAAAACCGTTTTAAATGGTTTTTCTTCCATTTGTTCATATCCTGAAAAGATCATACGAATTACCCAAAAAAATATAATATCATATCCTGTTACAAGTACATCTGTTGGATAAAAATAATCTAATTCTTCTGTTTTATCAGGCCATCCCAGGGTTGAAAATGGCCACAGTGCAGATGAAAACCAAGTATCAAGTGTGTCTGGATCTTGAGACAAATGATCATGTCCACATTTAGGACACGTCGTTGGCATTTCCTTTGATACTACTATTTCTCCACATTTATCACAATAATAAGCTGGAATTCTGTGTCCCCACCATAATTGGCGAGAGATACACCAATCCCGAATATTATCTGTCCAGTTAAAATACGTTTTCTCTAATCGTTCTGGTATTAACTTAATTTCCCCCGTTTTCACAGCATGGATAGCTGGCTTAATAATTTCATCCATTTTCACAAACCATTGTTGCTTATTTAATGGTTCTACCGTTGTTTTACATCTATCATGAGTCCCTACGTTATGACTATAATCCTCAACAATACCTAGTAAACCCATTTGATCTAGTTCTTCCACGATGGCTTTTCTAGCATCATATCGATCCATTCCTTTAAATTTACCACCAAATTCATTTATGGTAGCATCATCATTCATAATATTTATTTCGGGAAGGTTATGCCTTTTTCCCACTTCAAAATCGTTTGGATCATGGGCCGGTGTAATCTTTACAACACCAGTTCCAAATTCCATATCTACATAAGTATCTGCTATAATTGGTATTTCGCGATTTATAATTGGTAACATGACTGTTTTACCAATTAAGTGTTTATATCTATCATCCTCTGGATTTACTGCAACTGCTGTATCCCCAAGCATGGTTTCTGGTCTTGTGGTAGCAAATTCTAAAAACTCATCCGTTCCAACAATGGGGTATTTAATATGCCAAAAATGCCCGTCTTGTTCTTGGTATTCCACTTCTGCATCGGAAATGGAAGTGTTACAAACAGGACACCAGTTTATAATTCTAGAACCTTTATAGATCCATCCTTTTTCATGCATCTTTATAAATACTTCCGTAACCGCCTTGGAACAACCTTCATCCATGGTAAAACGTTCCCTATCCCAATCACAAGAAGAACCTAACTTTTTAAGTTGTTCAATGATTCTTCCGCCATATTCTTCTTTCCACTCCCAAGCTCGTTCTAAAAATCCTTCTCTTCCTATATCCTGTTTCGCGATACCTTCTGATTTTAACTTTTCAATAATCTTAACTTCTGTGGCAATACTTGCGTGATCCGTTCCTGGTTGCCAAAGTGCATTGTAGCCTTGCATTCTCTTAAATCGAATAATAATATCTTGCATGGTATTATCAAGGGCATGTCCCATATGAAGTTGACCTGTTATATTTGGCGGCGGAATAACGATTGTAAAAGGCTTTTTACTTCTATCTACTTCAGCATGAAAATATTTCTTTGCCAACCATTTTTCATAGATTCTATCCTCAAGTCCATGAGGATTATAAGTTTTTTCTAATTCCTTGCTCATTTTTATAACTCCTTTTTGATTTAAATAATATTCTTAATCTTAAAATAGGGAGAGCCTCTGCTCTCCCTTTATTGGTTCTACATATTCATACTCATTTCATAAGCTTGGGTTGCTTGTGCCATTTGATATAGACTAC
>DATESN010000047.1:0-33101 GCA_035270785.1 Lachnospiraceae bacterium | reverse complement strand
ATAAGAATTTGGTGATCCGCCGGAGATTCGAACTCCGGACCCATTGATTAAGAGTCAATTGCTCTGCCAGCTGAGCTAGCGGACCAGTCTTACAAAAAGAGATTATACTACATTTTTAAGCCATTGTTAATAATAGTTAATCACTTTAAATAAATTTATTAATATTTAGTTCTTTTCCAGATAGATTTCTTTTAACTGAGCAATTTCTTCAGGAGTAATTTTTAAAATATTTTTAATATAACCATCAATCCCACCAAAATCTAAATCCATCACTTCATAGATTCTTTCAATATAACGACGATCAACACTAAACAAAGCCTTTAGGGCTTTACGAGGTTGTTCTTCATTAATTCCATACTTATCAAATTTTTTTAAAACAATCTCATAACCACCACCAATATAATCATTAGTAATTAAATAATCATTAATAATTGTTTCTTTAGAATATCCAAGAATGGCTAAAACAAATAAAGTTGCTACCCCTGCGCGGTCCTTCCCAGCACTACAATGATATAAATAACTCCCATCAAGTGGAACTAATAATCTTTTAATAAATTGACGATAACTTTCAATACATTGATCTTTAGTAATAAATTTAACATATAATTTACAAACATTTTTAAAGGGATCATCCTTTAAATTTTTTAAATAACCGACAAGTTCATGAACTTGTTCTTCCTCAGTTTCTTTTCTTTTTGGAAATGTAATTCCGTTAGCTTTTTCTTTTAAAATAGTATTCTTATAATACTTGACCCCCATAATTTCAGGGTCAGCCTCTCCACTAATTTCAATATCATTTCTAAAATCAATGATTGCTTTTAAGTTATAATCTTTTTTTAACTTCTCTAAGTCTTCTTTGCTTGCTTGATAAAGCGCTCCACTACGAATAATCTTGCCACTTTTAATTTTAATTTCTTCACTATGTTCCATTTCACTCAAATCTCTTGTGTTTAAAAGGGCGTCTAATTTAATTCTGCTCATTTCTTTCCTCCTTTTCTTAAATAAAATTAGTCAATTATAGAATAAGTAGCGTCCCTTGTCTATAGATATATTTTAAAAGAGAAAAATACTTCTTAACTCTTTCTATGATTAACTAAAAAAATAGTATCGCCATCGCGATACTATTTATTAATTTGATGTTTTTTGTTGAGTTTTTTAACTTCTTTGATGACATCAGCTTTCGCTTCAATGTTCCTAGGATTTCTTAAGATCGTATCAATTAAATGAGCAACATTTCTAAAATCGAGTTCGACATACCCACGACTCGTCATCGCAGCCGTTCCAAGTCTTATTCCACTAGCTAACATTGGTTTTTCCATATCTCCAGGAATTGTATTTTTGTTAATTGTAATATTAACCTCTTCTAATAAATCCTCACAAACCTTACCAGTTAAACCAATACTTGATTTAACATCTAATAAAAGTAAATGATTATCAGTCCCATTTGAAACAACTTTATAACCTAAAGCTTTAAATTCACTAGCAAAGGCTTTACAGTTAGCAACTACTTGACGCATATAAATACTAAATGAGGGATCAAGAGCTTCTTTAAAGGCAACTGCTTTTGCTCCAATTATATGTTCTAAAGGTCCACCTTGAGTTCCAGGAAATATTGCACGATCTACTTTTTTAGCAATCTCTTCAGAATTAGTCATAATAATCCCACCGCGAGGTCCGCGTAAAGTTTTATGAGTCGTAGAAGTAATGACATCACAATATTTAATTGGTGATTCATGTAAACCAGTCGCACATAACCCAGCAATATGAGCAATATCAGCCATTAAATAAGCTCCAACTTCATCAGCAATCTTTCTAAATTTTTTAAAAGAGATTTTACGAGGATAAGCACTCGCACCACAAATGATTAATTTTGGTTTAACTTTTAAAGCAATCTTTAAAACTTCATCATAATCAATTAAACCAGTATTAACATCAACTCCATAAGTATAAGCCTCATAATCTTGTCCCGAAAATGAAAGTTTATAACCATGAGTTAAATGACCTCCATCATTTAATCCCATTCCTAAGATCTTATCACCGTGTCCAATTAAAGCACGAATGGCTCCCATATTAGCTTGAGAACCACTATGAGGTTGAACATTACAGTATTTACATTTAAATAATTCTTTTAATCTTTCTTTTGCTAAAGTTTCAATAACATCAATATTTTGACATCCTCCATAATAGCGAGCACCACTATATCCCTCAGCATATTTATTAGTTAATAAACTTCCTTGAACTTCTAAAACTGCTTTTGAAACATAGTTTTCACTAGCAATTAATTCAATATTATCATTTTGACGGTTTTTTTCTGCAATTAAAGCATTATATACTTCGCCATCAACTTTCTTTACATTTTTAAACATTTTTTCCATAATAAAACCTCCTATAAAAGACTACTTCATTTTAATACATTTCACCTCTAAAACCTACTATAATATTTATTTTAATAACTAATTAATAATTATAATTAACATCTAAATTAAGAAAAAAAGAGCACTATACATACTCTTTTCATATATTTTTAAAGTTTGTTCGTTCAATACTATAAATTTTAGAATACTTACAAACATAATACGCTTTTCTAAAGAAAAACAGTGCCTTTTTTTAGTATGAGTTAAAAACCATACAATTCATTTCCTTACAAGTTTTAAAAATGATACATTAAATTAAATTGTTTTTCTTTAAATTATAATATTAACATATTTATTCGATAGATAAGTCAATTTTTTCCTCTTTTAATGATTTTATACGAACATAATAGAGTCTTTTAAATGTTTCTTGTTTTATTTTTTACAAATAGTAATTTTTAAGGGCATTTTGAACACAGGAATACAATATTTACAGGTAATTGAAGACTATAATGCATAAAACCTTTTTTTATATTTGAAAAGAATTAATTAGTGTCCTTCAATATAGGGACTATTTTGTATCAGTAATAAATGTTTCATGACTTGCGTCCACAATACACGTGAACGCTGATTGCTTGGTTGCTTTCTTTCCCAATTAATACATTCAAAATATTTTTCCAAGTTTTGCTTTTGCCCAAACAATAACTTTTTCGATTTTATATTCCTTTTGTATTGATTAGATATGCCAAAGAATTATTTTAGAACTCCCCAAATCTTCAATCTTAAAGAAATCCAAACCGCTTATTATTACTTTAAATAGTACACCTGAAGCTCATGATGAAGGATTGAATTCAACATCACCCTTTGAAGCATTATTTGAGCTGTGAAAAGATAATACTTCTTTTATATCAAATAATAAGAGGAAAAGTGAACCAGTAATTTCTATTCTATATTTTGATTTAACTTTGATTATTAGGTATTTATTACTTAAATACTATCGCTGTAAATCAATATCATTTGTAATTGAATGAATTTCGAACATATTTAACGCATATCTAGCGTCATTAAATTGAATGTTTTTCGTATTCTTTTAATTGGTTTTCAAGACCAATCTGGTCATCAATTTTCCTAGTCAATTCATTAAAATTAATCCATCCATCGTGACTTGTACTATAATCGTGATAATCATTACCAATGAATAAATAGTATTGGCTTCCTCTTTTAACAACAATTCCACCAATTAATTTGGGATCATATCCTCTATTTGTATTAATATTTAATAAATAATCAATTAATGCATTAGCTTTTACCGTAGTATCTTCTATTCTATAATTAATAGGTTTTGTATCAAATATACCAACGTCTCCATTTTTAAACTTAACTATAAAATCCGGTTGAAAGGTGTTCATCCCGTTGTTATATCCAATTCCAAAATTGATTCTCATTAATTCCGTTCCATTTTCCCAATACCATTCAATACAGTTTTTAGTATTTAAATATTCTAAAAAATCTTTTTCTAATTCATTATCCGGATTCCCTTGGTTATCCTTTAAAACATATAATGGCTTATATAATGATTTGGATGCTGTTGCCAATTCTGTATGAGTTTCAATTGAATATGGCCTCGATTCTTCAATCTTAAAATCATATTTATCGCCTTTTTTATAGGCTTCCTTTGAAATCATATCCCTAAAATCTCTTGTAGATTCGCTGATAATTTCAGCAAAAATTTCCTTATTGTTAACTACGATTTTCATAATTGATGACACTTTTTCGTGTCTTGAAAAAACATTATAGAAAGTACTGAATGCATCCATGATGGCGGAGTTAACAGGAGATTTGGATCTTACGTAAGCAAGTCCGCTTAGATTTTCTTTAATTATTCTGTTATATAAGGTTTGAATATCATTTTCAGCCATTTGTACTATTGCCAATTCACCAGATACTGATTTTTCTTCATTTGCAGAACCAATCCCAATATTTGTTTCTTCCATAACAACATCTCCAATATTTATTTCAAGATTTAATCTTTTAGATTCAAGCCTTTCTTTTAAGGTACCACTTAATAAATACTTATCTTTTTCCCTTAACTCAAAGAATTTCATAAAAGACTTTAGAAAATATGAATTGTATCTTGAATTGGCTGAGTTATAGTCGCCTTGTCTTGAACGGTAGAAAGAAATTAATTTAGTTTGAGCAAATACTCTTGGTTTATTATAGCCGTCCCTCATCATTGACCATTCTGTTTTAATTCTATTTGGATTATATGTATCTTGTTTGGTTTCAAAACTCCAAATATTAGTAAAAATATATGCATTATCTAAGAGATAATTATCATATGATTTAGCTTCAGCTGTTCTTAATATTCTACCAATTGTTTGCGTTTCGAAGGTTTCAGATTTTCCGTCCCTGAATTTGATTAAAATATGTGCTCTAGGACAATCCCAGCCAGTAGCGACTGCAGTTTTAAAAACTAAATATTCTGTAATATCATTGTTTTTCTTGATTGCTTTTTTGTCAAAATTACCTCTATCATCGCACCAAAATTTTAGTTTTCCATTGTCTTCATTTATTCCTTTATCTCTCAAAAAATCTTTAATTACTAATTTCTTAGCTTCACCTTCATCAACATTAGGAATTTGAATTAAAACTAAAGGATTAACATTAATATTTAATGATTCATACTCTTTTACAATTTCGTTTCTTTTATAAAAACCTCTTTGTAAAACTAATAATTCACTGTCTTGATCTTTTAATGTTTTATCTTCTTTCTGAATTCCTTCATTAACAATTACATCTTCTTTGATTATTCCCTCATCCACAACTTTTTGTGATTCAATTTCAACATCGATGTGATTGTTTAATGGAGTTGCTGACATCTCTAAAACAATATCCGGAACAATAATTTTATTAATGAATTCTTGTATTCTAGCTTTTTGAGAAACGCCAATATGAGATTCATCAATTACCAATATTACTTTTATACCAATCTTTTTTGTTTTATCAATAACATCAATGAAGTTCATCCCTTCTTGATCTTTCATCAAATTATTTGCCCATTTATCTGTTTCTTTGTCTTTTTGAATTAACTTTTCCCAGTTAACAAATACTATTTCTTTGTCTTTAATATATTTTCTTGAGCCAAAGAAATTATCTTCTAACAAAGAACATACTGGATTACCACCTAAGTATGTTTTGACGGCATCAAAAGATTGTTGGTGTAATTCCCCTTTCCCAGGGCAAGCCCACAAAATACAAAAATTCTGGTCTGGATTTTCCTGCGCTATTTCTTCAAATAAGGACGAGGCCATAAACGTTTTTCCAGAACCAGTTGGGGCTTTAAATACTAAATCTTTTCTTTTTGAAGATTTTAAACTAATGTTAATATATTCTTTTAATTCGTCAACAGCATCTCTCTGATAATTCTTCAATGTATAAATCATAATTAATATCCCCTCTTAATTTCTTCAACAATCTCTTTATAGATTTCATATATTTTTGAAGGAATTGGTTTAACAAAAACATCCCCGTCTTCAAATAACGATTCATCAATATTATTGTCGCTAGAATACATATAAACGATTCTTGTTCCTGCTTCCTTCAGCACACGTTGTTTAAACTCAGTAAAATTTAGCTCATTATAAAAATCGTTGTAAATAATTAAATGTTTATCGTTATTAACGAAATGTGATGAATAATTATTTCTTTCGACTTCGTTAAAAACATCTTCTTTAATACATAATAAAGAATACACTTTCTCTACAAGATTATATTTGGCTTGTTCTCCATTTGATACATCGGTAATAAATTGTGTTTTGAAATAGAAAAGATTTGAATTTATTCCATCACTGAATTTAGATTTATCTTTTCTTATTCCAGTAATAACTGTTTTTAATCTAGGATAGGTAATGTCCGAACAAATATTATTTTCATTATTTGTACACAAAATAAAACAGCGATGTCCTTTATCTTGTTCATTTAATTCCAATACCGCATGACCAGTTGTACCCGAACCAGCAAAGAAATCGAGGATTAGAGCATTTTTGTCTAGGTGCCTTGAAATGACCCATTTCATCATATCTAATGATTTAGGATAATCAAATTTTTTCTCACCAAGAACGTCTACTAAAACCTGATTGCCATACTGTCTTGTATCAAATTTTTTAATAGTAGTGTCCTTAAACAATCCATTAAATCTATTTTTGTGATATATAGTATAATCTCCCGATTTCTTCTTTTGAAACACTAATTCTTCTTTGTATTCTTTAAGAAATCTAGTTTGCATCCAATTCCAAGGATACTGCACATTTTTCCTAATTCCGGGTCTAATTGGAATATATCCTTTGCTAATTAAGTCAGAATCAAAATCATTAAAAGAATCAGTTCCTCTATTATACTCGTCTCTTACAATGACATCCTTCGTATCCTCGTTGAAATAAACTGTATATTCTCTATTCTTATTCTTGGATAAAGGAGAATTAATTGAATCGAATGTGTTTGTTAAAGCATAATGCCCGTTTTTGTCTTTGTATTTATATTTTTTATTATTGATTTCAGACAAAATATTGATATTGATTTTAGTTCTTTCTTTTTTTGCATACATAAGACAATACTCATGTTGTGTTTTAAAAGTCGCACTATTATTAGCACCTTGAGCAGTTTTATCGATAATAAAAGTATTAATAAAATTAGCTGGGCCAAAAATCGAATCACAAAGAATTTTCAAATTTGACTGTTCGTTATCATCGATGGAAATAAATATCAGAGCGTCATCTTTCATTAATTCTTTTGCCAAAAGAAGGCGTTTACTCATAAAATTTAGCCATTTTGAATGAAAATATGAGTCATCAAAATCAACAAACTTATCATTATATGCAAAATCCTCATGTCCTGTATTATATGGTGGATCTAACAAGACACTTACTTTGATACAAGAACATTTTTCCTTTTGTACACCGTAATTTTTCCTTTGTACTCTACAATTTTTCCCTATACTCTACAATTATTACTATTTCAGGGCATAAAAAACTCTACTCACAATTAAGCAAGTAGAGCGGTCTTTGCACGATTATTTAATTTCTATTTCAATGCCATTCTTGAATTCAACAATTGTTTTTCCATCATGAAGTACCTTATATGATTCAACTAATAGCATGAACAAATCATCATCAAACTTTTCTATCCCACAATGATTGTCTCTTATAGCTTTGATGAATCTTATCGTTTGTTCCTTCTCAGCATTTTTAATTTTAATGCTATCTAGTGTGTTTTGTAATTCTTCTTTTAAGGATTCATATTCAGCTGTTGCCTTTAAGTATTTAGTTTGGTATTCTCTTTGGTCTTGAGGAACTCTCGAGTTGTTTTCTATCATCTCATTAATTGCTTTCACACTTTCATTGATTTTTGTTTCAATTTCGATTTGTTTTGCTTTTAAATCATCAACATTATAAACCTCATTACTTAGTGTTTCGAACTTGGTGATGATAGTATCTTTGGTCTGAATCAGGATATTAAAAGCCTTAACAAATATCTCTTTTAATGTTTTCTCAAGCAAATGTGGCGTTTTACATTTATTCTTAAACTTGTTATTACACTGATAAATTATTTTTTTATACTTATCAGTTGAATGCCATGTTTTAGCACCAAAGAATGAGCCACAATCACCACACTTAATCTTCCCAGCAAATATACTACTAGCATTAATCTTATTTTTCTTTATCTTGCCTAGTGCTAGTTTATCTTGTGTCAAATCAAAAACCTCATCACTGATTATTGCTTCATGGTCTTTTTCAACATAATACTGTGGAATCTCACCTTCGTTTGCTTTCTTCTTTTTGGAAAGAAAATCAACCGTATAAGTCTTTTGTAGTAGGACATCGCCTTTGTATTTTTCATTTGATAATATGGAGCGTATGTTTGATGCATTCCATCTCTTTTTACCTCCTGGAGATTTAACATTTTTTGCTTCTAGCATTCTAGCAATCTTGCTTGGACTATAGCCCTTTAGAAAACTAGAATAAATGAACCTCACTGTTTCAGCTTGTTCTTGATTAACAATTAACTCTCCATTTGGTCCTCTATCATATCCTAAGAATCTAGCAAAAGGAACCGTTACTTTTCCATCAGCGAATCTTTTACGTTGTCCCCATATGCAGTTTTCTGAAATTGACCTAAATTCTTCTTGAGCTAAACTTGACATGATTGTAATCAATAACTCGCCTTTACCATCAAATGTCCATATGTTTTCCTTTTCAAAATAGCACTCAACTTTATGCTCTTTTAATTTTCTAATAGTAGAAAGACTATCAACAGTGTTTCTTGCAAATCTTGATACTGACTTAGTGATAATTAAATCAATTTTACCATTCAATGCATCTTCAACCATCTTATTAAAGCCTGCACGATATTTCGTTGAAGTACCACTTATTCCTTCATCAGTATAGATTTCTACGAACTCTTAGTCATCTTTTGATTTAATATAATGTTCGTAATAATCAACTTGAGCTTCATAGCTTGATGCTTGGTCTTCATGGTCAGTAGAAACCTTAGCATAAGCTGCAACTCGACGTTTCTTGATTTCAATATTGGATACTCCATATTTAGTTATTGTTGCTGGTATTGTTGTAACTCTTGGCATGTTTCTTTACTCCTTTCTGCACTTTACTTTGATATTCTCCCCACGCTTTTCTTCTTGCTGCACTCCAACTAGAAGTTCGAGCTAGTGACTCCCATTTAATTTTCATTATATTTCCATCATAAAAATGAAATTCTAAAACATCCTCACCAATAACTACAATTTTATTTATTTTGATTTTGAAGATATCTTCATCGAATTCTTGAATATTTAAAACCTCAGCACATATTCTTTTTAACTCATTCTCTGGTATGTTTTTGATGTTGTTGCAGTAAGCAGAACCTTTATCACTTTTTGTACGACAAACCCAAGTGTAATAAACGTGCTTATCTTTCCCTTGCCTTTTTCCACTTCTACGATAACTCTTACCGCATTTAGCACATTTGATTTTACTAGTAAAGCAAGTGGTATGAACATTGGTATATGAAACAGGTCCAAGCCTAGCTCTCATTTCTCTTATTTCTTGAGCTTTAGCAAAATCCTCTTTTGAAACAATCGGTTCATGATGATCTTCAACCAAATATTGAGGCAACTCTCCTCTATTGATTTTGTGTTTTTTTGTAATTGGATCAACGACATATTCTTTTTGCATAAGTAAATCACCTTTATAAACTGAGTTCCTAAGAATTTTTGCTATATTAGAATCAACATATTTTTTACCATTAACTGTCCTTATCCCTTTTTCATCTAGAATATGTTCTATCTCGGTTCGTGATTTTCCATTTAAGTAAAGGTCAAACATTAATCTTATAACCCAAGCAGTATCTTCATCAATTACAAGTTTGTCATCAACCCATTTATAACCTGTGACTCTAAACTTGCCATTAGGTATTCCTTGCTTAAATCGCTTGATAGTTCCCCACTTAACATTTGAGCTAATAGAGCGTGACTCTTCTTCTGCAAATGAAGCAAGAAGCGTAAGCATTAACTCTCCATCTTTAGTAAGGGATGAGATTTTTTCTTTTTCAAAATAAACCTCAATTCCTTTTGATTTCAAGTCTCTAACAACATTTAACACATCAAGCGTGTTTCTAGCAAATCGAGATATGGATTTCACTAATATCAAGTCAATTAAACCTTTATTACAATCATCTATCATTCGATTGAATTCCAATCTATTTGATGTCTTTGTTCCACTGATTCCTTCATCAGCATAAATACCTACAAATGTCCATTCTGGATTAGAATTGATATAGGAATTGTAATAACTAATTTGAGCTGACAAAGAATGATGAAGTCTCTCGGTTTCCATTGATACACGAGCATAAGCTGCAACTCTTCTTTTTTGCTTAATGAGTGGTTTTTTGATTTCAATTTTAACTACGTTTTTCAAACAACGCACCGCCTTTCTTTATTTTTGTCTACATATCTATCACTCTACTTTGCTACAAAGTCAAGTTGTTTGCGATTAGTAATTTTGATGCATCAGATGTCGCTTTTTGAATAACCAATTTCATATACTCGTTATATGTTTCTCTTGAGATAAACCCATTTTTTAATAAGTTATCAATTAGTGTTTTTATTACGAATAAATCATAATCTTCATTCATCATATTCACCACCAAAGCGACTCTTTAAATAACACCTTCTAGAGCAATACTTTCTATTTTGATTTGAATAATCTCTGAATTCTTTTCCACAGCATTTACATGTAATTGTTATCATTTTTGTATTGCCTAGTTTAAATCTATTCTTGCTCCACCAAACACTACGACAAAAATCGCTACAGAACTTTTTAGTTTTAGTTTTAGGTATTATCTCTATTGGCTTTCCACATTCTTTGCAACACCCATCACCATACTCTATTGCTTTATTTTGATTTCTACGTAAAAACGATTTAACACTATCTACTGTAGCAGTAACTTCACTAGCTATTTTTTTATATCCGAGCCCTTGACTACGGAGCATCAGTATTTTCTCTTTTTGTTCATTTGTCATGGATACAATCCTCCTTTGTATCCCTTGGACAAAAAGTGCTCATTTGGTCGGAAAAAATTAAAAAAATACCACCAACAGCATTTACGCCATCGATGGTATATATCTAGATATTAATTTTTAGAGCTTGCCTATCATTTCAGACAGTTTTTTTATTTTGCTTTCCCTTAAGTTTTTGATCTTTTCTTCAAGCGACATTTTAGGTGGTGATTCTGGTGGAGTTGTTTTGGTTAATGTAATTTTATCACCACTACATTCAACCTCAACATACTCTCCACTTGCAAATCCAGCATCCTTTAACCATTGACCTTTTAAAATGATTGTTGGAACTGGTGTGTAAGCAGGCCCACTTATTGATTGTTCATATACTTTTAGTTTTCTCATAAATACATCCTATTTAGCTATTGATTATTTCTATAGAAAAATTTAATATGACATTAATAAATACATAAAATAGCAAAACAAATAAGAAAAACATGTTTAAATAAATACTCTTTTTGATGTGAATGATTGAATAGTGTACATATTAAAATTCTACAAAAAATATTCACCATTATATTTCAACCTCTGCAAATCAACAAAATAGAATTTAACACCATAGAATGGGACAAATAATAATCCCAAAAATCCTCTTATTCCGATTTCGTACCCCAAGTTTATGCTATATTCTATCTCGGAGTTTTTTATTTTATAAAAGTAATAAGTTATCATTTGTGGAAGAAAACTGACCCAAAGAGATATAAATATACATGATATAATTTTTTCTATATTCCAACTCATAGACTTGTCAACGAAATAAAGAAATATAACTATAGTCAGAAGCAATATAGAAACAATAGTAATGATTGATTTTATTTTGAAATTTTTCATTATATTCATCTCCTACATTGAATAATAAAACTATTTTTCTATCATTAAATTTCTATTAAATAAATCCATTTACCACAGTGCTAGTTTATGCATAGGAAACTACAAAATCTTAATTTAATAAAATTACTCTCATAAAGAAGAAAATGCAAAGTGAATTTTAAACAATAAGTGATTAATTTTATGTTTGAATTGAAATGTATTTATTTAAATGTTTTTTCTAAAGCGATGTATTAATATTATCTAATTTGTTAATAAGTTGGACCTAGGTCAAGTTTTTAGACACAAAATTTTAGACTTTTTATTGAAAACTTAGAAGATAATTTTTATATGTTTGATTAGGGGTTCTATAATTTAACGAACCATGAATCCTTTTATTATGATACCAGCTTTCAATAAACTCAAATAACGAAATTTTAGTTTCATTAAAACTAAAATACTCCTTATGATTGACCAATTCTTTCTTTAATATAGAATTAAAGGATTCCATGCTGGCATTATCATATGGATATCCTTTCCTACTATAAGAATGAATAATGCCTAGCTCTTTTAGTTTTAATTCATATTTATTTGAAGTATATTGGCTTCCTCTATCAGAATGAAATACAATTCCGTGTTGAATTTTTCGATTATTTGATGCTTTTTCCAAAGCCTTAATTGATAAATCATCACTCATGGTTTTCCCATATTCCCATCCAATAATCTTTAAATCATATAGATCCATTACTGTAGCTAAGTATGTCCAACCACAGTCTTTTGTATAAATGTATGTAATATCTCCGACCCACTTTGTTCCTGGAACTATAGCCTTAAAGTTTTGTTCTAATAGATTTGGATATTCTTTATAGGCTTCATTTTTAGAAATTCTACATGCTCTCCATTTCTTTACGACAATACTTCTTAAGCCGAGCACTTTCATTCGTCTTGAAACTCGCTTTTGACTAACTTTATAACCGTCTTCTCTAAGTGAAAATGCAATTTTAGGAGAACCATATCTACCTTTTGATCTCTCATAAAAAGATCTAATGTTCTCGTCTAAGATTTTATTGTTTTCATGATAAATATTAAACTTATGAGTTTGATGGTAATAGTAAACACTTCTTGGAACTTCTAAGCATTTGCATAATAACCTAACGTTATATTGGTTTTTATAGTTATCAATAAACTTAATACGTTCAGTTATTTCTTTGTGAATATGGCAACCGCTTTTTTTAGTATTTCGTTCTCTTCCATAGCTTCAGTTAATTGTTTTTTTAACTTTCTAATTTCATCGTTATTTGTTAGTTCACCATTGGATGTTTCAATAGGACTATATAAATTTACCCATCTGTATACTATTGCTCTTGATATGCCATATTCACTTATTAGTTCAGTAACTGATTTACCTGATCTGTATAAATTCACAATCATATTTTTAAACTCATCATCATATCGACTGCTTCTTACCATTATAGACACTTCCTTTGCTGTTATTAATTATATCATAATTATTTGTCTAACTAAATGTGTCTATATATCTATACTAGCACCAAACTAACTGATAAAGAAATAAAATTTCGTGAAGATAGAGCTGCACAAATAAATCTTACTATTTCTAATTTCCCTTATCATAAAACAATAAATGATTTTGATTTTAGCTATCAACCAAATATAAATAAAAATCAAATATTAGATTTATGTAGTTTGAGATTTATAGAAACAAATTCCAATGTTCTGTTTATCGGTTCAAGCGGTGTCGGAAAGACTCACTTAGCCACTTCCATTGGAATGGAAGCATCTGGTAAACGTCTAAGTACCTACTTCATTCATTTCAACGATTTGATGACAAAAATAAAGAAAGCCTATCAAGAAAATAGACAGGAATCTGTAGTAAAACATTATTGAAAATATAGGCTTCTTATTATAGATGAGATTGGATACTTACCTGTTGAAAAAGAATATTCCAATATATTCTTCCAGCTTATAGCTGCAAGATATGAAAAGAAATCTACAATTATAACAACTAACCAACCTCTATCCAAATGGGGAGAGGTATTTAATGATAATACAATAGCAACAGCTATTATTGATAGATTAGTTCATCATTCATCAATAATTAAGATTACTGGTAGATCTTATAGAATTAAGGATATGATTATTGATGAATCAGACACTAATAATGAAGATTAAAAACCTACATTTTTAAAGGCCATAAAACAACATTTTTTAGTTGACATCTACATTCCAGGAATAAAGATTATTTTTATTACTGGTTATACACAAGATGTTGAGCAAATAAAAAAGAGAATTGGAAGTAACTTCTTTACTTTTTGCTATAAGCCTTATGATGAAACATTATTAAATGATATATTTGAACAACTTCTTTCTAACAATAAACCTATTGTATATTTTAAAACATTCTCACATTTTGATTGCATTGTTGGTTCTTCTGTTATTGATTTTAATCGCTCAAAAAGTAAAGAACTTTTAGCATTACTAGTAGATCATCGAGGAACTACTGTCACAATAGATGAAACCATAACGAAATTATGGATTGATAAAGATGTGAAGCTAGCAAAAAAATTATATAGAGATGCCGTATGTAGGTTGCGTCTTACTCTTGATAAGTATCATATTTCTCATATAGTTGATATAAAAAGAGCTAGAATCACTTTAAATATAGAGTATTGTAAGGCTGATATATGGGATTTATTAGACGGTAAACAAGTTGAATTTAATGGTGAATATATGCGCCCATATGAATGGGCAACTTCAATTGAAGATTTACTTGTTAATAAGTATTGCAAATAGAAAATGAAAAAGTACTATTTATTAGGCTCTAATAAACTGCCTTAAATAGTACTTTTTTTTATTATATTAATTATTCTCTATGTGGCTCTCCATTTTCATCTCGTGTCCAATAATTTTCTGCATCATCTTTAAATCTATCTCTTCCATCATAGCTATCATAATATGTTAGTTTTCTTTCATTCCCACCATCATTGATTTCATAAACAGTTTCTTTTGAATCATACGCACTGTAAGTTCTTTTTGTACTTGGAGTGTACATGAATGAAATTGTTTTGCCAAAATATAAAATAACAAGAATTAATGCTAATAATGCAATAATAAAGACACAAATAAAGGCTGAGAAGAAACAAAGAATAGTAAATACAATTGTGAATAAAGCATAATACGCAGGTCTAGCGTTATCTTTCAACTTTAAAATTAGAATTAATAATTTCATTCCAAGTTTTTCTATATCTAACAAAATAAATTTAAATGTTGAAACAAGAGAATTATCTTCTTTTGCCTTTTTTCTTTGCTTCATCAATTCTAATTTATCATTAATTCGATTTGCATCTAAACGGACAAATGTTAATAAATAAGTCAATAATAATCCAACGTGAGCTACAACTATAGTAAAGATTTGTTCCCAAGCAGAACCATCAATTAGTTCAATTGTATTATAAGAGGAAACCATTCCATCAAAAGCAGAGTCAGACTTATAAACAACTAAGAACACTATAATCATTGCTATGGATGTTACTAGTCCACCAAGGAATATACCGATTTTAGGCATCTTCTTCAAATTATAAAGTTTTGTGAAGGCAAAGTAATATGCTATCGTTGGAATGAATGAGATAAACATCCAACCAAGTGCAAATGATAATGCACTACCGCCAATATTATCCATATCATTTTCACCATATGCCATAGAACTTAACATTGGCGCAAATGCTTCGCATATTCCTAATATTCCTATAATTAACACAATCGCATATATTACTCCCATAACTATAGTGGTTGTAATGTTTGCTTTTTTCTCTTTAACAGGGTCAAGTACCTTTTCTTCATATACTGTCCCTTTTGCACCAGATTCTGCTTTTTTAGCTTCTTGTGCTAATTTATATGCTGTCTGCTTTTCTTCAAATTCAGAAACAACTCGATTCAATGTATTATCACTAAAATAAGACAAATCGTTTAATTTACAAATATCAACCAAGTATTTCTTCAATTGAGGTGATTTTATATTATCAGGTAATTCATTGTATTTTTGTTCAATCAACTTTCCTTGCTTATTATTTCTTACAACCCAATTTAATATAAAAGGAAATAAAATTCCACTTATCATAAGATAAACTCCCATGACAAGTCTTATTATTTCACTTGTTCCCACCTTTTTACTTCATATAATAGGTATGAATAAAATAGGACCAGACACTATTAATATAAAACTTAATATTATTAGAGGTAGTTTTGCTTTTGATGATTTGATAGTTCTAAAGCGATACACCAATGGTAATATTGAAAACACACCTAAGTCTAACAAACTTGCACATCCGAATATCGATAGTAATATTTGGTTACTCGTACCGGCTGAGAAATTCATAAAAGCATATATAATGGGTAATAATAAAAGTAAGATAGTTATTATCAAGCATGATGTCTTTTCGATGGCACGATAATAGAACATTATCGGCTTAGTAATTAAATTTTCATTTTTCTTCATAGAAATCTCCTCTTTCTTTCCTAAATCCTAGAGTTATTAAGCACGCATATTTATTGACAGATTTGCTAAAAATGATAATATAATAAACGAATTTAGACGCATGATTATGTGTTCGAAAAATCCTACTTTTTAGGAAATATGAGATAATGTATTCGATTTGCTTAGCATATCGAATTTTTTTATTATCGGAGGAGAACATAATGGTTTACGGATACGCAAGAGTATCAACAAAAATGCAAAATTTAGATCGACAAATAGTGGAATTACATAATTTCGGAATTAATGATAAAAACATCTATCAAGACAAACAAAGTGGCAAAGATTTTAATAGAGACAATTATCAAAAGTTGTTAAAGAAACTTAAAAAAGGCGACCTAATTGTCGTCAAATCAATAGATCGTCTTGGAAGAAATTACAATATGATAATTGAGGAATGGGCGAAAATCACAAAAGTCTTAGAATGTGACATTGTTGTACTTGATATGAATCTTCTTGATACAAGAATTGAAGGGAGAAATCTTGTTGGAAAATTCATAGCCGATGTTGTTCTACAGGTTTTATCATTTGTAGCAGAAAACGAACGGAATAATATCAAACAGCGACAAAAAGGAGGTATCAAAGTTGCAAAAGAAAAAGGATAATATTTGGTAGACCCAAAGTCAAATTACCTGATAATTTTGAATATGTAGTTAAAAAATATGGTAACAAAGAAATTAATTATGCTGTAGCTATGAAATTGACTAATATGAGTCGAGGTTCATTCTATAAATATTATAAGGATTACAACAATGATACTAAAGAACCATAAAAATTACCTCCTTCCCTAACATCAGGAAGGAGGCTTATTTTACTACTTATCTTAAAATATGAAAATATAAAAGAAACAAACTTTTCTTTGAATAATAATTAAGAGTGTAAGTACTCATTGACAACATTAATTGGGATACAAAATGCAATTCCATAAATAATGTTACCATTGTTATCTTTCAATCTAAATGTTGTTATTCCTATTAATTTGCCTCTTTCATCTAACAAAGCTCCGCCACTATTTCCTTCATTAATTATTAAATCACATTGAATTACATTTCTTATGTTGTCCTCATAATCAATGTTAACTTGTGGTAAGCTTATTAATCCTTGAGTAATACCAAGTCCATGATTCATTCCATTTCCTATAGCATAAACTTTATCACCGGATGCTATTTTTGTACTATCACCTAGCTCGATTGCTTTAAAGTTAACATCAGTAATATTATTTAATTTTAGAATTGAGATATCCTTATTCAAATCATATTTCTGCAATGAAACTTCTCTATAATCATTTTCAAATGAAAATCTTATCTCAAATGATTCAAATTCTTTATATATACCAGACTGTTTATAAGCCACCATATGAGCATTTGACACAAGCGTTCCTGAATCATCAATAAATACAGCTGATCCATACGAAATAATGTCTTCTCCAGTTTGAGATTTCAATTCCACAACTGATTGTTGAGCATTAATAAATACTTTTTGTGATGATGGTGATTTCCAAACATATAAATGACATATAATCAAAGAGAAAGAAATACACGTAATAATTAATACAACAATCGCAAATGTTATTTTCTTTTTATTCACTTTCAGAATATACCTTGCCAATATGGATTCCTGGTGTCCATAGTCCATCACCGCCATATGAATTATCAGGAGTACTATCTTCTGACATCTTAATTATATATAATGACCAAATTCCAATAGAATCTTCATCCGTTGTATATTCTGTGCAATAATAAAAAGCAATTCTATAGGTATCTACTGATGTTTCTACATCAGTAGAAGGCAAAAACCATGTTGTTGAAAAATTACCATCTTTATCACGAAATTTTCCATGAGAGCCATTTTTTTAGATTCATAGGTTCCATCGTAATATTCTAATAATTGATCAATAGTTTCATCAAAGTTATCTATATTATCAGTCTTTGTTTTTGCAAATAATTCTTTTATACCATCTTTGTTGTTCTCTTCCAAATTTTGAATAAGATTTTGTATCTTTTCTTCAACTATTTCATCATCTGTTTTAGATGAAAAGCATGATGTCATTCCAAACATTAAAAAGGTTATCATGAACATTACTAAAATATTCTTTTTTATTTTCATAAACATGTTTTGTATCCTCCTCGTAGGCTATAAAACTAATGTTGGAATTTTGTAGTTTGAAAAATCCCATCTTCTGTCTTTAGATTGCCATTGATTCTTAAAACATTAATACCAATTTGTGTTTGTAAATTCAACAGTATATGTAGCAGTTAAGTCATCTCTATTAACATTAGGTGTTTTGTAATCAAATCCAGTAATCCACCATTGCTTATCAGTAGGTCTCCAATCAAATAAAACTCCTTTATTTTTATGTTCGAGTTTTAAAGTCATTTTCATTGCATTGCTTTTGTCAACCTTCCATATTTCATCACTATAAGTCCATCTTTCATAGATACCTAATTCCGCACCAGCACCTAAGTTTAGATAATTACCTTTCCATGCCCATAATACGTAATCAGTATATCCATCTTTATTCACATCAAAATCATACTTACCATATCTCATACTTGTCGAACTATCAAAAACAACATCGTATAAATCAGTATAACCAAAATATTGTTGCCAACAATTAAAATCAGCATGATATATACCTTCAGTATCAGCTTTCATATTTAATACTGTAGCACCTAAATAAGAAGCCATATCTGGTCCTAATAATTTGACCGCAAAATATGTTGCAATCTTAACAGCAGGACGAATAATTGGTTCCAATGCTTTAACTATATTTGATGCTACTTTAATAGCAGCATTAGTAATCTTTTTAATTAAATTTGTAAACCAACCGGTATTTTCAATAATACTTGAATCAGTTAAATCTGATAACCATATCAATTCATCTTCTACCGAAAACAAAATATCTGTTTCTCCACTAGCATTTATTGAAACAAGTCCTGGGATAGTATCAATAATATCAATGTTATTTTCACCAATTATAGTCGCTGATAAAAAAACAGTATCTTCATTTTCAACATAATTGATTTCATAAATAACACTAAATTCATCAGTACTTTCATCCAAGCCAACTAAATCGAACTCGTTTAATAATTGAGTGTCAAATATTTTTTCAGCTTTGATGTTAATACCTTCGTTGTTTTGAATAACTTCATGATTGTCAAAATCATCAAACGCATTTTCATCAAATGAAATTTTTTCGTAGTGGGCAGTTCTTGTTTCTTGAGCAATATTTTCTCTTTGATTTATATTAACCTGTCCAATACTTAATCCAACAAAACCAGCTAATACTAATAATGAACTTAATAAAAACATTTTAAATTTCATAATCCTATTTTTCTCCTTTTTTATTTTTTTAAGTTATCATTACAAAATTCTCCCCTCGCTCCCCAATGTAGATTAAACTTGACATAATTTTACTACTAATATCTAATTTTTTTAACATAGATTTACTAATAAAGATACACTTTTTTTGTCACTCGAACATTCTAATGAAAATGTTTTTAAGAAACAAACAGTTTTTTCTAGAATATGGTAAGCGTTAAAAATAGAACGGTTTGAATCAAACCATCATGTCATCTATAATATTGCTATATGGAGGACATCAATATGAGTTACAAAGAAGAAAATAAAATTGCTATGGTAAAAGGCTTTGATGGAACAATTAATATAGAGAAATATATTAATCAATGTGGGTCTCAAAAACAACATTTTACAAGTGGGTAAAAATGTATGGTAATCAAAAAAATAAAGCCACGACCTAAGAAAACGTCATTTATCGAAATTACTGATTCAATTAAAAATAAAAGTGTAGAGAATATTATATTAGTATCTGTAAATGATGTAGATATCAAGGTGAATCAAAATTAAAATGAAAGTCTATTGCTAAGTGTTATTTGGTCGTTAAGGATGTTATATAGATTTATCTACGATTAATAAAAAATATGTAGCTCCTGGACCTACTGATTTGAGAATGGGAATTGATGGATATGTTATGCTGGTTCAAGAAGTATTTCATTTATTAATTATATTATGACACCGGAAAGATTCTTATATTTAATTAATACAACAGATAAGAAAGTTGATTATTTATTTGTTGATGAAGCTCATAAGATTACAACTAAGGATACACGAAGTGCGTTCTATTATGATTTAATTGATAAACTATCTTCAATGGAAAAAAAGCCTCATATAATTTTTTCCTCTCCAAATATACCAAATCCGGAAATTTATTTAAAAATGATAAATGGTGATTTAGAAAAACAAAATATCCATGCAACTTATGCTCCAGTTTGTCAAATGAAGTACATAATTAATTTAATTAATGGCTCTGTCAAAGCATATAATGATTATTCAAAAGAGTTTATCACTATGAGTAATGCTAATTCGTCTCTCGATTTAACAAGCATTATTAATCATGTCGCACGCTCTAAAGATCAAAATATAGTCTATTCTCATTCATTAAGGGAAACAATGAACCAAGCTGTTATTTATACCAATGGTTTACCTGATTTAAATAATGAAGAATTATACAAATTATCTGATGAAATTAAAAAAGAAATAAACTCAGATTACTTTTTGGTTGCATTAATCCGTAAAGGTGTAGCTTTTCATGTTGGTTATCTACCTGCTAGTATAAGACTAAGAATTGAGAATGGCTTTAAAAATCATATCATTAGAACTTTATTTTGTACAAGTACACTCATTGAGGTTGTTAACCTTCCTGCTGATAACCTATTTTTTACTACATATAAAAATGGTCAATCTTCGCTTGATTCAGTTTCGTTTAGAAACCTCATAGGGCGTGTTGGAAGAATTGACCATGCTTTATTCGGAAATGTATTTATGATAAATCTAAATAAAGAAGATAAAGTCATTAACAAATATGAAAAATTATTACAAGATGGTATTTTAAACCAACAATTATCTATAGAAAACTCACTAACAAGCACTCAAAAAAAAGTAATAATTGAATCATTAAAAACCGCTGATTTTGAAATGAAAGACAAGCCAGAAAAAACCACAGAAGATGAATTTGATTTAATGAGAAAAACAGCATTAATTTTGATGAATAATATCAATGATAATAAATCATCTTTTGTTACATCAACGCTTTTAAGTTATGGTAAAATAGGTGATGAAGAAATAATAAAGAATTCAACAGCTGATCTCCCAAAAATAATTGGACTTGACGTTACTCCAGATCAACATATTTCTATCACAAAATTAATTCAAGGTGGACTGTCATATCCAGAAATATCTATAGATGGAAAAATCGACTATACTCTAGTGCTTAATTTTTTACATACATTAAGCAAAGCATTTAAATGGGATGTTTATGAAAAGAAAAGCTTAGGCAATTACAATCGTTTAAATTTATATGCAAGTCTATTATGTAAATGGATGTCTGGCTATGGTTTAAACCTAATCATCAAAACTTCAATTGATTATCATGAGAACAATCCTGAAAAAGGAATTTATTCTAATAACTGGAGGATTATTGAATATTATGAATACAACAATCCCGAACACATCAATTTAGCAATAGCGGATACTTTAAACACAATTGAAAATGTAATACTCTTTAGTATTGCTAATTATTTTAGAGAATTTTCATGTGAATACAAGAAACAGCATAATTTAAAATTTATTTCAAATGACTGGTATGAATTTGTAGAATATGGAACCACTAATGATTTAACAATTACACTTCAAAGATATGGTTATTCTAGAGAACCAGCAACCTATATATTAAGACATGTTTCAGAATTTGTTGATTACTCAAAACCTACAGATTACGCTACATTTTCACTTAATAAATCTGCATTAGAGAATTCCAGGAGTGATTCAGTGAAATCAGAGACTTCAGAAATTTTTGTAAATGTACCAGAATTATTTATATAATTAGTCTTATATTTTTCTAAGGCTTTTTATTTTATAGATGCTTATTCAAAATTATAAACTATTGTATGCTTGTTCCAACCAGTAGTTTTCAATTTATTTGAATTTTTTATTTCTTTTACATAATAAAATAATTAAAGGCTTTCATAGTCTATAATTGACTAAAAATCATCTAAAATGGAGCTGTGGAAATAGACATTATTATGAACAATAACGTCATTCCCAATTAGACAGAAACAATATCAAATCATAATCAATATAAATTTTTATAAATTTGATATGTTCCCAACATTTCAAGTCTACAAACGAGGTAACTCGTTTATAGAGTGGGGGTAGGGATATGTTTCCATTAACGATGTTTTGCTCTTTTTTGCCTTTTATCTACTGCGGAGTATGGTCAATTGACATAAAAAAAGATTTTCAGCTTAATCAAAAGTTGAAAATCTACGCTTTTTTAGCTAAAAACCCTACTTTTTATCGTTTTTTTGTCTTTTAGAGATAACAACGCTATAGCCTCAACATGGCACGAGTTGAGTGAATGAATGTCATATCGGTATTTTTAGTACCTGCTCGTTCACGGAAACATATCCACGGTATTTTATCTGTTTTTGGAAACATATCTACAAGGTTGCTCTATAAGCAAAAATAGTACTTGCACCTATTATACTTTATACAAGCACTATTTCACAATATAAATATGATATTTTATTCGCTACATTCATCATGATGCTGATGTTCATGGCAAACAGAACCAGTCGACTTTAAAGAGCCTTCCAAGTATGCTTCTGCTGCTGCTTTGGCATTACCTTTTGCTCCAACAATAACCTCGATGTTCCTTTCATTAAAAATCTCAACTGCGCCTCCGCCCATACCACCGCTGATGATGACATTTACATCACGATCGGCAAGAAAATTAGGCAGAAATCCAGGTTTATGTCCGGGGTTAGCAATGGTTTCACTTTTGACAATTTGATTATTTTCGGCGTCAAAAATCATAAACCCTTCGCAATGCCCAAAATGCTCTGTTACCATTTCCTTTTCACTTGCTACTGCTATTTTCATCATTGTTTTTTCCTCCAATTTTTTATTTTGAATATATTCATCTAATATTTCTGCTGCATGCTGAACAAGTTCTGCACAGGGACGTTTTTTATAATACTCTTCGTTTCTTTCTTCTGGTATGTGACTTTGTCTATCAACAGATAAACCTAAAAGCTCTCTGCAAATGATTGATCGGTTTTCATCCTTAAAATTCATTGCAAGTGACTGAATCAGCCTGTAATGCTCAGTTTTGGCAACTCTATCTAAAGGATTTGAATACCCATCTAGCATTCCTGCAACTATGAACATTCCACTGACTGCTCCACATACCTCTCGCAGTCTTCCCATTCCACCACCAAATGAAGAAGAAATTTTCAGTGCTGTTTCTGAGTCAAGTCCTATTTCATCACAAAAGGCTAAAACTACCGATTGAGAGCAATTGTATCCTTTTGTGAATAATTCTTTTGCTATTGTTGAATGTTTACTCACTTTTAATTTTGCTCAAGTCTTTCCTCTAGTAATTTTGATGTACTATCAAGCCAATTGCCATCAAAAAGCTCTATCATACCCTTGTCACAGGCAGCTGAAATTTTCGGATCAATAGGTAGTTTAGCAAGAACCTTTAAATTATGTTTTTCAGCAATTTCTTCAATGTGGCTTTCGCCAAATATCTGATAGTCCTTGTCGTTATCAGGGCATTTAAAATAAGACATATTTTCTACCAAACCAATGATTGGGATATTCATCATTTCTGCCATCTTGATGGCTTTAGATACAATCATGGATACCAGTTCTTGTGGAGAGGTTACGACAATAATCCCATCAACAGCAATGGATTGAAATACTGTAAGGGGAACATCACCGGTTCCTGGTGGCATATCGATGAACATAAAATCTACATCACTCCAGATAACATCAGTCCAGAACTGTTTAACTGTACCAGCAATTATTGGTCCTCTCCATACAACAGGATCAGTATCGTTTTCCAAAAGTAAATTAACAGACATAATATCAATGCCAGTCTTTGTTTTAACAGGGAATAGGCCAAATTCGCTACCAGTGGCTTTTCCCCGAATTCCGAATGCCTTTGGAATAGAAGGTCCTGTAATATCTGCATCAAGAATGGCAGTATGATAACCCATTCTATTCATGGTAACAGCGAGCATCGAAGTAACAAGTGACTTTCCTACTCCTCCTTTCCCACTGACAACACCTATGACTTTTTTGATGCTACTCATCTCATGCAACTTCTCGGAGAAATCAGTTTTTTGTTCTTTTCTTTCTGCACAGTCCTCTGAACAACTGTTGCAGTTTTGATTACAATTTTCGCTCATAATTTAGCTCCTTTATTTTAGATTGTTATTTCACTGCCTGTTGATAAATAATCAATATTATCACCCATAACAGATCTCAGCCTTTCATAGGCTTCTATACCTGTACAATGGCAGGTATAAAACTTTGCTTTTGTAGCCATTAGATATTTACCAATTCTATCTATCATATCAGAGTCCTCATTGCCACCAGAGCGACTGGAAAGATGAAATCCGCCTATTACATAATCAGGCATACGACCTTTTATTTCTTGAAAATGTTCAAGTATATTTATGATACCATTATGAGCACAGCCTGTCACTAGAAGGGTCTTTCCGTCTTCCTCTATGATGAGATTCTGTTCATGTGCAAAAGTATCATCTATCATTCGTTCATTTTGCTCAGTTAGCAAACCACGATTTGATTTCGGTTGAGTCTCTTTTTGAACAACATTCGAGAATACCTGGATTCCATTACTGATATAGAATTGGTCTGACGTAAGTGCAATTTGCTTATTTTGTTTCAGCTCATCATCAAGACCGATAAAATCTAATTTGTCATTTGGACGGATAGCATAATGTTTCTCGAAAGCAAGATGGTGTAAATACACCTCTGCTTTTGTATTTTCTTTAAAAAAGGTTTTTAATCCACCACCGTGGTCATAGTGCCCATGTGAAATTACAAGAAAATCAACGTCAGTGATATTGACGCCAAGTTTTTCAGCATTTTTAAGAAACAATTCACTTGCTCCAACATCAAATAAAATTTTAAGTGCATTTGTTTCAATATACAGACTAAGACCATGTTCGTTACCGAAGTCTTTCGATATCGATGTGTTTTCCACTAATGTTTTGATAATCATGACCTTAGCCCACCACCTTCTTCAAAAAGTAATTTCATTGTCTTATTGTAAACTGCTTTTACTGCTGCACCCGATGCACAATCTATGTCTACAATGGTTCGGCCATTATTAATCGCTTTTACTGCATTCGAATCAAAAGGTATTCTACCCATAAAAGTCAGCCTTTGTTTTTTACATAGCGCTTCTATCTTTTTTGTGTTTTCTACGTTGGTATCAAATTTGTTTATACATATTACTGTCATAGTTCCGAATTTCGCCGCTGTTTTTATGATTCGCTCCAAATCACTAATGCCAGATATGGACGGTTCGGCCACTATCAAAACCATGTCCACACCGCTAAGTGATGCTATTACAGGACAGCCTATGCCTGGAGAACCGTCAATAATTGCAAGATTGGCATTAACTATCTCCGACTTCATCTGTTTTTTAACCTCTGTGACCAGCATTCCTGAAGTGTCACTACCCATTTTCAGCTGTGCTGTAGAAAAAACTTCTCCTTCATTTGCATATAACATCAACTCACCAGCTACAGCCGGTTTTAAAGATATAGCTTCTACTGGACAAACAGCTTTGCAAACTCCACAGCCTTCACATGCAAAAGGATCTACTTTATATTTCTTATCTACTGAAATAGAATCAAATCTGCAGTTTTGTCTACACTTATCACATTTGA
The DNA here is from genome assembly GCA_035270785.1 of Lachnospiraceae bacterium. Taxonomy (GTDB): domain Bacteria; phylum Bacillota; class Clostridia; order Lachnospirales; family Lachnospiraceae; genus DATESN01. The sequence goes on along the minus strand of DATESN010000047.1, from coordinate 7,001 downwards.
TGCACAGTTCTGGATTTATCTCCGCTTTTGGTAAACCATAATAATCTGTTTTCATTGGTTGAGAGCTTTGTTCTGTTATAAGGTGTAGGTTAGGTGCATCTACATCACAATCCGCATAAGACTTAGCGTTTGCAAGCTTGATAAAAGCACTGGCTATAGTAGTTTTCCCAGTACCGCCTTTTCCACTAAGAATAAGAAGTTGTTTCATGTTGCACCTCCTTTTTCACTGTTTCTAACAGAGAAGAAAATAAAGCCTGATATTTTTCATTTTCCCTCACGGCAATTTCTGCATTTGAATTCAATATTCCAAGTTCATTATCAAATGGGATCTGATCTAAAATTTTAATGTTTTTTTCTATACAGAAATTTTCAGCTGGATTTTCACCTTCTATACACTTGTTTAGAACTACACCAAACGGCTTATTGAATAACTTGACCAACTCGTATACCATATTAAGGTTATGAACACCAAATAACGTAGGTTCAGCTACCAATATACAATAGTCTGCATCCTTAATACTTTCCATTACGATACAGGCACTTCCAGGAGGACAGTCAATAAAGGTCAGTTTATCTGCTTCAGGTTTATTCTCAGCAAGCAACTTTTTAATAATAGGGATACCCGAAGCTTCACCAGTATTTAATATTCCTGTGTATACCGTTACCTGATCGGAAGTTCCTTTTTGAACTTTCCCAATAACCTTTTCTCTCTCTGTCAGTGCCTTTTCAGGGCAAAGCATAATACAACCGCCACAGGAGTGACAAACCTCTTCGAAAACAATCAGTTTATCTTTAATATAGGCAAGAGCATTGAATTTACAAAAATCTATGCATTTTCGACATCCATTGCATAGCTCATTATTCACCTTTGGAATTTTTACTGATATTTCTTCCTCTTGGACATCTTCGGGTTTAAAGAATAGATGCCCATTTGGCTCTTCAACATCACAATCTATATATGTTGATATTTTTGCTACCGCAGCTAAATTTACCGATACCAGTGTTTTTCCTGTGCCGCCCTTGCCGCTTAGCACAGCTATTCTCATATTAATTGCCTCCGTGCCCATGAAATCCGGCATGAATTTCATCTAGTAAAGAAAGTTTTCCATCGATGAAAGCATCAATATTATCCTTTACTGATGCCGATGTCGTTTTAAATATTTCAATATCAGCAGATTTGAGCACTTCAGCAGCATTTTCCCCGCAACGAGGAGTAAGCAAAACATTTGCTTTATTATCTACTATCGTCTGTGCAGCCTTAATCCCTGCACCACCTGTACTTGCTGCTGCACTGTTATCAAGAAATACGCTTTCCTTAGTATCTACATCATAAATAAGGAAATATGGAGTGCGTCCAAAGGATACACATACGTTTGAATCCAAACTTTTCTCATCTACCGGAATTGCTATTTTCATAAGAATCCTCCATTCTTTTAACTACTAAATAATTATTGATTGCATTGCGCAATGCACTTACTCCTAAATTTGAGCAATGAACCTTGCTTTCAGGAAGCCCATCTAGAGCTTCGATTATATCCTCTTCTGTAATTCTTAATGCTTCATCCAGGCCTTTTCCTTTTGCCATCACCGATGTCATACTGGACGTTGCAATTGATGCACTGCAGCCAAACACAAGATAACTTATGTTATCTATATGATTGTCTTTCGCCTTTATATAAACGGTAAGATAATCTCCGCACGAAGGGTCTCCAAAACTTCCTTCAGCGTCAGCATCTGGCATGCTATGAGCATTTTGAGGGCACATAAAATGTTCAATTACTTTTTCGGAATATATAATTAGTCACCTCGATTCTCATTATCTGTAAAGAATCTGCCACGTCCATGCCTATGACAGCCTCGTCCACATCCATTTCCCAATCCATCACAAAGACGGTATTTGCCTCCCTCAATTATTAACACTTTACCATTCACCAATGATTCAGCTAACTTTCTTCTGGCTTCTACATATATTCCCTGAACGGTAGCACGGGCAATATTCATTTGTTTTGCACACTCTTCCTGAGTAAAACCCTCCAAATCTATAAGCCTTATTGTTTCATATTCATCAACTGTCATGTTTACATGATCTTGATCGTCCAACACTGAATCAAGAGGGCCAAATTTATTACTTTCTGGCAGACAACACACTTTTCTCCATTTCATTGGTCTTGGCATAATCTATCACCCCATTTCTAATCAGAAATAACCAGAGCGTCCTCCAGTTACCTCTAATACCCGTTATAGGTACTTTAATTGTTTATCAATGACTTCGATTCGACTTTGCAGTAATTCTTTTTGTTCTTGAAGGAAGTCTTTATGTGTTTTTGTCGCATATTGATTTATTGCTAAGCCTCTGCCAAATCCACTACTAAAACCTCGTCTGCAAGCAAATCCAAGACCTAATCCAAGTCCAGCACCACGATTGACTGCATTTTTTCCTGTGCAAAAGCCTAAACCGTGTCCAGTCATTGTTCCAGCACCCATTGGGCCAGTTCCATCTCTTCTAGGCATACCATTCACCTCCTTTTAGTTTATGACATATGCCATTTACTATCACTAGTATATCGCTGTTAATGTCATATGTCAATAACTCTTTGAATTTTATTTTAAAAATATGCTATAACTCAATTGCAAGCTTGATTAAAATCTTAACTTCAAAACTAATATGTTTCAAAACTTAACTGCAAAAGTTATAATTTTCATAGTTAGTACTTCATCTTTAAATTATCTAATAGAAAGGATTACTTATTATGATTAACGATACATTTAAAGACTCTATTCATGTTGCTTCTAAGCAACTTACTATTTCAGATAGACAAGCTATATATTCTTGTCTTGAACGAGGTATGAATTTAACTGATACAGCTAAGTATGTTCATGCTTCTATTTCTACTATCAAAAGAGAGATTGATAGGAACAAGCAGTTAAAAATATTAAACATGAAAAACAATTGTGGAAAGAAAGAAATATGTTCTTTATATAATGTTTGCGGTAATACTCACTGTGGTCATTCATGTTCAACTTGCATCTATCCTAATTATGGATGCAATCAATACTGTAAAGAATATAATGAAGAGCCACAATGTAAACTACTTAAAAAACATTGTGGAGTTTGCATTGGATGTGAAAAGATTACAACCTGTAAACTTAACAAATGGATTTATAATTCTGAGAGAGCTGAAACAAACCATAAATCAAATCTAACTGAAGCTAGATCTGGCTGCATGATTTCATATGAAGAAAGAAAAAGAATAGCAGAGTTATTATTGCCATTTTTAAAGAAAAACATTTCAATTGACGTTATTGTAAATAGTCTAAAAGATCAAATACCATACAGTGTTCAATCAATCTATACCTGGGTAAATAAAAAATATCTCCCCAGTATAGATAATGTATATTTACTTAGAAAATTGAGCTATAAAGCTAGAAAAGTAGCTGAAAAGCCACAAGATGATAGCAAAGAATATCTTCAAAATAGATACTATGTAGACTTTGAAGACTATGTTGCTGAGAATCCTCAAGATGAAGTTGTTGAATTAGATTCAGTTGAAGGAGTTAACAAGAAGTCTTATATTGTCACAATGCTGTTTAGAAAATCCAATTATATGATGGCATTTAAAGTCCCAGATCATACTAGTGAAAGTGTGGTTAACGTATTCCAAAATATAAAAAAGCGGTTAGGAATAAGAATGTTTAAAGAAACATTTAAAGTAATCCTAACCGACAGAGGATGCGAGTTCAAACTGCCACAGTACATTGAGGCTGATAATGACACTGGGGAGCTGTTAACCCGTGTGTATTATTGCGACTCACGACAATCCCAACAAAAGGGGAAAATTGAGAAAAACCATGAAGAACTAAGAAAGATATTTCCTAAAGGTGTCGCAGATTTTAACTACGTTTCTCAAAAGCAATTGAATCTAGCGCTTTCTCACATAAACTCCTATCCAAGAAGACTGTTTGGCTTTGGAACTCCCTACAAGATTGCAGTAAATTTACTTCCAAAAGAGGTTTTTGAATTAAACGACTGTAAGGAAGTTAGATTTTCAAATCTAAACCTATCTCAAAGTTTGATTAAATAACTAATATACTACCCAAAACAACCAAAAGACTCCAAAGATTGAATACTAACGTTTATTGAAGTTTACATTGGAATTTAAAGAAAATAATCAATGTAAACATGTTTTTATCGTGTCTAAAAAAATAAAAACATGATAAACGTTAATTAAATTATACATATAAAGCAAGAAACATGTAAAAAATAATCTTGTTTTTGCAGTTTATCTTGTAACAAATCACACTTTTAAAATTCACGTATAAGTTTTGAAGTTAAGATTTTAATCAAGCCTGTCTGTTAAATTCTTTTAAATGGAACTGCACAACAAATTTGATACAATTTGCACCCCCTAGCATATAAAGCGTTTAACGAGTGCACCCCCTACCCCATATCCGTTTAACGAGTGCACCCCCTATTTTTCTTTAGAAATAAAAACCCCGGTTAATGAAAGAAACCAGGGTTTTGAAGTGAATCGTTATGATTAACGTGCCACGATTCATTATGTTGTTTGGCACGGCGCCACCTCATTGATGATGGCAATCGGATAAAAGGTCGATCCGAAACCGCTATAGTCGGTTGTTGAAAGTATAACAAACTTATCTACCGATTTCCTCAATTATTGACAGGCCATTGTAAAATTTAAATTCAATAGTTCCATCAGCATGCACCAAGGCTTCATCAACTGATGAATTCCATAGTGCCTGGTTCCAGCATCCGATATTCTTATTGTCTTTTTCAAGACATTTTTTGAAATCAGCAACTGACTGGGCTTTTACTGTTCTTTTTGTCTTCTCGTTTGCAAGTTCGGCAATTCTGCTTTTTATAGAGTCAAACTTCTTACACAGGACATTGTATTTCTTTTCATACTCTTCCTGTGACTGTGCCTTTGAGGCATTCTCATTGACCATTTGGCTCGCTTTCTCCGCAACGATATCAAGATCGGCACTTAGTTCTCTCACCTCATCATCAATGGCCTTTGTGTCCTTCAGATCCTTAATGATCATGTCACAAGTTTCAGAAGCGGCTGTTCTGTTCTCGCCGATCAAATCATAGGCCTTCATGAATGCGCGTTCTATCTGCTCCTCAGTAAGATGAGGGGTTTTGCATTTTGATTTTCCCTTATTGAATTTGCTGTCGCACTGGTATATTACCTTTCGATATTCGGATGTCGAATGCCAGACTTTTGCCCCATAGACTCCTCCACACGAGGCGCATCTGACTTTACCCTGGAATTTATTAGAGGTGTTGTGATACGTCGGAAGTGCTGCTCGTTTAGAGAATTCAAGCTGCACCGCCTCCCAGTCTTCAGCGCTTATTATCGCCGGATGACTGTTATGAACATAGTACTGTGGGACTTCGCCATTGTTCTTCTTCAGTTTTTTCTGGAGGAAGTCCACCGTGAAGCTCTTTTGAAGTAAAGCATCACCTTTGTATTTCTCATTCTTTAGGATTGATATGACGGTTGATTGCCTCCATTTGTCCTTTCTCATCGGAGACTTTATCCCGGTCTCCTCAAGATGTCTGCAAATAGACACCGGGGTTTCGCCACTGATGAAATACGAATAGATGCTTCTCACGGTATTTGCTTCCGATTCCACAATCTCGATCTTTCCGTTTTCATTTTTTCGGTACCCGAGAAAATTCTTGAAGGCAAGATGAACCTTCCCATCGCTGAACGACTTTCTCTGTCCCCATGTGACGTTTTCGGATATCGACCTCGATTCCTCCTGAGCAAGCGATGACATGATTGTTATGAGAAGCTCTCCTTTGGAATCCATCGTGTAGATGTTTTCCTTTTCAAAATAGCACTCTACGCCTTTTTCCTTGAGCTTTCTTATCGTTATCAGACTATCAACAGTGTTTCTGGCAAATCTAGATACGGATTTCGTTACGATTAGGTCTATCTTTCCAGCGAGGGCATCTTTAATCATTTCATTGAATCCCACTCTCTTTTTGGTGTTGAGTGCGGATATTCCTTCATCTGTATACACTTTGACGAAGCTCCATTCAGGATTGGCCTGAATCTTCTTTGTGTAATAGTCGATCTGCGCCGAATAAGATGTGAATTGCTCATCGCTGTCAGTGGAAACCCTGGCGTATCCTGCAACCCTTCTTTTAAGTCCTGATGAAGATATCAGCTGATGTGTAGAAGGATTCACCCTCGATGGTATGATCGTTACTTTTGGCATAATTTCTCCTCCTTTTTCTTCGTGGATCTCTTCCTTGCCTTTTCCTTCATATCGTCAGTCCATGATAAAGACCTGGATTTATAGGACCATCTGAATTCATGTTTAGTTCCATCAGTTAACTCAAATACCAGCAGATTATCCTGATGGACCATTATTTGTTTCACCTTTGCTTTGAATATAGTTTTATCGAAACCTTCTGTCTGGAAGATTTCATTGAATCCATCAAGGATCGCCTCTTCCGGCACGTTCTTTGATGAGCAGTATGATTTACCTTTCGATAAGTATCGTGTGCAACCCCACACTGACTTCCCGTGGGTCTTTTTCCTGATATAACTCCATCCGCAAGTGGCACATCTGACTTTTCCCTTGAATTGGTTTCCGTCACTTTGCCTACTTGGGAGGTTTTTGAATATCTCAGCCCTCCTTTTCAATTCTTTTTGGGCCAAGATAAAAGTTTCCTTTGAAACGATGGCCTCATGGCTGTTCTCGACCAAATACTGAGGCAATATCCCATTATTTTTATATGAATGTTTATCCAGATAGTTCTTTCGGTACGTTTTCTGCAAGAGAAGGTCGCCAGTATACATGCCGTTGTTAAGGATCGTGTTTATGCTCGACTTTGCCCACACAGTATTCTCAAACCTCGTTTTTCTGCCTAAATCAGTCATTCTCTGGGCTATTTTCTGTATTCCAAGACCATCAAGAAACAAACTGAATATCAGCCTAATTGTCTCGGCTTCAGTAGGTTCAATCAC
>DATESN010000046.1:0-2595 GCA_035270785.1 Lachnospiraceae bacterium | reverse complement strand
AATACAGCTTTGAGAGCTGTTGCTTTCACCCTCAATTCCATCGCATAACAGGGCGTATAAGCTGCGTCGCTACGCTCCTTGGCCTACGGCACATTTGGCTGCGCTACGCTGGCCAAACGTCTTATACGCCCAGAACGTTATAGGAAATGCGGGCATAAGATATTGCAATAAGCCAGCCATCCTTGGCTGGCAAGAAACAAAAAATAGTTTACTATATTTTAACAAGGAGTTTTTTATGAAGACAAACATCAAGAGTAATGTAGATTGGGTAGGAAAAGTTGATTGGGAGTTGCAAAAATTCCACGGCAATGAATATTCCACTCATAAGGGTTCATCCTACAATTCGTATTTAATACAAGAGGAAAAGACAATCCTTATTGATACCGTATGGAAACCCTTTGCAAAAGAGTTTGTTGATAATCTTCAAAATGAAATTGATTTAAATAAAATCGATTTTATTATCGCGAACCATGCTGAAATAGACCATAGTGGTGCATTGCCAGAACTTATGAAGAAGATTCCAAATACACCTATTTACTGTACTGAAAATGGAGTAAAATCATTAACTGGGCATTATCATCAGAATTGGAATTTCAAAACAGTTAAAACTGGTGACTCTCTTGATCTAGGTAATGGTAAAAAACTTGTTTTTGTTGAAATGAAAATGCTGCATTGGCCTGATAGTATGGCATGCTATTTGACTGGCGATAACATTTTATTCAGCAATGATGCTTTTGGACAACATTATGCAACCGAGTTTCTTTTTAACGATCTTGTTGATCAAGCTGAATTATTTAATGAATGTATTAAATATTATGCCAATATTTTAACACCATTTAGTTCACTTGTTGATAAAAAAATTGAAGAAGTGCTTTCTCTGAAACTACCTATTGACATTATTGCTACTAGTCATGGAGTTGTTTGGAGAAAAAATCCAACCCAAATTGTTGAAAAGTATATCGCATGGTCAAAAGCATATGCAGAAAATCAAATCACAATCTTATATGATACTATGTGGGATGGAACAAAGAGAATGGCTGAGGCCATTGCACAGGGAATTAAAGCTAAAGATGAAAGTGTTGCAATAAAACTGTTCAATATCGCAAAGTCAGACAAGAATGATATTATTACCGAAATATTCAAATCAAAAATCATTCTTGTGGGTTCACCAACAATAGGGAAAGGTATTACAAGTGCTACGGCAGGTATTTTAGAAGAAATTGAAGGTTTAAGATTTAAAGGTAAAAAAGCAGCAGCTTTTGGAGCTTATGGATGGAGCGGTGAATCAGTAACTAAAATTACAGGATGGCTAAAAAACGCTGGTTTTGAAATTATGAATGATGGAATAAAGTGCCTCTGGAATCCGAACGATGAGAGTATAGCCCAGTGTGTTGATTTTGGTAAAGGAGTTATTTAATGATGAAAGTAGGAATAATTCGTTGTCAACAAACAGAGGACATGTGTTCTGGTAATACTGATTTTAAAGTAGCATCTGAAGGGAAGCTTGCATTTGAAGAAACTGGTCCGGTAGAAGTAATGGGATTTGTTATTGCTTCTTTTTTCCTCTTTGCACCAACTTTACGGAATTCAATACTTGTTGCATGATCCAATAACTCATATACAAGGCTTGTTTGATTAAGATTTGCAATTCCAAGAATTGTCTCATAATAAACATCTTCTGGTTCATATATTTTATGTCGTGATGCTTCTATAGCTTTCCCAGAAAAGTGAAAATCTGCCTCTTCCTTTTTATTCTGAATCCAATAATAAACCCCCTTCTCAATACTATCTGGGAGAAACTGAATTTTACCAGGACCGATATTTTCTACCAACTGAGATTTATCATAATAGTATATGTAATCATCAAGACGATTTAACGTCATCATTTGCTTACTAAGTTCTTTTAGAAATTGTTGATAATCCTCGTTAACAAAGTAATAAAAAGTCGTTCGTGACTCATCATTGTCAGGCGTATATGTACATGATTTCATATAAACAAAAGACTCGTATATTTGATTTAGGTTCTCATCAATGTATTCTCTTGTACGTTTATTTATTTCAATATCTTTAAATATAATATTTTTATAGATAGTTTGACGTTGTGAGTGTGATACATTCTCTGTATAAACTTGAAAATTCTCCTTAATAAAGGGAAGGAGATCTGTATCTAACAAATTGTTTATATAGCTCAAGTATTGAGATGAATAATCGTCTTCATCATTCCTTAGAGTAAGATAAAAATCATAATTCTTCTTAAACTCTTCTTGAGCAACAGATAAATCATAAAATGCTAACAATTTGACATGGAAAGAACGAAGATCTTCAAGAAAAAAAGTAGGCGGATAATTCTTAAATGAAAAGTATTCTGTTAGTATTCTCTTTGCTTCACTTAATTCCTTAATATTTTCTGTAATCATATTATAAACAAGACTAAGATAATATTCATCTTTTATCTTAAAAGAAAACAGATCTTCTATCTGATTCTCCTTATAGTAGTAATCAATCACCTTATGAAACTGGTAAGCATATTGATTGTAATAATCACCCTGTATAAAAGCATTAACGCCAAGCATCTCTGCTTCCTTATACTTTCCA
>DATESN010000045.1:0-60772 GCA_035270785.1 Lachnospiraceae bacterium | reverse complement strand
GCATTAAAGATTAGAAAGACTATACCAGATATTTCCCTAACGACTGATATTATTGTGGGTTTTCCTGGGGAAACAGAGGAAGATATAGAAGAGACTATTGATGTGGTTAAAAAAGTCCAATATGATAGCGCCTTTACCTATGTTTATTCAAAGAGGACAGGGACACCTGCTGCTGCAATGGAAGATCAAATTTCAGAAGAGACAGTAAAAATTGGTTTCGATAAAATTTTAAAAGTAGTGCAAGAAACTTCTAGGGAAAGAATTAAAAGATTACAAGGCCAAGTACTTACTGTCTTAGTGGAAGATGTAAATGAACATGACAACACCCTTGTAACAGGAAGATTATCAAACAATACATTGGTACATTTTCCGGGAGATAGAAGTTTAATAGGAAAAATAGTAAATGTGAAAATCGAGGAATGTAAAGGTTTTTATTGTATTGGAAGTAAAATCTAGAAAAACATACTGAAAGAATCAGACAGAAAAGGAATACCATGGATAAATTTGAACCTACTATCATTCATAGTCTTAAAAAATATAACAGAAAGAAACTTGTTAAAGATGTTTATTCAGGAATTCTTGTTGCTGTAATAGCACTACCCCTTTCTATAGCGTTAGCAATAGCATCTGGTGTACGACCAGAAAACGGTTTATATAGCGCTATCATTGGAGGCTTTTTTGTATCCATGCTTAGTGGAAGTAGGGTACAGATTGGAGGAATTACAGCAGCCACTGTGATGATTGTTAGTAAGATTATTAGCCAGTATGGAATGAATGGTCTGGCCATTGCAAGTATCATGGCTGGGATTATGTTGGTTATATTAGGTTTTCTTCAGTTTGGAAGCTTATTAAAATATATTCCATTAACCATAACAACGGGATTTACAGTGGGTATAGGCATAGGAATTTTCACTAGTCAAATCAAGGAATTTTTTGGATTGACCATAGTGAAGATGCCAATTAGCATTCCTGATAAATGGGGTGTTTACTTTCATTCTTATCATACAATAAATTGGATGAGTGTTCTAATCAGCGTTATTTCATTGGCTATATTATTAATGATTCCAAAGATTACAAAAAAAATCCCAAATTCCTTAGTGATGATTATAATTGTAACACTTGGAGTGAATATACTTCAAATTCCCGTCAATACAGTGAGTAGTGTTTATGGAACATTACCATCCAGATTTCCACCATTTGTTGGACCGGTCATTAGCTTTGAATTAATTGAAAACCTTCTCGTTCCTTCCTTTTCATTAGCCATATTGATTTCCCTTGTGTCGCTGCTTTCTTGTGTTGTAACGGATGGAATTATTGGGAAAAGACATAATTCCAATATGGAATTAGTCGCTCAAGGGATTGCAAATATCTTCTGTGGTTTATTCCGTGCAGTGCCTGTGGCAGGTGCCGTAGCTAGAAGTTCCAATTCTATTAAAAATGGAGGGAAATCCCAAGTTGTTGGTATTGTGCATAGCATTGTTATTTGTGGAGTGCTATTATTAATGATACCATTGGTTGGTTATATTCCATTATCTTGTTTAGCAGCATTATTAATTGTAGTATCTATTAAAATGATTAATTTTGATGAAATACTTTATACCATTAAGAGCTCACCCAAATCTGATATTGCCGTTTTATTTGTTACTATAAGCATTGCCATTTTTGTGGATTTAATGGCGGCAGTTGGAGTTGGACTATTAATAGCAGCTATATTATTCATAAGACGTATGGCTGATGTTACTACAGTTGAGGGGTGGAGATATATCGAGGATGAGATGGAATATCCTGAATCTGATAGTATTGAATTAAAAGAAGTTCCAAAAGACACACAAGTATATGAAATTTGTGGACCCATGTTTTTTGCTTCTTCAGAAAAAATATTAAGCATTACCCCAAATGAAAAATGTCGCAATTTAATTATTCGTATGAGAACAGTGACTTCCATTGATACGACTTCCTTGCGTCGACTGGAACATCTATGGGAAAATTGTAAAAAACATAAAATAACTTTAATTTTATCCCATGTTAATGAGCAACCATTAAATATCATGAAAAAGTCAGGGCTTGATGAAAAAATAGGTTTGGATAATTTTTGCGATCATATTGATGAAGCTTTAGCAAGAGCCGCAAGCTTGTAATAAATTTCAACCTAGTGATAAGGAGAATTTTCGTGGCAGAATTAACACCAATGATGCAACAATATATGATTACAAAAAAACAATATAAAGATTGTATCCTTTTTTATCGACTGGGTGATTTTTATGAAATGTTCTTTGATGATGCATTAGTTGCATCTAAGGAATTAGAAATCACACTTACCGGTAAAAATTGTGGTCAAGAAGAACGGGCACCTATGTGTGGGATTCCTTATCATGCCATCGATACTTACTTAAATAAATTAGTATCAAAGGGTTATAAGGTTGCAATTTGTGAACAAGTCGAAGATCCTAAGACGGCAAAAGGAATTGTTAAAAGAGAAGTTGTCCGGATTGTAACACCGGGAACCAATCAAAACGCACAAGCGTTGGATGATAGTAAAAATAATTATTTAATGTGTGTATTTTACTTACCAAATAAAATAGGTGTTTCTATATCGGATGTGACAACAGGCGATTATTATCTAACAGAAGTAGAAGATTGTAAAAAGTTATTAGATGAGATTTACAAATATATGCCAAAAGAAATCATATGTAATGATTCATTTTTAGTAAGTGGGATGGATATAGAGGATTTAAAAGGGCGATTAGGGATTATGGTCTATTCCTTAGAACCCTGGTATTTTGATGAAGATTCCTGTAAAAAGTTATTAATGAAGCATTTCAAGGTTCATGATATTACGGGGCTAGGTGTTGAAGACTTTCCTTCAGGAGTTGTAGCATCGGGAGCTTTATTAACATATTTGTATGATACACAAAAGACATCCTTATCCCATTTCACACATCTTTATCCATATTTGACTAGTAAATATATGTTATTAGATAGCTCCACAAGACGGAATTTAGAATTGTGTGAGACCCTACGGGAAAAACAAAAACGCGGATCCTTGTTATGGGTATTAGATAAAACGAAAACAGCTATGGGTGCAAGGACTCTTAGAAGTTATTTAGAGCAACCATTGGTAAATAGATTGGCAATTGAGCAAAGATTAGACGCCGTGGAAGAATTGAGTAATGCTGCGGTGGAAAGAGACGAAATCAGAGAATATTTAAACCCCATTTATGATCTGGAAAGGTTAATTGGTAAAGTCAGTTATAAGTCGGCAAATCCCAGGGATTTAATGGCCCTTCACCATTCATTAGAAATGCTTCCACATATAAAAACAGTGTTAGGAGAATTTCAAAAAGAAGTATTGACGGCCATCCATAAAAACATGGATGGCTTGGACGATATTTATCAATTAATTGAAAATGCTATTGTGGAAGAGGCACCAATAACCATACGAGACGGTGGAATTATAAAAAATGGCTTTAACGTAGATATTGATAAACTAAGGAAGGCAAAAACAGAAGGCAAAGATTGGTTAGCAAAACTTGAACAAAAGGATAAGGAAAGAACAGGAATTAAAAATCTTAAAATAAAATACAACAAAGTATTTGGATATTATTTTGAGGTAACTAATTCTTATCAGAACCTTGTTCCGGAAGATTATATTAGAAAACAAACATTAGCCAATGCAGAAAGGTATACCACTCCTCAATTGAAAGAGCTAGAGGATACGATATTAAACGCAGAGGATAAGTTATATACTCTAGAATATGATATGTTTTGCAAGATTCGAGACGCTATCGCCTTAGAAGTAGAACGAATTCAAAAGACAGCCAAAGCAATTGCAAAACTTGATGTTTTTTGCTCCCTATCGTTAGTGTCAGAGCGTAATCACTACATAAGACCAAGCCTAAATGAGAAGGGTACTATTCATATAAAAGATGGTCGTCATCCAGTTGTTGAAAAAATGATAAAAAATGATATGTTTATTGCAAATGATACGTACCTTGATTCTGGAAACAATTGTATCTCTATTATTACAGGTCCTAATATGGCAGGAAAATCAACTTATATGAGGCAAACAGCACTTATTGTTCTTATGGCTCAAGTGGGTTGCTTTGTTCCCGCTAACTCTGCTAATATAGGATTAGTGGATCGTATTTTCACTAGGGTTGGTGCGTCAGATGATTTGGCAAGTGGACAAAGTACCTTTATGGTAGAAATGAATGAAGTTGCAAATATTTTGAGAAATGCAACTTCCGACAGCCTTCTTATTTTAGATGAAATAGGAAGAGGAACTTCAACCTTTGATGGTCTTAGTATTGCATGGGCTGTGATTGAGCATATTAGTAATCGTAAATATCTTGGTGCAAAAACACTGTTTGCCACCCACTATCATGAATTGACGGAATTAGAAGGAAAAATGAGTAATGTAAACAATTATTGTATTGCAGTAAAAGAAAAGGGCGATAGCATTGTCTTTTTAAGAAAGATTATAAAGGGTGGTGCGGATAAAAGTTATGGTATTCAGGTTGCCAAACTTGCAGGCGTACCAGATATTGTAATTGATAGGGCCAAAGAAATAGTAAAACAGCTTAGTGATAATGATATTACGGAAAAAATACAAAGTATCACCGTTGATTTGAAAAATGATAAGAAGAAAATAAAAACGTATGATGAAGTAGATTTAGAACAAATTTCACTTTTTGATACTGTGAAAGATGAAGATGTGATTGGAGAATTAAAAGAACTAGATGTTTCAAATTTAACACCTCTTGACGCCCTAAATATATTAAATCGTTTACAAAACAAACTTAAGAACAGATGGTGACATATATGAATGAAATCAATGTTTTAGATGGTTCTACTATTAATCAAATAGCAGCAGGAGAGGTTGTTGAAAGGCCTGTTAGCGTTGTGAAAGAGTTGATTGAAAATGCCATAGATTCTTTGGCGAAAGCAATCACTGTAGAAATAAATGAAGGCGGAATTGAATTTATTCGAGTTACCGATAATGGATGCGGAATCGAAAAAAACCAAGTTGCAAAGGCCTTTCTTAGGCATGCTACTAGTAAAATAAAAACAGCGGATGATTTATCAAATGTAAATAGTTTGGGTTTTCGAGGAGAGGCTCTATCTAGTATTTCATCGGTTGGTAAAGTGGAGATGATTACTAAGACAAAGAATGAATTAACAGGAATTAGATTACTGATTGAGGGAACAAAAGATATGGAAATAGAAGAAATTGGTGCACCAGAAGGAACAACGATGATTGTTCGAAACCTTTTCTTTAATACTCCAGTTCGAAGAAACTTTTTGAAAACAGTAGCTACAGAAACAAGTTATATCTCTGACTTAGTAGAAAAGATTGCGATGTCTAAACCTCAGATTTCTTTTAAATATGTGGTAAATGGGAAGACTAAGTTTCATACTTCCGGAAATGGTGATTTGAAAGAAGTTATATATAGAATATATGGACGAGAAGTTGTAAAAAATAGTATTCCGATACATGCAACAAGTGATGGAATAACAGTATACGGTTTCATTGGAGATCAATCAGTAACTCGCGGAAACAGAAATTATGAGAACTATTTTATTAATTCTAGATATATAAAAAGCGATATTATTGCGAAGGCCATTGAAAGTGGATGTAGCTCTTTTTTAATGCAACATCATTATCCTTTTTGTGTATTACATTTTATTATGGATACAGAAAAAGTTGATGTTAATGTTCATCCAACAAAGATGGATGTTCGTTTTTCAAATCAAAACCAGGTTTATGAGTTTATTATTAAAAGTATAGAAGATACATTTTCTAGAAAAGAACGGATTCCAGAGGTTACACTTACTGGCAAAAATGAACTGAATGGGGATGAATCGTTAGAAACCCCAAAACAGTTACAGACACAACATATAGAGTCTAAGCAAAAAACAGAAAAGATTAAGATACCGGAGCCTTTTGAGCAAAATCGAATCATTTCTAATATGGTGGAGGAATCCAACAATTATGGCGAAAGAACATCAGAAATGCAAGAATTCTTTCAATTCAATAGCAATCCTAAAGTACTAGGGAATGATAAAGGATTAGCTATGCCTAAGAATGACAACATTCATGCAAATATTATTAAGTCAAAAGATCATATTTTAGTGGAAAAGCATGTTCAAATGAACCTTTTTGAAGAGAAAATATTATCGAAAGAGGCGAGAGACCAATACAAGATATTGGGGCAGTTATTTGATACGTATTGGATTATAGGCTTTCAAGATAAAGTTTTATTTGTAGATCAACATGCTGCTCATGAAAAAGTAAAATATGAAATGTTATTAAAAAAAATAAAAAATAATAAAATAACTAGTCAAATACTGAATCCACCAATTGTTGTCACCTTAAGCAGTAAAGAAGAAACTGTTTTCAAGCAATATTTTGAAGAAATTCATAGTCTTGGTTTTGAAATTGAAGAATTCGGTGGAAACGAATTTACCATACGTGGAGTTCCAAGTGATTTATATGGTTGTAATGAAAAGCAACTGTTCATTGAAATGATTGATGAAATGATGGAAGGACCCATAAAGGGAACGCCTAATATTATCTTAGAAAAGTTAGCATCTATGTCATGTAAGGCGGCAGTGAAAGGAAATAACACGTTAAGTAAAGAAGAAGCTTCCCAATTAATTGATCAATTGTTGGAGTTAGATAATCCATACCATTGTCCACATGGAAGGCCGACCATTGTATCAATGTCAAAATATGAAATGGAAAAGAAGTTTAAACGTATTATATAATAATGAATGATAAGGAAAAGATGGATGGATATGAAAAAACCATTAATTGTTCTGACTGGACCAACTAGTGTAGGAAAAACAAAATTATCAATAGAACTTGCTAGAAAGATTGGCGGAGAAATAATCTCCGCCGATTCTATGCAGGTGTATCGCCATATGGATATTGGGTCTGCAAAAATAACCAAAGACGAGATGGAGGAAATTCCACATCATCTTATTGATATTTTAGATCCCACGGAGAAATTTAGCGTAGTGGAATTTCAAAGGTTAACTAAAATTGCAATGGATGAAATATATCTTAGAGGAAATATTCCCATTCTTGTTGGCGGAACGGGATTTTATATTCAATCTGTATTATATGACGTTAATTTTACTGAAAATCAGGAGAATACTACCCTTCGTATTAAGTTAGAGGAAATGGCAAGAGTAAAAGGTGTAGAATATCTTCATAATATGCTAAAGGATATTGATCCAAAATCTGCCTTAGAGATTCATGAAAATAATTTTAAAAAAGTAATTCGTGCTTTAGAGTTTTATCAATTAACAGGAATGAAGATTTCAGATCATAATTACGAGGAACGACAAAACAGTTCTCCCTATCATTTTTGCTATTTTGTTTTAAACGATGATCGTGAGAAAATATATAATCGGATTAATAAACGGGTTGATAAAATGATTGAAGATGGACTTTTAGACGAAGTCTTGAGATTACAAAAAGCAGGATGTACAAGAGAAAACATGTCAATGCAAGGGATTGGATACAAAGAGATCATTTCCTATCTAGAGGGAGAGATTACCCTTGAAGAAGCCATAAATTTAATAAAAAGAGATACAAGGCATTTTGCAAAAAGACAGTTAACATGGTTTCGTAGGGAAAAAGATGTTATTTGGATCAATAAACTTGATTTTAGTAATGATGAAGAGAAGATAATAGAATTCATGCTAGAACAATTAACAGAAAGGTTAATACTATGAACGAGATAAATACTATGAACAAGATAAATTCTATGAATGAGATAAATTCCATGTATGAGTCATTGGGAATTTCCAAAGAAATATATGAAGTTGGTGAAAAGGTTGTAAGAAAATTATCAGAAAGATTTCATGAAATAGATAAAATTGCAGAGTATAATCAACTTAAAGTTTTAAAAGCATTTCAAAAAAACAAAGTGAGCGAGGCATGCTTGCTTGGGACTACAGGATATGGATACAATGATTTTGGTAGAGATACCCTAGAAGAAGTTTATGCTTCCTTGTTTCATGCAGAATCCGCTTTAGTGCGTCCACAAATAACCTGTGGAACACATGCTTTATCTCTTGCATTAATGAGTAATTTACGCCCTGGAGATGAATTGCTTTCCCCTGTAGGAAAACCCTATGATACCTTAGAAGAAGTGATTGGAATTCGCCCTTCAAAAGGCTCTCTAAAGGAATATGGAATTAGTTATGCTCAAGTTGAATTATTAGAAAATGGTGATTTTGATTATGATACTATTAAAAAATCGATTAATGAAAATACAAAATTAGTGACGATACAACGTTCCAAAGGATATCAAACCAGACCAACACTTTCGGTTGAAAAAATAGGAACATTAATTTCATTCATAAAAGAGATTAAACCTGAAATAATTTGCATGGTAGATAATTGTTATGGGGAATTTGTTGAAACTATTGAGCCAACAGACGTAGGCGCGGACATGGTTGTAGGTTCATTAATTAAAAATCCTGGTGGAGGTCTCGCACCAATCGGTGGATATATTGTGGGAAAAAAAGAATGCATTGAAAATGCCAGTTATAGGTTAACTTCCCCTGGGCTTGGAAAAGAAGTGGGTGCATCACTGGGAGTATTGCCTTTGTTTTATCAAGGATTGTTTTTGGCACCTACCGTAACAGCAAGTGCACTTAAGGGTGCTATCTTTGCGGCAAACATCTATGAAACATGTGGATTTAAAGTTGTACCAAACAGTATTGAATCAAGGCATGATATTATTCAGGCCATTACCCTAGAAAGTGAAGAAGGGCTGATTGCTTTTTGCAAGGGAATTCAAGGCGCTGCACCAGTCGATAGTTTTGTAACGCCAGAACCGTGGGAAATGCCAGGATATGATAGTAAGGTGATTATGGCTGCAGGAGCTTTTGTTTCAGGTTCTTCCATTGAATTAAGTGCAGATGGACCATTAAAACCGCCCTACAACGTATATTTTCAAGGGGGGTTAACATGGTTTCATGCAAAGTTTGGAATCTTAAAAACCATGCAAGAACTTGTAAATACGAAGGTATTGAAGGAAGACTTTATTACAAAATTCAACTAATTTTTGCATAATAAGTCGAAAATAAATAGCTAAAATTTATATACATGAAAGGGTATCTGTGTTAAACTAATTTTAGTTATGCAAACAGAAAAGGTACATAGTGGTATGTGTTATGTCAACCATGTTCTGGAAAATATTAGTGTTTTCTTATGTTGGACGTGTCTGGAGAGATAAAGTCAGAAAATGAGGGAATACTAATGAAAAACTCTGATAGTGATCTTCCATACGAAAAATTTATTAAAATAGGTCCGGAAAATTTAACAGATGCTGAACTACTGGCAATCATTGTTCGAACGGGTGTTAGTGGTGAAACGCCACTGTCTATTTCTAAAAATATCCTAAGCTTAGCAAATGAAAAAGATGGGTTATTAGGCCTACATCATGTAACCATTGATGAATTAATGTCAATAAAAGGTATTGGGGAAGTAAAAGCTATTAAAATCAAATGTCTGGTTGAATTTTCTAATCGGTTCGCTAAAAGATATACACGTGAAAGTTTGAGCTTTCAGCAACCAGAATCTGTTGCTGCATATTACATGGAGCAGATGAGGCATTTAGAAAAAGAACAAGTCGTTTTAGTTTTATTGGATGGGAAAAACAGACTCTTAGAAGATTGTGTTATTTCAATTGGAACAATAAATTGTTCTTTGATGTCACCGAGAGAGATTTTTAAAAAAGCGATTAAATGTAATGCTGTTTCTATTTTGTTGCTACACAATCATCCAAGTGGTGATCCAACTCCTAGTAAACAAGATATTTTAATGACAAAGAGAATGAAAGAAGCATCAGCTTTAATAGAGATTCCATTACTAGATCATATTATTATAGGTGATCAGAAATATACTAGTTTCAAGGATAAAGGTCTTATATAAGAAAGGGGTTGTCAACTTGGCAAACAACGTGTTTGGTATCGATTTAGGTACTAATAATATTAAAATATATAGCAAAAATGATGATTCAATTTTGATTGAAAAGAATATGATTGCAATCGAAAACAAAAATACTCTCTTTGCATATGGAAATTCCGCATATGAGATGTATGAAAAAGCACCGGTTAATATTAAAATCTCTTTTCCATTATGTAATGGTGTTATTGCAGACATTCATAATATGCAAACCTTAATTAAATATTTTGCTACCGATCTGAGTAAAGGAAATATAAAACCATCTGACTATTATATTGCAGTGCCAACGGATGTTACTGAAGTGGAAAAAAGAGCATTTTATGATTTAATAAAAGATGCTAATGTAAAAGCAAAAAAAATAATGGTTGTTGAAAAGGCAATAGCAGATGGTATTGGGTTAGATATTGATGTAAAGAATTCACAAGGTGTTCTTGTTGTGAATATTGGTTTTGATACAACAGAGATTTCTATTTTATCTTTGGGTGGTATTGTTCTTAGCAAACTTATTAAAGTAGGTGGATTGAAATTTGATGATGTAATACGAAATGCTGTTAGAAAAGAGTTCAATTTATTAATTGGCGGAAAAACAGCAGAAAAAGTCAAAATATCTTTGAGAGATCTAGAGAATGAAAAAAAAGGTGCTGTTGTTTGTGGACGTGATATTGTTACAGGATTACCAGTGGAACGCGAGATTCCAACAAAATTTGTAGATGAATGCTTAAGAGAATATTTCAATATGATTATTGATAATATCAAAGTAATATTAGAGCGTACCCCCCCTGAACTTGCCGCGGATATCTATCGTAATGGTTTATATCTAACAGGTGGTGCTTCCGAGGTTAACCATTTATCAGATTTAATTGGTAGTGGGACAGGATTGCATGTAAATAAAGTGGATCATCCAATTTCAAGCGTTGTACGAGGTTTATCAAAGATTATAAACGAAGATCATTATAAGTCAGTAGCGTATGCAATAGAAGGAATGAGCAAATGAGTCCCATTATTAAAAGAAAGGGAGATCGATTTCAATTACCTAGTAAATATCTCCTTTTAATATTAACTATGATATGTGTATGCTTAATGGTTTTAACATTCATGACAGACTTTGTTGGCGGTCCCTTGAATAATATTGTGGGAGCTGTTGTAGTTCCATTTCAAGAAGGTGTAAGCGAAGTAGGAACTTGGCTATCAGATCGTTCTGAAGAACTAGGTCAATTAAAGGACGTTCTAAAAGAAAACCAGGATTTAATGCTGGAGCTAAATGAATTAAAGATTGAAAATACACAATTACAACAAGATAAATACGAATTAAATAATTTGCGTGAATTATATAAAATGGATGCCCAGTATTCAGAGTACAAAAAAGTAGGAGCAAGAATTATTGCTAGAGATACCGGTAATTGGTTCTATTCCTTTCTAATAAATAAAGGAAAGGACGATGGCATATTAATTGATATGAATGTCATTGCAGAAGGTGGATTGGTTGGAAGAGTCTCTAAAGTAGGTAATACTTGGTCAAAGGTAACTTCCATTATTGATGACAACTCTAATGTAAGCGGTATGATTTTGGCTACCGCTGATAATTTAATTGTTTCGGGGGATTTAGAATTAATGGTAGATGGGTTAATTCGTTTCGAACAATTAGTTGATAGCAAAGAACGGGTATCTGTTGGAGATAAAATTGTAACATCGAACATCAGTGATAAATATTTGCCGGGGATATTAATTGGATATGTTAGTAAAATCAATATTGATTCAAATAATTTATCAAAATCTGGTTATGTGACACCAGCAGTAGATTTTGAACATTTAGAAGAAGTTCTAATCATTACTGAACGCAAGCATTCCATTGAGTAATAGAAAGGGTATCTACTATGATTAGAAATTTTGTAACTGCATTATTAATTTTATTATGTTTTGTTTTGCAGTGTACTTTATTTCAAGCCTTATCATTTAGTGGAATTGTTCCAAATCTCATGATCGTATTAACAGCTACCTTTGGATTTATGAGAGGTAAAAAAAATGGACTCATTGTAGGTTTCTTTTGCGGACTATTGATGGATGTTTTTTTTGGAGAAGTGATAGGTTTTTATGCACTTATTTATATGTATTTAGGATATGGAAATGGATTTTTTAAAACGTTATTTTTTAAAGAGGATATTAAATTGCCTTTAATATTAATTATCTGCAGTGATGTGGTATATTCTTTAACTTGTTATGGATTACTATTTTTATTACGTAGTAGATTTCAGTTTTCCTATTATCTTTTACATATTATCATTCCAGAAGTGGTATATACCATTCTAATTACAGTTATATTATACCCTATTGTATTATTAATGAATCGAAAATTTGATGAAAATGAAAAAAGGAGTGCGAAAAAGTTTGTTTAATAATTTTAAAGACAGCTTCATACGGATGGTGACTTCTCGTTTGTTTGTACTTCTTTTAATAGTTATGTGTATGGGTGGAGTTTTAGTACACAGAATCTTCCAATTACAAATTGTTAACGGAGAAACCTATTTAAATAATTTTAAATTAAAAATTAGAAAAGAACGTTCTATTGCTAGTACTAGAGGCAATATTTACGATAGAAATGGCGAACGATTAGCTTATAATGAGCTGGCATATTCAGTTACAATTGAAGATGTATACGAGTCTGGAAATACTAAAAATCTAAAATTAAATAAGACAATATATGATTTAATAAAAATAGTGGAAAAAAATAATGATAAAATTATTAATGATTTTAAAATTGTTATTAATGACGATAATAATTTTTCATTTACGGTTTCGGATACACAGTTATTACGGTTTTTGGCAGATGTCTATGGCCATAGTTTAATAACGGA
This sequence comes from Lachnospiraceae bacterium, assembly GCA_035270785.1. Classification (GTDB taxonomy): domain Bacteria; phylum Bacillota; class Clostridia; order Lachnospirales; family Lachnospiraceae; genus DATESN01. Next base: position 47,935 of record DATESN010000045.1, on the reverse strand, counting down.
ATTAAAATATGCTGAAAAGACAGCTACACCTGATGATGTAATTAAATATTTAGCGGGATATAATTATTACGGTATTGGTGGTTTTGAAAATGTAGAAAAAAGAGAAAATTTTCAAGTGGGACTAGGGTACACAAAAGAAGAATTATTAAAGATATTAACAATTCGTTATGCTATGAGTGCAAATGGTTTTCAAAAATACATTCCAACAAAAATTGCATCTGATGTTTCTGAAGAAACAGTAGCGGTTGTCATGGAAAATAGCAATTACTTAGATGGAGTTAATATTACCGAGGACACAATACGAAAGTATGTAGATAGTTTATACTTTTCAAGCATATTAGGTTATACAGGAAGGGCATCTCAGGAAGAGTTAGATAAACTAAAAGTTAGTAATAGTTCCTATATGTTAACGGATATGATTGGTAAATCGGGTATAGAAAATGAAATGGAGCTGGAGCTACAAGGTAAGAAAGGCTCTGAAATAGTATTGGTTGATAACTTAGGTAAGGTTATTGAATCCAACGATAGAATAGAGCCCATTGCTGGAAACGATTTATATCTAACCATAGATAAAAGTTTGCAAGAAGCGACATATCATATTTTGGAACAAAAGATTGCAGGTATTTTAGTATCGAAGATCCAAAATATCAAGGAATATATTCCGAAAATAAATGCTAGTGCAAGCGAAATTATTATTCCTATTTATGATGTTTATTTTGCACTTTTTAATAATAATGTAATTAAGTTTAAAGATTTATCAGATGCAAACGCAGAGGAAACGGAACGAATAGTATATGAAAACTTTCTGGCAAGGAGAGATCTTGTTTGTGAAAATCTTCGTAATGAATTATCGGAAACTGCCACCATATATAATAAATTAACAACAGAATACAAAGTTTATGAAAGTTTTATTGTAACCATGTTGGAGTCCAACAATGTTGGAATTATACAAGAGAGCATGATTGATACATCGAATGCAACCTATATTGCCTGGAAAACAGATGAAAATATTAGTTTAAATAAATATCTTAATTATGCCATTTCAATGAATTGGATTGATATTACAAAATTAGAAATGGATAGTAAATATTCGGATTCAGAAGAGATATATCAAAGGTTATTAGATTATATCTTTGATAACTTATACAGTAATACTGAATTTTCTAAAAAGATAATTAAATATATGGTGAAAGATAGCTCTATTACAGGAAAGCAAGTATGTGAATTGTTGTGTGAACAAGGTGCTATTTCAGTTACAGATGAAGACTATCAAAAAATGTTAAGCGGTGCAACGAGCCCATATAATTTTTTATTAGCACGTATTTCGAATTTAGAAATTACACCAGCTCAATTGGCACTTGATCCATGTTCTGGTTCGGTTGTTGTGACAAATGTAGGTGGCGAAGTGTTAGCTTTAGTATCATATCCAGGTTACGACGCGAATCGATTAGCAAATAACATTGATGCAGATTACTATAGTCAGATTACTTCGGATTTATCTAATCCTTTATGGAATTATGCAACGCAACAAAGATCGGCTCCTGGTTCTACTTATAAAATGGTGACTGCATCAGCGGGATTAGAGGAAGGTGTTATTAGCACAACGAGTAAAACTATTTGTGTGGGAACGTATGAACGTTTATCGCCCACCTTGTATAAATGTTGGAATTTAAGAGGTCATGGAGCTGAAAATGTGGTTACTGCAATCAGAGATTCTTGTAACTTTTTCTTTTATGAAGTAGGATATAAATTAAGCTGGGATGGCAATGGATATGATAGTGATTTAGGAATTGAAAAATTAGCTAAATATGCAGATTTATTTGGACTGTCGGAAACATCTGGAATCGAGATTACTGAATTAGCACCAAGGGTTTCTACAGAATATTCTGTTCCGTCTGCAATTGGACAAGGTAACAATGATTATACAACAGTTGGATTGGCTCGTTACGTTACAACGGTAGCTAATAGTGGTACTTGCTATAACCTGAGCTTACTTGATAAATTAACAGATTCATTTGGAAATATTATGATCGATTATTCGCCAAAAGTTAGAAATGTAATTGAATTTCAAGATTCTACATGGAACGTCCTACATCTTGGAATGAGAGAAGTGATTGAAGGTAAGGCGTATTATAAAAACTTGGGAATAAATGTGGCTGGAAAAACAGGAACAGCTCAAGAAAGTTATTTACGACCAAGCCATGCTTTATTTGTATGTTACGCACCGTATGAACGGCCAGAAATTGCAATTGCTACTCGAATTGCTTATGGATATGCTTCTGATTATGCAGCAGAGACTACAAGAGATGTTATAAAATACTATTATAATTTGGAAGATGAAAAAGAAATTGTAACAGGTACAGCAGATCAACTAGATGCTACTGGAAATAACAGAGACTAAGAGGTGATAAAGCTATGAAAAACGCAGTAATCATTAAAAGTTTCCAAAATGGTATTTCGGTTATTATGGACGAAACCACAGAATATGGTGAACTTTTAAATGAAGTAGCACTTAAGTTTAGCGAATCCAACAAGTTTTTTAAAGATGCCAAAATGGTATTATCGTTGGAAGGAAGAAAACTAACCGATAAAGAAGAACGTCAAATTTTGGATGTCATATGCAAAAGTTCAGATATAAACATTGTATGTTTAGTAGGCAAAGACGAAGAAAAAGATCAGATGTACTTAAGAGCCCTAAAGCAGATTGAACAAAAAGGGGAGGAAAATCCAGGACAATTTTACAAAGGAACTTTAAAAAATGGACAAACCCTAGAAACTGAACATAGCATTATTATTTTGGGAGATGTTTATCCAGGATCTGCGGTTATTTCAACAAATGATATTATTGTTTTAGGAGGTCTTTATGGAGAAGCATATGCAGGTGGTTCTGGTGAAGAAGGGCACTATATTGTTGCACTAGAAATGTCTCCAGAGAAAATGAAGATTGGTGATACGAGATATAAAAATGGAGAAAAACAGAGTAAGTGGTCTATTAAACCAAAAATACAACCGAAAATAGCTTATGTAAAAAATAATAAATTAGTGATTGATTCCATTACAAAAGAATTACTAAATGAGATTCCTTTTTAAAATAGAATCTATTTAGGGGACAAATATTTCATGAAAAACGGAGGAAGTTTTTATGAGTGAAGTAATTGTCGTTACAAGCGGAAAAGGTGGCGTGGGAAAAACCACAACATCAGCTAATGTCGGCACGGGACTTGCGTCCTTAGGGAAAAAGGTTGTACTAATAGACACAGATATAGGTCTTCGAAATCTTGATGTTGTAATGGGTTTGGAAAATAGAATTGTATATAATTTAGTAGATGTAGTTGAGGGAAACTGTAGAATTAAACAGGCATTAATTAAAGATAAGCGATATAGTAGTCTATATTTAATGCCAGCCGCGCAAACCAGGGATAAATCTGCGGTTTCGCCTGGTCAGATGATTAAAATGATAACGTATTTAAGAGAACAATTTGATTATGTGATTTTAGATTGTCCAGCGGGCATAGAACAGGGATTTCGTAACGCTATTGCAGCCGCAGATAGAGCAATTGTAGTTACAACCCCGGAGATATCGGCAATTAGAGATGCCGATAGAATCATTGGCTTATTAGAAGCAAATGAATTTAAACAAATTGATTTAGTAATTAATAGAGTGCGACCAGAAATGATAAAACGCGGTGATATGATGTCAATTGATGATGTGGTGGATATTTTAGCAATCCCTCTAATAGGAGTAGTACCAGAAGATGAAAATGTAGTAATGGTTACAAATCAAGGAGAATCTCTGATTGGTAGTAATACAATGGCAGGACGAGCATTTAAAGATATTTGCTTACGTTTGCTTGGAGAAGATATACCAATGATGAACATGGAAAATAGCCGGAGTTTTATTACAAGGTTCACCGGCATATTCCATAGAAATTAGGGAGGTTAGCCATGAAGATGTTACGTGTTTTAAAGAAAAAAAGTACAAGTGAAATAGCCAAAGATAGGCTAAAAATACTGCTAATATCCGATCGAATCAATTGTTCTCCAGAAATGATGGAACTTATTAAAACAGATATTGCAAAGGTGATTTCAAAATACATGAAAATTGATGCAAAAAGTATGGAGATTCAAATTACAAAAACGGGGACTAAAGGACGAAATATGAAGAATCCTTCGCTATATGCTAATGTGCCTATATTAGATTTAAACAAATAGAGAAAAAACACTATAATAAGAGAGATAATCGATGAAAAAGAAATATAGAGTTAGAGATTATGATTTTAAATTAATAATACTAGTCATTACAATATCAGTGATAGGAATTCTGGCTGTTGGTAGTGCTAATGAAATATATAAAAGCAAGCAAATTATGGGGCTTGTTTTGGGTATATTTCTGATGATAGTACTTTCTTTTTTTGATTATACTTTCTTTTTAAAGCTTTATTGGCTTATCTATATAGTCAATTTGGGATTGTTACTTCTTGTTCAAATACTGGGTAGTCAAGCAGGAGGTGCGCAACGTTGGTTGAGTTTATTTGGAATTCAGTTTCAACCTTCTGAAACGGCTAAAATATTTTTGATATTATTCTTCTCTCAATATATTATGGTTCATAGAGAAAAGCTTAATACTTTAAAGATTCTTGGAAGTATGATATTATTATTGTTGCCACCATTATTATTAATTTATATGCAGCCTGATTTATCTACAAGTATTATGATTATCGTAATTCTTGTAACAATTATTTTTATTGGTGGATTAAGTTATAAAATTGTAATTAGTTTTTTTGCAATATTCATTCCACTTGTAATTATTTTTATGAGTATCATCTTACAACCCAATCAAAATCTAATTAAGGATTATCAGCAGACACGTATTTTAGCATGGTTACAACCTGAAAGATATGCGAATGCAGAAGGATACCAACAAGCAAATGCTATCATGGCAATTGGTTCGGGGCAACTATTTGGAAAAGGGTTAAATAACAATGTAATTGGATCTGTTAAAAATGGTAATTTTATTTCAGCACCTCAAACAGACTTTATTTTTGCTATTATTGGTGAAGAATTGGGTTTTGTAGGCGGATGTATTGTCATACTATTACTCATGGCAATTACAATAGAATGCATAATGGTTGCTAGAAGAGCGAAAGATCTTTCGGGAACGCTTATTTGCTCGGGGATTGCCATCCTTATTGGAGTACAAAGTTTTATGAATATATCGGTTGCAACAGGATTGTTACCAAACACAGGAATTCCCTTGCCATTCATAAGTGCAGGACTTACCTCTTTGGTAAGTATTTTCATTGGAATGGGATTTGTATTAAATGTTCGTTTACAATGTATTAAAAAATTATAGTAAGGAGATGATAAAATGAATATTGCACTTATTTCACATGATGCAAAAAAGAAATTAATGCAAAACTTTTGTATTGCTTATAGGGGTATTTTGAGTAAGAATGAATTGTTTGCAACTGGCACGACAGGTCGACTGATTGAAGAAGTAACGAATTTAAGCATTCATAAGTTTTTAGCAGGTCATCTAGGGGGAGAACAGCAAATTGGTGCACAGATTGAGCATAATCAAATGGATCTAGTTATTTTTCTAAGAGATCCTCTCAATCCAAAATCTCATGAACCTGACGTGAATAATCTTGTTAAAATTTGTGATACACATAATATACCGTTAGCTACCAATTTAGCTTCTGCGGAATTATTGATAAAATCCCTTGATAGAGGAGACCTAGAGTGGCGTGAGATGTACAAATAAAAGAACAACGAATATATTATGGATGCTACTAATAGTAAGTTTTTTTCTAACTGGATGTTCCAAACAAACAATCAAGATGGAATATAATCCTGATTACCCTGTTAGTAGTTATCGAATTGTAAATAAAAACTCACTTGAAGTAGCGGATTCGTTTGCTTCTAATTTGTGTGTCACAGCTTCCGATGTTATGACAGATACTTCGGTAAATATGGGTGCTACAGCCGCAGGTTTATTTAATATTAATACAGGTGAAGTGATTTATGCAAAAAATATTCATTCCACCTTATATCCTGCTAGCTTAACCAAGATTATGACTGCTTTGGTTGCATTAAAATATGGTAATATGGAAGATGTTATAATCGCGTCTCCCAATGTGAAAATCAATGAAGTAGGTGCCCAAGTTTGTGGCTTAAAAGAAGGCGATCAGTTAACACTAGATCAGGCACTTCATGCCCTTTTAATTCATTCTGCAAACGATGCGGGTATTTTAATTGCGGAACATATTGGTGGTAGTGTGGAAGGATTTGCTGAAATGATGAATGAAGAAGCACTTCTTTTAGGTGCAACGAAATCACACTTTGTAAACCCTCATGGTTTATCAGAAGATAATCACTATATAACAGCCTATGATTTATATTTGATATTTAATGAAGCAATAAATTATGATTTATTTAATGAAATTATACATATGAATTCCTATAGCACAGTTTATACAGATAAAAATGGAAAACCAGTAGATATGTCTTTTAAGACCACCAATTTATTTTTAAATGGAACCTATGATGCACCCGAAAAGGTGACAGTAATAGGAGGGAAAACGGGCACTACAAATGCTGCAGGGAATTGCTTAATTCTTCTTACAAAAGACATTTCGGGCAACCCCTTTATTTCTGTAATTCTTTGTTCGAAAGAAAGAGCTATTATATATTCGGAAATGACTGATTTATTGGATGAAATATATAATTAGAGGTTGTTTTTTAACATTATTTCTAATATAATATGAATAAGTAATACTAATTTCAATCTATGTTTTAACTTGTTTCTGATCTTTGTTCTTATCAATTTACTTTAGGAGGGTTTTCGATGATTCAATTAATAGTAGGTAATAAAGGAAAAGGAAAGACTAAGTATCTATTAGATAAAGTAAATGAGGAAGTAAAAAAAGTAACGGGAAATATAGCATATTTAGATAAAAGTACAAAACATATGTATGAGTTAAATAACAAGGTAAGGCTTATTGATGTAACGGAATACATAATTTCAAGTAGTGATGAAATGGTTGGTTTTATTAGTGGTATTATTTCTCAAGATCACGATTTACAGCAAATGTATTTTGATAGCTTCTTGAAAATCGCATGTTTAGAAGGAATTGATATTACCAACGTTTTAAATAAACTTGAACAATTAAGCCAGAAGTTTAAAGTTGATTTTATTCTAAGTATTTCTTTGGATGAAAAGGAACTTCCAGAAGTTTTAAAATCAAAAGTCATTGTATCTCTTTAATACCTATAGGCCTCGGATACTCTCCGGGGTTTTTTTATGAAATAGAATATGGGAGGCGACTTTTTTGTCAAATAGAAGACCAGCTAAAATTAAAAAATATAGAAGGCCATTAAATATCAATATAGGCTTAGTTATTTTTGGTATGATTTTTATCTATATCATTATTTGTGTGTTTTTATATATGAGAACGGATCATATCGTTGGTTACGAAGTTAAAAATGGTTCCTTATCCAAATCCAATATTTTTAAAGGAATTGCTATAAGAGAAGAAGATGTTGTTTATAGTGAAAATTCTGGTTATATTAATTATTATGCTAGAGAAGGCGAACGTGTTGCATATGGTAATTTGGTCTATACGGTAGATGAAAGTGGAAAATTAGCTGATTTACTTAATTCGGATAACTTAGGTGAAAATAGCTTAAGTTCCGATGATTTAATGGAATTAAAAACAGAAATTGTTGGATTTCAATATCAATTTAAGGACAATGAATTTCAAAAGGTTTATGACTTTAAAAGAAATGTTCAAGGTACGGTACTAAAGCTTGCCAATGCAAATGCATTAGAAAATATTGATATTTTAAACTCTTCCGGGATACAAGATTTGGTGAATTTTTGCTATGCTCCCAAATCTGGAATAATAACATATTCACTGGATGGATATGAGGACTTAACAGTAGGTGAAGTGAGTGCTGATTGTTTTGAAACAAAAGATTATATAAAAGCTCCATTGATTAATAATGAACTTGTGGAACCAGGTGATGCCACATACAAACTATCGTTAAGTGAAAATTGGTCTTTGGTTATTCCTCTTAATAAGGAAAGTGTGTCTCAATTAAAGGATGAAACATATGTTAAAGTGAAGTTTTTAAAAAATCAGAATCAATCATGGGCTAATTTGGAAATCATTAATAATGCAGATGGAGTTTATGCGGTTCTAACATTTAATAATTCAATGATTACCTTTGCAACAGATCGATTTGTAGATATAGAATTAATTACAGATGATGATACAGGTTTAAAGATTCCACGATCATCCATTGTTGAAAAAGAGTTCTATTTAATACCATCGGAATATATATCTCTAGGCGGTGCAAAGGGCTCAAAAGGTGTATCAAGAGAAATATTTGATGAAAATGGAAATCATACGGTAGAATTTGTTGAAGTTTCTATCTATAATTCTAGCGGTAAGGAATATTATGTTGATCAATCGTCACTTCGAATTGGAGATAGACTTATCTTAAATGATTCTAACGAAGTTTATACGATTAGTAAAAGAGGAACTTTAATAGGTGTTTATAATATAAATAAAGGTTATGCTGATTTTAAACAAGTCAATATTTTATATGAAAACGAAGAATATTCTATAGTGAAACCAAACACCACATATGGTTTGAATGTTTATGATTATATTGTGTTGGATGCAACCACAGTAAATGAAGATGATTTTATATATTAATAAAGATAAAAGGAAGTGTTAATTTGATTAAAGATAATTTTAACTTTGTAGAAAAGAAAATAGAAGAAGCGTGCATAAAATCAAATAGGGAAATGTCGAAGGTTACATTAATTGCCGTAAGCAAGACAAAACCAGTTGAAATGATACAAGAGGCATACCAGTGTGGCTGTAGAAATTTTGGTGAAAATAAAGTGCAGGAACTAGTAGATAAGTATGAATTGCTTCCTAAAGATATAAAATGGCACATGATTGGACATTTACAAACAAATAAAGTGAAATATATTATTGATAAAGTTGCTTACATTCATAGTGTTGATTCGTATCGCTTAGCAGAAGTTATTAGTAAGGAAGCGATTAAAAAAAATGTTAACGTGAACATATTGATAGAAGTTAATATTGCTGATGAAATTTCAAAATTTGGAGTGAAAAAGGAAAAAGCAATGAATTTTATAGAAAAGGTATCTGAGTTACCCAATCTCTCCATTGCTGGTTTAATGGCTATTGCACCAAATGTAGAAAACGGTGAATATAACAGACAATACTTTGTGAAATTGCATGATTTAGCAGTTGACACAATGAAAAAAAACATTGATAATGTAAGTATGAATGCACTTTCTATGGGTATGACTGGAGATTACGAGATCGCAGTGGAAGAAGGATCTACTTTTGTTAGAATTGGGACAGGTATATTTGGAGATCGACAATATTCAATTTAAATATAATATAAGTGTATAAGGAGAGCATTATGGGAGTAATGGACAAGTTTTTAAACTATATGAAACTAAACGATGAAGATGAAAGATATGATGATTATTATGATGAAGAAGATCCTATCGTTGAGGAAAAGGCAAAAAAGGCATCTTTTAGAGACATGCAAGAAGAAGAGGAAGAAAGTCCAAGACAAAAGTTAACACCAAAAGTCACTCCTATGCGTCAAGCACGTAGGACAAATGCAAATGGTATGGAAGTCTGTGTAATCAAGCCTACTTCCGTGGAGGATGCTAGAGAAATTACAGAAACACTTTTAGCAAGCAGAACTGTTGTCCTTAATTTAGAAGGATTAGATGTAGATATAGCTCAAAGAATTATTGATTTTACTTCGGGATCCTGCTTTGCGATTAGTGGAAACCTGCAAAAGATTTCACACTACATTTTTATAATCACACCAGCTAGCGTTGATATATCAGGTGATTTTCAAGAAATACTAAACGGCTCTTTTGATGTACCATCTTTTTAGAAATTAAATACATATATCAATGACTTCCCGCTTTTTAATTGCGGGAAGTTTTACGTAAAAGATATAAAATAAAATTCAGGAGAACAAAATGGACCAACGATTATCCGTTTCTTTTAATAAAAAACCTAGTTATGACATTGTATACCATGATAGTTTTGATCAGTTACCAATAGAGTTACAACCATTTGAGATAAGTAATAAAAAGTTATGTATCGTAACAGATACCAATGTAGAAAAACTGTATGGACAACAAATCAAAGAAATTTTAGTAAATTCATGTAAGGAAGTTATTATTTTTTCCTTCCCGCCAGGAGAAAAAAATAAAACCTTGGACACGGTGAAAGATTTATATACTTTTTTAATCAAAGAAAAGATAGAACGAAAAGATATTCTCTTAGCAATAGGTGGTGGAGTTGTTGGAGATTTATGTGGTTATACCGCTGCAACTTATTTAAGAGGGATTGATTTTGTGCAAATACCAACAACGCTATTAGCCCAAGTAGATAGTTCTATTGGTGGTAAAACGGGGGTGGATTTTAATCAATATAAAAATATGGTAGGTGCATTTTATATGCCGAAACTCGTTTATATGAATGTATCCACATTAAAGGATTTAGATGATAGACAATATTTTGCTGGAATGGGAGAAATCCTTAAGCATGGATTAATTAAGGATGCTATTTATTATGAGTGGCTTATTAGTAATATGTATGAAATTTGTGATAGAGATTTTGAAACCATGTTTGAGATGATATATCGCAGTAATGTGATTAAAAAATTAGTTGTAGAAAAAGACCCCATGGAACAAGGAGATAGGGCACTACTAAACTTCGGACATACAATAGGTCATGCAATTGAAAAGTATATGAATTTCACATTGTTGCATGGGGAATGCGTAGCATTAGGATGCGTTGCGTCGGCTTATCTATCATGGAAGAAAGAGTATCTTTCTAAGGATGAGTATTACGAAATCAGAGATATGTTTGTTCCTTTTAATTTACCTATTTCCATCATAGATTTGGATCTGGTTAAAATTGTTGAACTTACAAAGTCTGACAAAAAGATGGAATCAGGTAACATAAAATTTGTACTTTTGAAAAAGATAGGTAAAGCGTTTATTGATAATACGATTACGGATGAAGAAATCCTTGACGCCGTAAATGAAATTTATTATGTAGAAGGAATGTAGGTGACAAGTATGAGTAAACACAAGTTAAAATGGATGATTATAGATATATTATTTTTAATCCTATTAATTGCATTAGATCAAATTACGAAATATCTAGCTGTTGTCAAACTAAAAGATCAAGAACCTTTCGAAATTATACATAAAGTTTTCGAATTACACTATTTAGAAAATAGCGGAGCGGCATTTGGCATGTTACAAAATCAAAAAATATTTTTCATATTTGTAGCAGTAGCAATCTTATTTATTATATCGTATGTATTATTTAAAACACCTGATCATAAGAAATACAATGTTCTACATCTATCTCTTATTATGATTGCTTCAGGAGCTATTGGAAATATGATTGATCGTATTCGTTATGATTATGTAGTTGATTTTTTTTACTTTAAATTAATTAATTTTCCTATTTTCAATGTTGCAGATATTTATGTTACCGTTGCAACTGTTCTCATTGTACTTATTATTATTTTTGTATATAAAGAGGATGATTTTAGCTTTTTAAATATGAAACAAAAAAGGTATCGTCAAATAAAATAAATAAATATGTTAAAGCATGTGGATTGGTGTGAAGTGATCTTATTATGAATGAATTAAAATTTAGAGTTACGAACGAACAAGATGGAGAAAGAATTGATAAATACGTCAGCATATTGAATGAAGATATTTCTCGATCTTATATTCAAAAATTAATGAAAGAGGAAAATATCACTGTAAATGGGACTGTTGTGAAAGCAAATTATAGAGTAAAAGAAGATGATGAAATTATCTTTTTACTTCCTGATTCCATATATCCCAATATAGAAGCAGAAGATATTTCCTTAACTATTTTATATGAAGATGAGGATCTTTTGATTGTAAATAAACCAAAGGGTATGGTAGTTCACCCTTCTATTGGCCATTATAATGGAACTATGGTTAATGGATTGATGTATCATTGTAAAGGTCAATTATCGGGTATTAATGGGGTTATGAGACCTGGTATCGTTCATCGTATAGATAAAGATACAACAGGTTCTGTCATTGTATGTAAAAATGATTTTTCACATAATGATATTTCAAGACAATTAAAAGAACACACAATTGTTAGAAAATATAGGGCAATCGTACATGGTAATTTTGATGTTTTGGAAGGAACTATTATAGGTACAATAGGAAGGCATCCAAATGATCGTAAAAAAATGGCTATGAATGTTCGTTTGGGAAAAGAAGCCATTACCCATTATAAAGTGCTTCAGCAATTTGAAAAGTTTGCATATGTAGAATGTCAGTTAGAAACTGGACGTACTCATCAGATTCGAGTTCACATGACTAGCATTAATCACCCTTTGTTAGGCGATGTAACATATGGTAATTTGAAAAGCCCCTTTACTACGCTTAATGGACAAACTTTACATGCCATGACGCTAGGATTTATTCATCCAAGGACCAAAGAATATATGGAAATAGAAGCTCCTTTGCCTGATTATTTCGAAAAGTTACTGGATGTTTTAAAATAATTATAGAAATTAAAATTGTTTTTTTACTTTGTTGATTAATAATATGAAATTATATATAATATATGTAATAACAACTATTTTGTCGTATATATTTAGTATATTAATAAAAATAATCGGAGTAATGATACTTCGAATAGAGAAATGGGGCGTATGATATGAATACAATTATAACAATAGGCAGGCAATTTGGATCTGCGGGAAGAGAAATTGGAGAAAAGATAGCGGAACATTTTGATATAAAGTGTTATGATAAGGAATTACTAACAAGGGCCGCAAAAGAAAGTGGGTTTTGTGAAGAAATGATTGAAGATCTTGATGAAAGACCAACCAATTCGTTTCTCTATAATTTAGTAATGGATACCTATTCTTTTGGTTATAATGCATCATCCTTTGTAGATATGCCACTGAGTCATAAGGTTTTTTTGGCTCAATTTGATACGATTAAAAAGATTGCAAGCGAAGGACCTTGTGTTATTGTTGGAAGATGTGCGGACTACGCATTGGCGGAACAAAAGGATTGTTTACATATCTTCATTCATGGGGATCAAAAAACAAAAATAGAACGTATTATGGTTAAATATCAATTAACAGAACAAAAAGCGAAAGAAATGATAAATAAAAAAGATAAACAACGCAAAAATTACTATAATTATTATTCCTCAAAAAAATGGGGCAAAGCAGATAGTTATGATTTAACGATTAATAGTAGTATTTTGGGAGTCGATGGTACCATAAAATTATTAATAAAATATATTGAAGATTATGAAATAGTTAGAACGATAAAATAAGATAAAATTAAATTACAAATGATAAGTCACTTAAAGTGGGAGAATCACAATTAGATGCATTTGCTGCTTATGTAATAGGAAAAACGATAGATGAAGTAAAAGGAATTGCTGTAAATGAAGAAGGTTACGCTTCAGCAGATGATTTAACCTCATCCGTAACCATTCATGTGGGCGATTTTATTTCAGGTGTCGAAAAAGCAGTATTGAATGCACAAGATATGGGAGCAGCTAGTATAGATACCCTTGGTTTAGCAGTTTCCTCTGAAATATCAGATTCAAAAGAAGCAACGACAGAAGCAGATGGTTTAGCACAGGTTAACTCAACTTATGCCGTAATTACTAAGGATGCATCTGGAAAAATAACGAGCTGTTATGTGGATATGACTCAAAGTAAAGTGAATTTTGATACAAAAGGAGTTATAACATCTGATTTGACAGTTCCAACACAAACGAAGCAGGAACTTGGTGATGCTTATGGCATGAAAAAGGCTTCTTCCATTGGGAAAGAGTGGTTTGAACAATCAAATGCTTTTTCTGAATATGTAAAAGGAAAAACAATAAAAGAAGTTACTGGCATCGCTATTGATGAAACAGGACTTGCGGCAGATGCAGATTTAATTAGTTCTGTAACTGTACATGTAGCTCCATTTATTGAAATTGTTGAAAAAGCAGTAACTAATGCAAAATAATTAGTATCTGCAGAGAATTATATTATGTTTTCATATAATTAGTTGGGAGGGACTCATTATTAAAAATAGTGTGTCTCTTTTGACTTTTTAATTATAATCGATTAGTATTATGTATTAGAGGTATAAAATTTGAAAAAGAAAATAATAATTTTTATAGTATTAATTATATTGATATTTAATATATCAGCATGCTCGAAACCAACTCAAAAACGATATGAAGCCAGTTTTTTAGAATTGTTTGACACGGTTACCACGGTTGTGGGTTTTGCGCAAAGCAAAGAGGATTTTACCGATTATAGCCAATTAATTTATGATTATTTGGAAGACTACAATCAATATTTTGATATCTACAATGATTATAAAGGTATTAATAATATAAAAACGATTAATGACAATGCTGGAATCCAACCAGTAAAAGTAGATCGGGAAATTATTGATTTTCTCCTATTTTCCCGGAATATGTATGAATTGACGGATGGCAAGGTAAATATCGCCTTTGGGTCAGTACTTTCATTGTGGCATGAGCATCGGACAGCTGGGTTAGAGGATCCAGAAACTGCTTCACTGCCTGATTTTGGGGAGTTAGAAGCCAGAGACACTCATACGGATATTACTCAAATGATAATAGATGAAACGGCTTGTACCGTTTATTTAAAAGATAAGGACATGAGCCTTGATGTAGGTGCAATTGCAAAAGGATATGCAGTAGAAAAGACCGCACAAAAAATGGAAGAAGCAGGTTTTATACAGGGTATGATTTCTGTTGGTGGAAATGTAAGAGCCCTGGGTAGTAAATATGATGATAAAGGAAACATGGTTCCCTGGGGGGTTGGAATTCAGAACCCAGATTTAAATAGTAAAGAAAACACACTTTATGTCTTAAACCTGTCAGAAAGCTCCTTGGTTACAAGTGGAATTTATGAGCGCTATTATACTGTAGATGGAAAACAATATCACCATATTATTGATCCAGAAACTCTAATGCCATCACAATATTTTCTTTCTGTTTCCATTTCATGCAAAGACTCAGGTATGGCAGATGGCCTTTCTACGGCAATATTTAATATGCCATATGAAAAAGGAATAGATTTGATAGAAAAATTGAATGGAATTGAAGCTTTGTGGGTATTTCATGATGGATCGATGAAATATAGTTCTGGATTTCAATCTATGATAAAAGAAAAGTGAAATGGTGCATGTATGATAAAAAAGAAAGATTTAATACTAGCTGGAGTCATTCTAGTAATCGCTTTGCTGGCGATGCTTTTCATAGTTCTAACCAAAGAAGAGGGCGGAGAAGTTGTAATTACAGTGGACGGAGAAGTTTATAAGACACTACCCTTGGACAAGGATATTACCTTAACCATTGGGGGAGAATCGGGTGACTATAATGTTCTTCAAATCAAAGAAGGCAAAGTTTCCATGACAGATGCGAACTGTCCTGATAAATACTGTGTCAAGCATAGGGACATCCATTATAACCACGAATCTATCATTTGTTTGCCACATAAGGTGATCGTGGAGATTCAGGGCGGGGATAAAAACGATGTGGATACAATCACTAATTAGTTAGGAGATATTATGAAATCTAAAAGTGTGGCAACTTATGGCATGCTAATCGCAATGGCCTTTATATTAAGTTATATAGAAAGTGTTGTAACCATTCCAGTACCAATCCCAGGTATCAAGGTGGGACTTGCTAATCTAGTGGTGATTATTGCCCTTTATCTTATGGGGCCGGGTACGGCATTGATTCTTTCTTTTCTTCGTATTATATTAGTGGGATTTACGTTCGGAAGTCTATCCACTATGTTATTTAGTTTGGCAGGTGCCTTAGTTAGTTGGATCCTAATGGTATGTGCCAAAAAAGCCAAAGTATTTTCTATGACTGGAGTCAGTATTCTTGGAGGTGTTGGGCATAATTTAGGACAGATTTTAGTTGCTATGTATATCATAAACAGTACAACACTAGTATATTATTTACCATTTCTCATTGTTTCTGGCCTTGTTGCAGGTACGGCAATTGGAATTGTGGGAGCCTTGTTAACCACCAGAATAAGAAGAATTTTATTTTTTGAGGATATACACTCCTGATTTTGTAATATCCATCTATTCGCAAAAGACAAGTTTAACGAATACATGAAAAGAAATGTATTCGTTAAACTTAGGGATTTATTTGTTAAATTTGTTTTTTAGTATTAAAAAACAAATCCCTGAGGCTTTTTACATCTCGGGGATCTGTTCCATTTATTAAAAAAATTATAAAAATAAACATCTGGTTTATCTTTTTTTAAACAATAGATCCTCCGCCATCAACAATAATGAATTGGCCTTGTACATAACTGGAAGCATCACTTGAAAGGTATAATATAGTTCCATTTAATTCGCCCTTATTTCCAGGACGACTTGCAGGATTCAAAGCATTGTAGCTTTTTAAGAAATCTTCTGATTTAAACAAGGTACCTGATGTCATTTCACTTTCAAATAAAGCTGGTCCAATTGCATTAACAGTAATTCCATAGCGTGCATAGGATGCAGCCATTCCTTTTGTTAATCCAATGACTGCAGATTTAGATGAATTATAAGAATGTCTGATAAATACGTCCATCTTATCCGCAATAACAGCGTTAACGGAGGCAATATTCACTATTTTACCATATCCACGTTCCTTCATTTGAGGAACAACATATTTGCTTGTTAAAAAGATGCCCTTAACATTTGTATCAAAAGCCTTATCCCAATCTTCGACGGACATGGAATCAACACCACCGCGAACAGCAATTCCTGCATTGTTTAATAGAATATCAATATGTCCAAATTCTGAAAGTATTGTTTCCATTGCTGATTTTACACTTTCTTCCTTTGTTACATCACAACTAATAGCAATCACTTTTTGTCCTGTTTTTTCGATTTCCACTTTTACATCATTTAATTTCTCAACTCGTCTTGCTAAAATAGCTACGTCGGCACCTGCTTTTGCATATGCCAGTGCTGCATCTGCTCCTAATCCTGAACTTGCACCGGTTACTACTGCTACTTTTCCGGTTAAATCAAATAATTTTTCCATAATCCGTTCCTTTCTTTTTGAAATTGTCTTTTTGATATTGTCATTTTGCATTTTATTTAACTAAAAATAATTTATGTAACTGTAAATTATTTTATTAGTTCATCTGAATCAAGTGAAATTGTAAATGGACCATCATTTATTAGGGAAACTTGCATATCGGCTCCAAAGGAACCATGTTGCACATTCGCTACAGATTCTTTGCAACGCTCAATCATATATTCATAGAGCCTTAATGCATGATCTGGCGAACCTGCATTGATAAAAGATGGCCGGTTTCCTTTATGACAATCAGCATATAGGGTGAATTGGGAAACAATTAATAGGCTTCCCTTCACATCTAAAAGTGATAAATTGATTTTATCATTTTTATCACTAAAAATACGCAAATTAAGAGCTTTTGTAACCATTTTGTCTACCGTTATCTGGGTGTCTTTATCTGTGATACCTACTAATATGAAAAGTCCTTTTGCTATTTCACCAATCGGTTTATCTTCCACTGTAACGGTTGCTTCTAAGACTCGTTGTATCAGTAATTTCATTTTATTTTTCCTCTTTGGAATCAGGTTTGGAATCAGGTTTGGAATCAGGCTGTTTGTTTAGATCTAGACGTAATGATCTTTTAAACTTATATAAAGAATTAGGATTTTTTACTTTTATAACGGAATCATTGTTTAAAAATTGTTTATTATTTATTTCTGATACATCTAAATAGTTATTGGTACTAATCGGTAAGCCTTTTTTCTTAAGCATCCTATTGAAAATAGCTTTAAATGCAGCAAATATTACAGCAAAAACAGGTACACCAATAAACATTCCAAGAATACCGAACATGCCTCCAAAAATGGTAATGGAGAATATAACCCAAAAACTGGACAAACCGGTTGAATCACCTAAAATCTTAGGGCCAATTATATTACCATCAATTTGTTGAAGAATAAGGATGAAGATAATAAAATAAAGGCAATGGATGGGACTAATCATTAAAATCAAGAAAGCACTGGGTATGGCGCCTAAATAAGGTCCGAAAAATGGTATTATATTAGTGATACCAATAATAACACTTATTAAAATGGCATACGGAATATTAATAATGGAAAGACCCACAAAACAGATACAGCCTATAATAAAAGAGTCAACAATTTTTCCGGAAATAAATCCAATAAAAGTTCTATGAACAAAACGCATGTCATTGATGAAGTGATTTGCAGTCTTTACTTCGCATAAGGCATATACAATCTTTTTAGCTTGACCTGCAAAGAGCTCTTTACTTCCAATTAAATAGACAGAAATAATAATACCAATGGTAAAGCTAAATAGGGATTTCATAACACTGAAAACACTATTATACAATGTTGAGATAATATTACCTAAACTTTCAATATTAGGGGAAACATTTTGATTAAACCAATTTAACAAGGAATCTGTTTCAATTTTAATATGATTGTCATTTAAGTAATTTTGTATAGAGGGATTATCATGAGCAATGGAATTTAACCACTCCGTCAGTTTTGTTAGATAAATGGGAAGTTGCAAAGTAATACTTTGAATGCTTTTGATAATTTCAGGAATAATCATAGAAAAAAGTCCATAAAAGACCATAAATACAAAGAATAATGTAATGATAATGGAAAAGAATCGGATTCTTTTTTTTGATTTTACAGATTCTTTCATTTTAAGTTTCTTCATGATAGGGTTTATAAATCTATGTTCTAACGTATTAACGATGGGAGTTAATAAGTAAGCAATAATAAAACCGTAGATAATCGGCATAGCGATACCAACGATACGTAAAAAACCATCATGAACTTTCACACCATGAAAAAGTATATAATAAAAACAAATACTTATCACGATAACTAATAATGCAGTAATACCCCAGTATAAATATTTTTTATCCCAACGATATCTCATCTTGTTATGTTAATTATAAAGAATAATTAACGTCTCCCTTCCATAGTAAAACAATATTTATTAAATATATTATTATTTATTTGAATTATATCATAAAAAGAAAATCATTTATAGGAATATCAATTAATTAGTTCAAATAATATCTATTATTCAGTTCAAATAAGTACTAAAATAAGTTATAATTATAGATATGGGATTTAAAGTTCTTACAAAAGAATAATCAAATATTAGAAAGAGATATAATCATGAAATTACAGCAATTATTTAGTTATACGAGAAAAGCCATAGATGATTTTCAAATGATTGAAGATGGCGATAAAATAGCTATCGGTATTTCAGGAGGGAAAGATAGTCTCACTCTCCTCTACGCACTTCATGGGTTACAACGATTCTATCCACACAAGTTTAAATTGATGGCGGTAACTGTAGATTTGGGCTTTGGTAATCAAGACTTTACTAAAATAAAAGAATTATGTGATAAGTTAGAAGTACCCTACTATGTAGTGAAAACGGAAATTAGTACCATTGTATTTGATGATCGTAAAGAAAGTAATCCCTGTGCATTATGTGCAAAAATGCGTAAGGGTGCATTAAATAATAAGATGAAGGAATTGGGATGTAATAAAATTGCTTACGCACATCACAAAGATGATGTAACGGAGACGATGCTGTTGTCATTATTGTATGAGGGAAGGTTTCATACATTTTCTCCAAAAACTTATTTAGACCGTATGGATTTGACGGTTATTCGACCATTACTCTATGTAAATGAAGCTGATGTAATAGGTTTTACTCGAAAATATGAATTACCAGTAGCAAAAAGTCCCTGTCCCGTGGATGGACATACAAAACGGGAGTATACTAAAAACTTATTAAAGCAATTAAATATAGAAAACCCTGGTGCAAAAGATAGAATGTTTTCAGCTATCATTAAAGGAACTATTTGGAATTAAATGATGTATGTATCATAACCATTATTTAGTTAGGAGCAAAGATAATATGGAAAAACACACAACCTATCATGATGAAATGGATCGAAAGAATATATTGAAGCAAAGAGAAATCCTCTCCACTCTTCCATCCTTTTGCGGACAATTTTTCAGAGGCATTGGAGAAACTACTTCTACTAGAACTCGTATCGCTTACGCATATGATATACGTGTTTTCTTTGAATATCTGCAAGAACATAATAAGATTCTAAAAAAGATGCTAATTACTGATTATCCCCTTACTATTTTAGATGAAATTACACGTAGTGATATTGAAGAATACTTGGATTACTGCTCTCTTTATGAAAAGGATGGCAAAACCTATACCAATAAAGAACGTGGAAAACAACGTAAACTAGCCTCTTTAAGAAGTTTTTATAATTACTATTTTAAAAGTGAATTAATCAAGACAAATCCAGCGGAATTAGTTAGTTTTCCTAAAAATCATGATAAAGAAATTGTAAGATTAGATGTCAATGAAGTGGCCATTCTTCTAGATCAAGTGGAACATGGTGAAAAGCTTACAAAAAACGAAGAACGATTTCATTCCAAAACAAAAATACGGGATCTTGCACTACTAACACTTTTGCTAGGTACGGGAATTCGTGTCTCAGAATGCGTAGGATTAGATTTAAAAGATGTTGATTTTGAAAATAATGGAATAAAGATCAAACGAAAAGGTGGTAAGGAAGTGGTGGTATATTTTGGTGATGAGGTAGAGTCTGCGTTAAAAGATTATTTTGAACAAAGACGTCATACAATACCAGAGACTGGAAATGAAAACGCTCTGTTCCTATCTCTCCAAAATAAAAGGATTAATGTACGTACCGTTGAAAACTTAGTTAAAAAATATTCCTCAAAGGTTACCACCTTAAAAAATATAACACCCCACAAATTAAGAAGCACTTATGGAACAACCCTATATAAAGAAACGGGTGATATTTACTTAGTTGCCGAAGTACTAGGACATAAGGATGTGAATACTACAAAAAAACACTACGCTGCGATTGATGATGAAACACGTAGAAGGGCTGCAAAGTTTGTTAAGTTAAGGGAACCGTAAAAGTATTTTATTTGGCATTTTGATATGTTACATAAAGATGCCCGGTTCCGAATAAAATGGCACTTATCACCAATAAATAATTTCTTGAAGTTATACCGCTTAATAGAAAAATTGCTGTTGGGATAATCGCTAGAATCATGCTTTTCCATAAAACTATTTTCTTAAAATACAGACCCCAGATAATCCAGTAGACAATTATAAAGATGATGTTTCCAATAAGATAAATAACAAATGCCTCTGCTGATGCAAATCCAAATTCAGCTATGCCAATATGGAAGATAATTAAAAACATGGATGAATATCTTCCTATTTGCTCTATGAGATTCATTGTTTTGTTTTTACATTTATTCTCTAAATCATGAAATTTTACGGCATACATAATATTTGGAAGCATTATTAATATTACGATGATTAAACCAAATATATTAATCCAGTTTGGTACGATTTTTTCTGCAATAAAAATTGATGTTGGGTTTTTTACAACACCAATTACATTATCATTCATATTATTTGTTCTCTTCTCTCTGCTATCTTTTCTTGTAAAATTCAAATTCAAATTCTGCAAATAGATATAAATTCAGGCAATATATAGTTATATCATAAACATGACGGGCAGTGATTCATCTTTTATTTATGCTTATTTGTATAGAAAAAAATGTCATTCGGAAATAAAATCTATTATATTTTTCATAACATTATTTGGAAGTACACATAAATGCCCCTGTCCATGAAGCAAAACTGTTTTAAGATTTGGTAATATAGATATTGCCTTATTAATTACTTTTTTACCAGGAAATAGACAATCATTTTCGGCTGCAATCATTAGAGTAGGTGCAGTAAATCTTCTAAGATCATTACGGGGCACATTACT
The DNA here is from genome assembly GCA_035270785.1 of Lachnospiraceae bacterium. Taxonomy (GTDB): domain Bacteria; phylum Bacillota; class Clostridia; order Lachnospirales; family Lachnospiraceae; genus DATESN01. The sequence goes on along the minus strand of DATESN010000045.1, from coordinate 25,912 downwards.
TGGTAATCCTGCTTTTATAGTTGCATTTTCAAAAGAACATTTGACCATTTCATAGGTAGCGTCGTCAATATTTTTTTCATCTATTGCCATAAGTAGTATTGTCTTTCTTAGCCAATACTTATTCTTTGTTATTATGTACATCATCGTTGGAATACCCATGTTGACCATTACATGAAAGGTGGAAACATTGGATATTCCTGAAGGAACAATTAAAATGGATTTCTCAATCCTTTCAGGTGAAACACACATGAGTTTTACAAGTACACCGCCCCCATAGGAGCCCCCTATACAACATACTTTTTCAAAACCAAGTGCCGTTATGACATCGGATGCCCATACACCGTAGTCCATTGTTTTTGCAGAAAGAACTGTTTGTGCGCTTTTACCTGGATGCCCAATCGTATCTACCGTGTAGATACAAAAGAACTCTAACAAATCACAAAATCCTGCTAAATAATAAGGTGCTGTGCTATTTCCACCATGAAATAATAGAACAGGTTTTCCCTCTTTATTACCTGCCTTAATGACATGAGTTAAACCAAATCGTGTTTCCACATACAAATCTTCAAATTCTATATTAAGCCTTGCTAATTGATTGTCGTAAAGATCAATTAAAGCTTTTTCTGAAGCCTTACTTTTATATACCTTTTTCATTTTATCACCTTACATTCTTCTTATTATTAAACTGTATATCTTATCGACTTCACATTAATTTCCAATTAATATATTATATTTTCTGCTATATAAGACTACATAATAATATTATAAACTAAATTTTGTAGTCTTTAAATAGGAACTACAAATTTTTTATTATAATAACCCCTCTTTCACCAAGTTTTATATTGGTTTAAGGGGGGCTTATTTATATTTTTTTACTTGAATCAGGATTTATTTATTTTTACATTTTTTAATGATCCTGTAGAAGGATTATCAATCAATTTACCATCTTCTTCAAACCTTGAGCCATGGCAGGGGCAGTCCCAGGTATGCTCTACACTATTCCATTTTAAAGCACAACCCAAATGTGGGCACCGTTTCATGGTGGGAATCAGCAAGTTTGTAACAGCTGTAAAGCCATTTATGAAAAGTTGTGGTTTTATCATACTTCTATGTGGAGAAAAAACCTCCCTAAATGCATTGTCTTTTCCCGCAACCATATCAGCCAAAATCATAGCGGACACCATGGATGAAGTCATTCCCCACTTGTTAAAACCAGTGGCCACGTACAAATTGGGGGTATGCTTAGAGTAATGGCCAATGTAAGGGACTCCATCAAGTGACATACAATCCTGCGTTGCCCAGGCAAAACTTTCTTGTGCTTTCGGGTAATATTGCTTAGTAAACTTTCTAAGTTCTTCCCAATTTCCACCATTCTTCCCTGTCCTATGGTCTCCCCCACCAATTAATAATAAATCTTTATAATTTCTAAATGACATTCCCTTTTGGGCCTCGTCTACATACATTCCATTTACATTTGGCCCATTTTTGACTGCAATAACATAGGAACGATGTTGAAATAGTTTCAAAAAATAACTTCCATGCTTATTTGTAAAAGGAAAATGTGTAGCAACTATCATTTTCTTAGCAATTATTTTTCCATCATCTGTTCTTGCGGTGTTTTCTTCAATTTCTCTTACAAATGTATGTTCATATATTTTTAAATCTACTGCAATACCAGCGATGAATTTTAAAGGATTAAATTGTGCCTGCTCATCGAATCGCAGTGCGCCTTTCGTTGCAAATGGTAAATTAGTTTGTTCTATAAATTTGCATTTTAAGCCAAGGGAATTAACAGCTTTCACTTCATTTTCAATTTTGTTCCTATCTGTTAAAGTGTACGTAAATGCACTTTTTTCCTCAAAGTCACAATCCATATTTGTGCAGATACTACGAAACTTCTTTATGGCTAATTCATTGGACTGTAAATACATCCCTGCCAATTCTTTACCAGAATTTTTTATCAGTTTATTATAAATAAGTCCATGTTGTGATGTTATTTTGGCAGTTGTATTTTTAGTTATTCCGGTGCCAATGTTTTCACCTTCAACAAGCACATAATTAATGCCAGCTTCTTTTAAAAGATACGCACATAAAATTCCACACATACCTCCACCGATAATTAATACGTCAGTCTTTATTTCACCTTTTAATTTTTCAAAAACAGGTAATTTAATACTATTTGTCCATACAGATTCCATTTTTTATGATTCTCCAATTCTTTTTATAGTTATTATTGCCCAAAATACATTATATAAATTAAAAATAGAAATCCTTATGCGTAAAATTAATAAATTTAAAAAAGCCAACAATCCGGACTTTTTGCCTGGATGGTTGACTTATTAAAGGTTTTACTCTATCGTTTCACCTATTCACAAAAATTATCATTCTTATAAATACTTTTTTTCCAATTCCTCAACAAGACTAATATAATATATTTGGGTGCCATTTTCACTAGCTTCTTTTTCAAATAATTCGGTCTGTTTGTTAACAAGGTTGAGTACTTCCGGTGGAAGCTGTTTTTCCGCAAATGTATATACAACAGCATCTTCTTTTCCAATGTGTCTGGTCAGATGATTTGCATAGCCCACTGCATTTGCAATTACATCGAGTTTACTTTCGTTATCACCATTTTTCACACGTTCAAGGGCTTCTTTTAATTCACTAATAAACAATCTTCCCCAGTCATGTTCAACGAGCATTCCATGAGTCACCAGATTTGTTCCCATATTTCCCAAGTTATCCACCATTTCCTTAAATAGGATCTTTTCTTCTTTCCCATGATGATGAACATCCGCGTAACCACTTATAAAATCAATCATTTTTTCAAAGTCTTCAAAACAGATTTCATCTCCATTTAAAATTTTAATAGAAGCCCTTCTAACAACTTTAAGCATTCTAATGATATATTTATGTTCCGCAACCATCAATTCAATACTATTCATTTTCTACACCCCTTTTTTTGATTTTTCCAAATAAACAAATCCATTATTTTCCGTTTTTATTTCTTTGAATCTTTTAAAGTTTAATTGTTCATATAATCTAATGTTTTGTGGGCATCTGATACTGGCATTAATTTCATTTCGATGTGCAGGATTCAACTTTTCCAATTCTGTAATCAATTTTGAGCCAATTCCATGACCTTGGAAATTAGGATGAACAACTGTCTTGCCAATATAAGAAGTGTTCTCCTTTACATACCCACGCGTAGAACCGATGATTTTTCCGTGTTCATCAAGGGCTTTTAGAAAAGTAAATATTTTAAACTCTTCTTCTAAGGAAGCTATCGTTTGTTGTAACGGCTCAATATTATAATCGTTAAATTTTTTTGCTTCCTTCTGAAAAGCTAAATACTGTATTTCAAGAATTGCTTGTAAATCTTCTTTTTCAGCTAGTTTAATTAGAATATCCATATTACAGCCTCCATAAATTCAAATCCTTTTACTATTTATTATTTAGAGTCTTATTATTAAGAATCTTGTTAATTCTTATACGATTGTATCGTTGTAAACAAATTGGATAAATATTTAAAATGATATTCATGACTAATAATAGCAATGCTTTTATATAGGAATGAACACAACATAGTCCTATCGAGATAAATATCATCAATATCGCAATTATGATATGTTTTATTTCATTGATTCGACTTTGATATTCGAACTCCTTTAACCCAGAAATAGAAAATTGCATTAAATTATAATTACGTACCTTTTTATTTTTAACCATACGCATTATTAATTTTTTAAAAATTGGAATACCTAAAGAATTATAAATCTTATTATTTTGCTCGAATTTTTTACTTCTAAAATAATGATCATTAAACACTTTAAATAATAAATTCATAATAAAAATCCTTATCCTTAACTTGTTTTCTAAATCATTGCTAAATCATTTTAAATATCTGTTCTAAAGTTCATTTGGGATAATTCCAAAAACAATAGGATACTTATTTGCTAATTTGATTTTATTTTCTTCAAAATCACAATCTAAGATTGTTGTATGTTTTGCGCCTGCCATCATAAACACTTCGTGGAACGCTTTTATTTCCACACCAGTTAATTCAAAAGGAACACATACAGCAACCGTTGGCTTAAAGATCTTACACTTTATTCCTGTAAGAATATCTCGAAACATCAATTTTATTACTTCACTAGTTTCTTGATATTCAGCAATTACATTTCTTTTAAATGTGGAATATATGGAAATATCGCCCATTGTTGTACTTTCTACTGCATCAATATAGCGGTATGCCTCTTTTCCAATTGCAATAATCTTATGCTTTGAACCTGTTGCAACAACTCCATACTCATAACATGTTTTCGTTGAATTTAAACTATATCCTCGTATCTCAACTGGAGAAAAATCACCCTCTAATTTAATCATTCCCATAATAATATTATCCTCTCCTATAACTCTATAAAATAAAACGTTTTGCCAACAACTCAACTCGCGAAGTTAGTTGAGACCCAATTTGTTGCTGATCCTCTAATGAAAGATTTAGTGAATTTAATACTTTATGATTTATTTGAACATTAATGTTCAGATTCAGAAGTCTTTCGTAATACTCCGTTCCAATTAAGTCAGCCAAGTACATAATTTCAAGTGTCCGATCATCTTGGCTTTTCAGATAAGGAGTATGGTGGTACTGCACAACTCTTATAAGTTCGGGATTAAAGTTCCATCGTTGGCAAATCCAAGCACCTATTTCGGCGTGGGTCACGCCACCAAGTACAGACTTTTCTGCAACTAGTTGGTGCATTCCCCCCATCACCTTCGTGGTGATTTCGTCTAGCTCCCCAGGCAAGCAGGTATTCATAACTAAAATGCCAATATCATGATTAAGTCCATAAGAAAACAATCTGTATTTATCCTGAATCCCCAGTCGTTCAGAAATCATATCCGCTGCAACGGAAGTGGCCATCACATGTTTCCAATATTTTTTCATGTTAAATATGACAGATTTTCTGGTACCAATTGATAAAAAGAACCTTTGTGCAATAAAGAAGATTAAAAAATTTCGAACAAAATCCATACCAAGAAAGATAACTGCTTCTTTGATATCTGAAATTTCCCTTCGTAAGTTAAAACAATTGGAATTCAAATGATGTAAAATCAAATCCGAGAGTTCTTTGTCCTCTTCTACTTTTGAGGAAAGATCATCCATACCCATCAAAGTAGGCATGTTAAGTACTCTAAAGATTTCCTGTGTTTTTTCTGGTAAATGAGGTAGTAAATTTGAGTTTTCTATCAACTCATAAACTTTTTCTTTGGTAAGCATTTTATTCCCTCCTGCATTGCTGTTTGAAGATTAATTGTTTGTGAAGTACGTAGATAAACTCTTTGTATCCTATAATAATTATAAATCAATGAAAACGTTCCCATACATCAATTGATTTCCTGAATAATGATAATAATTGCAATTATTACTAACATAATACTAGTGATTCAATCACTTAATATGTGTTTTGCAATTGTTCCATTAATTTAACACCTACTACGGTCGCTGGTATTCTATATTTAGGAGATAAATTAGATAAGACAACTACTCCTATTTGTTTTTCTTTATCAAAGGTAAGATAACTATTGAAATTGCTTGTACCACCATTATGCCAGATGATATCCTTTTCATCATCCATAATCCATCCAATGCCCAAGCTATCTATGCGAATTCCCATTTTCTCGTTTTGTTTTGTATTGGCATTTACGTTAGTGATACAATTGTGTCCAAGGGCTAAATAAGGAAGTTCATTGGACATATGTATAGTAACATAGCGCATCATATCACTAATGGTTGATAAAATTGCACCTGCTGGAAGATAAGCATCATCGAGTTTCCACCTCCAATATCCACTTAAATTCCCAGTTCCATCTCCCGTTTCATCTCCCGTTCCATCCGAAATCTTGGTGTTAGGAAGTTTCAATTCATTTTGAATATAATCTTTCATTAGGGAAGGATAATCTTTTTGATAGACTTCTTCTAATACCAAGCCCACAACGGCCATATTAAAGTTAGAATAACAAAATGGATAAGTTTTGTCTTTAACGGAAACCTTAAAGAGCCGATTTTTTAAGGTTATATGATCAATTCCATAAAAATCATTATCTTCTCCATGAAAGAAATTTGTCATCATTTGTTTTTCAAAATAAAAGCTTTTATATCCAGACGTATGTGTTACTAGCTGCTTTAATGTTGGATAATGATTGTTTTTAGGTAGATTAAGATAATCATTAACGTGATCTTCTAAATGCACTTTATCTTCATCAATTGCCTTACAAAGCAAGGAGGAAGTTAATGTTTTTGTTATGGATCCTATTTCGTAAAGGTATTCTTTTTGAGGAAGTATTTTAGCATCTGAACCATATACCGTATATTCCATCTTTCCATCATGAATAATTCCGATTGTGATTAGGGCACTTTCCTTATCCTTTGTTGTATAAGAAATCATTTCATCAACATTCATTTTATATAAAGCATGAAGTTTTTGGTTTATTACTAGGAAAAAAATAATAGCAGCAATTGACGCGATTAAAAATAGTATGACACCAATTTTTATTATTTTTTTATGGTTCCTTCTTTTTTTTCTTACATTAGAACCTTTTTTCATACAATTCTCCAATCTTTTTTTAAATACCCGCTTCATTCATTTATATTTTCAGCTTATCTTTATATTTTAGTTTATAAAAAAAGATAATTCAACTACTATTGGTATTTATTAACAATAACATCATAGTTTTATGTGCAATTCTATTTAAATTCACACAACCATTGCTAGTTCATATAATATAAATATAATTATATATGAGGTAATAATATGTATAATAACAATATCTATAATAATAATATGCAGAATAATAATATGTTTCATAAAGATAAAACATGTTGGCAAGATAATATGAGATGTGATACAAATAATTCATGTCCTAATAGGAAGCCATCGATTCAGGACTGGGGACCAAGGCCTTTGGTTGTAAATATAAGTGAATTGGCAGAAGAAAATAAAAATTATAGAACAACGTTATGGACTGGATGTTATTTACAAGTTACATTAATGAGTATAAAAGTTGGCGAAGATATTGGACTAGAGATTCATCCTGATCACGATCAATTCATACGGATAGAACAAGGAGAAGGCGTCGTTATGATGGGAGCTAGAAGGGAACGATTTGATTTTCAAGAAAAAGTTTGTGAAGATTATGCAATTATGATTCCCGCTGGAAAATGGCATAATTTAATTAATACTGGATGCGTTCCACTGAAATTATACTCTATTTATGCACCACCAGAACATCCACATGGTACCATTCATAAAACAAAAGAAGATGCACAAGCTGGAGAAGGACATTGCGACTGCTAAAGCATTGTAAATATGATAATAAAAAAAGTTCCTTTCTTGCTTAGAAAGGAACTTTCCTATGGGGAAAGGAACTTTCCTATAGAGAAAGGAACTTTTTCAACTCTTAAATTCTTTAGAGTAATAAGGTATTATAATATGTTGACCAGTTGTAATGTTATCATCATTTAGATAGTTAATATTTTTTATTTCATTTATATATGATTCTACCGAATAATATTGCTTATCCATATATTCATTTGTGATAGACCAAAGGGTATCACCACTTTCAATAAGTATACTAGTATAATATTTATAGGATAAATCATTGTTATCTTCTGATTGTGCTTTGGAAAGTATACTACCAAACAAGACTGCCAAAATAATAATTAAACCTATTGTAATTACAAAAATTGTCAGGCGTGTATATAGTTCTTTTTGTCTTCTTAATCTACTATTTCTTAATTTAATATTTCTTAATTTAATATTTCCTAGACTACTCTCATACATAATAATCCTCCTAACAAATCCATAAAAAATTTATACACAAGTTTATACACAAGTTTACAAACAAGTTTACAAACAAGTTTACAAACAAGTGTTCTTATAAATGAATTATAACGAACATGCATTCGAATGTCAATGCTTTTTTGAATAAAAATGTAAAGTAAAAGACTAGCTTCTAGAATGTAAGAGTTACTTCTATAGATACAGAATTTAATCTTATACGTACTTAAATAACAAAAAATTTCAATGTAAAAAATGTCGTTATTCAAAACGATTTATAAAACAAAAGTGAGAGAAACATTTGTTTTATGTCTCTCTCACTTCTAAGTGCGCCCAGCATGGGCGCAATCTAATGGGTTAAAGTCCCTAGTCTACCCTAGTAGTGGGAAAGACATAGCTGAACACCAAGGGTGTCCATCGTGAGGTGGAATCTGAAGGAAGGTGCAGGCAAATCTCTGGTCTGACGAACAGAAATCACATCAGGCTACAGTTAAGGATAAGGCTGCTTAACAAGTCAAAGTCCAATAACTACTCGGAATTAATTGTAGTATATGTGGCAGATAGATGGAGTGGAAGATTGCGTTCTTACCTGGGGAGGTCTCATGGACATAACCAATGCAATAAAATATTTGCGGTTATGGTTGAAATAAGATTTATCATGAGAAGTCAGCCGAGGTCATAGTACCAATTCAGTTGCAAATGAGTTGGGAAGGACTGAACTTTAGGAGATGTGAGTAAATGAATGTAACTAAGAATGAAATTAAGGACAGACAACTTCATATTGAGGACTATCTGCAAATGGTATCCGCGGAACGGAAAGAATATGCAGAAGTGTTCGCTCATTCAAGGATTACTGAAAACAACCACATCATTACAGATTTTCAGACTAACGAACTGATGGAACAGATTTTACAATCAGACAACCTGAATAAGGCATACAAGAAAGTAAAATCTAATAAAGGAGCAGGCGGTGTTGATGGGATGAGCGTGGATGAACTTCTAACGTTTCTCAAAAGCAATGGCAAGCTACTTGTCCAGAAGTTAAAAGATGGGAAATACAAACCTAATCCAGTTAGAAGGGTAGAAATACCCAAAGAAACAAAAGGCGAAACTCGAAAACTAGGGGTACCCACAGTAGTTGACCGTGTATTTCAGCAGGCAATTACCCAGGTACTAACTCCAATATATGAGGAACAGTTTTCGGAGAACAGTTATGGTTTTCGACCAAAAAGAGGAGCACACAATGCACTGAAACAGTGCCAACAGAATGTAAATGATGGTTATGTATATGTGGTAGACATGGATTTAGAGAAATTCTTTGACACAGTGTGTCAAAGCAAACTCATTGAAGTATTATCACGCACCATTAAGGATGGCAAAGTAATATCGCTAATTCACAAATATCTTAATGCGGGAGTAATCAGTAATGGGATATTTGAAAAGACAGACGTTGGGATGCCTCAAGGCGGACCACTAAGTCCACTACTTAGTAATATCATGCTCAATGAATTGGATAAGGAATTAGAAGGCAGAGGGCACAGATTTGTGCGTTATGCTGATGACTGTATGATTTTTTGCAAAAGCAAAAAGAGCGCAATTAGAACCTTAGAAAATATCATGCCATATATCGAGGGAAAGCTTTTTCTGAAAGTAAACCGAGAGAAAACCAAGGTGGCACATATTAGCAAAGTGAAGTATCTAGGCTACAGCTTCTACAGATATAAAGGAGAATGTAGATTTAGGGTACACCAGAAATCAATATCGAAGATGAAAGCAAAGTTGAAAGAGCTCACATCGAGAAATAACGGATGGGGCAATGAATACAGAGCGATGAAATTGAAGCAATTTATAATAGGATGGGTAAATTACTTTGCTATGGCAGATATGAAACAACTGCTAAGGAGTACAGATGAATGGTTACGTCGTAAAATAAGGGCTATTTACTGGAAACAATGGAAGAAAGTCAAAACAAGATACCGAATGATTAGAAAATTTGGTATGCCTGAATGGAAAGTACATGAATTGGCAAATTGTCGCAAAGGAATTTGGCGTTCAGCAATAATGCTTAATAGTGTGCTTACAAATAAAGTAATAGTCAGCCTTGGATTTATATCCATAGCTGACTATTATCTGAAAATGTGTGAAAACTAGAGAACCGCCGTATACGGAACCGTACGTACGGTGGTGTGAGAGGTCGGTAATTAAATTAATTAATTACCTCCTACTCTATAAAAAGGTTCTCATTGACTTTCGGTATCCCTTGCAGTATAAACCAGATTTTTAGAGTTATTACAAGTAAGACTTTTCACCAAACTTCCAAAGATGAATCTGGTAAAATCGGATTAGAAACAACTATTAATAAATTACTAAATGAGTGTTATCCTCTTGGTAAATGCGATTTTTTCAAATTAATCACTAAATTGTCGTCACCTAGATTCTTGTACATACACTTGAACTCTGTTTTGTATTTTTTTTGCCATCTCCCAAGGATCTCCATCACCTTTCAAGTAATTATCTTCTTCAATAATTATATTCCATACATTTATATCCAGGTCTATTATTGTCTTTGAATTTTCTATTACTTCTGTAATGTGATCTATCATTTCTTGTGATGGTGGATAAATTTCATAGGTATAAGACGTCGTATCTCCATTAGAAGACGTCATATATGCAAAATTATAAGTGGAAGGAACCTGTTTCAAATTTCCATTCTCATCCTGTTCTGTATTCATCTCCATATTAATCTGCTGATTCACTGATGCATAGTAACTATCTACATGGACTGGATAAAAGTGATCCGATTTATTCAGCTGTTGTTCCTCTTCGGATAACGAAAATTTAATAAATTCCCAAGCTCCCGCTTTTTGTTTCGAATATGTTGCGATGGCTAATGCCGTGTTTGGAGTCGTCACCCAAGCACCATTTCCATCTTCATCTGGATATCCCACAAAAGTAATATCTCCGTCAAAAATTTGTTGGTACATTTGGTAGCTTGTATAATCCAAATTAAATACTGTCATTAGAAGTTGTGTTCCATTCTTTACATTATCTGGTGGTCCTCCTCCTTTAAAAGCATATGTTTTACAAAACTTCAATAAATCTACAAATTCTTGGGAATTAAAGTTGCAACTTCCGGTTTCTATATTATAAAAATGATCCATATAACAAACCATCAGATAACTTAACATGGATTGAGGTCCTGCTTCAAAGATCGTATCAATTTCAGGATGTTTATCCACATAATCATACATTTCATTTAACGTCCACCCTGTTTCAGGAAAATCTTCTTTACTGCCTACCAGTGTTTCGATAGAAAACTCCCGTGGGACAGCAAACAATTGATCCCCATAAGAGTAACAGGTTAATATATTGGTGAAATAATCTTCCATATGAAAATTTTGATCACTATTAATATATAGATATAAATCTTCAAAAACTCCTTTTGTGGCATAGGTCTGATAATCAAAATCTGTGACATTTATTAAATCAGGACCCTCTCCTGATGAAATGGCGGAATTTAATTTCCATGTTACATCTTCTGATGCCTGACCAACTTCTAGATAATCCACCACTTTAATTGTATATTCCTTGTTTTGTGTATTAAAATTTACAATAGAAACTTTTGCAGATTCACTTAAATCGCCAGCTACTCCATACGTAATAATGGTTTTTGATGTTTCCTTGCTTTGCTCTACTTGTTTTATAATATTCTGTTTCAAGACATATGCTTGATTTTTATAATCACAAGTAACCACAACAATTGTTCCATCTGACAGAATTTCCAACGCTTGAATTTGCGAAGTGAAAATTCCATTGTCCAACCATGTAAGGATATTATCTTGTCGAGTTCCATTTTTTTCGTATCGGCTGAGTCCATATTGTTCGGTTGCATAATAAATCATACGGTCGCTAATACTACTCAATTTCTTCTCTGAAAGATCAATTTTTTTAATACCACTCTTATCTATGTTTTGAAATGACACTAATATTTCATCCGTGGAGTAAAGTCCTGTAACTGAAATATCCCCCGTATAGGTAATATTCTCATCCCACGTTCCATCCTGATTCATACAATAGATGGTTCCAGAATCTCCAATCAAACATAAGCTACCTTGTGAATCTGCTTGAAATTTTAGAATTGCCTGATCATGATTGGATTCCATTAAATAGTTAATATCTGTAGATTCTTCCTTCTTTTTGCCATTCATATCGTATTTTCGTAATGTATAGAATAAAGTCACATCACGATCTAGTTCTTCTGTGACAATTAAAATCCACAAATCATTATTTACCCCACACATGGAATATACATTTTCGCCTTTACCTAACGTTATTGGTAATGATTGAGAATTTTCTTCATATATATTTTTATGATATATTGTCACACTATTTTCCCGTTCGTTATTCCACTCTGTAACTGCATAATAAATTTCATTATTTTCTATGGAAATTCCAGAAACATAGTAATCTTCTGAAATAATAGAACTTTCATTTTCATAAACAGTCTGACTGCCCATGGATCTTGATCCACAAGCAGTACAAGAACAGAATATGACACAGGTTACTAACAATAATTTAGTTTTTTTAAGTATCATCTTTTGCCTCACAATTTGTGATATTTTCAGCCATATATGATAGCCATACCTGATTTTTCTGTCATAGATGCTCCTGAATATATTTTCTCCAATCTGCTGAATAACAGCGAAACAAATTAATAGTGACTTTACCAGAACCATTTATTACAACATTAAGCAATTATCGTAAAATATAATTTTAATTGCTTTGTTTATCTTATCACATAGAGTTTCTTATTTTTTTATAATGTAATAAATAGTCCTCTTAATGTAATAATTAAAATAAAATGCTGAAATGTAACCCAACCTTTGCCTTTTATAGACAAAAATCCTATTATTTCTAAAAGCATTAAACAATCTGCATTGGAACCCTTCTGTGCGGAAAGGAAGGCTGACATGACTGAGAGAAATAACCATAAACATTTAACTATGTCGCAACGTATAATCATTGAAAAAGGATTAGAGAACAAAGAATCTTTTGCAGAAATTGCAAGAAAGATTAGAAATGTAGCGAGCCAAATTTTCATTGCACAACTGTTTGCCCTGGCTACATAGTCATTACCTGCGATAAACTTTTAAAACCTCCGTATGTTTGCAATGATGTAAAAAACGACCTGGCTGTCTTTTAAAGAAATCCTATTATTTGGCTAAATATGCAGATGATACATATCATGATCTATTAATTGGCTCGAGAGAAGGCATTCCTCAAAACTAGAAGTTACCTATTCATTTGACCTTTTATGAAGAAAAATCGAACAAGTATTTGGAATATATGTTTGCTTTCGGATTTTTGATATGCTATACTATAAAAAAAGATGGGGGGTATTTTCATGGGTTATGGCAAGATTACAGGGAAACAAAGTGAAATATTAGAATATATTAAAGAGGAAATTTTACATAGAGGTTATCCACCTGCAGTAAGGGAAATATGTGAAGCGGTTCGGTTAAAGTCTACTTCTTCCGTGCATTCACATTTAGAGACCTTAGAGAAGAATGGGTATATCAGAAGAGATCCTACAAAACCTCGTGCAATTGAAATCATTGACGAAAGTTTTCAAATGGTTAGACATGAAATGACAAGTATTCCTATTATAGGTACGGTTGCTGCGGGTCAGCCAATTTTAGCTGCTGAGAATATTGAAGGGTACTTTCCTATTCCGGCTGAAATGGTTCCTAATGCAGAAACCTTTATTTTGAAAGTCAAAGGAGAAAGTATGATCAATGCTGGTATCTTTGATGGTGATCAAATATTTGTTGAAAGATGTAATACTGCTCGCAATGGGGATACTGTTGTTGCATTAGTTGATGATTCAGCAACTGTTAAAACATTTTACAAAGAAAATGGACATTTTCGTTTACAACCAGAAAATGATACCATGGATCCTATTATTGTGAATGAATGTGAAGTGTTGGGAAAAGTATTTGGTGTTTTTCGTTTATATCATTAGGAAAAAAATTCATTATAACAAAAAGAGCAATACTTCATAATAGTATTGCTCCTTTTTTATAATGAAGTAACAAAGAATCCAAGAACGTTAGTTTAATTCTTCAATCTCAATTGCTTTTCCATCTCTCCAGATTCTTTCCAAATCATATAATAATCTGTTTTCTTTATCAAAAATATGCACGATTACATCACGGTAATCAATAAGGATCCAATTGGCTGTATCGTATCCTTCTATTTGTTTTTTTTCATATCCAGCTCTTCCTAATTTTTCTTCTACACTTTCGGCTAAAGCTTGAATTTGACTACGATTTGTTCCACTAGCAATGATAAAATAATCCGCAAGTGTTGACACTTTATTGATATCAATGATTCTAATATTTTCTGCTTTCTTATCTTCTAACGCTTCAATTACTAATTTCGCCATTTCATTTGCTACATTTTTTTCTGCCATTTTATTTTTCCTTATCTTCTTTGTCCTGTTACTATAGTTGCTAACTTCGTTATATTATCTTTAAATCATATTCACTAAATTTGTCATTGTAATACTCATATGTTATTTCAGTGATGGGATCGGGTTCTAATTCTATAGAGTTTAAATGGACCAATGTGTTTTTTAAGATATAAAGCAGTGCATGATCAATATCTTCAAAGGCTAACTGCCTTATTTCGGCTAAATCAGGAACCTTTTTGCGATGGGGCTCTATATAATCAGCAACATATAATATCTTCTCTAACAAGCTCATATTAGGGCGTCCTGTTGTATGATTTAAGATAGCATTGATGACATCCTTATCTCTCACTCCAAATTTTTTCATTGCTAGGAAGCTTCCTATTTTCGCATGTAATAAATAGGGATTTTTAAACTCAATTTCACTTACTGTAATTTTATATTTTTCACAGATATCCATCTTTTTTTGATTGCTAATACATTTTGCATAGTCATGTAATAATCCTGCTAAAATAGCGTTTTGAACATCGGCTCCATATCGCATCGCTAGCGCAGAGGCTGTATATGCTACTCCAAGGGTATGTTCATATCTTGGATAATCCAAATTGTTTCTAAGTCTTTTATGAATTTTACGAAAATTAGGCTGATCCATTTTACTTGTCTTCCTTCATACTTTCATTTACATAAAGTTTGTTATTTTTAATAAAATTAAAAACATTTTCAGGTACCATATATCGAATCGATTGATTATGGATTACTCTATTTCTAATATCAGTTGATGATAATTCGATGTTTCTTGTTGGAATCAAGAAAATATTCCCTTTAAATTTAGCATTCAGATAATCCCTTTGTTTCTTCAATGAAACATCGTCGTAATTATCCCTGGTAGCCACTAAAATAATACATTCTTTAAATATCTTTTCGGGACACTTCCACTTTTCCATTGAAAAAAGTGCATCGGCTCCAACTATAAAATAATAAATATGATTCGGATTATTTTCTTTTAAGGTAGCTATTGTCTCGTAGGAATAAGAATAACCAACTTTTTCTACTTCTATTTTAGATAAGGAAAAGAAATGATTATCTTCAATTGCTAATTCCACCATGGAAATACGAAACTTACTATCTAAAACATCCTTTTTCATATAGGGAACACCACTTGGAATAAATAATACTTCATCTAATTGAAAAGCTTCTCTGGCATTTTCAGCCAATATTAAATGTCCCATATGAATAGGATTAAAAGTACCACCCATAATGCCAACTTTTTTACCTATTTGCATTTTGTTTTATCCTTTATTTTGGTAAGATTATTTTCTTGTTGTCTTTATTTTCACGATATAACACAATTTTTTTGCCAATCACTTGTACCACTTGTGAATGGGATCTTTCTGCTAGCATGCCTGCAATTTCCTTTGGGTCATCCAAGCAATTTTTTAACACAGAAACCTTAAGAAGCTCTCTCGTATTAAATGCTTCATCAATTGCAATGGTAATTTCAGGAGTCAAACTTGATTTACCAATATTGAAAATAGGATCAAGAGTACTTGCTAAACTTTTTAAATATGCACGTTGTTTACTTGTCATAGTGTCTCCATACAGGTTTCCCTGCTCTTTCTTCTAAAAACCATGGTTCGAAACGAAGGAACCATATTAAAATTTACTTGTAATATTCAAAAGATAATCCGTACATTCTTACGGTATCACCTTCTTTAATCTCTAGTTTTTCTAATTCTGCCAATATTCCATTATCTTTTAAGAACTTTTGGAAGAAAGAAAATCCTTTTTCAGAATCTAGGCTTGTATATCCAAGCATTTTTTCAATACGGGGACCTTCCACGACAAATTCTTTTTCATCTTCATCATAAATAACGGTATATGCATCGTTAGAGATTTTTGTATCAAAATTAGGAAAATATTCTTGCTCAAAAACAATTGGCGTCTGATCAAGTGTTTGCAACAAATTATATACATAGTAAAGTAGCTCTTTTAGGCCCTCTCCACTAACGGCTGATATGGCAAATACTTTAATTCCTTTTGGTTCAAACTCTGCCCGAATTTTAGCAATGGGATCTTCGTTTTCGTCATAAATACAATCGATTTTATTGGCTGCAATAACTTGGGGTCTTTTTGCAATTTCAGGATTATATGCTTCTAACTCCTTATTGATAGCATAGACATCTTCTATTGGATCTCTGCCTTCTGTAGACGCCGCGTCAATCATATGGATGAATATCTTTGTACGTTCTATATGCCGTAAAAATTCATGTCCAAGACCAACTCCTTGAGACGCGCCTTCAATAAGTCCAGGGATATCTGCAATTACAAATCCGTTTCCCTCACCTAAATCAACAACACCTAAATGAGGATTTAAGGTGGTGAAATGATAATTTGCTATTTTAGGTTTTGCATTGGTTGTCCTTGATAATAAGGTTGACTTTCCTACGTTTGGAAATCCTACAAGTCCTACATCCGCAATTACTTTTAATTCCAATTGAAGTTCCAGTTCTTTTGCAGGTTGTCCTGGTTGAGCATATTTAGGAGCTTGCATTGTGGATGTAGCATAATTTTGATTACCGTTTCCACCTTTGCCTCCCGTAAGTAGTAATTGACGTCTATGATCACCAGACATATCAGCGATTACTTTTCCACTTTCCGCTTCCTTGATAACAGTTCCAGGTGGAACCTTGATAATAATATCAGCACCGTCTTTGCCACGACAATTCTTTTTGCCACCATCGCCACCATGTTCTCCTAGATATTTTCTTTTCTGTCTAAAGTCTGTTAAGGTATTAAGACCATCTTCGACTTCAAAGATAACGGAACCACCTTTTCCGCCATCCCCACCATCTGGGCCACCATTGGGAACATATTTTTCCCGGCGAAAAGAAATATTTCCATCGCCACCTTTTCCACTTCTTATATAAATTTTTGCTCTATCTGCAAACATATTGCACCTGTTTCTTTCTGAAATAAAATAATAACGGATATGATCTATAATTACATTATTACTGATGTGTAAAAAAATAATCAATACTTGTATATATTACACGATTTTTTTGATAAAATAAATACTTTCTATAAAAAAAACTTCAAACATTATGTTTGAAGTTCTTGGTTATTCTTCTAGTCTTCTACTGGATAAATGGAAGCTTGTTTTTTATCTCTTCCTTTTCTTTCGAATCTAAGTACACCGTCAACTAATGCAAATAATGTATCATCACCACCGCGACCTACATTGATTCCTGGATGAATCTTAGTTCCACGTTGTCTAAATAAAATGTTTCCTGCTCTACAAAATTGTCCATCAGCTCTTTTCGCACCCAATCTCTTGGATTCAGAGTCTCTACCATTTCTGGTAGAACCAACACCCTTTTTATGAGCGAAAAATTGAAGGTTCATATTTAACATGGTTTATACCTCCTTGAATTTGATTTTTAAATACTTGTTACCATATTGTTTTTCGATTTCATGTAATCCTAAAATCATAGAATCAAGCAAAAGCTTGGCTTCTGTTAAAGTTTGACCTGATAAAGAATATTGTATAAATCCACTTTTTTCCTCTGTTTTTACAGAAGTCTGTTGCTTGGTTAATACATCAATAGAATGAATGGTATTAATTACTAAAACAGAAACAGCAGAACATATAATATCTTTTCCCGAATTTGCAAAACCTGCATGTCCGAGACAATCAAACCCTGTGTATTGATCGTTGGATTTATAAATTGTAATAGTAATCATATGAATTACCTATTAAGCATTAATCTTGTCAATTTTAACTTGAGTGTATGCTTGTCTATGACCATTTTTTTTATGATATCCGGTCTTTCTCTTATACTTATAAACGATCACTTTTTTAGCTCTTGCATGAGCTACAACAGTTGCAGTTACAGTTGAATTTTCAACGTCTGCTCCAACTTTAAGAGTTTTATCGCTTACTGCTATAACTTGGTCAAAAGATATTACTGCGCCTTCTTCAACGTCGAGTTTTTCAACTTTGATTAATTCGCCTTCGGAAACTTTGTATTGTTTTCCACCTGTTGCAATAATTGCGTACATAGGGTACCTCCCACTTTAATTACTCGCTAGCTTTGGTGATATCAAGATTTATGATACAAAAATTGATACACTTATAACCACGCTATGCGGCATACTCACATATAATAGCACTGTCAAAAAAATATGTCAAGTATTTTTTATTGACATGATTATAATTTTTCGATTGTTTTTTATAGACCTATAAATGATTTACTAATTGATTATTTAAAATACGGAATTGCTGAAAAAATAGGCTGCCATTTGACTTCTTGAGCTAAATTCTTCTGTTTCTAATAAAATGGCTAGTTCTTCTTTTGAATAAAAAGAGCAACTTATTTTCTCATTATCCGAGGTATGATCTGAAAATTCACCAGTAGCCTCTACAAAGGCAATGTAAGTTGATATATCAGAAAACCCTACTGCTGAAAAAGAAGGAGGTAATATTTTTGTTATTTTACCAACAGATAAACCTGTTTCTTCATAAAGTTCTCTTCTGATGCATTGTTCAATGGTCTCACCTTCATCTATCATACCTGCACATAAATTAAAAATGGATTTATTGAGACTCATTCTAAATTCTTTTAATAGAAGCATCTTATTATCTTTTGTAGCAACGATAGATACTCCACTAGGTATCTTTCCTAAATCTTCCATAGAAGAAAGTTCTTTTCTGCTAACAATTTCATATTTTTTTTCATTTCCTACTTTATTAAGGTAGGTCACTTCATAGTTTTTAAGGTATTTGCCATCTTTCACTTTTTCTAGTTTTATAAATTTCATTGTTATATCCATTCTACATACATTGGTATGTCTTCTAATTTGATGATAGATTCAGTTGTTCCTTTAAAGATTTTTCCACTTTTTTGCGAGTGATTTCCACAAGGCCCAAGGGAGTGATATCAATAAAATCAGTTTTAATACTATCTTTTTTAATCAGTTCACGTATTTTATTTATTAACTGTTCCTTATAAAGGGGATTGTCCATATTTATAAAATCTACAATGATGATGCCTGATAAATTACGAAGCTTTAGCTGGTGTGCCATTTCCTCTGCCGCTTCCATATTGATTTGGAAAATAGCATCTGCTTTTGAAACCTTACCAGAAAACTTACCTGAATTTACATCAATTACAATCAATGCTTCAGTAGGTTCAATGACTAGATATCCTCCAGATTTTAACCATACCTTTTTGTTTAACGCTTCAGAAATCTTGCTGTCTAAACCATATAAATTGAACAAAGGAAGCTTTTCATCTTGATAAAAGGATAACTTAGTAAGACTTTCCTTATTGTTTTCCTCTAGATACTGTTTACAGGAATCAAAGATGGATTTGGAATCCGTAACCACTTTATCATAATTAGATTCATATAGATTTTTTAAAAGTTCTAAATATTTTGGAGGTGCTTCTACCAATTTACTAAAACAGGTTCTTTTAGATGCAATATCTATCAGATGAACTAATTGATCTTTCAGTTTTGCCAATTCATCGTTTAATAAATCTAAGTGATCTGGTAACAGGGTGGATACATTTGTTCTAATAACAATGCCAAACTCTTCTTTCGACTTCAGAACACCGTTTTTGTTTTGAATTTGAAGGGAAGAACACTCCTCTTGTAAATATGTTTTTACAAGTTCTTTGTTTGATTTGGATAATTTACTAGAGAACCCAATTTTCCTATTTCCATAGGTACATACACTATATTGTCCAGATATGGATATATTGGTTGTGATTAAAGGATCCTTTGTTTTAATTGCTTCCCGATTAATTTGAACTAATAGTTCGTCACCGGCTATTAATCTTCCGTCAAATATTCGATTTAGTAATTTTGGATTTAAAGTAGAATCAATGGGTAAAAAACAATTGATTCCAGGTTTTACTTCCACAAAGGCGGCATTCATATTTTTCACAACATTGGAAACTTTTCCAATGAAAATGTTTCCCACTGCTAAATCATTATTTTCTATATCAAAATAATTAATATGTTCTAGTTTATTATCTTTAATTAAGGCGGAAATAATACCATTCTTATAATGTGTAATGACAAAACTACTATGAATCATTAGAAATCATCTCCTATGGAATCCAATGGAACAAGATTCTTTTTGTCATCTGTTCCTATATTCGTATACGTATCCAGTCTTGTAATTTGTAAATCAAATTCATCTAATACCATATTGTTTATGGCATATAATGCATCAATCACATATTTTGGCTTTATATTACCGGCACTACTAGAATCTACAAACATATAAATTTCATCTTTATCTTCCACTTTCCTTAAGTCGAAAATAAATGGCTTCAAGTCAAGTTCAGCACTACTCTTTTTTGTTTGTTTTACGATAATGATAGATTCCATTTTCTTCAAAATCTCTAGTTGACTGTATAAGTCAAAAGGAGGGAGCTTTCCACTGCGAAATTTAACTAAATAGCTAGCCGCCGCAACACTTGCCATTGCATTACCTGCGTCTGTAGGGAGCTCCTTCATACTTAATATCTCTATTCCATCTACCATAACGCTATTTAATTGGTTTATCATTTCCGTACTTGTTGTAACAGAATTAACTTCTATATCAAGATATTCTCCATTACTTTCAAGACCAACACCCAAAGGAGCTGCAAATGACATAATTTGATGGGGGCTATATCCACCCGTATAGATAACGTCTAGTTTGGCCCTACGAATTGCTTTTTGAAAGTATCTCATCATATCTAGGTGCCCAATGAATTTCATGGATCCAGACTTCGTGAATTTTATTCGTAACTTCATAATTAGCAGCCTCCATTATCTTCAAAACATACGCCGCAACCAAACTGATTGGCTCCACATGCTTGACACTGTATACGACAATTAGGGGAAACTTCTTCCTTTAAAGAATGTTGCCATTCACGTTTTAAAAATTCCTTATTAACGCCACAGTCAATGAAATCCCAAGGAAATGTCTCATCCAAAGAGCGTTCCCTTGTAGTATAAAAATCAATACTTAGGTTACATTCTTCGAAGCATTGCAACCAAATATCATGTTTGTAATGTTCCCCCCAAGCATCAAAAAGACATCCTTTTTTGTAGGCATTATAAATAACTTGTCCCACTTTTCGATCCCCTCTTGCAAAAACACCTTCCATCACACTGACATCAGTTTCGTGCCAATTGTACTTAATACTTTTTTGATTTAGTTGATTCATAATGGACTTTTTAGCGACATATGCTTTGTCAATAAATTGTTGTTTTGTGTTCATAGGAGCCCATTGAAAAGGAGTAAATGGTTTTGGAATGAAGAAAGAAGAACTTACAACAATTTGAATTTTACCTGTTCGCTTTTCTTTTGGGACAACTTCAAAAAAGGTTGCAGCTATTTTATTAGATAATTCTCCAATCTCTTTAATGTCCTCTTCCGTTTCCCCAGGTAATCCTAACATAAAATATAGTTTTACACGATTCCAACCACCTTCGAAAGCCTCTGCAGCACCTTTGAGAATGACTTCCTCAGTCAATCCCTTGTTTATAACATCTCTCATTCGTTGACTTCCAGCTTCTGGAGCAAAGGTAAGACTACTTTTTCGTACATCCTGTACTTTGCTCATGATATCTAATGAAAAGGCATCAATTCTTAAGGATGGTAGAGAAATATTGATTTTTTTATGATTACATTCTTCTATTAAGAAGTCTACTAATTCCCCTAGTTTAGAATAATCACTAGAACTTAGGGAACTAAGAGATATTTCTTCATGTCCCGTATTATCTAACATTTCCATGGCATATTTTTTTAACACTTCTACATCCCGTTCTCTCACGGGTCTATAAAGTTGTCCTGCTTGACAAAAACGGCAACCACGTATGCAGCCACGTTGAATTTCAAGTACAACACGGTCCTGGGTAACTTTAATGAAAGGAACAACAGGTTTCATAGGGTAATACGTATTGGTTACATCCATAACAATTTCTTTTTTTATGGTGTTTGGAATATTTGAAATGGTAGGCGTAAATGATTGAATTGTTCCATCTTCGTGATAGGTCACATTATATAAACTGGGAACATACATACCTGGTATTTGGGCTGCTGCAATTAAAAAGTCGATTCTAGATCTTCCTTCTTTTTTAAAGTTCTGATAAGTGTCTATTACATCTTTAAATACCGTTTCTCCTTCTCCAATATAAAAGATATCAAAAAAATCTGCGATAGGTTCTGGATTATAGGTACAAGGGCCTCCACCAATTACAATAGGATGCTCTTTCGTCCTATCTTTAGAAAAAATTGGTATTCCTCCTAAGTCTAGAATCTGGAGAATATTGGTATAGCACATTTCATATTGAATGGTAATTCCAAGAAAATCAAAATGCTTAATCGGGTCTTGGGATTCTAGTGCAAAAAGTGGAATCTTTTTGTCCCTCATAATGATATCTAAATCGATCCATGGGGAATAGACTCTTTCACACCAAACACCATCAAAACTATTTAACATATCATATAAAATTTGTATTCCAAGATGTGACATCCCAATCTCATACACATCAGGAAAGCACATAGCGAAACGAACATCCACTTGTGCCAAATCTTTTGTAATACTATTTACTTCATTTCCAATATATCTTGCAGGTTTTTCGATTTTTAATAAAAGTTCATCCTCTAGTGCTAAATTATTCATTTGTAACCTCGATTTTCATATAATGATTTAAATTATAAGTGATATCTTCTATAAAATCAAATGTATTCAAATTAAAATCCTTTTTAATAAAATCCACAAATTCTGAAGAATGGTATCCCATTACACTAATATCCTGTTTATCCCAGATGAAAAAAACACCAAAAATAAGAAAGGCTAATAAAAATCTAAGTTTAACAGAATGAAAGACAGTGGGATTCGTAGTATCCTCCATAGTTTCTTCTTGGCTTCTTTTTTCATTTCCGTATAAAAGACCAACACGATGATTTATCTTTTCATAATTGATAGAATTTTCATTTCGTATTGATTTTATTAATTCTAATTTTTGGTCGGTTGATATGGAATCCATTCTCCTCCTTTAAGCCAATTAATAACATATTTTAATTTGCCATATTACATTTCTCACACTATTTCTATGAAAAAAAGACTGTACTTATGCTAAAATAATAAATACAGTCTTTTTACTATGTACGAAATTCATTGTCTAATTGTCATCTATTTGCTAACTCTGTTGTAATCTCTTCCCAAGAAACTCCTTTTTCCACCATAAGAACCATCATGTGGTAAAGAAAATCTGAAATCTCATATTTGATTTCATCGGAATTTGGATTTTTAGAAGCAATTACGATTTCGGTAGCTTCTTCCCCTAGCTTTTTTAGAATTTTATCAATTCCTTTATCAAAAAGATAATTTGTATAAGAACCATCTTTTGGATGAATCTTTCGATCCTTAATCACGGCAAACACGCTTTCAAAAACCTTTAATGGATTTGTTTCTTCATATTCCTTTTTCACGATTTCATTAAAAAAGCAACTGTAACTTCCTGTATGGCAAGCGGCACCAACCTGTGAGACTTTAGCTAAAATAGTATCCATATCACAATCAGCAGTAAGTGATTTTACATATTGATAATGACCACTTGTATCACCCTTAAGCCATAATTCTTCTCGACTACGGCTATAATAGGTCATTTTACCAGATTTTAAAGTTTGTTGATATGCCTCTTCATTCATATAAGCAACCATTAAAACATCACTTGTAATATAATCTTGAACAATAACAGGAATCATCCCATCTGAATTTAGCTTAAATTCCGACCATTTTGTAGCGTTGTCAAAATTATGAACGGTAATCCCATTTTCTGAACATAAGTGTTTTAAAGAGTTGATTTCTTTGGCATTGGAATTGATAATTTCACCAGTTATTCCACTAATAGAGGGGAAATTCAGATATTCCATCATTTTATCAAGTGAAACCTCTGGTATCATTGAAATCATTGGAATATTTCCAACTTTTATAAATTCCTTTAAGTTATTTTCATTAACAAGAAGAACTTCGCTGATGTATTCCTGTATGATATCTTGATATTGCTTAAAGGTTGCAATATCTGAAATAGCTGCTATTATTTTCTCTTTGCCAAATTTTTTTGATACTTCTTGTGTAAGTTTTATATTATCTTGTCTGCTAAAGTTTAAAACAGCTTTTTTACATCCAGCATAAATCAATTTTTTAATATCTTCCATACGATTTACATTACCAGCTCCAATGATAGGTACTTCACTCATGATGCAGATATGTTTGATCATGCAAATCGCTTCTTCGTGATCCAAATCATCTGTTGATAAATCAAATACAATGATTTCATCCGCATGATTATCACTATAAAATTTTGCAAGTTCACTAGGATTCATGTTAATGACTGTGGAATCGCGAAAACTTCTAACAGCATTTCCTTTTAATAAATAAATACAAGGGATAAATTTCTTATAATTCATTATATTTCTCCATTTCGTATATAAGTATAGACTATAAAATACCTTTTGTACTTAAAACATCGGTGATTCTTTCATCATAACTGGTAGCAATATCTAGTGCTTTTGCAAAAGCTTTGAACATTGCTTCAATCATATGATGATTGTTTGTTCCAGACAGTAACTTAATATGTAAATTCATTCCCGCGCTATAAGAAATAGCATAGAAAAACTCTTTAATTAACTCAGTATCTAAATAACCAACTTTATCAACACTAAAGGCACAATCAAAATCTAAATAGGGTCTTCCACATAAGTCAATTGCACAGAGCACCAAGGCTTCATCCATGGGAAGGATAAAAGAGCCGTATCTTTTAATCCCCTTTTTATCTCCCATCGCTTCTTTTATGGCCAAACCAAGCACAATTCCACAATCTTCCACTGTGTGATGTCCGTCTACATTTAAATCCCCGGCTATTTTTAATTCCAAATCAAAAAAACCATGTTTGGAAAAACCTTCTAACATATGATCGAAGAAACCAATTCCTGTATCAACATTAGATTTTCCACCCCCATCAATGAAGAAGGATAAGTTAATATCTGTTTCTTTGGTCTTTCGAGTGATTTTTGATGATCTAATATTTGTTATAGCCATAATTAGGACCCCTTTTCATATTATTTATTGTGTTCATCTTCAAATCTAACTTTAATTGAGTTTGCGTGAGCCGTCAATCCCTCTTTTGTTGCAAAAAGTTCAATATCTTTATGGACTGCTTCTAACGCTTCTTTGGAGTAAGAAATAATACTACTTTTTTTAACAAAATCATCCACACTTAAAGGTGAAAAGAATTTAGATGTACCATTTGTGGGTAAAATATGATTTGGACCAGCAAAATAGTCGCCTAGAGGTTCCGAAGAATATTCCCCTAGGAAGATTGCCCCTGCATTTTTGATTTTCGTCATCATTCCAAAAGGATCTTTGGTTAGTATCTCTAAATGTTCGGATGCAATTTCGTTTGCCGCTTCTATGGCATCTTCCATGGTCTTTGCAACTAGGATATATCCATAATTATCTAGGGACTTTTCTATAATTTCTCTTCGTGGCAATATTTGTAGAAATGAATCCACTTCTTTGGAAACCTTTTCTGCAAG
>DATESN010000044.1:0-14042 GCA_035270785.1 Lachnospiraceae bacterium | reverse complement strand
TTTCTTTCAATACACTGCCCTGCCCAAGCATCACCTCTTGACCAACTGAATTCATGATAGGACAAGGGTGAACCATGATCAGTCCAATTTACCATGTCGGTTGAGGAAAAACATCTCCAATCATTCATAGTGAACCAAGTTGAGTTGTCTTCATCGTGCCCCGTGTATAAGTATACCGTATCGTTGTATACCATTGGCGCTGGGTCAGAAGTATATATAGTTTGTACTATTGGATTTCTCCTGTTGAGATTATTCTCTGTTTCTTTTGATTTCATAAGCTATCATAGACCTCCCTATTGTTCAATAATTTATTGGTATATCATTGTTGACATATGACACGTTTACGATTACTCAAATATGCTTAAGTATTCGCTTCCTTTTTTCACAAATGCAATAAATTGGTCAAGTTCAGCATGCATCTTAACGTGGCATCCACCTTCGTATTCTTTTTTCTCATTTATATCAATCCAATTTCCAGCAGGAAGATACACGTCACGTTCAATGCAACCTTGCTTAACGATTGGAGCAAATAGTATATCTTCTCCAAACATATATTGATTATCTAAAGAATAACATATTTCATCCTGTGGATAATCAAAGAACATAGGACGCATGACTGGAGCACCTGTTTCACTTGCTATGTCCATGTATTTGTGAATATAAGGTCGAAGGCGTTCCCGAAGCTCTAATAATTTTTTTAAAATAGGATATGCTTTTTCACCAAAACTCCATATTTCATTGTCTCCACCACTACGTTCCTTCACTCCAGGATTACGTTCCACCTGATTTGAAGTGCGGTTTCTTGATCCATGTAGCCTGGTAACTGGACAAAATACACCGAATTGGAACCAGCGCACAATCAGTTCTTTGAAATAGTCACTTTCAATATTTCCTCCCCAGAAGCCACCGATATCACTGTTCCACCATGGGATTCCGCACATTGCCATGTTCAAGCCTGTTTTCACGCTCATGCGAAGGGATTCAAAGGTGGAAGGAATGTCTCCTGACCACACCAAGGCTCCAAACCTTTGACTTCCAATCCATGCTGCACGAGTAAGTGAAATGATTTCAGTTTCCCCTTCTTTTTTTAATCCTTCATAAAAAAGTTGTGAATAATGAAATGGATAAATTAATCCTACTTCTTCTCCGTTTCCTTTATAGAAGCGAATGTTATCAAAATGAGCTGGTCCTATTTCCGGTTCAGACTCGTCAAGCCAATAGGTCTTGATTCCGTTATCATAATAGTTTTCTTTGATTCTATCCCATACATATTCTCTTGTTTCTGGATTACTTGTATCGATATAAGTTTGCTGACCATAAAAGGAGAATATCCCATATTGACCTCTTTCCGTTCTAATCAACATATTTCTTTCATCCATATAACCATAGTTTTCACTGGCAGGATTTATCGTAGGCCAAATGGAAACGATAGCTCTAATTCCCATTTCTTCTAGTTCCTCACACATCTTTTTGGGATTAGGCCAATATTTTGGGTCAAGCTTCCATTCCCCTTGCTCCGTCCAATGAAAATAATCAATGATGATAGCAGATAATGGAATGCCACGTCTCTTGTATTCTCTTGCTACCTCCAGAAGTTCTTCCTGATCTTCATATCTTAATTTGCATTGCCAGAACCCTGAAGCCCAAGCGGGATATTTCGGCGCATGTCCCGTTAGATCCGCATATTTTGCCATAACTTCTGCTGGAGTATCCCCTGCAATTACAATATAATCAAT
This sequence comes from Lachnospiraceae bacterium, assembly GCA_035270785.1. Taxonomy (GTDB): domain Bacteria; phylum Bacillota; class Clostridia; order Lachnospirales; family Lachnospiraceae; genus DATESN01. The sequence goes on along the minus strand of DATESN010000044.1, from coordinate 12,306 downwards.
TTGCTTCGTAGAATTTGCTTCCCATTGGGAATGATTGTTTGTTAACTCACAGCGACCAATGGATGGATTGTTCCAAAGAAAACCATAACCAAGGGAAGAATAAACAAACGGTATTGAGGATTTGGCATTTTTATGAATTAATTGACTAGTAGAACCCTTCAAATCAAAGCAATCATTCTGCTCTTGTCCCAATCCAAAGAAATGTTCCTTTTCGTTAGCCTCAAAAATAACCGTAGCATGATGATTATCTCCACCTAGAGAACGAAAATCCCTATATTTCATAAAAAAGGCTACTTCTGAACGCTCCGCTAAAATCACCTTACCATCCTTATAAAAAACAATCTTGCCACTTGAAAACATTTCAGCAGAAATCTTTCCATTCGTTATTGTAGCTTTGTTTTTTTCAATTACTATTTTACATTCTGACTCTTGTTGAGGCAGCAAATTCCAGTCTTCATCCGTAAGTCTTACATTCGGCGAAGATTTAAATCGTAAATTATCTTTTCCCCATGGTTCAAGGATGGCAAATTCATCCCTTCTTTGAAATATTAACTTATTTCCTTGCTCTTGAAAAACACTCATAATTTCACCTCAAAATTTTTTCTTTGTTTTTAGTTAATAAATTACCTACATTTTTATAATTCAACTATAACTTTTGAATTCACTGTCATTAACTCACTATTCAAATCATGTTCTACCGATAAATCAAATATCGGGTTACCAGATATGTCAAAATGCACCCTGCGAATTGCCGTACATCTCGGGCTATTTTTAAAAGATTCCTGTGCGTGATAAGCATTCATCAAATTTCCATATTGATCCTTGAAAAATGTATTATGGCCTGGCCCATATTCCCCCTGAATGGAATAATAGGATAACACAGGTGCATTATTTTTTACCCAGTTACCTGCTTCTAGTAAATCATCCCCTTTCTTAGCCGTCAGTAGACCAAGTACATAGGAATATCCCCCAGCAGCACCTCCAGAATAGGTAATATAAACCTGGTCTTCCATAACAATCGCATAAGGTCCCTCATTGTTAATCGTGTGCTCGATGTTTTCCCAACCATAAAGTGGCCTAGAGAGCAAGACTGGTTCACAGGTCAACTGCCAAGGTTTCATAGGGTCAATCGTTGCCAGGTAAATCATAGAACCCGTATCATAAGGATCCATCGTATGCATTCGATAGGACCAGGCAAAATAGGATGATCCAAACGCTTCGAAATAAGTCATATCAAGGGTGATACCCTCCGTTGCTAAATAATCGCCATCTTTTTTTATAACACGAATAGGTTCTTCCCAACTTTCTGCATCAATAACACTACCGTTACTTTTAAGCTTCATAATATGAGATTGAGGCCCCCATATATGTCCACCGACTGCAAATAAAATGCATAACTCTTGATTAATGATATGAAATTCAGGCGCCCAAAAGGTCTGTATAAACCCTTTTTCTTCGTTAACATCTAAGATAATATGTTGCTTTACTTCCGCTTCAAATAATCCTAATAAGTTATCAGCCTCACGTACATATAAGCCAATATCATTGGTATTATCATTGGTAGCAATAAAATAATATTTTCCATTCCATTGTATAACATCTGGATCTGCATACCCGACTGCTAATGGGAAAGGATAGACTTCCTGGGTTACCTTACCAGTCATTTCATACATCCCAGCCTTTGTGAAATCCACCGAACTTGTATCCCACCGAACTTGTTTGAGTGCCATGGATCCGTCATTATATACTGCCGTTGCTGTCACCTCACTTATTTCCTTCTCGTTCGATGCTTTCATAACATCTGGTACTTTGATAGCTATGTTCTTTAGTGGTGACCATTTAATCAGAAGTTCAGAAGCAAACGGTTCCTTTAACTGCAAAACATTCCCTTTCACAGCACCTTCTGGTAATTTTAACTCTGTTGTATCCGTAACAATATAGCCAGTTTCTACATTCCCAATCTTTCCACTACCCGTTAAATCAGATAATGTGTTTTTATAGCAGTTACCTTCTACGTCCTTCCAATTAATTTCATATAAATCGGTAGAGGGATTAAACTCACATGTAACTTCCTGAATGTGAGTCCCTTTCTTTAAATCAACGAGACCCATTTCTTTAAAATGATAAAGATCTCCTGAAGTCCATAGTACAACGCTTCCTTTGCTTTCCATATCATCACTGCCATCCGCATTGACCCTGACTGCAACGATACCAAAATCTCCATTTTCTGTATAAAATAGATATGGGTTTTTTAATCCTTTTGCGTTTATAGTGTTATGGGGAGTAACTGTAGCAGACGCATACAAAATTCCATAGTTTTTATTGAGTGCATCATACGTAATCCCATCAGCACTATATGCCAGATGTGCGCTAAAGGCCAAGTATGTGGAATAGTATTCTTTAACTGGTGTTCTGGTATAGATTAGAATACTTCCCTTTTTTTCATTGCCCATAATATCTTTCCTCCTGTATCCCGAAAAATATATATATTTGATGTCTTTTAAATGTTATAATTGAAATATACTACTATTTAAGCTATAAGTCTTACATATTTATGCTTATAAATTACACTATTATACGATTGGAGTGCAATAATGAATAATTATGATCTAAAAGAAAAGGCACATCATGGTACAAAAGAATTTCCCATTGAAATCTATCACACCTCTGGTTTAATTGCTTCCTATCATTGGCATGAAGAATGTGAATTTATCTATATTACTTCTGGAAGTGCATGCATTCGTATCGGAGTTGATATCATTGAATTAAAGGAAGGCGAATGCGCCTATGTAAAGGCAAATGTACTACATTCCATCTCCACAAAGGACAATACCAATTTTGGTTTCTATGCTGTCGTTTTCCATCCTTCCTTACTTATCTCTGATGTCGATATCTGCAACAAATATTTGTCTTCCCTATATGTTATTAACCATCATTTTTCACCAAGCCATCATGAACGTGTCATCATTGAAGAATTGAAATCTTTGTGCCATACCTATGAAGATAAGCCCTTTGCCTATGAACTTAAGGTAAAATCACAATTGTATATCATCTTTTCCCATATATTTGAGTTTGGCTTATTTCATATAAAAGATCGCTATGAAAATAAAAAAGCAGCCGATAAGCTTGAAAAAGTGATTAAATATATCCATACCAAATGTCTTTCAAGCCTTACTGTAGATGAACTTGCCCAGGTAGCAGGCTATAGTGTGTCCCATTTTACCCGTTTTTTTAAGGAAATTACTGGAAAGACACCTATGGAGTATATCAACCGTCAAAAGATCTATTATGCCTGCGAAATACTAAAGGAAACAGACCATAGTGTACTTGACGTATCACTTGCTTGTGGCTTTGGGCATGTAGGACATTTTATTAATACCTTCAAGAAGTATACCGATTGTACTCCCTATAAATTTAAAAAGACTTTTAGTCTTTATGAAAGAGATGATCCATCTCAATTTCCTTCATCTCATACCCTGGACCACTCCAACTGACTTTCAGCATTTGGCTGAAACTTTTCAATCGGTTTTTCATACACTTTAATATATCAAGGTGACTATGGTTTAATCATGTTTGATTATCTGAACCTTATATTCTCTATTCTTTATCATTCCCTGATAACTTCCAACTGGTTCATTTATATGAAGTTTCTGGTTATGTTCAGACCATTCAAATTTTGTTAAGGCATATGCACCTTCTTCATAACGATAGCTGTTACCTTCATCCTCATATAGTTCGAATTCAGTATCCTTACCAGAATAGACACGAACTTCAATAGGAGCTTCTGGTATCTCATCTACATATTTCATGAACTGGGTCATAGGAAGAATACTTCCCGCTTTCACATATAGCGGAATAATATCAATGGGAGTCTCAGCCTGGATATTCTGCCCACCTTCGTAATACTCGTTCGTCCAGAAATCATACCAGCCGGTTCCCTTAGGAAGATATACTTCCCTAGTTTTAGAAATTCCCTCGATTGGCAAGGAATCCTTCTCATAAAACATTGGTGTAGTCACAGGACAAACCATGAGATTGCTACCGAATAAAAACTGATCATCTATCACTCTGGCTTTGGCATCCTCCGCAAAATCAAAGGCTAACATTCTAAGCATAGTGTAGTCATCCTTCCATACCTTTGCTGCAATGGAATAAATATAAGGCATCAATTGATATCTTAAGTGATTTATTTTTATTAAGGCATCATAGAATGGGTCTCCCTGATCACCAAAATACTTTAATTCTCGTCTAAAATCAGTTCCATGGCTCCTGAAAATAGGTAAAAAGCATCCGTATTGGAACCATCTGGTGAATAACTCACGATAACCAAGATCGTCATAGCCCTTTTCATAATCTCCGTCCCAGAACCATTGGTTTCCCTTTTTCACAAAAAATGCTCCTATATCCAGTGTCCAGTAAGGGATACCACTGACACAGAAATTGAGTCCAGCTGCAATCTGTCTTTTCATCGTTATCCAATTTGCAGATATGTCTCCTGACCAAAGAATAGCTCCATATCTTTGCTGTCCTGTATATCCGTTACGGGTAAGATTGACTACTCGTTTTTCACTTGTTACATCACGTTGTCCCTCATAGATTGCCCTTGCATGATATAATCCATAAGAATTTGTTAGTTGTGCCGGTATATGCTGGCTACTTGTATCAAAAAACTCATGATACATAGTAATTGCTTCTGGTGTACCGACATGATTCCATTCAGGAGTAAAGGGTTCGCTAGAGTCACACCACCATGCATCAATTCCATGGTCGAATAATCCTTTTTTAGTTTGCTTCCAGTAAAGCTCTCTTCCCTCTTTTGCATAAGGATTATAAATACTGCTTGCCTGTAGTAGAAGATTCTTTTCCTCAAACTCTTTGTAGTTATCACAATCCTTGCTCATATTGGGCCAAATAGAAACCATTAGATTTGCCTTATTTTCATGTAGCTCTTCCATCATTGTAGTGGGATCTGGAAATCTTGCCTGATCAAAGGTCTTCTGTCCCCACAAATCTCCTTCCCAGGAGCACCAGTCCAACACAATGCAATCTAGACCGATATTTCTTTGTCTGTATTCCTTCACAACATCATTTAATTCCTTCGAAGTTTCATATCTTTCCTGAGACTGAACAAAGCCAAAGGTCCATTTTGGAAGCATGGTCGCTTTACCTGTTAAATAACGGTAACAACGAACCACTCCATCCAAGTTAGTCCCGTTTATAAAATAGAAATCCATCTCATAATCAGCCTCTGTATAGAGATAAGAACCATAATTAGTATCATTAAAGATCATTGGACTATAGGTGTCCACTAAAATACCGTAACCTAGACTAGATACTAAAAAAGGAATTGCAATCTTTTTATTTGCCTGATGCAAATAGGCAGTCGTACCACGCAAATTAAGATATCCTTCCTCCTGTTGTCCAAGCCCGTATAAAGCTTCTTCCTCCTGCCAATCCAAATACAGCCTTGTTTTATAAAGCTTCTGATCAAAAACCTTCGCCGCACCCTTTACCACTTCCTTAATTCCATCAGGGGTAACTACCCGTTCAATCGTTGATTTTTCATCTGTTATTGTCCTAAAAGAATCAAACTCCTCCAAGTTCTTGCTTTCAAAATCTCGTTCTTTTAGAAGAAGTTTTCCATTCCCGTCATAGTACTTTATCGACGCGGTAGCTTTATTCACATGCAAAGAAAGCATGCTAGTATGAAGTCTTATCTCATGCTCTGTTTCATCATAATTCCAATCACTATATACAGCTTTTTCTATTATTCCAGGCTTCTTTTGATTGGAAAAGCTATCCTTAAGTGTATATATTACACGAATAATCTCTGAAGATTTTGCTTCCAATTTTATCATTCCCTGTTCTGAATATAAAACAAGAGCATCCTGAATTCGTTCCACTCGTGTAATTTTTTTATCCGGTCTTTTATATACAGCTAACATTATTATCTCCTCTTTTACGCCTTATGGTAATCGTTAGGTTTTATCATATGATCTTAACATATGCGAATTCTAATAATGGTATTGTTTTGGCTATTCCAAAGTAAAGGAAGCAAGGCTAGCACTTCCTTGACCGGTATATGTTAAATACAAAGCCTGAATACCATCAGGAATTTCTATATCAGATGAATATTCTTTCCATACATTGGAAAATCCAACTGATATCTTACCAAGTGCTACGCCATTCCAGGATAATTTCACTTCAAAATCACCACTGCAATATCCACGCACTTTAATTTTAACTTTCTTTATTCCTTTGCAGTCAAAGTACTTGAAACCAGCCGTGGCGGAAGCCTTCATATTAGCAATATAACCTATTTCTTCATCTCCATCTTTCCCATCTTGGGTAATCTTTGGAAATTGTTTGTCCATCCATGCTCCAGTAAAATCAGTATAAATTGATTCCTCGTTGCAGAATAAATTGCATGCCAGATAAGCAGGATATTCTCCACGTCCCTTTAAAGGTCCACCATTAGAACCACAAGAGGTCATCTCTACTTGGGGAATGGTACCGTCCGCCAAGAATTGTATCTGTTCTACACAGCCCTGTCTGCTATAATTAGTCCCATTCGTATGTCTATGATAAAATATGTACCATTTTCCACTAATTTCAACAATACTGCCATGGTTATTGGCCCCATAATACATTGGCTTCTCTGCAGGCTTGTAGGAATCAATATGAAGATCATTATTGCTAACGATAACTCCCCTGTATTGAAAATCCTTGGTTGGATATTTGCTGGTGGCATAGCATAACTCATGCATAACTATGGAAGAATAAACAAGGTAATATGTATCCCCACGCTTTCTCATAGATGGTGCCTCAAAAAACTCATGCCCCTCATAACCGCTACCCTTGCTATATGGTTCACTTGGCGCTATAATTTTTGGTTCTTCAATGATAGTAAGCATATCTGGGCCGAGAACTGTTGCCATAGCCCCACTTCTTGCTTTGTCTCCCCTTGCACAAAAACCGGTATACAGATATATTCTATCTTCCTCAATAAGTACTCCAGGATCAAACTGAGGCTCATCTCCTTCTCTTTGGCCCAAAATTGTACCGTCAGAATAATGTACATAACCGTAGAATTCATATTTACCTGCTGGGGTATTACATACGGCAACCGACACGATGGATCTCTTACTATCCACGTAAAACAAATAGTATCTGCCATCAGGTCCGATTGCAACATCGGGAGCATAAAGGCAACTATCTCGATCATCGTTGTTTTGAACATCTGTTGTTTTGTAAATAACTCCTTCATAACGCCAGTCAGAAAGATCATCTACTGGTGCAGACCAACTTACATAATCATTTAAGCAATATGCATATCCGTTAAAGCGGTCGTGAGAGCCATAAACATAGACTCTGTTATTAAAAACATAAGGTTCAGCGTCTGGGATATACTCCCATGACGGAAGGTAGGGATTTAGCCCTTGTTTTTTCATCTTTAATTTCTCCTTTTGAGGTTCATGGTTTGATAAATCTTAAACATATTTTAAAATATTTGTTCTGATGATACAATGATATATCTTCATCATAAGATGAACTTTCATCATCTTTCCCTGATAGTTTTAAAAAATAATTACCTATTGAATACTGGACTCTGGATTTACCTTATTAAATTATATTGATACTGCTCTATACCCAGAATTGTATAAATCTTGCTATAGCCTGCGTCTATAAGTACTTGCGCCGCCAAAGAACTTTTATACCCTTTCTGACAGTAAAATATGATTGGCGTATCTTTTCTAATATTTACTGAAAATGGATTATTTGATATGTCGTGTAGTGGTATGCAAATGCTTCCTTCTATATGTCCTTGCTTGTATTCCTCATATGTCCGTACATCAATAAGCATTGATCTACTATCATTTAACATCATCTCCCCAACCTCGTCATAGCGCATTATTTTACTTTGAAATGTTCTCCCCGCAGTCTGAGGGATACGCTTCTCCCTAAACAGCATTCTCACAACAATCGTTGCGGCCTCTGAAAGATTTATGTTACCACTGACATCAAATACATTAGTTTCACACCCGAGCATGATACCTTTTACATATACCTGGGCTATATGCATAACGCATGTATGGCAGCTGTATAGGTCAATAAGTTTTTGTGCCGTTGACCATTTATCCTCATCTCTTTCTAAAAACTCTGTTAAAAGTGCTTCATGAACTATTCTAGCAGCAGATCGGCGTTCAATAGGATTGCTTCTATTAGTCAAATCATAATCCTCTATAATACCTTTGTGCAAAGCATAATCCATATATCCCCATGACCAATCGCTGGTTGTTTCCTCTAGATTGCCCTTGCTACTTCTAATAATCATTGCAACGAACTGTTCCGTAGTAACCTTAACCTCTGGGTGATATAAATCATCATTCTTTCCCTTAATAATACCGAGTTTTGTTAGATATAAAATATGATCTTCTGTGCCTTGGTCTTTTATAGCTGTATGCAGTAATTTCTTCATTTTATAAGTCCCTTTTGATGCAACTATGTCTGGTATTTTGATATTGGAAGTGTTTTTTAACCGCTACAGATATACCTCGTAAGTGTATTTAAACAGGAGTAACCCTTAATGTTACATTGTCATATGCTTCCATATCTGTAACAGAGAAAATGCCTGAGGTATTCTTTGTAATCTCTCCTGATTCTAAATTCCTCAAGTGATAGCCTGATGCATTTTTAAATCTTTTACTATCAACCATTTTGTGACCAATATAATTGATAATGCGGCCTACATCAACGGAATGTTCGTTGGTATCTTTTAAATCACTTAAATTTATAAAGGACAATGCAATATCTCCATTGAAAAGTGGTTTTACAAGAATATCAAGACGGTTATTATTTGTGACATATGCCGTATCTGGATTAACACTATCTATAGAGCAATAAATTCTTTTTGCCTGAATACCAAGCGCATCCTGATTCAATGCTATCAAGTCTTTATTTGCAATAATCTGCCAGAGTTCATCCCCTTTTATAACGCGTCTTAAGTCCAGCCCGAGCATAAGTGGCGAATTCATCATACACCACATAGCCATATGAGTTTTACTCATGGTGTTTGTAATTCCATTCATACCAATTACCATCATATCTGGATCGTTCCATCCCTTTTCAAGCCCGACAAACTCGTCCATGATAACCGCCTTATTGTACTGCGAAGTTATACTATCAGTATATTTTGAACTCCATGAGGCTTTTCCTGGATTACCGTCAGAACCGACGCTGAAGGTAATATCATTTAGAATACGCCATGAGTCTCCAACTTTATATCCCCAGTTGTGTGGTTGTGTTTTCCCCCATTCACAGATTGAAAGTACAACATCATGGTCAGGTTTCGCCTTGTTAAAGCCGTCAAGTAATGCCGCATATGAATTAAGAGTATTTTCCTGCCTTCTGTGATTCATAAGCCGTATGATATTATCCCCCTCATTCAAAAATACTTTTATTTCTTCTGAACTTATAAAGGTGGTAGTACTTTCGGTAAGAGGAAGTAAATCGTCAAAATATCTGGTTTCATTATCTACGTTTCCTACTGCAAGCTGAAGCCAGCGTCCGACTCCAATCTCTTCACCACTTGCATAATTAACAGTTATAGCATATTCTCCTGCAACAGGAGCGTTCACGGTGAACCCAGTTTCACACCAACGATCACCAACCGGAGTTACACCTCCATGTGTTCCATCGTAGGTACCTATATTTGACACAAAGTCGTTACTGTTAATTATTGCACCCTGACCTAAAAGAACACCGTCCTTAACAGCACTTAAATTTGTATTCATTCCTTCCCCAGTGACTGTAATGCTTTTGATATTGGGAGAATAGGTATATTTTGCGTTCTTTTCATCCGAAAACGTTGCATTATCCCAAAGATAGTAGCAATTATCAACTTTTAAAAAGTCTACGCCCCAGTTAATATAGGATTTTGCATCGACATCCTCAAACCCACAGGTGCCTACAGCGGAGCCAGCACAAAGATTTGTACCGATATCATTATACATGCCAAATTTTAGCCCTTTATCATGTATATAATCTGATAATGACTTAAAGCCGCTTGGAAATTTAACAGTTTCATTAGAAAGTAACCCATCTACCCGTACGGATTTGTAGCATCCGTCATCGAGCACTATATACTTGTAACCCAAATTAGCCAGATCCAAATCTATAAATGCGTCAGCCATTTCCTTTGTAAGTTCCTCGCTGTTCTTACTTCCAAAAGCATTCCAGCTGTTCCATCCCATCGCGGGAAGGCGCCCCTGCTTTTTATTCAAAAGTACCTCCTGGTTTGAGAAAGCAGGAAACATATATTTAGTGTCAGTAATTACGTCCGGTGCTGTTCTTGATGTAGTTTTTGTCGTTATTGGTTTACTTGTTCCATCTAAATCCTCAAATTTGCTCATAAAATATCCTCCTAGTATATGTAATTTCTAATTTTAATTGATTAATCTTTCCAGATGCATTTAACTAATGTTTGTAAAGTTCTATATATTTATCTGACTATTTCAACAATAAACTTATTTCTTTCTCCTGGATATATGCTTTCAGAATATTCAATAACTTGCTGATTTCTTTATTGGAAAGCTTTGCTTCTATTTTCACTCCCAACTTGTCTAACAAAAAGTCCGGACAAATAACAATTGCTACGATAAAAGCGTATATTAGATAGACTTAAATTCAGGATTTGATACATTATAAAGTGAATAAAAATATCTTTTTTGTTGTATTAATTTTTCAAATGTACCTTTTTCTGAAACAACGCCATTACGAAGTACAATTATTTCATCAAAGCGTTTAAGTAAAGTTTCCTCTAATTTATGTGTTACAATAATTCTTGTAAGGCCTTCTATATCTAATATTGCATTAGATATATTACTCGCTGTTTCAATATCCAGTGCTGCAGTAGCTTCATCCATCAACAATACCGAGGTTTCCCTTAAAAGGCATCTTGCTATAGAGATTCTCTGTTTTTCTCCTCCTGATAAATGCACCCCGTTTTCACCGCAAAGATAATCTATTCCTTTAGATTCTATCATGTTAATTAAACCCGACTGTGAAATTGCCAATTGCACTTTTTTTTCATCAAATTCTTTAAACATTGTAATATTATTATAAATGGAACTGTCAAAAATAAATACATTCTGCTGGATAATTGATACCAGATCATAAAGACATTCTCCATTAATCTTCCGTAGTTCTACATCATTCATAGTGATGCTTCCTTCATAATTATCGTAACTTCCAAGTAAGAGATTCAGCAACGTTGATTTACCACTGCCTGATGAGCCAACAACAGCGTAGCTTTTACCCTTTTCAAATGTTATGTCAATTTCATTAAGAATCACACTGCTTTCCTCATATCCAAACCTTATATTCTTACAGATAATTCCTTTACCAATACTATGAATGATTTCTTCACCCTTTTTATTGATATTGTTTGCAGTGTAAAGTGCTAGTTTATCAATCAAAGTATCAGCCGCCTTTTTATTGGCTAGTAACCCTGGGAGTCTTTGAATTGGTGCCAATACGTAATTCATCAACTGCACAAATGCAACCACCACACCTGCCGTAATATGCCCCTGAATAGAAAGGTAGGCACCGTATAAGAAGATTCCTATCTGTACGACAAAACCTACCATGCCTGAAATAATATTAATTAAATTTTCTGTTTTCATTCTCTTACATTTATTATTCTCTAACATGATGTTCTTTTCGTTAAAAAGATAAATAGCTTCTTTTTCCGCTTTAAAACTTTTGATCACGGAAAATCCATTTAATAAATCCTTAACTATATTTACAAAACTTTCATTCTTGTTACTAATTTCCTTTTCTTCGGCCGCCAATTTATTGCCAAATAAAACTGCAGTAGAAATTGGTAGCAAACATAGGCCAATTACTACCAAGGTCATCGACCAATTATACCAAAACATCATTGCAATCGCTCCAACAAATAATATACAATTGTTTACAATGTTAATTATCCCCGTTAGATAATTTCTTTCAATTGAGGCAGCATCATTAGTGAGAGCAGATATGTAGCTACTGGTATTCTCCGAAGCAAATGTACTAATATTCTTTCTTGTAATATTTTCAAATACCTTTTCTTTATACTGTTTCATAGCATTTTTTAAAAAAGAATATTTAGCACTTCTAAGTACTATTTGAAACACAAACATACTACAAAAGAAAGCCAATGATACTACTAAAATATTTACTAATCCTTTCGTATTGCTACTATTTGCTACATCAAGTAATACCTGTAATAGATATGCTACTCCAACGTCCATAATCCCACAT
>DATESN010000043.1:0-2056 GCA_035270785.1 Lachnospiraceae bacterium | reverse complement strand
CAAGGGTATTTGAACATGTTTATCTTAAAAAAGATGTTTAATTACAAATATGATTATGATAAATTATCCAGTTCTATATTTTTAGAAATTATTAATTCTTTTTGTATTCTAAAAGTTAAAGATATAAAAAATATCAGAGCTCCATATGATATTTTGCCCATATATCAGACTTGTTAAAGATGAATTTAGTTTTTATCATAAAATTGGTTGGACATAGCCATTTTATATAAGTATTATTATTTAAAAGCTATGTACAATTAAATTAATGATTTCTAATGAAATTCAGCTTTCTATATGATATAATGCTTTTACCAAACATAAAATTATACATTTAAATATTATTGATTAGAGGTACCTTTAATCAATCGGCTGATTAATAACTTTTGTGTTTGGTGACTTAAAATTTATCTCAGCCGGTTGGTTAAGGGTATTTTATTTTGGAGGAACATCATGAAAGCACAAAAATATTTAGAAGTAATACGAGCAATTAAAAATTTTAATATACAAGAATTACAAGAATTTTTAATGGAAATAATAGAAACTATTGATATTAAATCTAAGTTTAACAAACCAAATACTAACATAGGTGAACTTCGAGTTAACATTCATTACTGTAAACATTGTGGTTCAGTTAATGTGGTTAAAAATGGTCACACAAAGAAAGGTAAGCAAAATTTTCGTTGTAATGATTGTCACAAGAGCTTTAATTCTACATCCAATACAATTCTTGATTCCACAAAAAAGCCTTTAAGTATTTGGAATAAATATATTGAATGTGAAATCTTTCATTTATCTCTTAGAGAAACAGCAAAAATTTTAAATATTTCTACTAACACTGTGTTTACTATGAGACATAAGTTCCTTAAAGCCATGTCTGAGTATTCAAAAACAGTTAAATTGAGCGGAAAAATCCAAATAGATCCTACTTATACCAAAATAAATCTTAAAGGTACTAAACCTAACAAAATGCCTAGAGAATCAAAAAAGAGAGCAAGTAGCAACGCTAGAGGTTTATCTAGAGAGCAAGTTTGTATAATGTCTGGTACTGATGAATTTGATAACACTGTATTCAAAATCACAGGGTTAGGAAAAGAAGGTATTGATGATTACGTGAAATTACTACCAAACATTTTTAAACCTACTTTAATAATCACAGACAGTGCACCAGGATACAACAAATTTGCAATAGATAATAAATTAACTATTGATCAAATTCCTTCAATGAAACATGTGTCAAAACATGGTAACAGTCTAGGAAGTATTAATCAAATCCATAGCGGTGTAAAAGAATTTCTTCGTAAATATCATGGTGTATCGATAAGACATTTACAAGGCTACCTAGATTTATTTTCTGTTTTAAGAATGTTTGGTTTTAAATTTGAACACAAAGAGAAGAAAGATAAAATATTTAACACTTCCCTTATAACTGATTCCAAGATAACAGCCAAAAAAATATTTAAGAAGGTTATTCCCGTTGATTTATCTAAGATTTATGGTAATAAAGGTATTTTATTAATGACATATTAATCAATATCATTAATTTGATTGTACATAGCTTTGTTTTTTAATACAAAAAAAAGGAAGTAAGCAAATTGACTAATAATAATAAAATAAATAATGATAATAAGTTTATAGTAAGTACTAAAAAGTTTCATTCTAGTTATTATGGTCCCGATAAACACTTAGTTAATTGGCCAATGCTTTATTTACTAGAAAATAAAAAAGAAGCTTATATAGGTCAAACAGCAAGTATTAATAGAAGAATGGCAGAACATAAAAGGAATTCACAAAAAGAAAACTTTGAGACAGCTTATTTTATTGATTCTAGTGAATTTAATCAGTCCGTTACACTTAATTATGAATCTAAACTAATACAACTATATGCTGCTGATAATAATAAAAAGCTTATAAATGGTAATGATGGTATACGAGATGTTGATTATTTCAAAAAAGACTACTATGATAAAGAATTTAAAGAATTATGGAATACTTTATTAGAGAAGAAAATAGTAAAAAATAAAATCGAAGACATTGAAAATTCTGATATGTATAAGTT
>DATESN010000042.1:0-27964 GCA_035270785.1 Lachnospiraceae bacterium | reverse complement strand
ACAGATTCCAAATAGTACAAACACAATTCCAGTTGCTATTCCATGATCATAGGCACTTTGTAAAAACGTGTTGTGGGCATGGGCAATGATCTCGTTGTTCACTGTAATAATCATAGCGTCATGACCGGTCCAATTAAGTCTTTCTATATAATGTTTAAAGATTGCTAACCGACCACCTGAGGCATCGTTATAATCTTTCTCATCTACCTGGGCACTAAGAGGTACTAACTGGATATCTGCCACTTCTTGGTTGCTTGACACGTCTTCGGTGCTTGACACTTCCTTCGTAGTAATTTCCGTTTTTTCAAATGTAGTCCACAATTTGCTTACGCTAAGTTCCAGAAAATGATCAAACGTCATATAAAGCTTGGAGTCTTTTTTTTCTCCTACTAAAATACTTCCTTCGAATTCTTCATAAGGAAGAAGCAATGGCTGATTCACAATGGCTGGGATGCATCTTGTTGCTGTGTAGACTCCTGGAAACAGTAACATCAATGTCAATAATACGAATCCCATGCAGGTTGCTAATTTTTTTAAATTGCCACGAAACCACAAGACTCCCAGTATTGGTATCATAATGAGTAGCATCACAACAATTCCAAATAAAGCCGTTCTAGAAACGCTCATAAAAATATAAGATAGGCAGATGCCTATTGTTACATAATAAAAGCTCATATGCTTTAGCTTGTTATTTTTCTTAAATTCTACCATTAAAGTGACAAAAACTGCACAAAATATAAACATCAAATAAATTCCCCAAATAGCCACAGAGGAAAATGCACCTGGGTATCTGGAATATCGAATATCATGATATGGACGAAAGAGCAATGATTGAAATACAAAATAAAAAAAGGATAGGATGGCTCCATGGCAGAGGTTTCTAAATAACCACTGGATTTTACCATCATCCAATTTCTGCAGATAAAAAAGTACAAACATGGAAACTAATAGCACTGGCCATTGCCTGGTGTTTCTAAATATAATTAACAATGCAAAAAAGCCGGCTACCAAAAGGGTATAGGGTATGCTGAATTTGCGTAGTTTTTTGTGAACCAAATTAAGAATGGTTCGAATAAGGACCATTCCCCAAATCCAACCAGCTACTATTTCTAAAAGATATAACGTCCTTGTGTCAATATCAAAATTATGAATACCTATCCATCGTCCAAAGGATACTCCATAGATTATGGTAAAGATTAAATTCGGAATAGAAAAGATTTCTTTTCTGGAAAATAGGGTTAAAACAATAATACCAAAGGCAATATTCATATAGGCCGTGCCTATATCATGTCCATAATTTACTCCTGAATTAAAATAATAGGCATACCTAATAAAATAAAATGCAAAGGCACCTATTTGTATTCCCTCTGGAATCTTCTGTACTATTTTTTTCAAAGAAATGTTATTCTTTGTTGGTTCACTTATGGATTTTGGTGTTCCTTTACTCCAAATAATGACATTTGCTATCAACCAGCTAAACAAGATCCCTAAGAAAAAGATCCTTAAGTCCCACTTATTATCACCAAATACTCTTCGTATCAAAAGATAGTAGAAACATGCTGCCATTCCAATCGTCGTACACACAGTACCTACTACACGCTCTGTTTTACCTAGTGATATTTTTTTTAATTGAATTTTTCCCTTTGTAACTTTATCTACAATCATCCATAAGAGCATGACTACTAGAATAAGAAAGGCATCATACGTTGCAATTTGAGCTACTGTAAGTGGCGTTCTATAGGAATACCTACAAGCCAAACTTCCATTTTCAATGAGATTACCATTATAATAAAGTTTTCTATTTTCAGCGGGTCCCGCGGTATTTAATCTTCGATAAATAAGAAGTGGTGCCACTTCCTCCGTTGAAACGGTGTTAACCCCCGTTGAAACGGTGGTAATACTGTAATAATAGGTTGCTCCCTTTGTTACCTTTTCTTGAATGGGAATATCATAATAACTGCTTTCTTCCATCTGAGATATGGGTACGGTCACTTCTACACATTGGGTGAAATCTCCATTTGCAAAAACAAGTTGCAGGTCGCCTCCAGATACTTTAGAATCCTGTTTGTTAATTAGTATTCCGATAGATTCTATATAATCATACTGTGGAACAAACTCCTGCAAGACATTTACGCCTTCGAAAATAGCCCCTGTACGTTGGTTGTTTTCTCCACCGGTACTAGAAAAATCCATATTTGTGATGATTCCAAGAGGCCATATAGATAACATGGCAATGATTCCAATGGCGAGAATACACCCCTTTATGATAGTTGTTATTTTGATTTTCTTCTCTGTCATAGTTGGCTACTTTCTAATTTGTTTGTTTACAAATCTGATAAAGGCTAAATGGATTATATTCTATATTATAATTGCCAATATGAAACATGGATAATCCGTTGGCCTCTAGGGTTTCCTTTGACGGTTCCAGGTTAAATGCAGTATCTAGAAACCATATATTATCAAAATTAACTGAAAAATCCATATCCTCAATATAAATTAATTTATCTTTATCAAAGTAATATTCATAAATAAAGTCATAGGTTCTAAAATTATAGACAATAACATCGTTCTCTCCTAGATTCATTTGGAAAAATTCCTCTATTTCATCTACTGTTGTGGATAAATACTCTTCCTGATATGTGTTTTCATAATCCACAAATCCTAAGCAAATGCAAAATAGAACCAAGGCTATAAATGTCTTTTTATCCAATCTACTCATGGCCTTGGCAAAAAAGAGGCAAAGGAGTCCTATACATGGCATCACATATCGAATGATAAAAATAGGACGAATAATTTGGGATAACACAACGCCCGTTGTTATCGTTAGAATAGGGATTAGTAAACAACATAGGGCAAATATATCTTCGATGAAAGCTTCTTTGTTTTTTCTATTTCTCACAATATGTATGGTGACTAAGAGAATGGCCACTAGAAATAGAATCTGTAACATAAGGGGAGCATACGGTAATTTCGTCTCAAAAAGCCAACCAAAATAACTTACAATTACTTTCTTTGTTATTTCAGGGATCCAATAACTTCCTGATACTCCGCTTACTTGTCCTTTCATAAAAGGAATCCAAGGAGAAAATAAAAGGATCGATCCCATGACCATAAACAGCCACTTTAATAATTCTTTTCGTTTTGTAAAAAGCAGTGCGAGAAATAGTAATCCGTAGATCCATAGAATAGAAACAAAGGCAAAATAATGGGTGTAGGCGCAAGCTACTCCTGATAGCCCCATAACCAGATAGGCCTTATTTTTTCCATTTACATATGCTTCATAAGAAGCCAACCCACAAATAGTAACAAATAAAATAGTCCAGGAGTACATTCTAACCTGTACCGCATATTCCATGGAACAAGGGATAACACCGATCATTAAAATAAATAAAAGCCCTGTCTTAAAGTGATACTTTTTAGTAATATAAGTAGCACCAATGGCCATGGTGATCAGGATGGGTATGATGGATACGATTTTAAGTAACGTGAGATGAAGTCCGAAAATATTTGTGAAAACCTGTACTATCATATAGTAAAGTGGTGGATGAACATCTTGTGCTGTAAATAACCAAACATCTCCCATAGACCTACAATTGCGTAGTAAATCTATGGTATATGCTTCATCACCCCATATATTATTATTAAAGGATAAGGATACATAGGCACCTGCAAATAAAATAATAAGTCCCCATAATATAATGTTTTTATATTGTTTGATTTTATTAAAATATTTCACTTTGTCTTCCTCAGTTCTTCTTAGATTCTACGGTTTCCCTAATAACATATTGTGGCGAATTATTAATACTGATATAGATTCTTCCTATATATTCCCCGATTAATCCTAGCATGATCATAATCATTCCACCAACAAACATAAGTCCCGCCATAAGAGAGCTAAATCCCATCATAACATCCGGATTAATCATCTTTTTAATGATGGTATAGATTCCATATAAAAAACCTGCTGCCGCACAAGTTGTTCCAACTATGGTTGCTATGCGAAGAGGCTTTATGGAAAAAGCGGTGAATCCATTAAACCATAAACCCATCAGTTTTTTCATAGTATATCCAGAGGTTCCTAATTCCCGTTCTCTATGAATTACTTCTACATTGCCTATATTTTTTGTTGCCCGAAGGACAAGTCCAACTACGTATGGATAAGAGTTTTCATACAACACTATATTGTCAATGACAAATCTTTTTGCACAAAAATAACTAGAAAGAAAAAGGTCTTTTGGTTTTCCAAGCATAAAGCGAGTCATTAAATCATTTAACTTACTTCCGAAATTACGAAAAGTCGAATGTTGTTTATTTATGTATTTCCCATAGACAACATCATTTCCTTGTTCCAAAGATGCAAGAAGTTTGCCAACTTCATTGGCTGGAGTTTGTCCATCATCATCCAAACAAACCACGATATCCCCGTTTACATAATGAAACCCGGCCATTAATGCTGCATGCTGTCCAAAGTTCTTGGCAAAATTAATCCCAATTATATTGGGATATGTTTTACATAATTGACTGATCACTTCAAATGTATCGTCTGGAGAGTAGTCGTTGACTAAAATGATTTCATATTTGTATTGATTCATTCCATTCATGGTTTCTTGAATTTCAGATACCACATGTCCAATACTAAGCGCTGATTTATAACATGGAATTACAAAACTGACTGTTTGAACTCTAATTAACATCGTTCCTCTCTTTCTGATATAGCGGTATGATTTGTCTTATCTGTTTTATTTTTTTTACTTGATATATTTCATAAGTGTCATTACTTTCAAATGGAATGGTATCAACACTTATTATTTCAACAGTAATCCCTTTGGTTCTATAATATACTTTGAGCCAATCAACACTTCTAGAACCATAAGAAATAAAGAACAGGTTCTCTTTTTCATATAAATCAGTTTCCACTTCGGTGATACCAAACACCTTTAGTTTCTGCACTTCAATGGGGCTTTTGCATGCCCATCCACCGGCATACTGATAATTAGCCAAGTCATTATTTACATCCACAAACATCTTTTCTGAATATTTTACGGTAGAATAGCAATCTAATAAATATAGGTTTTCAGGATTTTTCCTGCAGTAAGCTTGCATGGACTGCCATTCTTTGTTTATTACATTTCGCCGCACTTGTTCTTCTTGCACTTTTGGTATCACCTTAGTAAGTGATCCTAGTGCCAATATGCACAACATAGACGACACCATGACAGGAAAAAACCTACGATAAAGGGGCTTATTGTCTTTTGCAATATCCTTACATTCCATTAGAAGTATGGCCACTAATATTGAAAACTCTACTAGATACAAAGGAACGGTAATGCGAGGAAGTACTCTTGCCCGCATTATGATATACATCCACGAAATACTACGTGCGCCAAAGAGCAATGAAATCTTCCATAGGAAACTCCATCTTTTATTCATAATCATAACTATCGCTATCGCAAAATAACATACCCATACTAGATAAACCCAGGGTGCATCCATTTTGTGGGTGAGGCGATATTTAACTGTCTGTAGACCTTTCATCGAGTCAAGTTTGAAATAACTAACTCCAGACTCTTTATATAGATTTTCTATTTGTTGTAGCATCTTGTGATTAATGGATTTATCTAGGATGTAATTATAATTTTGTATGAGCACATATTCGGATGGAGATAATCCTACCTGTTGATAAATCTCTTTATTTTCATCGTACTCTGTATTTGGGATATCTAGAAAATCATAGATCTCTGTACGACTATCAAATAATTCATTGAAATTTCTCCAGGATTTTTCCCCATAAGCTATGTGATTAGATAGTAAACCAATACCCATTCCAAGTAAAATGGAACCAATTACTACAACATATTTCAAATTACTTTCTTTTGAAAAAGAAAGACTCCATTTACAAAAACCCAAAACACAAATAAGTGGAAATACCAGTAGTAGCATCTCTGTTCTCATATAAAAGGCGATAATAACCAGTAAAATACTAATGCTATTTTCTTTTAAAAATTGCCCTATGGATAAGGAGTCATCCGAGGTGTAAAACCAAAAAGCTCCTGTTGCTGCAAATAATCCACAGGAAATAGTGTATTGTATAAAGGTAAGTTCATATAGTAACGCACCTAATAAAATAAAATATTCTACAAGTAATAAAAGAATCTTCTTCCAATATATATCCGTTACTGTCACAAGTCTTTTCCCAATTAGAAAAATACATAGAAGATGACCACCACACAAAAACAAGCCATACCATGAAACATTTGGATCAATGGCATAAAAAAGACTAATCAACTTACTAAGTGGATATAACATCTGAATATTATAGCCACTAGGTGAACCTGTATAGACCCCTGCTAGAATATCTTTCATTAGTAAGTCATCATTGATATCATAGTAATAATCTACAAAATACGCTAACCCAATGCCAAAGAGAATGGTACCCAAAAGAACAAGAAGAGTATCCACACCTTTTAAATGTTTCCTTAACAAAATCATACTCTATAAAACTCCTTAATCTTTCCAATAATAGTAATCACCTGGTCTGACGTTAATGCATAGAAAAGTGGAAGTCTTAATAGGCGTTCACTTTCCCTTGTTGTGTAGCGATCTTCTCCGTGAAAACGTCCAAACTTAATTCCTGCTGGAGCGCTGTGGAGTGGAACATAATGGAAGGGTGCAACAATATCATTGTCTTTTAGAAACTGAATCAATGCCGTTCTTTCTTCTATGTCTTTAGTCTTTATATAATACATATGTGCATTGTGCGTACATTCTTTTGGAATAAAGGGAATGTCTATGAGGCCCATTTTTGCTAAGGGCTTTAATGCTTCATGATACTGATTCCATATGTCTAGTCTTTTTTGATTAATGACATCTGCAAGTTCTAGTTGGGCAAAAAGGTATGCTGCATTCATATCACTTGGCAAATAAGAAGAACCATAATTCATCCATGTATATTTATCAACTTGACCACGAAAAAATTTACTTCTATTCGTTCCCTTTTCCCTTATGATCTCAGCATCTTCAATATATTTCTCATCCCGAATTAAGATGGCTCCACCTTCACCCATGCTATAATTTTTTGTCTCATGAAAACTAAAACATCCAAATTCTCCAAAGGTACCTAGTGCTTGTCCTTTGTATTCTGACATGATCCCTTGGGCTGCGTCTTCCACAACCATAAGGTTGTGTTTTTTTGCAATATCCATGATCGTATCCATCTCACAAGCTACCCCTGCGTAATGAACAGGAACAATGACCTTTGTTTTTTCTGTAATGGCAGCTTCTATTAAAGTCTCATCCATATTCATAGTATCTGGTCTTATATCCACAAATACTACCGTAGCACCACGGAGAACAAAGGCATCTGCCGTAGATACAAAGGTAAAGGACGGCATAATTACTTCATCTCCCTCTTTGATATTTAGAAGAAGTGCTGCTAATTCCGTTGCATGTGTGCAGGAAGTGGTGAGTAGGCATTTTTTTGTTCCCGTTTTATCTTCTAACCACTGGTCACATTTTTTAGTAAAGGGGCCATCCCCACATATCTTTTGATTTTCTACCGTTTGTTTTATATATTCTATTTCTTTTCCAGTATAGGGAGGTACATTAAATGCTATCATTTTGACTCCTGTCTTAGTAAATTAGTTGGCATAATATATAACTATAACACTTTTTACCAGTTTTGTATCTAGTTTTGTTGTCTTCTAAGGTGATATCCAACCGCTGTTTCTGTCATAGTATATTCATAATGATTGGTTAATTGCTCCAGCTCTTCCATCTTTCTTTCAAGCCTTGGAACATAGATGTAATCTGGTATTTTCTCTGGATGCGCCTTATAGTAAGAGAGCCATCTTCCCATAATATCTTCTGTTTTCTCATCAATCCAGGTGAGGGATGACCAAGCGGAAAATGTTCCATAATCCATATCTACATAAAGATAACACCACGTACTTTCTGTGAAAAAAAGAATGGTGCCTGATTTTCCTTGATACGCCTTTAAGTCTTCTATTAATTGTTGATATTCCTTCTGTTTTTCTGGTGTCGTCCTTAATCCGCTTTTAGGTCCATCTTCCATGACTGCCGTTAAGTTCTTTATGGATGGCTCCCAGAATGTATGGCTGATCTTCACTGCAACCTGGGTGAAAAGTTGTACTATAAATAATAGAGAAATCGTACCGATTAGTATGTTCTTTGCAATATTTCTGTCATTATTATATTCTTCCAAATATTCTTTTAAAAATTCCGAAATAAGGATAACGCTCGTTATTGCAACCACGGGAAATGCCATTGATATTGCATACATTGCCTGATTGGAGGATGCGTTCATAGCAAAGGAATAACAAACTCCCAATATCCATCCCCATATAAACAGATTACTATTCTTATGATTTGTCAATAAAAAAGCCACTAATCCTGCAAATCCAATGGGAACCATAATAAAGTTATAGCTTGCGTTCATAGTTGGTACAAATCCAAGAATGCACCATACTACACTTACTGCCATGATACTAAAATACCATGCTCTTCTTTTTATTCTGCCCTTATCAAGACATATCATAGCAAGTAGTATCATCCAAACAAGTAAAAAATACTTATAAATTTGCCTAAAGCTATCCACATAAAGATAGATAATCCACTTGAAAGATTGGGTTTTATGTTCTGGATCTTGTAACATAAGGGGAAGATTCTTCATAATATCCCCCATGTTCGCCCTACTTAATACAAATGTAAGAAATAGTACTGCTACTACCCCTGCTCCCATAGTTAAGTAACAAAAAGATTGCAGAGAAAAAGCAACATGCTTCTTTTTTACAATGATAAATCCCAATACAACAATGATATACATTCCATAAACAATCAGCATATAGGGATTGCACAAAATAGATACCGCTAATAACATTCCACTGATGATGATTCTTTTCTTACGAAACACTTCCATGGTACCAAGTATTACACTAATAAGTGCTACACTTGCAAGTCCCATTGTATTATAACAAATTGCCATAATGTCATAGGGACAAAAGATTAAAAATAACAAAGAGGCTACCACACCTCCTATTTGATATTTTCTAAGATGATAATAGAGAACCACAGTGACCATTCCTTGGAATAGCACATACAAGTATCGAAAGTTTAAAATGATTCCATCCGTTGTTCCTACCATCCACAGGTATATCTTTACAAGGGGATAAAGTAAAAACCCACCTAGTTGAGACAAATGCCATTCCTGGGATAAAAGAGCGTCACCTTTCGTTAGGCGGTGTGGGATTGTCAGATAAAAGGCTTCATCATTTCCGCCATACCCAAATGGGCACTTCCAGATCATGATTCCAAGAACAAAGATAGCCACCATACCAAAAAGGATATCTTGTTTTCTTATGGAATACTCACTTTTTACTGTTTCTATACTCATCCATTTATCCTCCTACCATACATTTTAATCTTGTTCTTCTAATCAACATATCCACTGGAGTTAAAATGGCAATGATTATAATGGTTGATACAAACACCCTCACGTCATTCATCGGGGCTGACTGATCCTGAAAGATGGACAATCCATGAAAGCACCAATCCAATAGGGGAATCATCATTACTTGATGCCAAGAAAAGTACACCAGTGAATGTTTCCCTAGATAAGCGATTCCTTTTATGTAAAGTGCTTTGGATAAAATAATGATCCACAAAATTCCGGAAAATGCGGATAAATAGGTGAGTGGTTCAAAGGCATATTGATTGTAAAACATTTCTAATCCATGTCCTGAAATAGATTTGTTCCATATTCCAGTTGCAACATTGATGGCTAAAAACAAAATAAAATATAGGATACTGAATTTATCATTTCGAAGGATTTGAGTCTGAACAGAACGGATATTTTTTAATACATATCCTCCATAAAAAAATGGCAGTGCCGTTAAACAAACATCCACATTCCAAAGTAATGGTGTTCCACCATTTCTATAATAGTATAGTCCAAGGCTCGCAAAGGCCAAAACGACAATTCCTTGTATCATTAAATTACTTTTAAACATTCTTGCAATAAAATAAAATAAAAGGTTCGTTAAAAATAAACAGGTTAAGAACCAAATAGTCCAAAGCTTTTTTTGTAATAAAAACGCTATGATTACGGCTCCATATGCTCCAGGAGATTCCACCTTGTGATCCATGATCATTTGTAAGAACGTAAACAAAATCATAGGAATTCCCAATAAAAAATAGGGGACTAAAATAGTCTTGCTTTTCCGCTTTATAAATGGCAAGAGCTTATATCGCTCCACAGAAAACACATAACCCGAAAGAAAAAAGAATAAAGGCATATGAAAAGTATAAATCTCTTGGGTGAAAAATGTAGGTTGTAAATGGGCAACAATTACTAAAATAATACCAAGACCTTTTGCCATATCAATCCATTTTATTCGTGAGTCTGTCATATATTACACTCCTAACGTATTCGATAAACGTGCAAATAATAAATACACTACACACAGTAACAATCCAATGTAATAAAAAGAATGGGGTATCTGCATATTTTTCAGTTTGAAACCAAGTTGGCCAGAGGTTACGAATACTACTATGTTCGTGAATTAAGTATACCCCAAAGGTACATGATGCAACTTTTACTATGATCTCTACCACTTTTCCTTCTTTAAGAACAAGATGTCCAAACAATCCAAACAGACCAATGGCACCAAGTAAACATAAAATATGATTATAATGATAACTGTATCCAAGTAATCCTTCTAACTTTCCTGTCGTCCTGTAAATCTTTCGAATCAACAATGCCGTGATTAGGATTCCCGTTGAACTTCCTAGATAGATCACAAGACATATTATTTTATTTTGTAACATACGTAATCCATATATATTAAGATAGGCACCCATGAAATACAGACAAATAAACCAAACAACATGATACATATTATCAATGGGTAGGGTCATTGGAATGATTGTCTTACTAATGGATAGTAGTCCTATTAACATAAGGAGTACAAACTGAAACTGTTTTTTATTGATTTGTTTGATTCCTGCATTCAAAAACGGCATGAATAAAAATAGCAATACATAGGAAGTTGCAAACCAATAATGCTCTGTAATAATTGGAAAGATATATCCTGCAATGACATAGATATTCAACGCAGACAGGGGCACAATTCCTAACGAAATAGAAATAATGGCAATGGTCACAGAATAAAAGAAGACCTGACCCCAAATCTTTCCTATTTTCTTCGGATAAAAGCTAGTACTTTCTACTCCAAAATATCCACTAATCAAAACATACACATTCACAGATACGATACACAACGCTTCCAGACCCCAAGCCATATAACCGCTAGTGGTTAGTTCTCCTTTTAATTTCGGAAGAATTCCTCCCTTATCCAAATAGTGAAGGGTAATAATCATAAGCATTGCTATGATTCTTAGTAATTCATAATTAGCTTGTCTGGGTTTATGATTTGCCACCATCTTTGATTCCTATCCGCATTTTTCATGCATCCATTGGTTATTCCCTTTTGTAGAGAATTCTTCCTTACAAAAGGGAATATAACCAAATCTTATAGTAACTATTCTCTGTGTCAAAAGTCTGCTCTAATTGAAATCCTGCTTCTCTCGCATTCTTAATTTCTACAGAAGAAATTAGGTATTTGCATCCCAAATCTTTCATTGCCTGTGTATTTAGTTCCAGATTAGAAATGTCCCTTTGCTGATCCTTTGGAATAACTAAAACATCTCGTAGCTCTGATGTGAATACATAACATCGGTTTCCCCAACCATCAAATAACGCTTTCATGGTACTATCTTTCTCTAATTCCTTGGCAATTACTTTTCGAAAGCTATGCTTATAGAAAAGGGAATAATTATTAGAGTAACCATCAATTGTATAAAACCCGTTGTAAATAGATGCTGCTGGATGAATACCCACACTTGCCACCCGGTACGTATCCTGTGGTACTTCTATATAATCCTTTACTTGACCTAATACATCTGGAGCTAGAAAATCGTTCCAGGTAACGGCATTCGACGCTTCCCTATTTTTTATCTGATAAATATTTTTCTTAAAGTCACTGTTTTGTAAAATGGTTAGTGCCATGCTTCCTAGTAGTATAAGGATACCAACTCTAGTCACAAATACAATGGATTTCTCACACTTTTTATTCTTACTAAGAAGTATGGCCTCCCGTTTTACTACTACACATAGTAAAGCAAGTATCACAAACCAAAGCAATGGATAAAACCAGTAAAAACGATCCATCTGAAAATATTTCAAAAAGCCACCCTTAAGATTTCGAACTCTAACAATTCTATTCCAATGGTAAAATCCATAAAACACCCCAATCAAAGCTGCTGCCACCAAAAGTGACCATAACCCTATTAGATATTTTTTCACTTCATCACTTGTCTTTTTGTATCGAAAAATACCATACAGGCTAAGCAAAAGTGCTGGAGCAATCAATATCTTTTGAAATGCTTTGGCATGTAATGTATTTTCAAAAAAGATACTCTTAAATCCTTCTAAGAAGCCCATGCCATAAACTACTAGCTCTTCTTTGTGGCTGGTTTCTCCCTTTACCAATCCAAATACTTGTAAAAATAAACTTCTATTGGTTATGATGTAGATACATAGAAGAATTCCCATGGCATAGAAAATATATTTTTGTTGTTTTACCTTTTTGGCCATTATGAAATAGATAGAATACATAAAAAGTACTCCTATGACTGCATATCCAATAAGAACAAAAGAAGACATAAGGGCGTAAAGAGCTACTAATAAAAGATTGCGTATTGCATGCTCTCTTTTTCTTAATTGTAAAAGTGCGTATAAGAGCAAAGGTGTTCCCATGATCGATAGCCCATATACAGAATAAAAAGGCAAAAAGGAAAAGGTCACCGCCACCACAAAGGAAATATATTTTTCTGCAAACAAGTCTTGTAATAAATAAAACATACCTGCAAAGGCAAGTATTGCGCACACATAATAATTAAATAAAAAGGCGGTAAGGGAAGGTAAGAATACATAACATAGAACCGTTAAAATGGAGGGGGGTAGCAAAGCAGTTTTAGACAATCCACACATGACTTCCGGAATGGTATTACTTCCATCAAATAAATGCTTGGCATTTAAGATATAGGTGAAAATCTCACCATCCAATTGATCTTGATAAAATATGGGTGCATTTCCACGAAGTATAAAAAAAGGAAGAAAGCCAATGGTAACAACGAGCAATCCAAGGATTATCATATGTAATTGTGTAATTGAATCAACTAACTTTTTCATATTTTTACCCATCTTTATACTTTTACATCTACAAAATCAATTATTTATTGTTTCATTTCATAGCATTTTCTAACGTAACAATCTCATATACCGTACCATTTCCTGTTATTAACGTGTCCTCTAATACTAACTTATATTGTAAACCTTTCGCAAAAGATTTGAAATAGTCATATTCTAACATTTGATCCACTGGGAATACATAATAAACTTCGTCCAAGTTTCTTATCTTATTTTCATACAAAGGGCTTTTGGGAATCCAACTTCCCATAACAGCATAATTTTTTACTATTCTTTCTGAACTAAAAATATCTGTTGTATAATAATTTGCAACGTCAATATCTAGATAATAAGTGTTATCTTGATGCATAACCATATATTCTTTTAGTTCGTCAAAAGCGCTACTAATTTCTTCCCTATAGGTTACAATTCCTTGGGTTGCTTTCACATACCTTGCTCCAGAGAAAACTAGAAAGACGGCGTATGCAATCCCTAACCCATAAGGAAGCCACCTTTGTTTCATATCATATAATTTATGTTCTATCGATATACCTAACAGCACAATAAGTTCTACCAAAAACAAAGATTGTGTAATTCGAACAGGATACCTTCCTCCATAAATGATGTAGATCCAGGTAATCATTCGTCCGCCAAATAGTAGTCCCACAGGTATAAGTGTCCTCCATTTCCTGGTTATCATAATGGATAGAAGCACGAGCAAATAACCTGCTAATACAAAAAAGCAAAGGGGTCTATCGGAATATCCTATGTGATGTTCTACAAAATCTTTGATGGAAATCTCTAATCTTTCATTCCAGATTATTTCTTCCCTTTTTTCATTTATACGTTGCTTTGCCAATGCAACCATAGATTCTTTATTTATATGATCATCTAATAAAAGATTGTATTTTGTAGAAGCTGCAATGTATGAATCATAACTAATCCCATATTCTTGATATAATTCTTTATTTGCATCATATTCCGGATATCCTATGTAATCATATATCTGTTCTCTGGCTTCATTATATGTCCTATATTCTTTCCAGTCTTTCCCTCCATAAGCCACTAATAAAACAACGATGCTTATGACAATCATACTAAAGATTCCCATCATCAGTAGAATTTGTTTTTTAACATTTTCCTTTTTGTATTTTACAATCCATAGTGCCCCTGCAAATGGCAAACACATAAGAAATACTTTCATTCGAATATTTAAGGCTAATAGAGTCAGTGAAAATGTGATTGTATTAGCTTTTAGATATTCTTTTGTTGTTTGATCTATATCTACCAAGTAATACCAGAATATGGCTGTTGCGCTAACGACTGCGGCAACAACAGTAAATTGAATAACTGCCATATGCTGCATTAAAACTTCGAATAGAATAACACTATACAAAACACTCACAATAACTTTACAACTTATTCTTTTCGTATGTTCTAATAATTGATATAAAATGAGTCCCATACATAGTAGCAGACTTAATACCAAATAAAACCCATACCAAGGAATAAGTGAATTCATCTTGTACAAGAAACTAAGTACGATTCCCAACAAATACCCAGAATAAATCATGTGAGCATTGGGTATTCCTGACGCCTCTCCTGATACAATACTTTTTAAAAAGATATCATCATTTGTTGAATAAATAAATGGTGTGTATCTATGAAACAGAAAAAACATAACTAAAACAGTCACCGTGGATATGAAAATATTGATTCTCTTATCCACTTGTGTTTTTTTTACTAAACTTTCAAAAGACATTCTGCTATCCTCTTAGCCCCGTTACCATCTACTAATTGTTTCATATCATTATGCAATTTTTCTCTCATTTCATAATGACTACATAAGAATCGAAATTGTTCTTCTATGGTAATCAGTACCAGTTCTTCATCCATGGTGTAATCCCCAGCATTGATCACCTTTATTTCTTCATGAAGAGTTTCTGCAATCTTCCTTTGATTTTGTACATAGTAAAAACTAATGGT
Organism: Lachnospiraceae bacterium; assembly: GCA_035270785.1. GTDB lineage: Bacteria > Bacillota > Clostridia > Lachnospirales > Lachnospiraceae > DATESN01. The sequence goes on along the minus strand of DATESN010000042.1, from coordinate 12,714 downwards.
TGGAACACCCACGGCGCAAAGCTCGTATACTGTGCTTCCAGCTGGTGAAATTGCTACGTCACAATCCTTCATGAGCTCTGACATATGTTCTACTTTGTGATGAATTTTGACATTTTTATGTTTGCCCTCTAGTTCCTTTAGATAAGGAAGATTACAATTATAGGCACCACTTACTACATGAAAAGTAACCTCAGGAAACTTAGATACAAAATGGTCGGCTAATGCACCTGCTATATTTAAGTTGTCCCCTCCACCGATGGTGATCATTACATTTTCCACTTGGTCTTTCACTGTATAGGGAACATCTCGAAATTCATCCCGTACTGGAGCATAATCACACCCAACAATAAACTTCGTTGATTCCGTATCTTTTACAATACTATCTCTGATCACATGATTATCGGCATCATGATACATTTTCTTATAATCCATATTGGGACCATAAATATTATAATTAATCAGTAAATCTACAGGATAGGCAAATTTCCCCAAATCGTCAAGATAGGCTATCTTTAGTTTACTACTTACTACAATTTTAACTTTAGATTTGGTTGGTTGATTGGAATAGCAGTATACAAGGTTCAGCGCTTGAAAATAGTCCTTCGTTGCATAGTAACTATCCACTAAAATTCGTTCTATTCCTTGTGCTTTAATAATCCTTAATAATTTTGGAATCTCTGCTTCCATATTGGTGTAATCAGAACCAAGATGAATCATTTCATAGCCACGGGATAAGATAAATTCTTCTGCTTCCCTATCTGCTGTTATAAATACGGAGGTTACCCCCATTTCTTTTAAAGCATCTGCAATAGATAGGCACCGCATAATGTGACCTAAGCCAATCTGTGAATTACCATCAACACGAATGTAATTTTTCATAGTTCGCTTTCCTCTTTTTCTATTTGTTTTGTAGCTATTTACAGGTTATTTTTCTTTTTCCATTGAGCAATATTATCATTCCACTGAAATGGATGAGTCTTGCGGATTAGATTTAATTCTTTCATGGTATGGTAGGTTCCCTTACCTTGTTGAGCGGTTGAAGTGATAGTACCCTCCTTTAATTTATCCCAATTTTCTATAAAAAGTTCGATTAATTCATTACTTAACTTTTTATATGAACTAGAAAAGGTCTCTTTTTGTTCTTCCAGTTCAACTTCTTTTTGGCATAAAATATCACCTGTGTCCAATCCTTTTGCCATTTTATGAATGGTAACACCTTTTTTGGTGTTTTCATAAAAGCTAAAAAAGTTAGGTGATGATCCTCTATTGTAAGGAAGATAGGAGATATGAAGATTTATAATTTTGTCTCCCATATATTCAATCACGTCTTCTGGAATAATATATTTATAATTAAAACTAATTATAAACCTCGGATCCAATTCCCTTATGATCTCTATGTTCAATTTGTTTGTAAATTGATATACATTCCTTTCTTCTTTTAAAAGATAGTTGTACAATTTTTCTGTGTTTTCGTTATTTGTTAAAAAGAGGATGCTTTTTTTTCGTGTTAGTTCAAATGTTGCTGGGGTTCCCCGTTGAATATTGATATTTGCTTCCATTCCAAGGAAATCTACCATATATTTAGGCTTCATCCCATAGCCCGGGCGTATGATTTTAGTATTTATCTCTGTAAAAACATCCCCTTTTTTCATATCCTCAACAACAAAGATACTTCTACGAAACACAACAGAACTTTTTTCTTTGGGATCAACTCCATACGCCACTTTACCAATGGCCTTTTCTGTACTTCGAATATCTAATACCATTTGTTTGAATTCCACTGGAGTCATTGAAAAAGAGGCATCTGGATTGTCAATTTCACGACTTATGCAAAAATGCTTTTCAATAATATTAGCTCCTAGAGCTATTGCTGTAGAGGCTCCAAGGGAACCCATGGAATGATCGGAAAGCCCAACAGGTATTTGAAAACGTTCTTTCATATCCTTTATGGTTTGCAGATGCATATCATCAGAGATTGCAGGATAAGCACTGGAACACTTTAATAGCGCCAATTGCTCATTACCGCTTTTAGTGACAGCGTCTACCGCTTCTTGTATTTCCTCTAAACTGCCCATTCCTGTGGACATAATAATGGGTTTCCCCTTACTTGCTATATATTCAATTAGTGGCAAATCAACCATCTCAAAGGATGCAATCTTATAGAATTCCATACCCATCTCTTCCAAAAAATCAACAGAAGTCTTATCGAAGGGTGTAGAGAAAAAGTCAATTCCACTCTTTTCTGCTTCTTCCTTCAACTGAGCTTGCCACTCCCATGGTGTATACGCTTTTCCATAAAGGCTATATAGGTTTTCACCTTCCCAAGTTCCATCCACGATATTGAAATATTGGTTGTTACAGTCTATGGTTAGGGTGTCTGGTGTGTAAGTTTGGATCTTAATACAATCTGCGCCACATTCTTTTGCTGCATGGATAATTTCTTTTGCTCGGTCCATGCTTCCTGCATGATTAGCAGACATTTCTGCAATGATATAGGCCGGATATCCATCCCCTATAATTCTATTTTTAATAGTAATTGTCTTTGCACTCATATTAGTTCCCATCCTTGTGCAGCATTTGATATTTAAGTTCCGCTATCTCCCAATCTTGTGGTGTATCAATATCTTGAACCATCCTTTCATCTTGAATGTAGGGATAGGTATGATTCATAATCAATTTTTTTTGTTCTTGAAAGCTTTTTCCATTCATACAGTAAAATTGTCCACAGTCATGATAGTAAGGCTCTAAATCCTGAGAGCGACAATTCATATATTCAGGCCACTTTGCTTCTAGCTTGTCTTCTTTCATTACAACACAGCGTTGGGGTGGAAAGGAAAATTTCACTACAGGTACTACAGAATCTGCCTTCTTCGTTGTAAGAACTTCCATTGCCTCTTTTAAAGTCTGAGGTGTTAAAAAAGGTGCCGTTGGATAAATACAACAAATAAAATCAAAACTGTAACCTCTTTTTTTATACTCTTCTACTACTTCTGCAATAACATCTGCCGTAGTTGCAAAATCATCAGAGGTACTTTCACTGCGTAAAAACGGCACCTTCGCACCTGCTTTTTCCGCAATTCTTGCTATCTCCTCATCATCTGTAGATACCATAACCTCATCAAAGATACCTGATTCCAATGCGGCTTGAATAGAATACTCCATAATTGGTTTCCCTAAAAATAACTTTCTGTTTTTATTGGGAATTCGTTTGCTGCCACCACGTGCAGTAATAATGGCTAAGGAAGTCATAGGCTCACTCTCCCAAAGTCAACAATCTTTTGGACAGCATGAATCACATCTTCTACATCTTGATCACTCATGGAGTAGTAAAGTGGTAAGCTCATCATCTCATCGTAGAGTTTTTCACTATTGGGACACAGGCCTTTTTTAAAACCCTTTTTTTCATAAAACGGATGATAATAAACAGGTATATAATGGACATTACAGCAGATGTTTTCTGCACCCATGGCTTCAAAGAACTGACCTCTATTCATAGATAACAGTTCCGGTTTGATACGAAGGATATACAAATGTCTGGTTGTATCTGATTCCTTAATTTCCTTTTGAACGGTAATTTCAGGAATTTTTGCAAATGCCTCGTTATACCTTGCTACGATTTCTTTTCTTCTTGCCATGAAAACTGGTAATTTATCCAATTGGCTGGAAACTAATGCAGCTTGGATATCTGTCATTCGATAATTCATTCCTAACTCAACTTGTTCATAATACCAAGGGCCATCCACTTCTTTTTCTAAAAATGCAGGGTCCCTTGTAATACCATGTGCACGAAATAGCAATAGCTTTTCGTAAAACTCTTTGCTATTTGTTAATACCGCGCCGCCTTCTCCACCTGTTACCGTTTTGACTGGATGGAAGCTAAACGTTGTCATATCCGCGATAGAGCCAACAGGTCTTCCTGCATAAATGGTACCAATAGAATGTGCGCCGTCTTCGATTAGTAGTGTACCATGTTCCTTACATAGTTCTAAGAGAGGGTCTAGCTGTGCTGCTTGTCCTGTAAAATCTACAGCAACAACAGCTTTGGTATGAGGAGTCATCTTCTCTCTTACACAGTCCGGGTCAATATTGTAAGTTTCCGGGTTAATATCTGCAAATACAGGTTTTGCACCACAGTAAAAAGCACAATTAGCAGATGCTGCAAAAGTTATGGGAGTGGTAATAACTTCATCCCCTTCTGCTACACCTGCCGCTTGACATGCCATATGTAACGCAGCGGTTCCATTGCTACAAACCACCGCGTATTTTGCACCTGTAATCTTACAAAGTTTCTCTTCCAATTCCAAAATCTTAGGTCCGCAAGTTAAAAAATCACTGGCCAAAACTTCTGAAACTGCTTTTATATCTGCATCATCAATGAATTGATGTCCGTAATAAAGCTTTGTTGCACGGACCGGTGTTCCTCCATGGATTGCTAATTTTTCCATATCATCCTATCCTTTGGCCTTCCATACTTATTTTTCTAAGTCAACGGTACCTAATAATTCTTTTATTTCATCGATGCTTAACCATTGTTCATTATTATCTGAACTATAAGAAAAACCTTCTTCTACTTTTTTCCCTGTAGGATTTGGCTTTTTGCTCTCACTCCAAACCATTTGTGGATAAACAATGAAATGCTTATCGTATTCATAGGTAGTCATAGAGTCCTCTACGGTAATCATAATTTCATGAAGTTTTTCACCTTCGCGAATTCCTACTTCTGGCATCTGACAATTTGGTGCCATCGCTTGGGCCAAATCCGTGATCTTAAAGGAAGGAATTTTACTAATAAAGGTTTCACCACCTTTTGCTTCTTCCAACGCTTTAATAACTAATTTTACCCCTTCTTCTAAGCTGATCCAAAAACGAGTCATGCGGTAATCTGTAATCGGAAGTTTAGAGTCCCCATTTTTCATCATATTGGCAAAAAACGGAATAACCGATCCACGGCTTCCTGCAACGTTTCCATAACGAACAATGGAAAAACTAATGTCTTTATGACCTGAGTAAGCATTGGCTGCTATAAATAATTTGTCGGACACTAACTTGGTTCCGCCGTATAAGTTAACTGGGTTAACTGCCTTATCTGTAGAAAGGGCGACTACTTTTTGAACGCCCTTATCAAGCGCTGCATCTATAATATTTTGAGCTCCATTTATATTAGTTTTAATCGCTTCATTTGGATTGTATTCACAAGCTGGCACTTGTTTCATTGCTGCTGCATGAATGACATAATCAACTCCTTCAAAAGCTCTCTCCAAACGTTCCTTATCTCTTACATCCCCAATAAAGAAACGTAGATTCTGGCTATATTGTTTGAAATCATTAGCCATATTAAATTGTTTGAATTCATCTCTTGAATAAATAATAATCTTTTTAGGATTGTAATGATCCAGTACAAACTTCGTAAAGCACTTTCCAAAGGATCCGGTTCCTCCGGTAATTAAAATAGTCTTATTGTTTAACATGATGTTCCTCCTCCTGTAAATACAGGTATATTTAAAAATATCTAGTAACTACTAATAAAATCACCAATGGACATTTTATCATATTCTTCCCAAATATTCAAATAATAGCGATAAATTAAATGTTATGAAATTTATTTATGATTCACTATGTTTTAAATCTTCATCGCGTTTAAAAAATGCCACTATAGCGTACAAAGGAAAACAAAATGCCAAAGCATAGGCATATCGGAATTCTCTAGATAAGGGTGTGGCAACCATTAATGTTAAAAAGAGCCCAATATTAGGTAAGTATATTAGCAAATAGCGTCTTTTACCGTTTATAAACAGGATTCCCATGAATACAATCGTACACCACAAAAGAGCACCAGAACTCCAAAGAATCCCATACAGAGGTACAAAATCTTGGAGCTTGAATAAAATTTCCTTGCCTTTGCTTACTCCTTTACTTTGAATGAAGTTCGTTGAAGCAAGTCCAAATTCGTTCTCTATAATTCCTTCATTCATGCCAATTGTTGTATCCGTAAATGGAGACCAATAGCCCATTGTCTGATCCCTGTAAGCAATTAAATATTCTTTTGGATGAGCGATTCCCATCTTCACCCACATCGATAAAAACTCATTAAAATGATCTTGTAAGAATTGTTGATTTCCTTCTCTTACAAGGCGTTTAAAACCACCGGAATTATATGGGTTGTAGTATACTTTCACTTTATTAATATCTAATATACTATTTAGATAATCATGTTGCTCCTTGGTGATTTCTTTTCCATCATAAATAACCCTTGCTATTTGTTGGGATGGAATCGATAGAGACTCAATTAAATCAGGTTGTTCCACTTTGAAATGGGTCATGATGGGTCCACTAATTAGTAGAACAATAACAATTGTTATTATCTGTATCCCTGCCACTACCTTCCAATTTCTACGAAAGATAACCATGATAAAGGGTATCATAAGCACAAATACATACCATCCATTTGTTCGAAACAGGCACATGATAATTCCTGACAAGAAAAAGATGATACTATCTTTTATCCTAAACTTGTCACTACTAAGCAGACAAAGTAATGAGCAGGCGTAAATAAGAACTCCCCCTGCAAATATAATATCTTTCCAAATGGTTACCACATACATTCCTTCATAAGGAAGCAACGAATAAAAAGCAATTGTTATAAAAAGAATCCATTTCTTAATGCGAAACTTTTTTAAAGTTGCTATTAAATAAGCAATACCCAGAGCCATAAAACACATTTGAAATATGGTGTAAAAAGAAATTGCAATATTGTGATTGTCTGTAAATAAAAGGCCAATCTTGTAAAAAAGCTTCAATAATTGGGTGTGAATCCACGGATGATGATTACTTTGACTATAAGCTCCAATAATTTGTGCATATTGGGAAATACTATCAGGTGTCATGACCCCGGGATAATTCATTAGAAAATAAGGCAACCAACCTAATAAACACACAAAAAAGCTGATTACTGGCAAGTGTTTTAGTAACACGCCATTATATCCATCCTTTTCTGCAATTACCGAAGGGTTCCTTGATATTAGTAAAAAGAAAAGAATCGTTTTATAGAATAAAATTAATAATCCCGTTGTAACGATGGTAGTCATTGAAACAAGAAAAAGCCCATTTCGAAGGTCCTTACAAATCAAATCAAAATTACCAATGATATAGAATACGGTAAAGATAACGCTGATCAAATAAGATACATAATACTTTGATTTTGATCCATCCTTTCTTATATCATCTAATTCCGCTACTTTTTTATAAAAAGTAACGCATAATAAAAAAATAACAACTAATAAGAAATTAGAAGTTTCCATGGATGCGATTCTTAAGAACGCCCATGTTGATAAGAAACTTTCTACAAGTAATCTTCCTGTGACATCCCACTTTTTACCTGGTTTGTCACCTGGCTCTTTACCTGTTTTTTTTGTCTTGTACCCCATTTCCATACCTTTGCATCTACCCCCATGAATCGTTATTCGATTTATTTTGTTTTCATATCCCCATATGTTTGCCAAGTAATTATAGCATCTTCCCTATAATTATGCTACAATATTGACGTATTATTACCTCTAGGAAAGGATCAGAACGATGCCTAAAATCAAAGTGAGAAATGCCTATCTTGACCTACTTCGTCTCATTGCTTGTATTCTTATTATAACCGTTCATGTTTCGGCTCTTAACTGGGTCACTACTGACGTTAATTCGTTGTCTTGGCAGATAATGAATGCTTACGATTGTTTGGGATCTATTGGTGTCCCCCTTTTTGTTATGATCAGTGGAGCACTCCTTTTAAATAAGGATTATTCATTATCTATGAAAGACTTATATTGCAACAAGATCTTTCCTTTGATGCTTGTTTATTTTATATGGCTATTATTGTACAACGTGGTAAACTTTATTGATATTGGCACTCCTGTTTCCTATGAATCCGTGAAGGATCTTATTATACTAAACGCTCTTCTTGGTAGAGGCATTTATCATTTGTGGTTCATCCCCATGCTCCTTGGACTCTATATGATTACCCCTATATTACGTGCTGCCTTTTCAACCAAGAAAATATGTCTTTATTTTTTAATATTATCTTTTTTCATTGGATTTTTTATGCCAACACTTCTGCTTTTTCCTTTTCCATATAAGACAATTGTGGAAAGCTTATATAATCGTATTCCTTATACAATGCTTACTGGATTTATAGGGTATTATGTGTTGGGGCATTATTTACATTCTTTTGTGGATAACGTGTCAAATAAAAAGCTAATACTCCTTATGAGTTTCGGATTATTGGGATATATAACAACCGTTATTGTATGTGGACAAGATGCTATTCGCATCGGCTCTGCCTCTACTATTATAAATAGCCCCTTGACTGCCAATTTGTTTTTCCCTTCTTTCAGTGTCTTCCTGATGATAAAAATGATCAATCAGAGAAAATACCGACAAAGTTCAGGGCCTTTACTAACAACGATAGTATCCCTTACTTTTGGAATCTATTTAATACATCCGCTCATTTTGCGCTTTCTGGATAAAATGGGAGTCCACACATTGTTCCTATCGCCCTTAGTTTCCATTCCCATCCTTGTAGCTGTAGTATTTGTGTTAAGTGCGATACCCGTTTTCATTATTCAAAAAATCCCTTATATCGGTAAATATTTAATCTAGATTTAATTATTCAAACTTTAATTATAAAAACCAAAAAACTTATGGAGTGCACATTATGTTATTTAATTCATTTAGCTTTTTAATCTTTTTTCCAATTGTGGTGTTCATTTATTTAATAATACCTAAAAAGGTACGTTACCTTTGGCTATTAATTGCTAGCTATTATTTTTACATGTGCTGGAACCCTCGCTATGTGATTCTGCTTTTACTGTCCACTTTAATTACATATATCAGTGGGTTGTTATTAGAAAAAGCCAACCATTCCCAGAAGGATCATGTTACATCTGTAAAAAAGCTCATCGTAGCGTTTTGCTTTATCACTAATATTGGTATTCTGACATTCTTTAAATACTTTAATTTTTTATTAGAGAATGTCAATGATCTTCTTCATCATTTCCATCTATCTGTGATTTCCAATCCTTTTTCAATTATTTTACCTGTGGGTATTTCCTTTTATACATTTCAGGCTCTTAGCTATATTATGGATGTATACCGTGGTAAAAATAACGCTGAGAAAAATCCATTTAAATATGCACTTTATGTATCTTTTTTTCCACAGCTCATTGCTGGTCCTATTGAGCGTTCCGGAACCATCATCTCTCAAATTAATGAGACCGCAACCAAGAAGTTATGGAATTATGAACGTATCACTGGCGGCTTCGTGCTCATGCTTTGGGGATACTTTCAAAAGATGGTGATTGCGGATCGTGTTGGCATTCTTGTGGATACCGTATTTGATAATTATTATATGTATGGCACGATTCCGTTACTTGTTGGTGCTGTTGGTTTTGCCATTCAGCTTTATTGCGACTTCGCAAGTTATTCCGCGATCGCCATAGGTGCTGCTAAGGTAATGGGCTTTACATTAATGGAAAACTTTGATACCCCTTATTTTGCCACGAGTATTCAAGACTTCTGGCGAAGATGGCATATCTCCCTGAGTACTTGGTTTCGAGATTACCTCTACTTTCCACTTGGGGGAAGCCGTTGCTCGAAGTTAAAAAAATACCGTAACCTCATGATTACTTTTATCGTAAGTGGTTTATGGCACGGAGCCAATTGGACTTATCTTGTTTGGGGCGCTCTACATGGATTGTATCAAATTGTAGGGGGAAAACTTCGTCCTACAAAAACAAAAATGAATGAAATCTTTCATACTAAAACGGAAAGTTTTAGTTATCGATTGGGACAAATTTTAGTGACCTTTGCACTGGTAGATTTTGCTTGGATTTTTTTCCGTTCTAAAAGCATTACAGATGCATGTCGCTATATCTACCGCATCTTTACTCGATTTGATCTTTGGACTTTATTTGATAAATCTATGTACTCCTTAGGTCTTGATTGGATGGAATATAATATATTACTTGGTTCCATGGTAATCTTATTACTTGTTAGCCTTGTAAGATATTTATTAAAACAACCAATTGATGTTTTCTTAAGTGGCCAATGCCTTTGGTTTCGTTGGGCCGTTATTTTCGGACTTTTATTAGGTATTATTATATTTGGAGTATATGGCATTGATGTTAATTCCATCAAGTTTCTTTACTTTCAATTCTAATCCATGTTAAAAGAGGTAACTTTACTATGATATTAACAAAGAAAAAAGCTTTGCAACAGGCATTTAAAATGATACTTTTCCTAATTCTATTATTTTCCATATTATTATATTGCAATCGTACTTTACAAACGAATGCCATCAAATATGATTCTACCGGTTCCTCCTTAGCCGATGGATGCGATGTGATCTTTGCTGGAACAAGTCAAAGCTTTTACGCAGTTAATCCATCCCTTCTATGGGATGAATATGGGATTGCGTCCTATAACTTTAGCGCTATGGCTCAATATATTGGTATTACTTATTATTCTTTGATGGATATTTTTAAATATCAAACTCCTAAGGTATTAATTCTTGATTACGAAAGTATGGAACGCCCTGGTGATTTTCAAGTTAGCTCCAACATGCTCTATTCTCTTCCTACCATTGATGATTTGAGCCTGCGATATAAAATGTATGATTCTGTTATGCAAGAAGATACAGCCTATTTTCTACCTTTGCTTCGCTATCACACACGTTGGAAGGAACTATCCAAAGCAGACTTTGTTGTAACAAATAATCATTACAATCTAGGTTCTGGCGTTCTTACGTATTCCGGTAATCCAAATGGTGAATTACCCGATGTTTATAACGTAGCCGCTGGTGAAATAGGAGAAGAAGAACTTTATTATTTAGATCTCATATATGAACTCACGAAAACAAATCATTGTGCGTTAGTGCTCGTTGATTATCCTTCCTACTCCGATGAATCCGTTGCACCTCTTACCGCTGCCGTAAAGGAATGGGCCAATAAACATAGCGTTTCCTATCTTAATTTTAATAGCTCTACCATTTACTCCCAGATGGATCTAGTTTGTAGTGATTTTGCAGATGTTTTACATTTAAATATTTATGGCGCAAATAAAGCCAGTCACTATCTTGGAAATTGGTTACTTACTACTTTTTCTCTACCCGATCGTAGAATCGATCCTCTTTATGCTTATTGGGAAGATAAAGTTGCCGATGCTCACAAATTAATAAATAGTAAGCTTCTTCCAACCATTACTGATTATAAAAAATATTGCGATGCTCTAGAGCTTGGTGACTATACGATTGTTATGGCTTCATCAGGAACTTATGGGGGCGATGATTACGGCGTACTTGTTCGCAAGAATCATGAAAAACTCTACTCTGCCTCTGGACCAGAAGCATTTAGTCATTTTATGCAGATTTATTCTGATGACTTGTCCATTATTGGAGAGCCTTACGTAGATGAATCTGGAGCTTTATGTTCTATGACTTCCATATTTTATAATCAAGCCTATTCCAATCATGTTACAAATGGAATTAATATGCTAGTTTATGATAATTTTTTAGAAACGGTAATCGATACGGTAGGATTTGATAGTGATCAAGGTTTCATCGCTGTAAGATAAAACCGTAAAATAAAAAGAGTGGCTTATCTCGCCACTCTGCTTATCTAGCCACTCTTTTTATCCGGAAATTCTTTTCTTATACTTCCGATAGGTTGTTAATGCTTTATAATACATAATAAAATACAAGCTGGACTTCATATGATATCCAATCAATCTTTTTTGTTCTTCATCAAAGGTTGCAAGATAATATGCATTTTCTTGAAAGTCAGGAAATTCCCTTTTCATACCTTGTGCCAGCCTTCTTAAAAAAGAGAGCTTCGGATGTTTCATGCCGATCACATAGGTAAAAAGGGTATTGACGTAATAAAGCTCACAAAATCGAAACTCTAATTCTTTGTAATATGTCTTGGAATATCCTGATTGTTTGCACCAATCCACTAACAATTGTCCTGCTGTCATTCGATCTTCACACTTTTTTACACTAATATGATGTACTGTGGAATCTTCAAACTGATAATAATAGTAAAGTGGTTTTTCTACTTTTTCAAAGTGATTGAAATGTAACATCCAAATAGGACCTGCACAATTATCCTCATAAAAGATATGTTCTGGAAAGCATAAGTTATGTTCCCTAATAACACTACTCTTATATACTTTGATTACCATACTGCCAGGTCGCATCAATAATTTTTTGTGCTTTTCTTCCTCTAAAACTCCCGTTTGATCCATGGAATTATTAGCAATCATCTTTCCCACTTCCATAGTGTGTGAAGTTACCAGATTATAGTCACATCCAACCACATCCGCACCTGTTTCTTGTGCCTTTGTTAGCAATTCTTCGTACATCGTAGGGGCAATCCAATCATCACTATCCACAAATCCTATCCATTCACCTCGCGCTCTTTTTATCCCTATATTTCTTGCGCCTCCCTGTTTTTTATTAACTGATGAATGTATGGCAATAACCCTATCTGGATATTTCTTCTCATAGTCTTTTAAAATATCCAAGGAGTTATCCGTGGAGCAATCATCCACCCCAATAATCTCATAGTCACTTATGGTCTGCATTAAAAGGGAATCTAAGCAATAATTCAGTTTTCCATCTGCTTCCATATTGTATACTGGTACGATGATACTTAACTTCATGCTGCCCCTCCTCTT
>DATESN010000041.1:0-27212 GCA_035270785.1 Lachnospiraceae bacterium | reverse complement strand
ATGGAAAACTCCATGTAAGCCACATGGAGTTCTCCATGTAATTCGCATGGAGTTCTCCCCCTTTTATCCATATGTTGTCTTACTTTTTTAATCGAAGTTCTTTAAAAAAATTGGTTAACATAGTGGTGCATTCCTCTTGTAAAACCCCTGTTGTGATTTTTACTTGATGATTAAATTCTGGCATATCCAGGATATTAATTATGGAACCTGCACAACCTGCTTTTGGATTCATACTGCCTATTACAACTTCGGGAATTCTTGCTTGTACAATGGCACCCGAACACATTTGGCATGGTTCTAACGTAACATATAACGTGCAATCCTCTAATCGCCAATCTCCCATTTTTTTACTAGCCTTTTGAATTGCATTTATTTCCGCATGGGCCAAAGTACTTTTATCTGTATTACGTCGATTGTAACCACGTCCTATAATTTTATCTTGATATACAATTACACAACCGATTGGTACCTCATTCAATGCATATGCTTTCATCCCTTGCAAGATTGCTTGTTTCATATATTTTTCAAAATTTTTATTTTGCACTGGCATTATTTACTACCTTTCTTTTGTTAAAAAGTTATAATACTCCTTGTAAAAAAACTACATATTATCTATAATTAGCATCATAATCATAACACCATTTATAAGGTGTTACAACAAAAAATAGATACGCTAAAGGAGCATACAAATGGAAATTCACGGCTTGAACAAAACAACTTTATTGGATTATCCAGGTCACGTTGCTGCTACCCTCTTTACTGGTGGATGTAACTTTCGATGTCCCTTTTGTCATAACAAAGACCTCGTTCTATCTCCAAGTAGTCAACCCATTATTTCCTTAGATGAAGTCTTTTCTTTCTTAGAAAAAAGAAAAAATATTCTGACTGGTGTTTGTATTACCGGTGGGGAACCCACTTTGCAAAAAGACCTGCCAGAATTCATACGTGACATCAAGGCACTTGGGTACCTTGTAAAATTAGATACCAATGGATATCGCCCAGATATATTGAAAAGCCTAGTTTCCGATCATTTATTAGATTATGTTGCTATGGACATTAAAACAAGTCCTGCCAATTATTCTATTGTGACAGGACTTTCTTCTATGGATGTTTCTAAAATAATGGAATCAGTCTCTTTTTTAATGAGCGGTAGCGTCACCTATGAATTTCGAACGACCGTAGTAAAAGAACTTCATAAAAGTAGCGACTTTGAAGAAATCTCCACCTGGTTAACGGGTTGCCGTTCTTATTATTTGCAAAGCTTTAAAGATTCTGAAAATGTAATATCACCTGGATTTACGTGCTATGACAAGGAAGATTTACTTGGGTTCATAAAAATGATATCTAATAAAATACCTCATGTTTTTCTGCGAGGTGTAGACTGATACCTTTCTATGATTTTTACACCATCACTTTTTAGACATTCACTTTTTAGACATTCACTTTTTAGATATTCACTTTCTAGATATTCACTTTTGTCATATAATATCCAAACCCACCCGTTTCCTGTTCCTCCACACTTTCAAATCCTTCAAACCCAAACATATTGGCAACAATTGCTTCTCTTTCATGATAGGTCCCTGGGACACCTAGGTAATATATTTCATCATATCTTCCTAAAATAATATGCTGATAATTATAAAACCCATGAAGGAGAAAACTATTATGTACTAATTTCTGATATTCTTTTGAAAAAATAACAAAATCCTTGGGAGAAATAGAAAGGTAATCTTTTTCATTTTTAAGTGGATGAATGATGGGAAACATTTTGCATAACTGTTGCCACTTATCATCACATAAATGATTTGAATGATACCTCATATTATGATTTTCCCATGAATTCTTCATCTTACGTAGTTTATTTTCATCTTGTTCGTTATTCATGGATTCCATTATGTTATTCTTTGATTCCGATATGCTATTCATGGATTCCATTACGTTATTCTTTGATTCCGATACGTTATTCTTTAATTCCGATATGTTATGCTTTAATTCTGATATCTTATTCTTTGATTCCGATACGTTATTTATCGGTTCCATTTGATCTTGCAATGAATCCACTCGTTCTTGCATCATTACTTCATTTTTAGGATGAATATAATTTACTTCTCCATCTTTTAACATTGCTATTCCATATCTATTACTGGAAATTGCAAAATGAAATCCCTTTATCTCATGAAAAGGAATACCCGCTATGCTGCTAGCTGGTAAAGAAAGAGTTTTTTCCCCTTTTCCTCCTTCTAGCTCCAATGTAGCTAATTGCCTATTCACAAATCCACCACTGTTATCATTTTGTAAAATGCTTACTTTCACAGTGACATTATCCGTAATTTTTAATCCACGCACGTTAATTAACAATTTACAATTATCATCTCTCACTTCTGCCTTAACATGTCCTATGTTTTTGCTCTTAATACTATTTTCATAATAATCAATATAACTTATTGTTTTTGTATAAAAAGACAACCCTATCCCTCCTATAGCTGTTATGAATAGACCTTTCAGTCCTTATAACAAATATATGCGAGCTAGGGTTACTATATGATTATTCTAAATGATCTAGATATTTCATGTAATTAACTACCATTAACGCAATCTTAAACGTCAATGCATCATCAAATGTTCGAATATCTAATCCTGTACTTTTTTCTAATTTTTCAATACGATATACCAACGTATTTCTATGAACAAACAATTGTCTTGATGTTTCTGACACATTCAAATTGTTTTCAAAAAACTTGTTAATGGTACTCAGCATTTCTTCATCTAATTCTAGCTTAACACCATCTCCAAAAATCTCCTGGATGAACATTCTGCACAGGTTAATTGGCAATTGATATATTAAGCGCCCGATTCCCAGTGTATTGTATGCCATTATCTCTTTTTCCACATAGAATATTTTACCCACATCCATAGCCATTTTAGCTTCTTTATAAGATTTTGAAACGGATTTTAAATTAGTTACAATATTACCCCAAGAAACCTTTACTTTCATCATTGCTTCCGAATTCATCATATCAACAATCATAAGTGCCGTTTCCTTTAAAATAGAATAATCATCCTCTGATTCCAGCGTTTTTATCAAAACAATACTGCTTTCATCTACAGAAGTGATATAATCCCCTGACTGATTTGAAAATAGGCTTTTTAACATTTCCATTGCTTCACTATTTTTATCTGCTTTTGTTTGAATTAGAAATACTGCTCTAGGTAATTCAACCTCTATATGAAGTTTTTTTGCACGATTAAATATATCTACTAAAAGCAAGTTGTCTAGTAGTAAATTTTGAAAGAAATTATTTCTATCAAATCGTTCTTTATATGCAATCATTAAGTTTTGAATTTGGTTCACTGCTATCTTCCCCATAATGTACACATCGGGTCCGGCATCCTTTGCTACTAATATATAAATTACTTCACTTTCATCTGATATTTTAAGCCAATGATAACCATTTACAATTTGACTATCTGCTGGTGATGATGCAAATGTAGCAATCATTTCTGGATCAAAGTTTACATCACTAAACGTAGATGCAACCACTGTTCCTGATAAATCCAAAACAGCAATTTCCACTTTTGTTAATGCATGCAAATCACTAATGCTAATCTGTATTACTTGATTTGAAATCACAAATATCACATCCTTTCTTATTATTTCTATGATAATGCATTCTTATGATATGTGCAAGAATAAAAAAGGGAGATGCCAAAGCACCTCCCACTCATTTTTCATTAATTCTTAGTTTGTGATAACTTGTTCTGTTTCTTTATCAAATACGTGAATCTTTTCTGTATCAATAGCGAATGTAACAACATCACCATTTCTAGCAGTTGTTCTAGAATCAACTCTTGCTGTCATTGGGAATTCTTCTACGTCAAAGTATAAATAAACCTCTGCACCAAGTAATTCGTATACCCTAATGGTAGTTTCGAATGTACTATGTGGGTTAGCTTGAACCATCATTTCTGAATCGTAGATATCTTCAGGACGAATACCCATCGCTACTGTTTTTCCATTGTATCCACCTTCAATAAGTTTTTTTGCTTTTGTAGGTGTAAGTAAGAATCTATGTCCAGCAGCTGCTAGAGTAACGCTTTCGCCTTCAATTTCAACTACTGCATCTAAAAAGTTCATTTGTGGGGAACCCATGAAACCAGCTACAAAAAGATTTTTTGGTTTCTCATATAAATTCTTTGGTGAATCTACTTGTTGAGCAAGACCATCTTTCATAACTACAATTCTTGAACCAAGAGTCATAGCCTCTGTTTGATCATGTGTAACATAAACGAATGTCGTTCCTAATCTCTGGTGTAATTTTGCAATAACAATACGCATTTGTACACGAAGTTTTGCATCTAAGTTAGAAAGAGGTTCATCCATAAGGAATACTTTTGGATTACGAACAATCGCACGTCCCATAGCAACACGTTGTCTTTGACCACCTGATAAAGCTTTTGGCTTACGATCAAGAAGTGATGTTAAATCAAGAATCTTAGCTGCTTCTTTAACCATCTTGTCAATTTCATCTTTTGGTACTTTTCTTAATTTAAGACCAAAAGCCATGTTGTCATAAACTGACATATGTGGGTATAATGCGTAGTTCTGGAAAACCATTGCTATATCTCTGTCTTTTGGTTCTACATCATTTACTACCCTATCTCCGATTCTTAATTCACCAGCTGAAATATCTTCCAAGCCTGCAATCATACGTAGGGTTGTAGATTTACCACATCCAGAAGGACCAACGAAAATAATAAATTCTTGATCTTCGATTTCAAGATTGAAATCTTTAACTGCTTCAAATCCATTCGGATATATTTTGCAGATGTTTTTTAATGATAAACTAGCCATTTTAATTTTGCCTCCCAAAATTTAATAAGTTGATACAATTCAACTAAATCTGAATTAAGTATATCGAATTTAAGAAACATTGACTATACCACAATTATACAAAAATTTTCTTTGACGTTGTAAAAATTGCTTACTTTTTAGTCCGAATTTCCTATTGTTAGTCAATGTGTCCAGTTTGTTCCTCGTGTATTGTACAACTTGTCTAATCTGTTTTGAATATTTTCACCTATTCTTTTTGTTTTAATACTTCAGTACATTTATGATTTCTTTTGATTTAATATATTTCATTAAAAAATGCTAATTGATTTTTACCACGTTTTTTTGCTTTGTATAACGCTAAATCTGCTGTCTTATATAAACTATCAAAACTTTTCGCATCCCTAGGAAATACTGCTGCACCAATACTTGCTGTTGCAGAATACTTTATATAATCTCCTGCTGTAAATTCATTAATAAACCTTACGATGCGATTTGCCTCTTTTTCAATGAGTGCATCATCACTGATATCCTTTAGGAAAATAACAAATTCATCGCCACCCATTCGTCCAATGATGTCACTCATACGAAACTCTGCTTTCAATTTTTGCCCTAGAGTACGTAATACCTGATCACCAAAAGCATGACCCATCGTATCGTTAATCTTTTTAAAATTGTCTACATCTATAATAAACATCATTGACTGACTATTTGGATTTTGAGTGATATATTCTTTAATTTTAAGTTCCGTTGAAATCTTATTGTTTATTTCTGTTAAAAGATCGGTTTCGGCTTTAGACTTTAATCTTTTACTGTGTTCCACATATTGACTTTTGTGAATGATAGTCATGGTACTAATAAAAGTTAAAAACAGGATACAAGATAAGATCAACCGACCAACCATACTTCTTTCCAGTTTACACTCTTCTTTTTTCATGGTTTTTACTTGATCATAATCAATTCCTAAAACCAAATACCATTTTTCAATTCCTAACTGAGTTACCACAAAAAGCTTTTTTTCTCCCTCTTTTTCAACAATTAAAGATCCTTTTCTATTACTGGATATCCTATTCATAAATGTTTCATAAGAGTTCTTTTTGTATTGTGCATCTTGAACATTCTCTAAATATTTCTTGTTAGCAATAAATTTGCTATCATATCCACCATTCCATATAACATTGTCACTTTCATCTACAATTGCATACATATATTTTCCAGTGAGTTTCTGTCTTTGAATGGAATCTTTCAAACTTTCCGGATGGAAGTACAGATACATAGTATCACATACATTGTCCGAAGAAATCATGGGTAATGCTGCAACAATCGCTGCCTTCCCAAAGATACATTCACTTTTTGTATAATAAAAGTGATGATCTGTACAAGTAGCATCCTGGTAATAGCTTTCACCGCTAAGGTCAACAACTGTTCCCGCATTTGTTATTCCTTTACCCAACCTGTTTGCAATAACAACTTCATATGCATCTGAGTTATCACAAAGGGTTTTACCCAATGCTAAGAATAGTTGTGCATCTGCTTTTGTATATTGAGACATTACTATCCCTATTGGTTTTCCTACTTGTGTCATTGTTTCTAAATCATTTGATAATAAAAGTGCATATTCTTCTGCAATCTTTGAGAACTTATCTTCTATCCTATTCTGTATTAATTCGTGATTCTTTTTCATGAAATTAGTAAGTATAACGCAAATTACCAATAGCATAACTGCTGAAGGAAGAGCGATACGAATAAAATTCATTTCCTCTTGCTTTAGCATTCCCTTTTCAAACAAACCTTTTCTTAACCTTTTTCCTAATCCATCAAATCCCATTTTTCTTCTACAACCGTACCCTTTTCTTCTACTTCCAACTTGCTAAAAATAGTGACATAGGCGTAAGAGGAAAGATAGGCTACTCCTGAAAATCCTAGTAAGATAACAATAAGCACTGCTGCATTTTGTAAAAAGTAAAATGCTACCCATGGAATTATCTGAATAATAATAAGTCCCACTGTAAAATGCAAATGAGAAATGCTTAAAATCAAAGAATTCTTAATTGTGTTCTTAATCGTGTTTTCAAATCTAGCTTGTAATGGAAATACATACAGTAAAATAAAAATTAGTATAATAGCCAGAAACCCTACTGGATATTTTAAATAACGATCAAACTTTTGATCTTTATTTTGCATAATCCAAATATCTCCAGCAATAACGCAAAAACCTATCAGAAAAATAATCCAAATAAGTGTAGACTTCTTAAAGTTTTCTTTGAAAGCCTTAAAGAAACTTCTAGTGATATATCCTTCTTCATCTTTCACCATTTTCATAGTGACATAATATAAGGATGTGATAGAAGCTCCCGCTGTAATAATTGGTATGCAACATAGTACTGTTAGTAAATTAAGCCATATTAAATCTGCTATTTTACCTAATCCCCTCATAAGTGGATTGTCCAAATCAAATAATTGTCCCATATTCTTCCTTTCCACTTGAAACGCTTTCCTTCCCACAGAAAGCATTCTTTTTTCCTTGGAATCGTCCAAGTTCGTTACTTTAGTACTATACTAGCATAAATCATCTATTTGTACTATACTATTTTAATTTGTAAAATTACGATGTACTTGTTCGAATTTATCATGAAGTTTTGTATGCATGGAAAGAATCTTATCCTTTTCTATTTTTACTACATCCATTATTTCATCATAAAAAGTTACCATTGCATTTACAACTTCTTTATTTAGCTTTTTCCTATCGGCATCATTTTGTAAGATTAAAATCACTTCATCCTTAGTCCTTGGTTCACGATAGTTCCTTTTGTTTGTAAGTCCAGTCACCGTATCTGCTACTTGAAGAATCCCTTGAAGTTGGTTCATTTGAAAATCTTTTAACTTTTTCGGGTATCCGCTTCCATCTCCCCTTTCATGATGTGACACAGCAATATCAACTACCTCTTGATGTATTCGATTTCTAAGAATCTTTTCTTCTAATTCCACATGTCTTCGCATGATCTCTTGCTCTTCCTTTGTTAATTTCCTTGCTGCTTGTATAATTGATTTTGGAATAGCAAGCATGCCTAAATCATGAAGGAGTGAGCCATAATAAAGGAGATCCATCTCATCTTTTGATACAAGTAAAAGCCTGCCGATCTCTTTACAAACGCATATTGTTGTCACCGTATCAACAACAGAATCTGCATTTCTAAAACCAATACAATACATAAGCATCTCCAGATACTTTTGTTTTTCATCATCATTAAATAGGACAAACTCTAACAATTCATCTAGATCCTTCTGATATTCTTCCGTCTTAATCTTTTCAAAAATATCATACTCTTTTATTGCTTTTGCAAGTAATTCTAATGATTCCCTTGAGAACTTTGTATCAACATACTTATCAAACATAGCGGGATCAAATTTACTTCCTAATGCGTTATGATAAATATCAGTTTTTTCGGCCAAACTTAAATAAGAAGTTTCTTTTTTAAATTCATATTCCAGCTTATCCATTTTATCATAATCAATATGATGATAAAGGAGTATTTTTGATTGAGCCTTCAAAGGGGATAGATATTTTAGAAATAAATAGCCATAAATAGAGTGTGGCATATAGTCTCTTGATTCAAATCGAAGTAAATCCCCAATGTTATCTGTTTTGTAAGCACCAATATCATGCAAAGTTGCAAGCACCATTAAATCTGCTAGTTCAAATTTTTCATACCCGCCCTTGCACTCCAACATTTTATAGAAAATATAAGCTGTACGTGAACCATGATCCATAAGTCTTCTATCCATTAACTTAAAGGTATCTCTGATCAAGAGACATAAATCTTTGCTTCTAATATATTCCACTTTGTATTCCACTTTGTATTCCATTTTTATCCCCATCTGCATGCTTTGCATAAACGTAATTCAATAGTTATAAAACTTCCTATAAAAACTTTTCCATTGGTGTATATAAGATTCCATCCTTTGTAGTTTCTGGTCCTAAATCTTTGAACCCTAGCTTATGGTAAAAGCCCACTGCGCAAGGTGATGAGTTAACCGTCAAATAATATGCACCCACCTCTGTTATAAGATACTGTTTTAAATATTCTAAAAGCTTACTGGCAATACCCCTTTTGTGGTACTTCTCATCCACAAACAACAATGAAATGTGTGTGGCATTTCTTAATGTAACAATGCCAACTATTTTTCCTTGATCTACTGCTACAAATAATTGATATTCTCCAATAGAAAACATTTGATAAAGTCCATGATCTGTAATGAAATCATTAAAGTTTTTTATCCCTTCTAAGGAATAATCCTTTGATTCAAACTTTAAAAATGTTTTCCATGCCAGTCCCATAGCCTCTTGCCATTCATTTCCATATGCACATCTTATTTCATAGGGAAAAGTGTCCATGTTCAATATGATCACCTCATTACGTATTATAGAAAAATTATACCTAACTTTAAATACTTTTACAAGGACTCTCTTCCTACTTGATTAACAAGTGGTAGCCCATTTTCTACACAATACGCATTTTCAAGTGTCTCTATAGCAATTGCCTGCATTGCTTCTCTTGTAAAGAATCCCATATGAGATGTAATAAGTACATTTGGAAAAGTTGATAATCTTGCGAGGTTTTTATCTTCCATAATTTCATTAGAACGATCCTCATAAAAGACTCCTTCCTCCTCTTCATATACGTCTAATCCTACACCTGCAAACTTCTTTTCTAGCAGTCCATCAATAAGTGCCTCTGTATCAATAAGTCCACCCCTAGATGTATTTACCAAATACGTATTTGGTTTCATCATTTCGATTGTTTCTTTATTAATCAAATGTTTTGTTTCACTTGTAAGTGGGCAATGCAACGAAATGACATTTGCTTTCTTCATTAGTTCTTCAAGGGTAACATACTCAACTTCGAGGTTTTTATTAGGGTATGGATCGTAGGCTATTACATGCATAGAAAATCCTCGAAAAATACGTATCATAGCTTGCCCTATTTTACCCGTACCAACGACACCAGCAATTTTATGGTTCATATCCCTACCCATAAATCCATTGATGTTCATGTTGAAATCCCTTGTTCTTCCATAAGCCTTATGAGTATAACGATTAACCGTAAGTAACATTGCCATAGCGTATTCCGCAACTGCTTCCGGTGAATAACTTGGTACACGTAAAACCAATATCTTATCTTCTGCTGCCTTTACATCAACGTGATTAAATCCTGCGCTACGTAAAAGAATCGCCTTTACCTTCATTTCATAAAGCTCATCAATCATTTTCTCGTTTATATTATCATTTACGAAAATACATACTGCGTCATACCCCTTAGCTAGAAAAATAGTATCTTCATTACATGGTAATTCAATAAAGCGAATTTCAAAACCATAGTCTTTTCCTAGTGGTTCAAACCAAATTCTGTCGTAAGGCTTCGTTCCATAAAATGCAATTTTCATATGTCTCCCTTCTCACGTTGTACACATGCACTAAATACCCATTGGTAAATATCCTCATAAACTGTCATTCTATCCGTTTCATTTAAAATTTCATGACGATCTTCTTGATATATTTTTAATTTTATATTTGTCATTCCAGCTTCGCTGTATTGGTTATAAACTTCGGCGACTCCTTTTCCATAATTACCAATTGGATCTTCCGCACCAGAAGTTAATAAAATCGGTAACTCTCTTGGAATCTTATTTAACCTTTTTTTATTCTGGCTACCTTCCACTAACTTAAATAAGGTATGGAAACCATTTATGGTAAACATAAAACCACATAATATATCATTTATATATTTTTGGACATTCTCACCATCCCTGCTTAACCAATCCACTGATGTTTTACAATTTTCCACCTTTTTATTATTGGAGGAAAATACTAGCTTATTTACAAAAATGCTTTTGTACTTTTCCCCCTTTAGTTTGCCTAATAATGTGGTAAGTGCAAGTCCAAATTTAACAGCTATTCCAGATTGGGTTCCAGTTCCCATAACAATTGCACCTTGAATACCCGTTCCATACTGATACAAATAATTGCGAAGAATGTAGGATCCCATACTGTGTCCTAACATAATATATGGGATGGCTGGATATTCTGCTTGGATTATCTTTTTTAAATGATGTACGTCACGTACTAATACTGTCGATGCATCTTTTATGCAGAAAAATCCGTATCCTTCTTCATTTGCTACTGACTTTCCATGTCCCAAATGATCTTCTGCCACAACCAAAAACCCTTTGCTCACTAAAAATAATGCAAACTCTTCATACCGCTCCGCATATTCCGCCATACCATGAACAATTTGAAAGATACAGGTTGGAGTTCCGTCTGGTATCCATTTCACTCCATGAATCTTTGTTCTTCCATCTTTTGACTCAAAATAAACATCTTCTTTTTTTGCCATCCCTAAGTCTCCATTTTTCTTTATACGACTCTCTATTTAAATACCTTCTCTATTTAAATATCATCTCTTTTTAAATATTTCTCAACAGATTTCTGCTCCCGCTGGCATTTCCTTTTCAGGTATCATAAGTGCTAGATTGCCATCTGCGTCTTCCGCGCATAAAAGCATTCCTTCCGATACGATTCCTGCTAAAGTTGCTGGTTTTAAATTCATTAATACCATTACCTTTTTGCCTACCATCTCTTCTGCTGTATAATTTGCTTTGATTCCCGATACAATTTGTTTGACTTTTGTCCCAACTCTTACCTTAGAACATAAAAGCTTTTTAGATTTCTTTACTTCTTCACAGGCAATAATCTCGCCTACCTGAAATTGTAATTTACTAAAATCCTCATATAATATTTCCGCTTTCTCTTCTATATCGATACCATTTTCTAATGTGTCTTCTTTTACTGTATCACTTGATACTTGAATTCTAGATTCAAACATTTTCGTTGCTTTTTCAATCACTTCCTTTGCATCTAGACGAGCAAATAATATTTCTGGCGAAGAGGTTACTTTTGTTCCAGACTTAAATAATCCAAATGTTTTTAACTCACTAAACTCTCTTAGTGAAGTTCCTAACTGTGCGACTATCTTTTCAGAAGATTTTGGCATAAAGGATTCTAAAAGAGATGCCCCAATGACAATGCTTTCCACCAAATTATATAATACTGTTGCGAGCCTATCTTGTTTTTCTTCACTTTTTGCAAGTATCCAAGGTTCTGTTTCATCAATGTATTTATTACTGCGTTTAAATATTAAGAATATTTCTGTTAACGCATCGGCAACCCGATTTTCTTCCATCTTTTTCACTACTTTATCTAGTGCGCCTGTTACAACTGCTTTTAGCTCTTCATCCACTTCTTCTATGACACCTTTATCATTTACTATGCCATTAAAATATTTATTACTCATAGAAACTGTTCTATTCACTAAATTGCCCAAGGTATTAGCAAGATCTGAATTAAGACGCTCCACTAGTAACTCCCAAGAAATTACCCCATCATTTTCGAAAGGCATCTCGTGGAGAACAAAATAACGAACCGCATCCACTCCGAAAAAATTCACTAAATCATCTGCATAGATAACATTACCTTTTGATTTACTCATTTTACCATCTCCTTGTAATAACCAAGGATGACCAAATACTTGTTTTGGAAGTGGTTCGCCAAGTGCCATTAAAAAGATAGGCCAATATATGGTATGAAATCGAATAATATCTTTACCAATCAAGTGTAGATCTGCTGGCCATAATTTATGATATTGATCGGAACTATTACCATCGCTTTCGTAACCAATTCCTGTAATATAATTAGTTAATGCATCTAACCAAACATATACTACATGTCGACTATCAAAATCAACTGGAATACCCCATTTAAAAGTTGTTCTAGATACGCAAAGATCTTGAAGTCCTGGAAGTAAGAAATTGTTCATCATTTCATTCTTTCTGGAAACGGGTTGAATAAACTCTGGATGCGCATTAATATAATCGATTAATTGGTCTGCATATTTGCTCATCTTAAAAAAATAAGCTTCTTCTTTTTCTTTTTTCACTTCTCTACCACAATCAGGGCATTTTCCATCCACTAATTGAGATTCTGTCCAAAATGATTCGCAAGGGGTACAATATAGACCCTCATAAGATCCTTTATAGATATCCCCTTGATCATATAGTTTTTTAAATATCTTTTGAACCTGTTTCTCATGTTTTTCTTCTGTTGTACGTATAAAGTTATCATAAGATGTATCCATTAAATCCCAAAGGCTTTTAATAGTTCCAGCCACATCATCTACATACTCTTTTGGAGTAATTCCCGCTTCTGCTGCTTTTAATTCAATTTTTTGTCCATGCTCATCTGTTCCCGTTTGAAAAAAGACTTCATAGCCTTCTTTTCTTTTAAATCTGGCAATGCTATCTGCTAATACAATCTCATAGCTATTTCCAATATGTGGTTTTCCCGATGTATAAGCAATTGCTGTTGTAATATAATACTTTTGTTTGTTCATTGAATGACCTCCAAAATTTTGATTTTGTTATTAATTTTCTAGATAAGAATGTCTTTATATCTTTTTTTATCTAATTATACCGAAAAAAAACCCGCCTTCTTATTATTAAGAAGACGGGTATGATCCGCGTTACCACTTCTGTTTATCCATCTCTCACAAAATGAACCTCAACGAGTACAAACCTGTTACATTTTTATCTCAAATTTATACTCTGTCGCTATAACGGGCGAACCCTGTCGCAATCTTATCAAACCTCTTTGACTCGGTGCGCTGCTCAGAAGCCATTTTCAATCTGTTCCTTCATTCACCCTTCTCAGCAACTCAACAATGCTCTGTTGAACTAAGGTGTTCTCTGTAATTGAATTTGCAAACTTACTCTCTTCGTCAATGCTTTTCATATATGATTAGTAAACCTTATCATATTGATTTTATGTTGTCAAACCGAATTTGTGACGAGGGCTAAAAATATGTTATATCCTATTACTTTCTTTTTCGTGAACAAATTATACTTTGAAGTACAATAAAGAAACATAGCAGTCCTGCACGAGTAATCTGTGACCACCATGGATCCTGGCTGCCTATTGCAGTAACAATTAATAATACAATTCCACTGGTTAATACACCAAATAGTGTTCCGAAGATATTACCTACTCCACCCGTTAAGAGTGTTCCACCAATAATAGATGCTGCAATAGCGTCCATTTCAAGGCCTGTTGCCTGTTGTACCGAACCCGACCGCGTATGGAAAAGGTATAGGAACCCACCGATACCTGCTAATAAACCACAAAGTAAATGGGCATTGAATTTTGTTCTTTTGACATTGATTCCAAGCATTAACGCACTTTGTGCATTTCCACCAACAGCGTAAAAGTTGCGTCCTAATTTTGTTTTTTTAAGTATCCAGTACAGAATACAGACAATAATAATTGCTACAATAACTCCATATTCCAACTTTGATTGTATAAATACACCCTTTTTATTGATATCACCTAAAAAAGGAATTTTTATACGTGCACCTGACATCTTTTCAAAGCCTGCATTGTTAACCTGTATCTGATTCACTTCAATCAAGGCAACTAACCCTCGACCTAAAAACATACCGGCCAGTGTAACAATAAAAGGCTGCATCTCCAAGTATGCGATTAGTATACCCTGTACCAGACCAAAGGTTAAACCAATTGTGAGGGCAAGCATTAATGTTGTAATAAAATTAAAACCATAGTTATTAAGACATACAATACAAGTCGTACAAATAAGTGCCGTGGAACCACCTACCGAAATATCTATGCTGCCTGTTATCATAACTATCGAAAGTCCACATGCAATTACCACTAGTGCGGCATTTTCATTTAAGAGGTTGAAAAACATTTGAACTTTGCTGAATCCTTTATCTCCAAGGAATACAATGGAGAGTATGTAGATAACAATAAATAGCGATATCGTAATCATTAGTAAAAAAGCGGTATCGGTCAATGACCTTTCATGTTTTAACTTATTCTGAACAACATCTATTTTTTTGGTGCTTTGTGTTTTATTTAAAAGTGCCATACTAATCACGCTCCTTCCTATTGACCGCAATCAATTTTGGAAATGTGATTTTATTATTAAAAAATCTTTTCACGATAGGCGTTTGGATAATTACAAGTACAATAATGATCACAGCCTTAAATACTGGAACGGCATTTGTGTTTACATTAAGTGTTGTCAACATGGACGTCAACGTCTGGATCGTATACGCTCCGATAATGGAACCCGTCATATTGAA
Source organism: Lachnospiraceae bacterium (assembly GCA_035270785.1). Lineage (GTDB taxonomy): Bacteria > Bacillota > Clostridia > Lachnospirales > Lachnospiraceae > DATESN01. The sequence continues at coordinate 12,172 of DATESN010000041.1, read as the reverse complement.
TTTACCACCACCAAGTGAATTGCCCCCCAGGGCAACTGCCAATATAACATCCATTTCAATACTAGGAACTATTGTGTATGGATTTACTGTTTGTACCCTACTAGCCTGCACAAAACCAGCAATACCAACGCAAAGACCTAAAACTATAAATGTCATAAACTTGACTAACTCAGGATTAAGTCCGTTCAGGCTAGAAGCTTTATCATTAATACCTACAGCCTTCGTGTACAAGCCCAGGTTGGTTTTTTTCAGAGCTATAAAGGTTATCGCAACAACAACAATCGTAATGAGTATAGGTGTCGGAACTGGAAACCCCGGAAAAAAGTTACCATAATATCCAAAGGATGCTACCGCTTTTGGTTTTAGTCCACCCATTGCCATAGAACCTATTGATCGTCCAGCTGTAAAAAGGATAAGTGTTGCTACCATAGGCTGTATTTTAAACTTTGAAACAAGCATACCGTTAAATGCGCCGCAAGCCATACCTGCTAAACAGCCAAGTAAGAGTGCCAGAATAATTGGAGCATGTAACATGGAAGGCTGCGTTTCGCTTCCACAAAGAACACGCATAATTACTCCACCAACGATTGCAACTGTGGCACCTACGCTGATATCTTGGCCTCTAGAAGAGGATGTAACGAGAGTCATTCCAATTGCAAGAATAACAAGTTCAGTGGCATTATTTAGTATATTAATTATATTTCCTATTAAAACTGGATTACCATTACTGTCTCTTCCCATTGTTATTCTCAGAAAAGCTGGGTTAATGAACATATTAATTAATAGTAGAAATGTCAGAAATGCTATGGGTATAAATAATTTATGTCTTATAATGACTTTAAAAACTGATGTTGGATGATATGTATTACGTTTGTTTCTATTTTTAGACATTTAGACTTACACCCCCTGCTATGGTATGCATTATTTTATCCTGTGTCATATCATCACCCTTTAACTCCCCAACTACATAAAGGTCACGCATAACGATCAATTTGGAACAGGTTCTTAGCATCTCTTCAATTTCAGATGAAATAAATGTAATACTCATACCTTCTGCGGCAAGTTTTAAAACTAACTTTTGGATTTCAACTTTAGTTCCAATATCAATTCCCCGTGTTGGTTCATCAAGAATAAGATAATCAGGATGAGTAAGTAACCAACGGGCAAGAATGACTTTCTGTTGATTTCCTCCAGACAGGGAACTAATTGGAGTATCTGCTGAAGCTGTTTTTATACCAAGTAACGTAATATATTCATCTGCAAAGGCTTGTGCCTGTGCTTTAGTAAACGGTTTAAAAAAGCCTCTCATCACCTGCAATGCAAGTATAATATTCTCCCGAACTGACAAATCACCAATAATTCCATCTCGCTTTCGATCCTCTGATAAATATCCAATTCCTTTTTTCATAGCTTTTATTGGTGATGTAATGTTAACGTACTCACCTTTGATTCGTAACTTTCCTTTTATGACCTTGTCTGCTCCAAAAATTGCCCTTACACACTCGCTACGACCAGAACTAAGCAGACCAGCAAATCCCGTCACCTCACCCTTAAAAGTAGAAAAGTTAAATGGTTTTATTCCAGAAGTGCTTGAAAGTTCTTCTGTTTCAATAATTAATTCTTTCTTATCATTTGATAAAGCTTTTGCTTCATTTTCTATTTCAGCCAAATCTCCAAGTTCTTTACCCATCATTTTGGCAACAAGTTCTACTCGTAATAAATCCTTAATCAGATATTCTCCAATAAACTCTCCACCTCGTAGTACCGTAATTTTGTCGCATATTTCGTAAACTTGATCGAGAAAATGAGTAACAAATACAATACCTACTCCTCTGCTCTTTAATTCACGCATCAGTGCAAACAACTTGCTTACCTCATTTTTATCCAAAGATGAGGTTGGTTCATCAAGTATCAATACTTTGCAATCCATATCAACAGCACGGGCTATTGCTACCATCTGCTGAACTGCTAGAGAGCAGTTTGATAATTGTTGTGTTGGCTTTACTTGTATTCCCAGACCTTTTAGAATACTTTCCGCTCTCGTGTTTCTTGCCTTCCAATTAACAATAATCTCATTAGTCCTACCAATAAATAGATTTTCGGCAACTGTTAAGTTAGGGCACAACGTAATTTCTTGATACACCGTACTTATGCCCAGTCTTTGGGCATCCTGGGGGGATTTTATATGAACTGGTTTATCATTTCCCTTAATACAGATTTCACCCGTATCTTTTGTATATACTCCAGTTAAAACCTTAATTAAAGTGGATTTTCCTGCGCCATTTTCGCCCATCAACGCATGGATTTCGCCTTCATGTAATGTGAAATCTGCATTTCGTAAGGCGCGAACTCCAGGAAAGCTTTTGTTTATATTTCTCATTGTAAGTACTGTTTCCTGCATGGTAATATATTCAACCTCCAATTAGATGCTATTTCTAGACAATATCTTGTTGTCTTTGTAACTTGAGAAGTGCGCAGTACCACAATCTGCAAACAATATCCACAAACTAGGCGCCGCGCACTCCAATTAATATCTTATTTTGTTTCCCTGTTTAAAATTCATAAATTATTAAAAGTTGATCTTTAGATTAATAAGTACGTGCATCAACAATTTCTTTTGTAATTGTATCGCAGTCAAACATTTCTTCATCAACATATGCATTTTGATCAACTGATTCGCCAGCTTCAAGGCTATTAATAAGCTTAACAATACGAGGTCCATGAAGAGGATTACACTCTACATCGAGGTTAAATTTACCTGCTAAAACATTTTCAAGAGCCCATTTATTTGCATCAAATGCAATAACCTTTACATCGCCATCTTTACCATATGTAATACCAGCAGCATCCATTGCATCACACGCACCACGTGCCATATTATCATTTTCAGCATAGATTACATTGAATTCTGTTCCTCCTGCGATAAGATCAGAAACAGCCTGTTTAGCAAGGGTTTCATCCCAACCCTTCATGTTTTGGTTGAATACAATATCCCAGCCGTTTGTTACTGCTCCGTCTTCAATTGCTTGAGAACGTCCAAGTTGAGCCGAAGAACCTGTGTCACCACCAAGCACTACAATTTTATATGAATCAAGTGCTTTACTTGTTAACCAGTCAACTGCTTTAATTCCTTCCGCTGCAAAATCAGAACATACCATTGCGGTATAAAGATCTTCTGATAATTCAAGTTTACGGTCAGCCATAATAAATGGTATGTTAGCTTCTTTAGCTGCTTTTGCTACATCTTCCCAGCCTGCTGATTGAAGTCCTAAAACAACAAGATAGTCAACTTCTTCCTGAATAAGTTGTTGTGCCTGTGAAATTTGTTTTGCATGATCGCCTTCACCAAAAACCATTTTAATTACAAATCCAGCTTCTGCAAAAGCTTCGTTGAATGATTTTGTGTTTGCAGTACGCCAGTCTGATTCATTCGCGTTTGTTTGTACAACACCCACTGTAACTACGCCACCCGTTTTTGCCACTTCCGTTGTTTTTTTAGTACCACATGCTGTAAGTGTGAAAGCTAACACAAATACCAGCATTAAAGACATAGTTCTTTTCATAAAATACCCTCCGTTTTTGATAACTCAAATATATTGAGTTTGTTTATATGTAAATACAAGTGTACAAAATATATCTATATATTTATACGGAAATTATTCCTGTTTTATTGTTATTTTTTATTATTTTTCTATTACACTTTATTCTTGGTTAGTATTTATATGAATTTTGTACATTATTTTATGTTCCGAGGATTTTTGTAACGTAAAAAATAAAACCAATAAGGTTGCTGATGGATTTTTGGCAAAATAACAAGCCCTCAACCCCAATAAATAATGGGGTTAGGGGCTTTATTAGCTGGTACATTTAAGAATACAACTTATAAAATTCCACTACTATTAAACAAACTCTTTTATCTTTTTATAGATTCCATCGGCATCTAATCCATATTTTTTTACTAGTTCGCCTGCAGAACCGGATTCACCAAATACATCGTTCATTCCTATTCTCATCACTTTGGTTGGTAAATGTTCACTTAAACAATCACATACCGCACTACCTAAGCCTCCAATAATAGAATGTTCCTCTACCGTAACAACTTTACCTGTCTCTTTTGCTGCCGCAATAATTAATTCTTGGTCTAATGGTTTGATTGTATGAATATTAATAACCTTTGCGCTAATGCCATCTTCTTTTAACTTTTCCGCCGCTTCCATTGCTTCGCATACACAAATACCAGTTGCTACAATAGTAAGATCTGTTCCTTCTTTTACAACAACACCTTTTCCAATTTCAAACTTATATTCTGGGTTATCATTAATAACGGGAACTGCCGAACGGCCAAAACGCATATATACAGGCCCCACATGTTCGATTGCTGCTTTCACGCAAGCTCTAGCTTCAATATCATCGGATGGGCATATTACTACCATTCCTGGAATTGTTCTCATAAGTGCTAGATCTTCGTTACATTGATGAGATGCTCCATCTTCTCCAACGGTAATACCAGCGTGTGTTGCTCCAATTTTTACATTTAAATGAGGATATCCTACTGAGTTACGCACTTGCTCAAAGGCACGACCTGCTGCAAACATGGCAAAAGAACTCACAAAAGGAATCATTCCTGTTGTAGACATACCCGCTGCAATACCTACCATGTTACATTCTGCAATACCACAATCTATGTGCCTATCTGGATAAGCTTTTTGAAATATATTTGTTTTTGTTGCTGCTGCAAGATCAGCATCTAATACTACTAAATTTGGATAATGTGCTCCACATTCAGCAAGTGCGTTGCCATAACTTTCTCTTGTAGCAATTTTCACATTGTAATTTATTGACATAACGCTGCACCCACTTTCTCTAAATCTGCCATTGCAACTGCATATTGTTCATCATTTGGAGCTGTACCGTGCCAAGCAGCTTTATTTTCCATAAAAGATACGCCTTTTCCTTTTATACTCTTCACAATAATAGCGGTAGGCATCCCTTTTATTGTTTTTGCTTCTGCAAATGCTGCTCGAATTTCATCAAAATTATGTGCATCGCAGTTGATCACATGAAAGTTAAATGCTTCAAACTTTTTATCAATGGGATATGGCGTACAAATATCTTCTACTTTTCCATCAATTTGAAGTCCATTATTATCTATAATGACCACGAGGTTATCTAATTTGCGCGCTCCTGCAAACATAGCCGCTTCCCAAATTTGACCTTCTTGAAGCTCGCCATCTCCACAAAGGGCGTAGGTACGATAATCATTTTTATTCATTTTAGCCGAAAGTGCCATTCCTACTGCTGCTGAAAATCCTTGTCCAAGAGATCCACTACTCATATCAACCCCTGGAACGTATTGCATAGAAGGATGTCCTTGTAAATAGGAACCCATCTTTCGAAGCGTTACTAAATCTTCCACTGGAAAATATCCACGATTGGCAAGTGTTGAGTATAAACCTGGTGCCGTATGACCTTTGGATAATACGAAACGGTCTCTGTTAGGATTTTCGAGGTTTTTTGGATCAATGTTCATTTCCTCAAAATAAAGATACGTAAAAATATCTGCGGCAGATAATGATCCACCTGGGTGTCCAGCTTTTGCACTGTGGACCGCCGTAACAATACCTTTACGAACTTCGTTTGCAGTCTTTTGAAGCTCTAAATTGTTCATGTTATTTCCTCCATTAATAATACATCATTTATATTTTATTATTAGTTCAATTGATAATTAATTAAAGTTTTTATATATGGAAAACTATATTAACTTTATCATAATTTTTTAGGTACGTCTATGTGGCAAAACAATGGTAAAGTATGTAAAAATAGGTGAAAATGTATACAATTTTACTTGTTAAGTGTTTGACTTCATCTATGTTTTCTATAAAAATACTTATTTTATAGAAAACCATCTATTTGACTACTTTTTGATATCTTTTTGCATTCAGGAGCATATATTGTAAAAAAGAATCTGGACTTTATTTAATTGAAACATAAAAAGATCTACATAGTTTCATCTTTTATACTACTTTTTATAATTCTACAAATAACCTTTTTTGTAAAAAATTATCATAATGATAACGATGACTTTCAGGCATTCACCAAAGATCTCTGGCAGTCTGCGTTGCTAGCGGATTCACTAAGTATGCACTATACTATCGCTGATCCTCTTACTTATGGTATCAAAGACTATGAAATCACCCTTCCTAACTATAGTCTTGATGATGATAAATCATTTCCTATAAAAGTTGAGAATAATATAGCTACACTCACTAGTATTAAAAGAGATAACTTATCCAAACAGGATTCCTTTACTTATGATTTACTGCTTTCCTATCTTCAAACTGAATTGGAAAGTTTAACTTTTCCTTACTACAGCGAACCTCTTTCTCCTTCCGATGGTGCACAATCTCAAATTCCAATTTTACTTGCTGAATATTCCTTCCACTCAAAAAAGGATGTTGAGGATTATCTTGAACTTTTAACCTGTTGTAAAAGATATTTTGAAAGCCTGTCCCTTTATGAAAAAGAGAAATCAGCTGCTGGATTATTTATGTCTGATGACGCTGCAGATAAGGTTATTGAACAGTGCAATCTCATAATGAATAAAACGGATTTAAAAAATGGTACTCATTTTTTACAAACTACTTTTTCTGAACGCCTACATAATTTACTAGAATTAAATGTAATTACACAAAAAGAAAATGACAACTTTTTGAAAGAAAATAGTAATCTTTTATTATCCACTCTTCAACCTGCCTTTATTTCTCTTGCCGATTCCATTTATGTACTAAAGGGAAGCGGCGGTGATTCCAAGGGGTTAAGTAACTATGCAAAAGGGAAGGCCTATTACTCCTTCTTATTAAAGAAATCAACAGCCTCCAATAAAACGCCGGAAGAATTGATGAAGTTATTAACTACTCAATTTTCAAAAGATTATAAGACACTAACTAGTTTATCATCAAAGCTAGCTTTATCTGATGAAGTTTCCATTTTTAAAACTGATCCGGTCTTTTCCATAAAAGAACCGGTTTCCATGTTGGAAGATTTACAAGTAAAAATGCAGACAGATTTCCCCACATTTCAAACGAATGGTATTGCCGCTGTAGAATCTAAATCCCCTAATTATACTGTTAAAATTGTGGATGACTGTTTAGAAGACTATGTGGCTCCTGCATTTTACCTCACCCCTCCTATCGATAATATTACAAACAATGTAATTTATATTAATTATAGCAATCGTCCAGATCTATTAACTTTATACACAACACTTGCCCATGAAGGATATCCTGGCCATCTTTATCAATCTGTTTATTATCAATTAGTTGCAAATAAAGAAAACCGTAATCCCATCCATAGTATTCTTTATTATGGCGGTTATGTAGAAGGTTGGGCATTTTATGTGGAAAACCTCTCTTATACATATGCTAAGGACTTGATTAATAATAGCGATTATTGTGATGTGTATTGCCTTGATCGGAATTTACAATTATGTTTATATTCCATGTTGGATCTATCTATTCACTACTATGGTATGACTTATGAACAAGTAAAGGGCATATTAACTGATTTTGGAATTGTAAATGAAAATACCATAAAAAATATTTATGAATATATTGTAGAAGAACCAACTAACTATCTGAAATATTATGTGGGTTATCTTGAAGTGTTGGAATGTAAAGAGTTAGCAAAGGATGTATGGGGTACTGAATATAGCGACTTAAAATTTCATACCTTTATACTTACGATTGGACCTGCCGATTTTGAAACTATAAAAAAAGGAATAAGAGAAGCTCTCGTAACAAATATTACGAGAGCTTTTATTCTGCCGATAATTTAAAAAAGTTACTAATATTATTTAAGGCTTTTGTTAATACCTTTTGCTCTTCTTCATTTAAATTAGAAATAATATCTGCAATCATTTTTTCGTGAAATCTCCTATGATGCTCATGGGCCTGCATTCCTTTTTCCGTTAAGGACACGAGTACAACACGTCTATCTTCTTCACTTCTAACTCTATTAACATACCCTTTTTTTACAAGACTATTAATAGAAATGGTTAATGTTCCCGTAGTAACCGATAGCGCTTTTGCAACAGATGTCATATTTTTCTGGCGGTTAGGCCCAATGGCTTCAATTACATGCATATCATTGGTGGTTACATTTATATGGCACTCCGTTTTAATTGCATGTTCTTCAATCGTATTGATATTACGAAAAAGCTTAACTAGAAGTTCATTCAAAGCTGTATTGATATCCATGACACTTCCCCTTTGTTCACAAATTGGCTTATCCCTAACTTGTATTTATTAATCCATATTTTCTTTTATTATAGTACATTTTATTTGGCTTTACAATGGATTTGCTTTGATTGTCAAAACTATATTCTTATGATAAATGTTTTTTTACAATTCACGAAGTATGAATATTGTTTCACCTGGGTTTGTTCCCTGCTCAATGCGTATTACTTTGGAATGATATAGATACTCCTGTCTTATCATTTCTCGTAACTGTGTTCCTCCATGAAACCCATGAATAATACGAACTCGGTATACACTTGATTTTAATCCTTTTAATTGATGATCTAGATATGTTTGTGCTTGCATTTTGGTCATACCATGAACATCTAACTCCATAATTCCAGCTTGCATAATGGTTTCCCTTCTCTATTTAGTCGTTTATTATGAATATTAATTGATAATAGTCTTAGTCTTCCACTTTCCTCCTGCATAACGGATACAGCTAATGGTACCTGTAATAAGCCACGTCAACCCTGTTGTATACCACACTCCCCAATATCCAATTGCTGGGATCATGGTCAATGGCCTTGCAAGACCAACACGACCTGTAATCTCTACCAGGCCATTAATCATGGCATATGCTGCGTCTCCTGCTCCATTTAAGACTGCCCTTGAAACATAAATCATTCCTAATGTAAAATAGAAAAATGCGGTAATACGAATTGCGCGGGCTCCCATTTGAATAACTTCTAGATCACTAACAAACATTCTCATAATTCCACTTGAACCAAAATAAGCCACTGGTAGCATAATCAAACTAAAAATAGCACACATTATGGTGGCTGCCCAAAACCCCTTTTTTACACGATCCACTTTACCTGCTCCAATATTTTGTCCAGTATAAGTCACTACCGCAGCTCCTAAGGAATTAAAGGGTTGTTGAATTAATTGTTCAAAACGCCCTGACGCTGTAAATGCAGCTACTACAGTTTCTCCAAAACTGTTGACAACACTTTGCAACGCAATGCATGATACAGCAATAAGGGAATTCTGAAAGGAAACAGGAATTCCAATTTTTATACATTTGATTACTAATTCACGATCCACTTCATAAAACTCTTTTGGTATTCTAAAGTATGCAATCTTTTGATATGCATAAATAATACACCCAATAGCGGCAACTGTTTGTGAAATAATCGTCGCAATAGCCACACCAAAAACTCCCCAGTTAAAGGAAATCACAAATAGCAAATCCAGTGCAATATTAATAAAACTGGCCACTACCAAAAATAGAAGTGGTGTTTTTGAATCTCCTAGAGCTCGAAGGATGGAAGAAACTCCATTATAAGCTGAAACAGCGATTATTCCTGCACATGTCACTCTCATATATAGAATGGAATTTTCTAAGATTATGATTGGAGTATTCATGGCTACCAGAATGATTCTAGCTAATAATATTCCCAGAATACTCATGACAATGGAAATTGTGGATAATACATAAATCGAATTGGCAATGGTCTTCATAACCTGCTTATCATTCCTTGCTCCAAAGTACTGGGACACAACAACTCCTATTCCTGCTGCCAGACCAAAGCTAAAAGAAAAGAAGAAAAAGTTAATAGATCCTGTTGCGCCTACTGCCGCTAGGGCATTGGAGCCAACATATTGTCCAACAACAATGGAATCTACCATACTGTATAGTTGTTGGAAGATATTACCAATTAGCATAGGTATGGTAAATGCTAATAATAATTTTCCCGGACGACCTTCCGTCATATTAAGGGTTTTCAAATGATTCATAGTTTAATCCTGTCTGCAAAAGTATTTGTAAAATAAGATTATATTACAATATCGACATTTTTCATACAATGTATTATCTTGTTTTCCTTATGTGCTATTCTATTAAATAGCAAATAGCACCATGCATAATCACTAGAAAATGCATGGTGCTACTACTAATCTTTAAATTAATACTACTTATTTGTTAAAAACGAAGATTTAATTATTATGCTAATGCAAGTCTTTGCTGAATAAAACTTTTGAAAACCTCGGTAATAACTTTTTGACCATTTGAATTAGGATGCGTTCCATCTTCACAAATAAGATTTCCTACATTTTCGTTCTCTAAAAATGCAGATCTAATATCAATTAATGGTAAGTTTTCTCTTTTTGCAATCTCTTCAATACAAGATGAGTACAATGCTTGATGATTGTATATTTCATCAACGGATCCAAGCCATTTCATTACATTTTCTTTATTTAAATTGCAGCACCACCAATCGAAAAACCTTTGTGGTTCAAGTGGTGGTAATGTCATTAGAATTGGCATAATGTTTTTTTCTTTAAGATTATTTACGAGGTTTGTATATACCTTTATAAACGTTTCAAGAGGCGTATTGGGTTCAAATTTTCCACTGGGATTTGCGGCAATGTCTTCCCATTTATAATCGCAATCATTTCCACCAAAATCCATCACGATTGCATCGCATTCCATTCCTTTTTCAAGCTTCTTTGTAATAATCTGATATCCTTTTGTCACCGTACAGCCAAATCGTGATTCATTCGTAATAGTAAGTTTATACATGTTACTTAGCATATTTATATCTATATCATTTTTTGTATAATATCTTTTGTTTATAGGATTAACCTGTATTCCTTTTAGTATGGAATCTCCAAGTATTTCAATTCTTTCTATATGTTTCATTTCAACATCCTTCTTTCTTTCATATAAGAGCACCTTTGCGACATGATGTAGTATCGATAACCACATTATATGTTTACCAAAGCCATTAGTCAATATCTTATTTAAAATATTTTTTTTATAACGTAAAAAAGAACAACCACTATGGGTCATTCTTTTTTATTAAGAACTTTAACTAATTTTCACTAATACGTACAGCTAATTCCTCCAAATACATCCAGCGCTGCATTTTTTCTTCTAATATTCCTTCTGTATTCTCTTTCTCTAAAGCTATTTCATTTAATTTTATAAAATCACTCGAAAACTGTGTTGTCTTTTTTCCTAAATCCTCCAATTTTAATTCTATCTTTGCAATATCATCTTCGATCGTTTCGTAATCCTTTTGTTCTTGGAAGGAAAACTTTAATTTTCTTTCTCGAACTCGTCCATCATTTATTACTATTTCTTCTGTAGCTATTTGTGTTTCACAGCCTTCTGATTTTTGGCTATTACTATTTTTATAAATACCTTTTTTTTCTTTTTCTTTTATAAGTCCTTGGCTTTCTATTTCTCTTTCTGCCTTTTTATTGACAAAATCTGTATAACCTCCTTCATATTGCCTCATATTACCATTTTCTTCAAAGGCGAAAATGCGTTTAATGATGCGATCTAGAAAAAATCGATCATGAGAAACACAAATAACGATTCCATCAAATCGATCGATATAATCTTCTAGGATGGTAAGGGTAGCAATATCAAGGTCATTTGTGGGTTCATCTAGAATCAGTACATTTGGGGCCTCCATTAATACTCGAAGTAGATTCAGCCTTCTTTTTTCTCCACCCGATAATTTGCCAATTCTACTATATTGTGCGGATGCTGGAAAAAGAAAACGTTCCAGCATTTGCGATGCTGAAATAGATCCTTCTTTCGTTTGAACAAACTCTGCGGTATTTCGGATATAATCTATTACTTTATCCTCTGGATTCATGTAAGAAATCCCTTCTTCCTTGGAAGTAGCAATTTCTTGTGTATAATACCCTATCTTTACTGTTTGTCCTACCATTAGATTTCCGCTGTCTGCTTGAATCTTACCTGCAATAATCTTCATAAGTGTTGTTTTACCACAACCATTACAACCGATAAAGCCAACTCTATCATTATTTAAAAAGATATAAGAAAAATCCTTAATTAAAATTTTATCACCATACGCTTTATTTATGCTATCTAATTCAATGGTTGTTCGCCCCAACCTTGT
>DATESN010000040.1:0-2104 GCA_035270785.1 Lachnospiraceae bacterium | reverse complement strand
CCTTCCATCCAATTATGAATGACTGCTCCAATAAACAGATAGCCTCCTCCAGTTAAAGAAGAACCAGCTGATATATCAGGAAATGTAATGTAGTAATTAGGTGGATCTTTGAAGAGAGTGGAGTCTTTAATGAATCGGGGGATAGTTTTTGACCAGTTTACACAAAGTTCCATAAGGAACCTCCTGTTTAGCAGAATACAGATACCTGGTATCTGTTGAGCGCCCTGCAAGTTGGATAAATCGGCGCTTCATTCATTACAGAGTATACAATAGGATAATTGAGAAAGCAATATGAGGATCGGATGTGATTTGTGTTGTTTTTTCAAGGATTCAAGATAATTTTGGGTACATACAGATTATTTATATAGAAACAATAATCCAATTATCTTAACGGATTATCAAATTTAAGTGATATAATATCCCGTATGTAGACTCATTCAGAGGTCATTTTCTAATTTCAAACAAGCTGGAGAAATAGGTAAAAGACTTCATGAAAATGGGCTTGCCTGTTTTCGAATAGAGATCCACCAAGATTACCCTGAAGCAGTTCTGGGTAAGTTCGATATGTATTGTGTAATTTGTAAAAGGGATACTATGACAATCAATTCACTTAATGAAAACGCGGAAAATTTATTATCATTAGACTCTGATAAATTTGATTTAAGAATAACTATGAACGAATATGAAGAGGTGAAAAATAATTCAGAAATGCTTAAAAAGCTGTCTGGAAAAAAAAGTTTTAACAGTTGGACTGATTTTAAAGATGGTTTTATCTCATACCAGAAAGATGAATACTCGTTTGTATGGAAAGGATCTAAAGGGCAAGGGGGGCCATTACGTTTAGACAAAGTAATCCTTGATGCAGAAGTTGGTTATCAATTAGCCGAACTTGCCATGGAAGAAAAAATCGAAAAAGGTAATTTGCGAGATGCTTTAATAAAAGAGAAGTATTTGGCATCGTTATATAGATACTTAGGCGAATATTTCCTGCAAATAGTTGACCTTTCTGATATTAGAGAAGGATATAAAACCTTTACAAAAGATGACAAGGTTTATAGATATAATGTTGGGAGGAATAATTTCGAATTTAGGCTATATACTTCTCAATATACATATCTAAAAGGGACTAATCGGAAAAGAGAAGAGGCTTTTGGAAATTTAATAAAACAGGGACTAAAGGATGCGTTAGAATTAGAGTACATCGCCCATACCCAGCTTGGAAGAGAAGGGAAGAAATATGAAAATGATGACTTACGTGGATATCGAATAAATAGAAATATTACTGAAGATTCAATATCTATGTACAATTTTGAGCTTAAACCAGATAATAGAATTGAATCTATCTATCATGCTATAAGTCAAGCTGTTAATTATAAAGCAAGAGCAAATTATACATATGTCGTTTTACCAAATGTTTCCGATCTGAGCTTTCATGATACTGATCGATTGGTAAGCATTAGGCTGATGTGTGAAGAAAATCAAATAGGCTTGATTTCCATAGAGATGAAAGAGGATAAAGTAGAACAGATAGTAATTGTAACTGAGGCAGTAAAAACAAATCTTGATGACGAAAAGAACTTAGTTGAAATGCTTTTAAAAAATGGAAAAGCATTTTGCCCTCTATGTAGAAGATTTGTTGATGAGAATAGAACAACTTGTGGACTTGCTGATAAAGATGGGAATTGTTTAAGGAGTAAAATCGAAGAACTCAAAAATGAAGAAAAGAGCGAAGAAGGTTGATTGCTTAGATTAATTATGTTGAATCCCTAATTGTGTATTAGATTACAATAAACTAATACTGTCAGATAAAGTGTCGGATTTTTCATGATTCATCTGGGAGTTTATGGGAATTGTAAGGAATAGGTAGAATGTGAATATTGCTATTCTGTAAATACATGCTATAATTCGTGAGCTGTAAGGAATGTTAAGGAACGAACAAGACTCGTTTCGCAATCAATAGGTCGTCGGTTCGATTCCGATATTCTCCAAAAAAAGGTGCCGTTAGGCGCCTTTTTTATTGGAAGAGAATAGAGAAATCGATCGTGAGGCCCCGCCGAGCGCTGCGAGGATTGAGGGGCCGAGGGCGGCCCTTTAGGGCGATTCC
>DATESN010000039.1:0-4089 GCA_035270785.1 Lachnospiraceae bacterium | reverse complement strand
ACCCTGAGTTTTGTTCCACAACCATTGCACACTTAAAAGCAATAAAAACAAACTCAGCATTTTAAAATACGACTTTCTATTTTCCAGTTCTATTCGTATGATTTCAAACAACAAAACCCAAAATACACCCAGAAAAAAGAGCGAAAAAACAACGGGGCGCATTTCGAAAAAATAACGGAATAAAAACAAGAGAATAACTGCTAAAAGCAATCGATATTTTGGAATGGAACGAAGTTCTTTTCGGAACGGAAATAGAAATAAAGCAAAAACAGTTCCCCATAGGAGTGCCTTAATTACAACGAGTAAAGGGGCTCCACCAAATTCAAAAACACGATATACCACTTGCTGAAAATACTCGTGTACATTAATCCAAGGCTCGCGAGAAACAGTCCACATTAAAGAATCTTTACCTGAAACAGCATGGTCTCTGGCACACGCTAAATGCCACCAGATGTCGGTATCCGTCAAAGGAAACAGAGCCAAAAGAAAAACTATGAAACTAATAAAAATCAAGGTAATGTCTTTAATAAAGAATCTAAACGTGAAGTAAGTAGAGCGGCACCAATGTTATTTAAATGGTCATCATTATAAAACATATCATAAGAATAATCATTTTCATTCATTTTATATTCATCTAATAAATGAAAATCAGGATATTTTTCTTCTAACTCTTTCATTTTTTCTATCGCAGCTATAGCCACAGATCTCCTTGGCCCATAACGACCATAAGCACCTGTTTTCTTAAAACCAGATACTTGAGGAGCAATGACTCCAACCACATAAATATTTCTTTTTTCAGCGTTTTTTAAGAAAGACTCTAGCGCATCTAAGTTTCTATCAATAATATCTGGAGGCGCATGATTCCATAATGAATCTTGATATACAAACGCTTCTCCTTCTTGAGAAAGCGATTTAGGAGGAATATAATAATATCCCTTATATATCATATAGGTCGTATACATCTCATTACTGACAGGATTTATATAATCCAACCATTTCAGGAAGGACGACGGTAAACTATCCACCCAAAAATTATGATTTTGATCATAAGCATAACCTTTAGATGCCGAAAAGTAAGCTTCATGATGATCATCATAACCATCCCATATATCTATATCAATTCCTATAGCCACTCCTTTTAGGTTAGATACATGATTGAACGCATAATTTTCTAAAAAGAATACTGAACTATACAATCTATTCCCTGTATGCCCCATATTAATCGCCTTTACAGAGGACAATGCATCAGGAATAATCCCATCTTTGGCTCTTGAACTTCCCCAAATCACAAAATCAATTGAATCTTTCATTTTCCAGAACATTTCCATCTTTGCTTGCATGACTTCAAAATGAGGAGGATTTCCTTCGGCATAATAAAAGCCTGCACTATCAAAATTCAATTCGTTCGCAAAATAAGAAAAGTCTGTTTTTTCTATCCATAAACTTGGATGAGACATATCAGAACCTTCGATTAATTTTAAAATAGAGCTGTTATTTGTGTTGATCATATAAATGGATTCTTCCATTCCAAGCTGATTTACTACAGAGGCCACAGCGACGTCTTCTATACTAGACCATTCTGTATGATCCCAAGTTTTTCCTTTTGGTGCGGCAATGTATTTATCTATTTTTCCTGTGCTATCTGCAAGCCATAAGTATTCATGGACTGCGTATGATTTTCCAGCAAAATCTTTTCCCGTCTTACCTACAAAATCTAAAAATAGAGTTTGCTTTTTATTGTCTTTAGAAAGGGATACGTTACAAGCTTGTTCTCCATTATACCAAATCGATTCTTTTCCATTGACGTTCGCGCGAAGTAATCTCGCTCCTGTGACAGCTAAAGAGCCATCTTCTGAAAAACCACCGTGATAACTTCCATCAAAAAGTTTCTCTGGAGTACCAAATTTACCGTTTTTAAAAGGAACCTGCCATGTACTTTTCTGTTTCCATTCGCTTTCTTCTTTATTATTGCCAGCATCACTTACGTAAACAATGACAGTGTCACCACTAGGTAGCACTCGAAAACGAGGAATCGCTGCACTTTCTACATTTAAACGAACTAGGTTAGATCCAGAGGGATTAAGATCTCGTACATACACTTGTGAAGATCCTGAAACGCCTTCTAAGCCTGTACAAAAAGCCACATAATTCCCATCAGGAGAAATATCTGGGTGATTTACCTTTAAATTATCTTTGATCTCATACAATGATAATCCCATTTTTGAAAAATCTGCATAGACAAGAGAGCTTGAACCCTTATTGACAAACGCCATTTTTAGATGATTGGATTCTGTCATCTCTTTAATGCTACTTAAAGAGGCCACAATATTGAATTGATTTGAAATTTCATTTTTAGAGTCAAAGTATAATGGATCTGGAATACGGCCAAATACTAAACGGAAACCCACATATTCAGCTTTTGTAGAGGACGTCACTGTATAAACATCGCCTCTTGAATAAAGTTGAGCCTGACTAGGAGATTTGTGGTAACTCCCCCCTTTTACGATTCGCTCTTTAAATGAATTTTCTTTGGATGCTCCTATATAATTAATTAAAGTCGTATCCTTAAAATTGCCTAAATGATCATTCACCCATTCCATGGCATTCCCTGCCATATCACAAATGGATAACGCATTGATATCTGCTGTACAAACCTTATGCACACGATAATCCGAATTTAAATTATTCCATCCTTGATTTGGCCTCCAATTATGAGAAGCGGCAAAGACCCATTCCGCTTCTGTAGGGAGTCGATACGCTTCTTTTGATGGATTAAATAAAAGACTATCTAAATAAGTACAATTGCCTTTGGCATCATATATTACTGAAGAATATGTATAAGCCGTATCATAACCTTCGCTCACTGACCTTGCATTAGCATAAAGAACGGCGTCATAATAAGTCACATTTGTCTGTGGAAGGTCTCCGCTATCTTGAATGGAACTCGATTCTCCTCCCATAAATTCTGCATATTCATTTCGAGTCACTTCATTTTTACTGATAGAGAAAGAATAAGTGAAATCCACATTCATTTTTGGACTTTCTGAAAATTTGGCGGTCGACTCACTTGTTCCTAATACGACTCTGTTTCCTTCGGATTTTATCCTAATCATGCCTTCATGCTCTTGATCATATTCAAAAAGAACACCCAATGGCTTTCCATCATCAAGCGCACAAGAGGTGAATAAGATCGTAAATAACAAAAATACTAATCGCATATTATTCCAGCGTTTGTAAAAGTGAATCTAAACGTGACGTAAGTTGAACAGCACCTAATACACTTAAATGATCATAATCGAAAGCCATTTCTTCAGTATAATCATGATCACCCATTTTATTTTCATCCATTAGATAGAAATTTAGATATTTATCTTCAAAAGCATTCATCTCTTCTATTAACATCTTGGCATGACTCCTTTTTAATCCGTATCGACCAAAAGCTCCAGTTTCTTTATACCACGGAGATAAGGGGAAAATTACCCCAATAACATTCACGTCTGATGCAGAAGCTATTTGAATCATATTTTCTAAAGCACTCAATGCAGCACTTGTACGCATTTTTTCAAAAAAATCAATAGTATCTCTCGAAATTTCAGCTTTTTTTTCTCTCCATCCAACTGAAGGAAGATCAAAATACCCCCTATCATTTGTATATAGAGATCTTAGTGAGTCAGAAGCTCCCCAAGCATTTTTTGTAAACTCATACATTCCCTTAGGAATACTATCTTTCCAGAAGCCATGAGTGGAATCATAAGTGTATCCAGGAGCACTTGCATAATTATTTTTCCAATCATTCTCTTTCTCTTTAAACCAAATATCTAAATCTAATGAAACAATGATTGTTTTAAGTTTAGGAAATAATGGAATAAAATAATTATTTACAAAATATTCAGAAATGAATATATCATTTGGTGTATGTGCAAAATTGACAGCAAAACCGCTAGACATTGACATTGGTATAATCCCATGTAAAGACCGAGAAGATCCAGTAATGGCAATTTCAACCGAATCATAATATTTCCATAATAATTCCATTTTATATCGTAGGACATAAGACATTCCAACAACATTATCTTTAGCGAGATACAC
>DATESN010000038.1:0-14766 GCA_035270785.1 Lachnospiraceae bacterium | reverse complement strand
TGCCTTTGAAACACCAAGAGTATTAACACCTGACGTAAAATATTTACTTAAGCCAAAGAATCCCTATCAGCAGAAGTTCTATGCCAAGCTCTACCGTATGCGTGTTGTTGAAAAGTGTCGTTTTCAATATAAGTCAGCTAGGTTTAAAGAGGATTTGGAGCGGATGCATATGTTGCAAGAGGAGTATCTGTTTCTGAGAAGAAAGGATATTAATGGTGTTTCAGATATTGTAACTAAAATCGGGTTAGCAGAATTGGATATTAAAAACCTAAGCGCGAAGCAGAAAACATTGTATCAGGAGCGAGCAGATTTAAAACGAAAATGTGTGAGTGATAATAATATTTTAGACTTTTATACTTCTGAACCTGAATATCGAAAGCAGTTGGAAGATATTAAATCGGAAAAGAAGAAACTTCAAGGTGAAAAACATGTAGCGGAACGATGCTTGAAAGAAAGTCTTTATGTTGGGTTGTTGGTTCCTGAGGATGTTGAAATTGGTAATATTTATGAGATTGATGTGCCGAAGAAACCATGGTATTTGAGGAAAGAGGAAAGTAGAATGCCGGAAGTAATAAGAGAGGTGGAAGTTGCATCTATTGTTGAGGAAGAACTGATAGAATCTTTTGATATGAATTCTTCAGATATGGAATTGGAGCCTGATGAAATTATTTCTTCTCACAATGAAATGATTGAAGCTGTAGAAGAAACAGAAGTATTTGATGTTAAAGGAATATCAATGTTTGATGAAATCGAAAAAGCAGTTTACGGGGATGTCGAGCCACAGATTAAAGTCGTTACCAAGGAATGTTACGAAACTATGACAGATAAGGAAAAAGCTGAATGGGTTGGCATAGATGGAAATGACGTTTATGGGTCGATGAAACAATTCCATGAAAAAATGACATCGATTGGTATCTCTTATCAATACAGTTCTGATGAAACAGAAGAGTTCTGTAGATTAGAAGAAATTTGTAGAAAGGAATTAGATAGGTCGAGAGTTTATAGGAATGCAGAGAGAAGCAGGTAGAAAACAAGAAATTACTACCTGTAAATTGGGTAACAAAGTTCTAATCAGAATCATTTATAGATGACCATAATTATTTTAGTATTGAAATACTAAAATAATTATGGTATAATACTCACATGATTGGAGGTGCCTTTGTGGATAATAAGATATTAGATGGAATCAATCTATTATATCAGCGAGGAATCACATCAAGAGAAGAACTACTTGTAGAATTATTGCGAGTAAAGATGACTCAAAAGTTTGTAAAAAAGAATACAAGTGTTGATGTGCTTTTTTCTAAGATGAAAGAAGTGACTGAGTCAGAGCTAGGAATATACAATGCTGACCGCATGGACTTTCAGAATATGTTTGCTGCCTTTGCAGATGCAGGGGCTATAGAATTTGTTACCCATATTTATAAAGAGGATAGAGGCGGAAGTATCGTTAGTCCAAAATGTCTGACAGACTATATTGGAGCACGTATTCAGCAGATAAGTCCGAAGCATGTTTTAATAACAGAAGCGGAGAAACATTTACATGGTTTGAAAGAATTAGTAGATCTGTGTGTGGGGAATGTCACGCTTACAAGTCAAAATAAAATGTTTTATCTATTGCTAAAGATGATATTTGAGGGTCAGCCTAATGTTTCGGTTATACATATTTCGATTTATTCAGAATTACTTGTGGAAGACAGGTATGATTATATATTTTGTTTGCCGATTTTTGGCTGTAAAATTTACGATGTGGCAGATATCTTCTTTACAAGAGATTCTGATGGAATTGCATTGCAGAATTTGCTTCAATATCTAAGTGAAGATGGAAGTATAGATTATATATCTCCAGCGAAATTATTATTCTCTGGTATGGGATTTGATAAACTTAGAAAGTTAGTGGAAGAAAGTTATTGGCTAGAAGAGCTAGTTATTCTACCAGATGGACTATTTAGACCATGGACGGCAATAAAGACCTATCTGATTTCAATCAGCAAAACAAAGAAGGATAATATTCTGATTGGTTCTTTGGAAATCAAAAAAGATTGTTTTCAGTTTGAAGAGAAAAGAGAAATATCCAGTGTAGAATTCAATAATCATGAAGATTGGAGAATTGAGCTACTTTTATCAGATGAAAATGAGTGCTTACAACAGTTTAAAACATCGGAAATTCCAAAGAAAAAGTTAAAAGATTTGGCAGAGATTTTTCGAGGAAAGTCTATTCTAAAGAAGGATGCCATGGTTGGGGATATAGCTGTTTTGAATATTAGTAATATTGAAGATGGAGAAATCAACTATGATGATCTTGAGACAATCCGAGAAGAAGAGCGTAAGATTAAGCGATATGAACTTTTTCAAGGAGATGTTGTTTTATCCTGTAGAGGAACAGCAATGAAGACGGCTGTTTTTGAGAAGCAGGAACAAATTGTGATTGCTTCTTCGAATATCATTGTCATCAGACCAGGTAAAGATATATTAGGAGATTATATTAAGATATTTTTTGATACTCCGGTTGGAAATATGATGATAAAAAGTTTTCAAAGAGGAAGCACTGTGATGAATATCAATCATACGGATATTATGGAAATGGGAGTACCATTGCTCCCACTAGAAAAGCAGGAAGAAATGGTAAGTACTTATAAAGAGGAACTGAAAAAATATAAACAGACTATTTTAGAGGCAGCAAAAAAGCTGGAACAAACAAAAAATCAAATATATAAATTGATACAGGGAGGAAATATATAATGGCAGATGTTACATTAGGATTTGAAAATCAGTTATGGGATATGGCAGATAAAATGAGAGGAAGAATGGGGGTTAAAGATACAGAATACGGAAATGTTGTGTTAGGTCTCATTTTTTTAAAATATATTTCTGACAGTTTCGAAGAAAGATATAATGAACTTCTAGAAGAAGGAGATGGATTTGAAGAAGACAGAGATGCCTACGCAGAGCAAAATGTGTTTTTTGTTCCACCTTCAGCAAGATGGGACTTTATAAAAAAAAGTGCAAAATTACCGACTATTGGACAGATTATTGATGATGCCATGATAGCAATAGAGCGGGAAAACAAAACATTAAAAGGAGTTCTACCTAAAACTTATGCAAGACAAGAACTTAATAAACAGGTGTTAGGAGAGCTGGTTGATTTGTTTTCTTTTAATATTGGAAGCAAAGAAGCAAAAGCACAGGATATTCTTGGTAGGGTTTATGAATACTTTCTTGGAAATTTTGGTTCTACGGAAGGAGAGTATTACACACCACCATCAATTGTGCAACTACTTGTTGGTATGATTGAACCATATGAAGGACGAGTTTACGATCCATGTTGTGGAAGTGGTGGTATGTTTGTGCAGTCTGCAAAGTTTGTTAAAGCGCACGAAGGAAAGGTGGATAATATCCATATTTATGGACAGGAATCTATAGCAGAAACATGGAGACTTTGTAAAATGAATCTTGCCATTCGCGGGATTGATGGGAATCTTGGGCAGGAAAATGCAGATACATTTGGAAATGACCAGCATAAAGGTTTAAAAGCTGATTATATCTTAGCAAACCCACCTTTTAATATCAAGGACTGGGGAGCTTCCAAATTGACAGATGATGTACGTTGGAAATATGGTATGCCATCAGAAGGAAATGCGAATTATGCTTGGATTGAACACATAATTAGTAAAATGTCACCTCGTGGAATCGCAGGATTTGTACTTTCAAATGCCTCCATGAGTACAACACAAAAGCAAGAAGCAGAAATTCGGAAAAATATTATTGAAGATGGAAAATTAGTGGATTGTATTGTTGCATTGCCTCCAAATCTATTTTATAACGTTACAATTTCAGTTTGTCTTTGGTTCTTATCAAGAAAAAGAGATAATCGTAAAGATAAGATTTTATTTATTGATGCTAGAAATATGGGAAAAATGGAAACAAGAAGGCATAGAATTTTAGAAAAAGAAGAAATTCAAAAAATATGTATAACTTATCATGAGTGGAGAGATGGAAAAGAAGAATATCAGGATGAACAAGGGTTTTGTAAAGTGGCTAGTTTAGAAGATGTTAGAAGTACTGGCGACTACATTTTGACTCCGGGAAGGTATGTTGGAATAGAAGAACAAGAAGACGATGGAGAAATCTTTGAAGAGAAAATGAGCAGATTAACAGAAGAACTTGTGAAGCTATTTGAATCAAGTCATGTTTTAGAGAAGAAAATACTTAATAATATAAATTATCTAGGATTTGGATTAGGAGATATGAATGGCACAAATGAAATATAATAATTTTCGATTTAAAGATTTTGCATCATTTAAATATGGAAAGATGCCTAAGAAAGAAAAGATGTTGGATTCGGAAGGATTTCCTATTTTTAGTGGGTATAGAATAAGTGGCTATTACGATGAGTATAATTTGGACAGTGGAGAGCTTATTGTCGTTGCAAGAGGAGTAGGTGGAACTGGAGATGTAAAATTATCACCAGAAAAATGCTTTTTAACTAATTTATCAATAGCAGTACAAGTAGACGAAAAAATTGCATTAAAGAGGTATTTATATTACTACTTTGCTTTAAATAATCTTAGATATTTAGATTCGGGTTCTGCACAATCGCAGATTACGATAAATGATTTATCCAATATAAAAATTCTATTGCCTGAAGTAAGTATCCAAACAAAGATAGTTAAAATATTAACTGACATTGATATCAAAATTGAAATTAATAATAAGATAAACGATAATTTACTGCGACAAGCTCGGGCATTGTTGAATAATTGCCTAGATGAAAATCAATCAGTTCTTACGATGCGTAAACTTTTAGATATTGCTGAAATAAATGTTGATACATATTCGCCAGCAGAGAATTGGTCTTATGTGAATTATCTTGATACCAGTAATATAACAGAAGGAACTATTTCTGAAATGCAACATCTTAAGCCAAACGAAGACAAGTTGCCAAGTCGAGCTCGTCGCAAGGTTAAGCCAATGGATATTGTATATTCGACGGTACGTCCGAACCAAAGGCATTATGGAATTGTTAATACACCATTGCCTAATATGCTTGTATCTACTGGATTTGCGGTTATTAGAAGCAAAGTTGCGTTTATTAGGAATGAGTATATATATCTGCTTCTTACTGATAATCAATTTGTTGAAAAGATGCAACAACTTGCAGAACAAAGCACATCAACTTTTCCTGCGATTAAGCCTTCAGATCTTGGTACATGCCAAATTCCATGTGTTAATAATAAATCTATGGAATTGCTTGGAGATGCAATACACACAATTTTTTCTACAATTTCAGTTAATCAACAAGAAAATATAAAACTTGTTCAACTCAGAGATGCGCTGCTTCCTAAATTATTGGCTGGACAAATAGATGTTTCTAAAATTGAAATTTAAGCTACTAAATTATCATTTAAATAAATATACATTTTGAAAGAAGGTACATATGGAAATTCCAATATCGGATGCAATTATCATTGCTATATCTAACTTAATAGATGATGCACAAACCGAAACTAGGAAGCCAAGTCATTATGATTTGGAAGAAGAGATAGTAAAATCTCGACTTCAAGGTGTTGATCCAAATAAGCTGGGGAAAAGTTTTGGCAAAGCAAAACGAATAAAAAGCATACTATCTTGGGCAATAGAAAATGACAATGAGGCAGGTAGTAAGTTAGTTGAAAATATTATTAATTTGATACGAGGCAACGGCGGATTTAGGGAAGATTCACCTAACTATGTTGGAGAACATGCAATTGCTAATGCAATTGATGCATTTCGAGTAGAAGGAATTGCTATGGGAAGTGATGGTGTTTTGCTTCCACTTGTTATTGATAATTTGTCAGCGCTTGATCAGAAGAAGGCTTTGATGGCATATGTGAATAGAGCAAGAAGAGGAGTTGAAGATGCTGCACTATTGGCAGGGACAAGTAAGGATCTATTAGAAGCAGTGGCAGCATATGTTTTGACGGAGAAATTTGGAGGATATTCAGTACGAGATAATTTTCCAACGTTATTGGGACAGGCGTTTATTTCCTTAGGGTTAGCGACACCACAGGAAAAAAGGTCGCAGGAGAACCAGTTCAAAAAGATTTGGAGCGATCTATGTATGAAAGTGCATGTTCGATAAATAGATTGAGAAACAAACAAGGAACAGGGCATGGACATCCGTTTGTTACTACTTTGTCGAAAGAAGAAGGTAAGGTTGTAATCTCTATAATGGGAGCAATTGCAGAATATATGTTGGCAAAATTATAAAGGAGGGATTTGAGTGAAAAATAATTTCTGTGAATCACAGCTAGAAGAAGCTACACTGGAATGGTTCCAAGAGCTTGGTTTTGATACTGTTTTTGGACCAGAGATTTCACCGGAAGGAGATTATCCAGAACGTGAGGATTATAGTGAAGTGATTTTAGCAGAACGAGTAAGACAAGCATTGTCAGATTTTAATCCAGAATTACCGGAAGAAGCGATTGAGGAAGCATATCGTAAGATAGCAGTGCCTCAGAGTCCTTCCATGGTAATGAATAATAAAACATTTCAAAAGATGGTTACTGATGGAATAGAAGTATCATATCGTCAAAACGATGGGACGATTCGTCATGTTTTAGCCAGAGTATTTGACTTTATACACTGGGATAGAAATGATTTTCTGGCAGTGAATCAGTTTACTATTATTGAAAGTCGAATTGAGAAGAGACCCGATATTGTAGTATTTGTAAATGGTATTCCGCTTGTAGTTATTGAGTTAAAGAGTGCAATTAATGAGGATGTGGATATTTCAGATGCTTATAATCAATTACAGACATACAAGATGTCTATTCCATCAATGTTTACATACAATTCCTTTATGGTTATATCTGATGGAATTAATGCAAGAGCGGGCACAATTACTTCTGATGAAGAACGTTTTATGGCATGGAGGACGATAGATGGTGAAGGTGTTGCTCCTTTATCTATACCCCAGTTGGAAGTTTTAATAAAAGGGATGTTCGAAAGAGAACGATTCCTTGATATTATCAAGCAGTTTGTACTATTTCAGACAGATGGAAAAGATACCTATAAGATTCTTGCAGGATATCACCAGTATCACGCAGTAAATAAAGCAGTAGAAAGCACTGTAAGAGCTACCTCTCAAAAGGGAGATAGACGAATCGGTGTTGTATGGCATACCCAGGGAAGTGGAAAAAGTCTGTCCATGGCATTTTATGCTGGAAAACTTGTTATTAGTGAAGAACTCGAAAATCCAACAATTGTAGTAATTACAGATAGAAATGATTTAGATGACCAATTATTTTCGACCTTTGCGAAATGCAAAGATCTTCTTCGTGGAGAGCCAATACATGCAACAGACAGAGTGCATTTAAGGGAGTTACTGAATAACCGTACTAGTGGTGGAATTATTTTTACCACAATTCAAAAATTTGCTCCTGAGAAAAAAACAAATAAGGGAGAAAATATTTTAACAGATGCTGGAGCTTATGTTTCAGAACCTTATGAATATAGTATAGCTGCTGAATCATCAGGAGAATACAATACAGAGCCAGTTGTCCTGACAGAACGTCATAATGTCATCGTTATGGCAGACGAAGCTCACAGAAGCCAATATGGTTTTGGTGCTGACGTAATAGAAGATGAAGATGGCGCTGATGTAAAATATGGATACGCAAAACATATGCGTGATGCATTACCTAATGCTTCTTATATTGGATTTACCGGAACACCAATTTCATTAACAGATAAAAATACAACAGCTGTTTTTGGTGATTATATTGACGTTTATGATATGACTCGTGCAGTAGAAGATGGAACAACAGTTAAGATTTTCTATGAAAGCAGAATCGCTAAGCTTGAATTACCAGAGAATCTAAAACCTACAATTGATAGTGAATACGAAGATATCACAGAATATCAAGAAGAAACCCAGCGAGAGAAACTAAAGAGTAAATGGTCTCGTTTAGAAGCCATTGTAGGATCTCAAGAACGAGTTAAGCTGATTGCGAAAGATATCGTAGAACATTTTGAAAAGAGACAAGCTGCTCAGGAAGTTGCTGGTGGTAAAGCTATGGTTGTATCTATGAGTCGTAGAATTGCCATTGAATTATATAATGAAATCGTAGCTCTGCGTCCTGACTGGCACAGTGATGATTTGATGAGTGGTAAAATTAAAGTAGTTATGACGGGGTCATCCTCTGATCCAGTGGAATGGCAGAAGTTTATTGGCACAAAGTCTACAAGAGAAACACTTGCAAAACGTATGAAAGATGTAAAGGATGAATTACAGCTTGTTATTGTAAGAGACATGTGGCTCACTGGATTTGACGTTCCAAGCATGCATACTATGTATATTGATAAACCAATGCAGGGTCATAACTTAATGCAGGCAATTGCCCGTGTAAACCGTGTATTTAAAGAAAAGCAGGGTGGACTTGTTGTCGATTATATTGGAATAGCAGAAAACTTAAAAGATGCTTTGGCTCAATATACGGAAAGTGATAGAAAAACAACCGGTGTTGATACAGAAATGGCTGCATCTATCATGATAGAGAAACTGGAATTGATAAAAGAATTATTGCATGAACATGACTATTCGAAATTCTTTACCGGAACGCCTAAAGATAAAATGCAGGCAATCATCGAAACCATGGATTTTGTCATTGGTCTACGTGAGGATGGAAAAAAAGAATACATGAAATATGTAACGGAATTATCAAGAGCATTTTCTTTATGTGCAACAACAGATGCAGCACAAACTATCAATGATGAAATAAGTTTCCATAAGGCTGTGAAGGTTTCTTTGATTAAAATGATTGAAGATACCAAGAAAAAGAAAACAGTTTCTCAGCTGGATAGTGAATTGAATCAGTTGGTATCAAAGTCAATTTCATCAAATGAAGTAATTGATATATTTAGCGAAGTTGGACTCAATAAGCCTAACATAGCGTTATTATCTGAAGAATTCTTGGAAGAAGTAAGGGGAATGAAGCAGAAGAATCTTGCTGTAGAATTGTTAGAACGTTTGTTAAAAGGAACCATAAAGACATTTTCAAGGAGAAACCTTGTACAATCAAAGAAATTCTCAGAACTCCTTGAACAGTCTATCCGTAAATATAAAAATCGTGCTATTGAAACAACGCAAATAATAATGGAATTGATAGAACTTGCGAAGCAGATAACAGAAGCTGAAAAACGTGGAAAAGCATCAGGACTTACTGACGATGAATTGGCATTCTATGATGCACTTGCAGACAATGAGTCGGCAAAAGAAATTATGGGCGATGACATTTTGAAACAGATTGCAAGAGATCTGACTTCTGCCATTAAAGGGAGTGTAACTGTTGACTGGTCAATCCGTGACAGCGTTCAGGCTAAGATGAAGATGGTAGTAAAACGATTGCTTAAGAAATATGGTTATCCACCTGATAAACAGGATAAAGCAGTTGAAATTGTAATGGAACAGACGAAACTTATGTGTGAGAATGAGGTGGATTAGAAAGAAAAGGGGGTGAGTAAATGGGAGTAAAGGTTAATTTAAATACAAAAGGTATACTTGAAGACCTAGAAAGGCAGATGCAGAAAAATCCCGAAATTTTTGTAAAGCAAAATGCTGGAAAGGAATTTGAAGGAGCATGCCCAAAATGTGGACATGTAGGAATAATATTTACACAGCAAGGCGATGCAGAATGTCCTGTATGCAAGGCTAGAATTAAAATTGAACTTAATTTTTAAAGGAGTATTATGGCTGATATTAAATATGAAATTGTAGAAGAAATCGGTGTACTATCCGAAAATGCAAAAGGCTGGAGGAAAGAACTTAATCTAATCAGTTGGAATGATGGAGCTCCTAAGTACGATATTCGTGACTGGGCTCCTGAGCATGAGAAGATGGGTAAAGGTACAACTTTGGCGAAAGAAGAAGTTATTAAGTTGAAGGAACTTTTAAATGGTATGGATTTGTAAAAGAGAATGAAAATATTAAATTAGAAAGCGGGGTATTAAGAGATGATTAATTTACAAAAAGAATTTTTAGAGTTTCATGATAACATCAAATTAGATGATGAAAATGCTACACTTCGAGAGAAAAGAGATATTTTACTGAACAAGTTAAAGGATAATATTTCAAGTGATGCTGCTACATATACTACCTTTAATCAAGGAAGTTATGCTATGGGGACAGGCATTATTCCGGAAGACGAAGACTATGATATTGATGTGGGACTAAAATTTAGTATTAATAAAGACGACTACGCTGATCCAGTTGAGATTAAAAAGTGGGTTAGAGATGCATTGTATGGACATACAAAAAGTGTAGAAATTCGACGCTCGTGTGTAACTGTTGTATATCAAAAAGATGGTGAATCAATTTTCCATGTGGATTTTGCTATTTATGCAGCAAATAATTCTGATGGAAAAATGTATATAGCAAAAGGAAAAGAGTTTTCTACAAGTGAAAACAAAAAATGGGAATTGACAGATCCACAAGGGCTAATAAATAAAATCAAAGATAAATACAGTGGAGATGATGCGGCTCAATTTCGTAGGGTAATTCGATACATGAAAAAATGGAGGACACATCAATTTCAGTCAGGTGGAAATGGGGCTCCAACTGGAATAAGCCTCACTGTACTTGCGTATAATTTGTTTTCAGTTAATAAGTCATATGATTGGGCCACCCAAAAGAATGTGTATGATGATTTTTCTGCTCTGTATAATTTAATAAACAGTATTAAAAATTCATTTGGTTTAAATTGGAATAGTCAAGACAATGCATGGTACCATACTATAACTATATCTTTACCAGTAGAACCTGGTAATAATTTGTTTAAAAAAATGTCAGAGAAACAGATGGAGAGTTTCTATTCCAAGATTGATTCAATGATTTCGAAGATGGACGAGGTTAAAGCAAAACAAAAAAGAGCAGACGCTTGTGCAATATTGGTTGATTTGTTTGGGGATGATTTTCCTGTAACTGTTGATAAAAGTATGGTCGGTACATCCGAATCGGCTTAAGAATATGGCTATTAAAAATGATGGAATCGCAGGTATTATTAAAAATTTGAATATCCAGCGAAATGTTAATTTCACAGTTAATGAAAAATGTGGAAAGAAGTACTTAGATGAGTATACAGGAACTGTATTGCTTAGCAATAGTGAAAGAATGGTTTTGTCAATTTCTTTTTCAAAACACTTTCCATTAACATTGCCGGATATTTATGTTAAAGACAATAAGTCATTCCGTGCTCATGTGGGAAGCGGTGGGAAAATATGCCTTTTTGATTCTAGTGCGATACTTATTAAGCAGGATATGGCAGATCAACTAGTAATTGACTGCTTTGACCAGGCAATAAGAATATTGAATATCCATCCAGGTAGCAAACTTTATAATGATGAAGTTTGTAGAGAGTTTGATTCATATTGGCTTTCGGTTCGAAATAAAAAAGCTTATTCTAGTCTTGATATAAATAACATTAAATATTGTGAATATCCAATTGTAGTAGCAAAAGGTGTTAGCATTATTGCAAATACAAAATTGGAAGCCGAAATTATTCTTCGCAATAACTTTGGTTTTTCTCCGGACAAAGATGATTTTGATAGAACTTGCGTTATTATAAGGATTAGAGACGGAAGTAGCATGATACCATTGTCAAAACAGTTTAAGTGGAGCAAAGTCCGGAAGTATATACTTGATAACACCACATCATCTGTTAAACGGCAGTTTCGAGAGTTCCTTAACAAAAAAGTCAAACATTATGTAAGATATATTCTGTTGATTTACCCTGCGAATGAGGGCAATATTTTGTTCGGATTTCGTATTGAATTTAATAGTTCTAGATACTCTAAAATAGAGCATTCACAGACATGTAAGGTTGAGAATGTGTTTGTTGAACGAATTGATTATCAATATATGGCAATGAGAGGCGGTGCGACACCAGATCTAAAGGAAAAGCGAGTGCTTCTCTTAGGCTGTGGTTCTGTTGGGGGATATATAGCAAATAATCTTTGCCAAGCAGGTATTATGAATATTGATATATTAGATGATGATATTTTTCGACCTGAAAATGTTCACAGACATTGGCTCGGATTTGATTCGATTAGTCCAAAAGAGATTAGATATAAAGCAGATTTGGTCAAAGTGCAAATGTCAATATAAAAATGTAGGTTTTGTGGAAAATAAGCATGTAAGAAAAATGACATGCTTATTTTCCATTTTTTTAGT
This sequence comes from Lachnospiraceae bacterium, assembly GCA_035270785.1. Lineage (GTDB taxonomy): Bacteria > Bacillota > Clostridia > Lachnospirales > Lachnospiraceae > DATESN01. Next base: position 2,558 of record DATESN010000038.1, on the reverse strand, counting down.
TTTCTTCTGTTAAATATTGCATCTGATCTTTAATTCTGTAAGATGGTCCATTGATGTTAATAACAGAACAATGGTGTAATAATCTATCTAGAAGTGCATTTGTAAGTACAGGCTCTTGAAATATATCAGCCCACTTTGAAAATGGACTGTTTGTAGTAATAATTGTGGATAGTTTTTCATATCTTTTTGCTATAAGATTAAAGAAAAGATTTGCGGAATTAACATCCATTCTTTGATAACCTAACTCATCTATGATAAGCAGCTTATAACGGCAAAACCATTTAATTCTGGTTTCAAGTCTGTTTTCTGAGGCTGCTTTCTTTAACTGTGATATCAAATCTTGAAAGGTTATGAAGTATACACAGTACCTGTGTTTTGCAGCTTCTATGCCTATAGATACTGCAAGGTTTGTTTTACCCACACCTGGTGTTCCACAAAATATAACATTCTCAGCTTTCTCTATGAATCTTAATGTCATAAGATCCATTATCTTCGACTTATCAAGGGATGGCTGGAAATTAAAATCAAACTCATTTATTTCCTTTAAATAAGGAAAATTTGCAACCTTTACACAGCCTTTAATAGATTGCTCCTTTTTTAAACTAATCTCCAGTTGTGTAAGCTCATATATGGCATCAAGCGCTGTTTTACTTCCGTCAGCTATCATATCAAGGTATTTATCTATATTTTCCTGAAATCGTCTTAATTCTAATGTTTCAAGATTGTTTATTAAACTATTGTATGTATTCATGTTAGCTCCTTTACATAAATGGTAATTCACCTTCGCATGAAACAGCATAGATATCTTTTGATTCTGGATGTAGCTTTAAGTATTTTTGATATCTTTCCTGTTCTTCCTCTTCATCTTTTTCGTATTCTATTGTCATATCTTTCATAAATTCTTCAATTTCGCCAGAATACTTTTCTTTTATAATCCCGAATCCTTCTTCTGTAAGAATATATTCACTTTCGCTTACAGCCATAAAATCATTAACCCAGCAATCAAATGAGATACTTCTACATAAATTTTCTTTCATAGAAAATTTAATATGAGAAATAAATACTTCTCTGTTTGCAACATAAGGCAATACTTCGTTCATCCCTTTTATAAATATAAGTCTGTCTGTAGGAGAAAGATGAGCATAGTTACTTATTACCCAACGTCCGTATTCACTCTGATTGATGTAAGCTATCAATGCATCAGCAGACTTAGTGGCTGCTATTCCTGATACTTTAACCTTTCTGTGTTCTAAAAGTTTGTCCATCATTTCTAAATTTTCATTTACGATACTGTCCATATCTTCTTTTTTTACCTTTCCATTCATAAGTTTTTTATAATGATCGTCTGAGTAATTTATATTTTTTTCTGTAATAGAGTGAAAGGTAACAAGTTTTCCGTTATAATATATGTAAAGCTTGTTATCTAAGATGTCTACTGTGACATCTTCACCAATAAGCTTTGGATCAACAGAGTATCTGTTTGCCCCATATCTGATTAGTGATTCGGTTGACACTTTATACTTGTTTGGAGTCAGGTACGTGTCGATGATGTTTTTGTTAGGTAATGGCTTCAGGTACTCTTTTTCTTTGTAAAACAAAGCAGTGGGAGACATTTCTGTTTCCTGATTGATATTTATATTCATATCTTTATTAATTGCTTCAACTATCTGTGTTAATTCCTCTAATGTTTCAAATTCACCTTCATAGGCTCTTATCCAGTCAATTACTTTATTCTTAGCTTCAACAGTACCTTTTGTTTCAGGCTGTCTAGTTCTGCATAAGCGTACTTTAAATCCAAATTCCTTAGCCAGTTGGCTTATTGCATCTGTTGGTCTCTTAGGTTTTGCATTGATGTTTGCAACAGTAGACATGTTGTCAAAGAGCAGTTCTTTTGGTACACCTCCAAACTTTATAAATCCGTTAATAAGTCCTCTTGATACATCATCAAATCTTTTTTGCACTGATAAATTCAAATAGCTGAATCGTGAAAACTTCAATACAAGGTGCAGGACATTGATAGTAAATATTTCTCCATATTTATTGGCAATACTGATATCCTCCTTCCAGTCAACTTGTCCTTGCACACCAGGTTCTTTTTCAAATCTTGGATGCCCATTAACTTGAGTTTTTGGCTTAAGCCTGTTTCTCTTAACATATTTATTAAAGTTAGAATAAGTACCGATTCTACCAATACCATACTTTTTAACCATAAATTCATAAACGCCCTGAATAGTTATTCGTCGTATTGTAAGCTTATCTGCAATTTCTGTCTTATAAGCATCAAGCTTGCTTCCTTTATTTCTTGTCGCAGACCTCCCTTCGTAACCATTGTGATATTTTTTTACTGTCCTTGGATCCATTCCATACTTCTTACCTAAAGCAGTATAGTTTGGCTTAATACCTAAACTGTCCATTACTGCTAATTCTCCTTTGAGATTGTTATTCATATGTGTTACACCTCCAAAGAAGAGTGTACCAATATGTTAAAAATAATCAAATAAGGATGTAGGTTTTATGACATTTTTATTTGCCATAATTCCTACATCCTTATATTATCA
>DATESN010000037.1:0-3576 GCA_035270785.1 Lachnospiraceae bacterium | reverse complement strand
TAATATGACTGTCCGCAACTAATACCAAGTTGTTTCTAAAGCAGCAATCATAAGTCTATCCGATAGTTTATCTCCAAAATACCTCCTGTTAAATTTGTAACAGAATTCGTCAAGATAATTCTGAACATATTGCTGATTTATACAATTGTGATGAGTGCCTAAAAGTACTTTTTTTGCATTGCTAATTGTTCTATTTACCCAGGGGAATACTTTTGCTGATTTTTTCTTGTTTGGTTCTACCACAACATAATGGTTTGCTATTACCTCTTTAAGTTTGGCATATCCTGTATAACCATCGGATAGCACAGATGCTGTTTTGTTTACAGATTTTTCAACTTCTGCATTGATGGTTTCAGATTTTAAATCCTCCATGACAACCATTTTAAGATAACCTACTTTTCTATTTGGCTTTCCTTTCTTAGGAGCAGAGATGCTAGGTTCGGACTCTACCATGACCAATACTTTGGCTTGTCTTTCGCTTCCACGACCTCTTTTTCTTTTCTTTGGTTTATCGTTGTTAGAGTCGCTATTCTCTTGAATAATATCTTTATTGTCAACTCTTTCAAAGAATCCTTCATCGAATTCAATACAGCCATTTAATTTATATTTCTCATCACGTTTGCTCATTACCCGACGTATTTTGTGCATCATCAACCAAATTGGTTCATAACGCTTGTGACCCAACATGCGTTGCATCTCCAATGCTGAAAAACTCTTTTTTGACAAAGTCATCAGTTCAATACAAATCATCCAATATTGAAAAGGCAAATTTGAATTCTCCATCACTGTGCCCGAACGAAGGCTGATCCGATTACCACATCTTTTGCATTGAAATTTTAAATCAGTCTTACGAAAATAATGCTCTGTGTGATTACATTTTTTGCAGACAACTCCAAGCTCAAGACGTTTTGACTTGAAACCTTCTATACAAGAAGGTTCGTCAGGATATTTTTCAAAAAATTTACGAAGGTTCATAATGGTTTCTTTTTGATTTGGTCTCAAATGTACACTTTTTTAATCATTGGTACAAGCTACGGATAGTCATATAAACTAATATGACAGGTGCTTTACAAATAAGTACTGGGATTTTAAGAGTGCTATTTAAGAAAGTAATGAGCGATGAGTTTGGATAGAAAAAATTAAATATCAACTTCTAATGAATCTCCCCGCCGTGAGCGGATGGGCTATCATGATGAATTACAGATTTTACTTTTAACCGCAAGCGGCGGAGAATTAAACCCTAAGTGATTAAATATGGGTTCAAGATTATTCTTTTAGCGAGTTACCCTTAAATTAAAGATATATTGAGTTGTAACTTGACCTTGATTAAAAAGAAAAAACAAGAGAACATAAAATCATTCTTATACTTATGAATATCAAGGATTATTTTTTTATCGCAGAAGAAATGATATCTTTGATATGGATAATCGCTAGTTTTAGAATTGACTAAACACAAGTATAAATGCTGGACAACAGGTTGTAATACAAATTTTAAACCATCCTTATTACCTGAAACCACATACGCATGTAAGTTTGTAATAACAACGAAATAATTAATACCCTTTTATTACTCAATAAATACAAAATTAAAAACTATGACACGTTTTATATTTATTATTATCTCTTCGCTTTCTATCTGTGTAGGGATCAAAGCTCAACAGACTGTTACAAGTTATGACGGGCAAGTATTTACAATTGGAGATAGAATACAATTGGGTAATCCGGCTTTACGCGCCAGCGAATATCGAGAATTGAAACAACAATCTGAAAATAACAATTCTTATTATTCGAACTTAAAGACAGAGTCTTATCCGTTTAGCTTTGTAACAATTGAGGAAATTAAACAAGAGGAAAAATCAAAAATATTTTTCGATTCTGAACCTGTTCTTCTTGTAAAAAGTGAGGTAACTCCTGATAAAAACATTTTAATCCATTTAAATAGTGCTATCCATCGAGGTGAAATCATCTCTAAAACATCAGACAATCCACTATATGATACCGCTATACTACTCACCAGAGACAAAATGATAGCTTGTTGTCTCCGAGTAAACCAATTGATTCTTTCGGATAATGTTATTTTATATTACATCAATTCAATTGATCCAGAGCTGGGCAGAGAGTGTGAACAGAATAAATTTACATTCATCAAATTGAAAGATGAATATAAAACAAGACTCGAAAAAGAAATGAAAAAGTTTGATTTTTCTAAAACTTATTTAATTGAAGTAAAAGGGTATAGGGAAAATTATGATTTTGATAAACAAGGTTATTCTCTTCAATACAATATTCGCAACCCACATCATCCGAGATATTTTATTGAGCACGATGGATTTAATTTCTTTATTCCCAATAATGAAAAACACCATTTTCTTGCCATAGATGCTGAAACAGCTGAGAAATATGAACTTCGTAACAAAGGTCCGATAGAAAACGGCTACAGTGATGGATTACTATACTTTACAGTTTTTTTAAAGTTGAAAGACGAACGAATGGAACTTCCTAAAAAGAAAAACGAAATTATTGACACTGAAAAAATGTATCGTCATACACTTATTGGATCAGACATTGTAGCAATTGACGTTTTTGATAATGATTCATTTAAGTATAACTTTCTTGGAACAGTAAAATAATTAAAGATAAAAGGGGATAAGGTTAATCTGCTATTCATTCTTTTTATATAAATGCTTCAAACTATCATCATTTTTTATTCTTTCCATTTCACGTTCTATTAACTTTTTAATATCCTGTTTTATCTGTCGGTAATTATTCTCAATTTCTTGGTGCATGGTATCATTCCCATTCTCATCAACAAAATCCATTATATCGGGGATTTCCTGGTATTTTTTTGTTTCTTCTGCAACACGAGAATTATCCACCACAATCTCACAATGAAATATCTTTTGCTCAATGCGCTCTTCGAAATTATCACTGACCGCACCCACGAACACCCCTTGTGTTAGATTGCTTATCTTAGATGCGGGGATAAGACTATCCAACTGTGTGGATATGGAGGTCGATTTATCGTTGCGGTTGATAGTCATTGATTGGCGCTGTTGCAATACTTTGCCAAAACGTTCTGACAATATTTTGGCTGTTTCACCAACCACTTGTCCGGAAAAGATATTACCGACCGTATTTTGAATAACTTTACTTTCCTTGTCGCCATAATCACGTGTAAGCTGACTGTAATCCTGAAAGCCTAAACAAACGGCTACTTTGTTGCTTCGTGCAGTAGCAATTAGGTTATCCAATCCTCGAAAATAGATGGTCGGTAATTCATCGATGATGACACTGCTTTTGAGTTGTCCTTTTTTATTAATCAGTTTTACAATTCTTGAATTGTACAATCCCAATGCAGCCGAATAGATGTTTTGACGGTCAGGATTGTTTCCCACACAGAGTATTTTTGGTTCGTTCGGATTGTTGATATCCAGCGTGAAATCATTACCTGTCATCACCCAGTATAATTGCGGAGAAATCATTCTGGAAAGTGGTATTTTAGCACTTGCAATTTGACCCTGCAATTGGTCTTGTGCTCCTCCTTCCCAAGCATCCATAAAAGGAGAGAGGTAGTTT
>DATESN010000036.1:0-2176 GCA_035270785.1 Lachnospiraceae bacterium | reverse complement strand
ATCACTAGTGTCCACTAAAGATTAAAAATAGCTCTTTGAAATCATTGATTATCTATATCTTACAGGTCATTTTTTAGCGTGACGATTTGAAATGATATTTTTGTTCCTATAAACATGAAGGAACAATGAATAAAGGCAAATATGTGTATGCACAATTAGTCGAATTTTTACCTCAACGGGTATTCGACAATATAATTAAGAAGTATGACGGTAACAAATATGTAAAGCATTTTACCTGCTGGAATCAACTTTTAGTGATGGTTTTTGGACAGCTTACTTCTCGCGATAGTTTACGTGACTTAATTGTGACTATTAACGCTCACAAAAAGAAAAGTTATCATCTCGGTTTTGGGAAAAGTGTGACCCGCAGTAATCTCTCTAAAGCGAACGAAAAGCGTGATAGTAAAATCTTTGAGGAGTTTACCTATTATTTGATTGATGTTGCCAGGCAGAAGCGAAGCAATAATGATTTTGAGATAAAAGGGAAGGTCTATGCATTTGATTCTACAACCATCGATTTGTGCTTATCTGTATTTTGGTGGGCTAAGTTTCGAAAATTTAAAGGTGGAATAAAAATGCATACTCTTCTTGATATAACCACACAAATACCTGCTTTTGTGCATATTACAACTGCTTCGGTTAATGACATGAATGCAATGGATGTAATTCCTTATGAGGTTGGTGCTTATTATATCTTCGACAGAGGATATGTTGATTTCACACGACTTTTTAAGATCACGCAACTGGAATCTTTCTTTGTGATTAGATCCAAGAAAAACCTTAAGTTTGAAGTTAAAACCTATCATCAAGTGGATGAATCAAAAGGAGTTTTAAGCGATCAAACGGTTTTCCTTAGTAGATTAAACACATCAAAACATTATCCAGAAAAGCTAAGGAGAGTTGCATTTTATGACACTGAGTTGAACAGGACGCTCATATTTCTTACTAATAATTTTGAGCTTACAGCTGAGCAAATTGCAATGCTTTACAAAAACCGTTGGCAAATAGAGCTGTTCTTCAAATGGATCAAACAACATCTGAAAATCAAGTCCTTTTGGGGAACATCAGAGAATGCTGTAAGAATCCAAATATATAGTGCAATTATTGCATATTGTATGGTTGCAATTGTGGGACATAGTTTACAAATAGACCGCTCAACCTACGAGATTTTGCAAATATTAGGAATCTCTCTTATGGATAAAACTCCTGTAATTGAGCTGTTTAGTAATATAGATATTAACGATGTCAAAGAGCGAAATGATAATCAGCTGTCACTCAACTTGTTTTAAGTGGACAGTAGTGAAAATGCATACTGAAACATCTGATTTCCTAATCCACCGGCTATAGATATAATATTTAACTTCATAGTCAAATTAATATGATTTACATTGAAAACAATTTTAAAATTCTCCTTTTGAATGGTACGAATTTAGAATAAATAATTTTAAGTCGGCTTATAATTTTAGTCCTCAATACAAAAGGGCTGATTTTTGAAAAATAAATTGAGTTGAGATACAATTGATCACCAGAGTCGCCAATGGCAGTATCAATAATCTTAAAAAAATTCGATTGCCTCATAAATCTTTCGATATCCTTTTTCAAGGGTTGGCCTTTATACATAGAAACATTTTCTACTTCTAGCCAAATTGATTTTATCATATTAATGTGATTTCCTGCACCTTTCAATACATCTAATTCTGCGCCCTGTACATCCATGTGAATGAAATCAATTTCTGGAATAGATTGTTCTGCGCAAAATGACTCTATGGTCTTAGTAGGTATATCAATTGTCTGTTCAAACTTCAACCAATCATATTTTTTATACGTTGAGTCAGGAGGATATAATGAACTCGATTTATTTCCATAATCCCAATCAAATGAATTTTTTCCATTAGGATTACCTGAAGAAAGATAAAATTTAGCGTTGCCATTTCTACAACTTAAAGCAAATTGAAAGGGTTTAATGTTATCATTAGTGAACCTTGCAAAATTAGCTACGCATTTATTAAAATTATCAGGTAATGGTTCAAAAGAATAAATAATGGAATTTTTAAATAAAAGACCATATCGAATTGAATCTTCTCCTTCACATGCTCCAATATCAAAAATTACAGCAGGGTCTTGTTTTGCAAAGATTTTTTCAATTCTCTCTTTATTGGTAATTCAGAATTTACAA
>DATESN010000035.1:0-2319 GCA_035270785.1 Lachnospiraceae bacterium | reverse complement strand
TATCAACCCGGGCAACGATTCTTTAATTGCTTTTCGAATATCTGTCATTGGCACAGGCTCAATTACTTCTGTTGCCTTTGGTCCCAAAAGGTTAATACTATTTTTTCTTAGTTGTGCTAAAAGTATTGCTAAATCCGGATCATAAGTCGACTCAGGAATTTCTCCCTTTTCAAACTGCTCTCTTAGCCACTCGCCATACATAAATTCATATTTGGGGGGGAAATGCCAAGGGACAATATCCTTTTGATTTATGACCGTAACTTCAAGAGGCCTCATATCTTTTATGTTTCCTATTTTCCCAGATATAAGCATTAACCTATTTGTAAGATTCCTTCGAGTTTTTTCAGATAAACTTTGATTTGTTATTACCAAAATATCTACATCGCTATTCATACGTAAACCACCCATTACTGCCGAACCATACAAATACACCCCAATTAACATATTATCAAGTAGTTCCGCTATAGTTTTTAATGCTTGAATTGCTTCTTTCGGAATTTTTTTGTTACTTAAATCTATACTCAACTTCGATCTCCTTTCGTCTGAAAACTGTTTTTTAACGCCTCTTAAAATTTATAAAAAAAGAGTAAACATCTTTCGTTGTATTGTAAATTAACGCCATCCAAAATTTTGATTCAAGATTTTCTTTCGGTTTATTATATGTTTGAGCCAATATAAGCTACAAAACTGCTGTCTATCCATTTTTGAGTAACCTCATTTATATCAATCCCAATAGTAGCCAACCCAATAATGCTGCAATCCAATTTCTCTAACAAAGCTATTAAAGCCTTCATTTGAGAACCTGTCTCTATCCAATCATCTACAATCAAAACTCTTTTGTTCCTCACAATAGAACTCTTAGATATTTCAAAGCTTTTATCTTGACCTGAATAGTCGGTAAAATGTGTCGAAATAATCTCTTCTTTTGCGTATGGCAGCTTATCACCTTTTCTTACTCCAATAAACCCCACTCCAAGTTCTTTGGCTATGGCAGTGCCTAGTATCCATCCAATTGCTTCTGGGGCAGCCACATAATCTACTTTATTTTGAAAATCCAATGATAGTACTTTTACAATTTTATCAAAAACGGTTTTATGTGTAAAAATAGTTAGTAAATCATATTTTCCAATTGAGTTACGAGGTAATATACCTCTAATTTCATTTATAACATCAGTACTTTCCATACATTTACACCCCTTGCTTATGGTTAATAATCTTTGCTAATCTTTAAAAATAGTCATTTTCAACATATTTTTTATACATGTCCTCGGTATATCTTGTTATGTTCTTACCATACTCTGGATAATCAAACCCCAGTAGTTCTGCTACCTCTTTGGACACTTCCCTGAACAATTGGTGGCATATAAATAATGACTTCCAAATATTTTCATAGGAATCCATGCGATATGTAGATAATAATCTATTCCATAGATCTTCATCAATGTATTTGTTAATATACTTATAATTTTTCCCAACACTTAATGAAAATTCTGTCTTTATCCCAACCTTCCACGACATCATCCTAAGTAGTTCAAACCGTAGAATCTGGTTCAGATGATCGATTGCAAACAGTATCTCTTTGCGGCACAATCCTTTAATAACATAAGGTGTTACATTCCAAAATTCATTGCAGCAATCATCATACTCCCTTGCGCTTGGCTTTCTTACATGATAATCTATATCAGTCGGAACTATGTCCCTTTTAATTCTACAATCTTTATCAATTAGAACCTTTATTAATTTATCGCCCTTTAGGTAATTATCTAACTCTTCCAAGGGCAATAAGGTAAGATCAATTTTATTGTAATCATCAAATAGCATAAGATAGGAAAATCCCTTTTCTTCAGGTGGGAATAATTCCATATCCTCCGGCTTTTGCATCATTATTATATTCCCAAATTGATTAAGCCAGTCATCATTAGATATAAACGGTTCTATATCACTTACAAAATATGTAATATCATAATCCTGAAATTCATCTTTAGGTATATTAATATTTGCGCGTGACCCCTCAAGGGTCACAATTCGAATACGTTCATCCTGTTCTGCTAAAGAAAGTACTAAATCCATCATTTCTTTTTCTGATCTCATTTACATACTCCTCGTTTATTTTTTCTATATTATTACATCTTCTTTTTTGCCGATACAATCAGCATCATTGGGCGTCGCATTTCATCCGCCATCCCCGGAATATCCATCATGTTCTCTGGCGGCTGTGGCTCCACAATCTGATTTATTATAAAACTATTTGAAAGCAGTGTATTTAGATATGTGGTCAGTGTTCTATGATATTTTGTAACCTTTTCTTCCAAAAACATA
>DATESN010000034.1:0-13563 GCA_035270785.1 Lachnospiraceae bacterium | reverse complement strand
ATTTCCTTTGATAAAAAAGATAAATCCATTATTACAGTTATTATTCACCTAGCAAAGAGTCTTGGACTTAAAGTGATTGCAGAAGGTGTAGAAACAGAATTGCAACTAGCTTTTTTGGAAGAAGAAAAGTGCGATGAGATCCAAGGCTATTATTTTTACAAACCTATGCCTGCGGACGAGATGGAAAAAGTTTTAAAAAAAGTAAACCATGAAAATTGATTCATGGTTTACTGTACCATTGCTTTATGATTAGTTCTGCTTTCTTGCCATATATACTAAAATCTTTATCTTTCTTTGCATCTTCTAAATGATACAGATGATGCTTCCAATCCCACCAAAAAAATCCACTAAACCATGGCTCATTCCAGAAAGCTTTCAAAGCAGTATTATAGAATCTAGCTTGTTCATCCTCATTAAATGATAAATCGGTATAAGAGTCCCAAGGCATAGTGGAGCAACCATTTGCACTTCTGCAGCCAATCTCCATAAAAAGGATTTGCTTGTTATATTGTTTGTGCAAGTTATATAAATGGCCTTTTGCTGCTTCCCAGGCCATAAGCATTGTCTCCTCACTGCTATCAGAAAGCGTAGCTACAGGGTAATAAGCACTAGTTCCAATAATATCTACAGCATCAAACCATTTAACATTATCTTCTTTGCCGTGATTAGCATTGTAGGTAATGAAACCGGAATAAACATTTCTAATGGCTTCAATAACTTTTCTCCAATGTTTTTCCTTTCGCTCTGTTCCTAACATTTCACAGCCAATGCATAGCATCTTACAGTTTGTTTCTTCCGCAATCTCTGCATAATGGGTAATGAAATTTGTGTATGATTGAAACCAACTGTCCCAATGAGAATTTGCCTCATCTGGAAAGTTGATTCGAGCACGCCAAAGCTCATTCTTCAAATTAATTACAGGTTTAAGACAAACCTGCATCCCTTTTTTATGAGCTTGCTCTATAACAAAAGTGATTTCACGATCCGTTACGGTATAGCCGTAATCAAAAGATATTTCTGTTGAATGAAAATCTTTTTGCTTAATATCAAAGGAAAGTGCAATCCACTTTGTTCCAGTTTCTTTTAGTTTATCTAATGAATCAATCGTTTCAGCAGTTCGATATTCACCCTTCTTAGCAGTCCAACCAAAAGTGAATCCTTTTATAAATCCTATGTCATCCATGTTGATTTCTCCTTATAAAATAATGAAATACCTTGAATATAACGGAATGTGGAAAGAGTCACCACTGTGAGTTATATTCTCTTTTAATTTGTAGTCTATCATGGAAGTTCTTCTTAAACAATAGCAAGATTGTGTTAATGAGTAGCACGAAGATATAAAAAGGGCGAAAGATAAAACCTACTCTATATTTCAAAAACAGATTATAGAAGCGACGATAGAGGAATTTAATGATAAAGGATTAAAGTTTACAATGGATGATATATCAAAGCGGTTAGGTATTAGTAAGCGTACATTGTATACCGTTGTGGATGATAAAGAAACGCTATTTTTAGAGGTGGTAGATTATGTGTTTGTTGCTATAAAAGAAAGTGAAAGAAAAATTATTGAGGATGAAACATTGGATATTATGGAAAAAATTACACGACTCATTATTGTTCTACCAGAAAAATATAGAACGGTTAATTTTAGAAAGATTTATGAGTTAAAAGAAAAATCACCAAAAGTTTTTTCTAAGATTGAACATAAATTAGAAACGGACTGGGAGCCTACTTTTGAACTCCTAGAAATGGCAATGGAGAAAGGCAAAATCAGAAGAATTAATTTGCCGGTGTTTCAAACAATGATTAGTGGTACTATTGAACATTTCCTAAGTAAAAATACGTTAGCTGAAAATGGAATACCTTATCATCAAGCAATGGAAGAAATGATAGATTTGATTTTAAATGGGGCTATTTGTAAAAGTTAAAGAGGAGTGAACTTATGAATGAAATGAGAAGAATAAATCTAAATGATGGTTGGACTTATAAATCTAAATTTTCTACGGAAATGATTAAGAAGGAGTATGAGGATACCGAAATGGAACAGGTTCGTATTCCACATACAAATATTGTGACGCCTTTTCATTACTTTGATGAAAGTATCTATCAGTTTGTTAGTTGTTACCGGAGAAAGATATATGTAGAAGCACAAGGGTAATGGAACGCTATGACACTTCGTGTCAGCCAGGTATCATAATATGATATCCCCCATTCATATAAAAAAGGATTCTTTGACACATAATGTTATTGCAAAATTTAAAAAGATGCCAAGTGAAGTAGAAGATGGTATTGCTTATGGAGAAGTATTCAATTATGCTGGCATCAAATTAAAACAAGCATTTAGTGGTGTTGGATACAATGAGGATATACGTTTATTTGGAGATTATGCTTCACGCATGTATTTGTTTGAAGAGATGAGTAATCATTAACAAGATGATAGTAAAATTCGATGAAGAATTTCATAAGAAAAGTAGACGAAATATTCAGTAAGGTGTAAAATGGGATTTCCAAGGATTTTAAGGGATTTCTAGGGAATAACAGAAGGCTTTAGGGATATCTAGTTGAATCTAGAAGTCTCCTTATGAAAGGATTTATCAAATGATAAATAACTATAGTGCTATGTACATAATAGATATATGTGCGCTTCTTTTTTTGTTTGCATTACTCAATGGGAATAATTTGTTAAAAAAACATCGTAAAAATTCATTTTCATATGGAATTATTTTTTCGATATTGATTATATTATCAGAGATTGGATCAATAGTTGCCAATGGCGGTAGTAGCAACTTACGTGGTCTTAATATATTATGTAATGTACTAGGATTTACTTTTACACCTATGATTCCTATCGTTTTAATAAATATTTTTCATACATCAATTCTGCGTAAATATAAACTTTTATTGCTACCCACTCTTCTAAATATTGTAGTGGTTATGTTATCTCCGATTCATGGATTCATTTTTTATATTGATGAATACAACCAATATGAAAGAGGAAGTATATTTTTTTGCTTCGTGGTCGTTTACGTTATAAATATCATAATCTTTGGTGTTATTATAGGGCATACTGGACAAAAGTATCTATATCCTATAAAACGAAAAACAGCAGGTTTGTTCTTATTTACTGTTTTTGGTACGTGTATTCAGGTATTAATTCCATCCGCATATTCCACGTGGCATTGTGTAACACTATCTTTATTCCTTCTTTATATTTTATTATCCGAGTTTGAAGGAAGTTTTGATCTTCTGACAGGGCTGTTCAACCGGGCAGCTTTTGAGAAAGCATCAAAACAGTTAATAGGTAACAAGATGTTTACCATTATCGCTATGGATATCAACAAATTTAAAGAAATAAACGATACGTATGGGCATGACTACGGAGATATCATTTTAAAAGAGGTGGCGACAATAATAAGAGAATCCTTTGATGATAACTGTAGTTGTTATCGTATCGGTGGGGATGAGTTTTATATTATTAGTAGAATTACAAATTTAGAAAAGTTAGAACTTCAGTTTCAATGTTTGGAAAAGAATTTTACAAAAAGACGTCAAAAAAACAGAAGATTGCCAACGGTTGCTTATGGATATAGTATGTTCCAAGGAGAAGCAAATTCAGATTTTCATAAAACTTCAAAAGCTGCAGACAATCAAATGTATCTACATAAACAGATACACGGACAAAGGTTACCGATAGAGAATACGATCAACGATAATATGAAAGATAGAAAGATAGAAAGATAGAAAGATAGAATAATCAGACAAGTTTAAATATAATAGAAGGTTGTATGACAAGTTGTACATAGAGCAAATAAATGGCATATATTATTGAAATAATACTCGTTTTCAAGTATAATATAATTGTTGTAATTATAGATTTACAAAACTAGGAGGTACGTAATATGGGTAAATATGTTTGTTCTGTATGTGGATACATCTATGATGAAAAAAAAGGCATTCCAGAGGCAGGAATTGCACCGGGTACATTATGGGAGGAGCTTCCAGATAATTGGGTTTGCCCACTGTGTGGTGCAACAAAATCCGAATTCGAGAATCAAGTTGAAGCAGTTATATCTGAGGATAAAAAAAAGATAATGATCAGTGAGCTTCCTTCGGATTATAAAGAATTGTCTCGTCTAGAGATGAGTGCACTTTGTACGAATCTTGCGCGTGGTTGTGAAAAGCAGTATAAGGCAGAAGAGGCTGGGCTTTTTATGCAACTGGCAGGGCATTTTAAAGAAGCTTCACCACCGGCCAAAGAACCAGATATTAATAAGCTTATTACTCTTATTGAGAAAGATCTTGAAGAAGGCTTTCCCACTGCCAATATCGTATCTTCTGAAGCAAAGGACAGAGGGGCACTTCGTGCTTTGGTATGGAGTGAAAAAGTTACACGCATATTAAAATCACTTCTATCTAGATATCAAAAGGAAGGTGATGACATGTTTATGAATACGGGTGTTTTTGTCTGTACTATTTGTGGATTCATTTTCGTTGGAGATACACCACCGGATATTTGTCCTGTTTGTAAAGTTCCGAATTGGAAATTCGAAAAAATAGAAGGGAGAGAATAAATATGTCTAAAAAATATGCCGTGAGAAATATACGTTTATGTACAAAAGATTGTTTATGTCTTTATGTCTGCCCTACTGGAGCAACAAATACGGAAAATAGTATTATCGATACTGCAAAATGCATTGGATGTGGTGATTGTGCAGATGCTTGTCCATCTGGGGCAATTTCAATGGTGCCAGAGGAATATCCATTGGAACAACCTAAAACGGAAAAAGTAGTTAGTGTCATGAATGCACTTTTGCATAGTAAGTCGCAACAAGAGAACATTGCAGCTGGATTGTCAGGCAAATTAGCCATAGCAATAGAAAAATCCAACCATATAATGGCGGAAGATCTGCTTCGTGAAGCTGGATATATGCTTCCACAGGGGGAGAATACAAAGATTTTTTTACAATCACTTCTTACAAATGAACAATTACAAGAGGATCAAATTAAGATAGTAAAAAGATTACTAGATACGTTTAAAGAAAAGGATGACAAAGGAGAGAAGAGAATGAATGTTAAAGGAACGAAAACAGAAAAGAATTTAGAGGCAGCGTTCGCTGGAGAATCACAAGCAAGGAATAAATATACATATTTTGCATCTGTTGCAAAAAAAGAAGGTTTTGAACAGATTGCTTCTATCTTTGAGGCTACAGCAAACAATGAAAAAGAACATGCAAAACTTTGGTTTAAGGCTCTTAATGAATTGGGAGATACAGCAACGAATCTTTTACATGCTGCGGAAGGCGAAAACTATGAATGGACTGATATGTATCAAGGATTTGCAAAAGATGCGGAAGAAGAAGGATTTCCTGTTTTAGCAGCACAATTTAGAATGGTGGCTAAAATTGAAAAAACACATGAAGAAAGATATCGTGCTTTATTAAAAAATATTGAAATGCAAACTGTGTTTGAAAAGGCAGATGAGAAGATGTGGGAATGTCGTAATTGTGGACATCTTGTAATGGGTAAAAAAGCTCCAGAAATGTGCGTAGTTTGTGCTCATCCTAAAAGCTATTTTGAAGTGAGAAGTGAAAATTATTAATTGATTTTGAGATGAATTAAATAAAAAATAATCCTCCTAAAGTAGACACGTTCAATAACTACATCTACTTTAGAGGGATTATTTTATTTTTAGATAAGTTTTCGTAACTTATCTTTATCAATAATATGAATGGAACCTCGTGATTGCTCAAGAATACCTTGATATTGAAATACTTTCAACATTCGTGATACAACCTCTCTGGCGCTTCCAATGTATTTCGCAATTTGCTCCTGGGTAATATGCAATTCTGTGTTATTAGTTTTTGTTATTTCATCTAACAAAAAGATAGCAAGTCGTTTATCAAAGCTCATAAAGAGGATTTGTTCCATTGCCCACATAACATCTGAAAATCGTTCAATCGTATTTTTATATGCAAAATTTTCTACATAAACATTTTGATTGCTAAGTTTACTAAAGGCACCAATATTAAGCAAATAAGCATCGGAATCCACTTCCGCATCAATATGTACATCAAAAGTAATACTGTTTAAAATGCAGGAGGCAGAAAGGACACAAACGTCACCTGGTGAAAGGCGATATAAGGTTACCTCGCGCCCATCTTCCGATAAAATATAGACACGTACCTCACCACTTTTTATTAAAAGAACACCGAGACATTCGCTGTCGGTACTATGAAGATTAAAACCTTTCTTATAGGTTACATTTGAAATATTGTTTTCTAGAAAAATAATTTCATCTTTATTTAGTTTATCACAAAAAGTAAGGCGTGATTTGATATAGTTTAATTCGTTTTTCTCAATCATATAGATCCTCCGATCATTATTTAATTATAACAAATCTCATTAAAAATATCAAAGATATCAAGGCGAAAAAACAAAAGAATAAGGTGTTTGAATTATTGAACAATTTTTTTATAACAATACAGGGAAAATAATAAAAATATAAAAATGTAGATCTATATAAATTTTTCAATACAAAACAAGTGTAATAGTAGGAGAAAACATGGCTAGACCAACAAAATAGAGAAAAAATAGAACATATACCAGCAACCCCTTATTTTGATCCGTCTGAAACAGGGAGAATGTGCAGAGCGAATGGAAATTTCAAGACCAACCTTTCAACGTATTTTATCGTCAGCAAGAGAAAAGGTAGCAGATAGCTTAATCAATGAAAAAATGATACATATGAAAATATGAGCTATGTAAAATGTCCGGATTGTGGAAAAGAAATAAATTTATTTGGTGAAAGTAAAATAAAAGATATTTTAAAGGAACTAGGCGTGGATGTTTTAGGAAGAATACCTATTGATTCAGAAATTGCTAAATTAGTTGACGAAGGAAATTTCGAGTCATTTTCATGCGACTACTTAATAGAAACGGCGGAAAAAATAGTTCATTTATTACTTTTTATTATAAAAAACAGGGGCTTGATATAACTTTAAAATATATCAAACCCTTGTTTTTTTGTATTATACAAATAAGAATAAGTACTTTATACTTGTTATTAATAGAAAGTTTTAATGGAGGAATGTTATGAAAAGTGCTGTAATTGGTTTTCCAAGAGTGGGGAAGTTAAGAGAATTAAAGTTTGCTTCAGAAAAGTATTTTAATAAAGAGATTACAAAAGAGAGTCTTTTTGAAATTGCAAAAGAACTAAGGCTGGAACGCTGGAATTTACAAAAAAATGCTGGAATAAACTATATTTCTTCCAATGATTTTTCCTTTTATGATAGCATGCTAGATACATCAGTTTTGTTAGGTGTTGTTCCGAAAATATATAAAGAATTAGGACTTAATGATTTAGACACCTATTTTGCCATGGCAAGAGGATATCAAGGACAAAAAGGTGATGTGATAGCATTAGCTATGAAAAAATGGTTTAATACAAATTACCATTATATGGTTCCAGAGTTGAACGACAATTCAAAAATTGAGTTATCTGGAAATAAGCCCTTTGAAGAATATTTAGAAGCAAAAGAAATTGGGATTGAAACAAAACCAGTTATTATTGGAGCATTTACCTTTTTAAAACTTGCAAAATATAATGGAAATAGGAAAGCTAATAATTTTGTAGATGAGATAGTAATGGCATATGGAGATATCCTTACAAAATTAAATGACCTTGGTGTAGCATGGGTTCAATTTGACGAGCCAGCATTGGTTACTGATCTATCTAAGGATGATATAGAGTTATTCATTAGGTTATACACGTCCATTTTAAATCGAAAGGGAACTGTAAAAGTACTTATTGAGACCTATTTTGGGGATGTGAGAGACTGCTATAAGGAAATTCAGAATTTAGAATTTGATGGAATAGGGCTGGACTTTCTAGAAGGCAAGAAAACGCTAGATGTTATGAAAGAAAATGGGTTCCCAAAAGATAAAATATTATTTGCAGGTGTAGTTAATGGAAAGAATATTTGGAAATGTGATTACAAGAAGACCCTTTCGATTCTAAATGACATTCACAAAATTGCGGATCAGGTTATTATTTCAACATCTTGTTCACTACTGCATGTACCATATACTCTAGAAAATGAAACGAAAATTGAAACAGAGATTTCAAAATATTTTTCATTTGCAAAGGAGAAGTTAGGAGAACTTCATGAATTAACAATTCTAGTGGAACATGAGAAACCGGAAAAACTAAAAGAGTATAAAAATAATAGAAAAATATTTGATTCTGAGAAAAGGTATACAGATTTGACGGTACAAAAGGCTGTGGAAGCACTTTCAAAGGAAGACTTTGAAAGAAAGATAGACAGGGAAGAAAGATCAAAAATTCAGAAGAAAAGATTTGCATTACCTTTATTTCCAACTACTACAATAGGCTCATTCCCACAAACACAGGAGGTTAAAAAGAATAGAAGCCTTTATCGAAGTGGAGCTATCAGCAGGGAAACGTATGATAATCAAATCTATAAATTTATAAGGGAATGTATTAAGAAACAAGAGGAATTAGGACTTGATGTATTAGTTCATGGAGAATATGAACGAAATGATATGGTAGAGTTCTTTGGTGAAAACCTAGCAGGCTACGTATTTACGGAAAAGGCCTGGGTTCAATCCTATGGTACAAGATGTGTTAAGCCGCCCATTATTTTTGGGGATATAAAACGCATCCGTCCTATTACTGTAAAATATTCTGAGTATGCAAATAGTCTAACAACAAAACAAGTAAAGGGAATGCTTACAGGACCGGTAACAATCTTAAATTGGTCCTTTCCTAGAGAGGACATTAGCCTTGCAGAAATGGCGTTTCAGATTGGAATTGCCATTCGTGATGAAGTGTATGATTTAGAAAAAGCAGGAATTGGGATCATTCAAATTGATGAAGCGGCACTAAAAGAAAAGTTACCTATAAGAAGGGGAGAATGGCATAGTGAATATTTAGATTGGGCAATTAAGGCATTTCGTATCTGCCATAGTAAAGTGAAACCAGAAACACAAATTCATACTCATATGTGTTATAGCGAATTTGAAGAAATCATAAAAGACATTGATAATATGGATGCGGATGTGATATCATTTGAAGCATCTCGCTCAAAACTTACTATTATAGATGCTTTGAAGAAAAATAATTTTCTAACAGAAGTGGGGCCGGGTGTATATGATATTCATTCTCCTAGAATTCCAAAGGTGAAAGAGATCACAGATAGTATTTATAAAATGCTTGAAAAGGTTGATGAAAATAAGCTCTGGATTAATCCGGATTGTGGATTAAAGACAAGAGGAATCTCTGAAACAATAGAAAGTCTGAAAAATCTTGTAGAAGCAACTAAAATAGTAAGGAAAAAATTTATGTAAGTTGTCATATTGATAATGTAAATTAAACTAATACAATAACAACCCCCTTTGCATTCAACCGTGCAAAGGGGGTTGTTATTATATTTAAAAAATATTAATCAAATGCTTTTGCATTCTCATAAAGCTCATCAATTTCTTTTTTGGAATTTAATTTTGAAAGAATAAAAGCAATAATAATAATTCCGGGGATATCGATAAGTAATCTTGTAATAGCAAACTTATTTCCTAGTGCTGCCATTTCAAATAGAAACATAGGGATTTTAGTAGTGGACCAGGCACCAATAAAAATAAGGATGTTCATAAATTTAACACCTTTTTTCATAAAGACAGCAGCAACTGGAAAGGCACCATATAATGGGCCAGCAGCAGCAGATCCAATAATAATAGCGAGGAAAACTCCCTTTAATCCTGAACCTTCTCCCATATATTTGACCATGATTTCTCTTGGAACCCAAACATCAAGAAGACCTAGAAGTATAAAGATTGGGGGAATAATAAGTAACATCTCTTTCAAAGAATTCCCAGTGATTTGAAGTACTTTCATACCTAAATGATGCTTAAATAGGGTAAGGATTAATAAAGCTGCAAGAACTATAAAAAATCCACGGTATCGTTTTATTATTTTTTTCATTTATTTCACCACCATTCCAATTATGATTGCCACAATAAAGGAAAAGAAAAACGCCAGTATATTTCTAAAGATGGAGATCTTCTTACCAAAATATTTGATTTCAACAGGTAAAGTAATAATACCAACCATCATAAGAGTGGATATAAAGGATGCTATCTGCATAGAGCCTGCACCATTTTCTAAAAGGATAGC
The DNA here is from genome assembly GCA_035270785.1 of Lachnospiraceae bacterium. Classification (GTDB taxonomy): domain Bacteria; phylum Bacillota; class Clostridia; order Lachnospirales; family Lachnospiraceae; genus DATESN01. The sequence goes on along the minus strand of DATESN010000034.1, from coordinate 3,374 downwards.
TGCTGTTGGAAAGGCTACAAATCCTGGAATTAAGGTTACAGAACCAATGATAGAAGCCATAATAATACCAAACCAACCAGACTCGGCACCAATTATTTTGGAAATTGTTGCAGGATTTAGAATCGCAAGCAAAAGACCTACCAGTAAAATTACTACGAGAAATTCAGGTAGAATATTTTCGAATGCTTTCCAAGCTTTTTTTAATGCCATTTTAGTCTTTTTCTTATTCTTTATAAAAGATAGGATTAATAGGACAAGTGTAAGACCATAAAAGATATAGGAATCCATGGGATTACCTCCTTCATATATTTTTAATAAATTCTTAAAAATTCTAACAAATATCACATAAAAAAGCAATATAAAAAGAATATAGCCAGTTCTGAAAGGAATATAGTAATATAGAAAGGAAATAACATGTTATGACACGCATAGAGTTGAAACGAAATATGGTTGTATGATATGATAGAGGGTACATTCATTACTTTTCTGAAAGAAGTTATAAACTAAAAAAAATGGAGGAATCATCATGGATATTTTTCAAACGAGTAGTATATGGATTTATATTTTTATCTTTTTTGGTAAGATTATTGAGGTAGCAGTGGCTACTATAAGAAACGTATTAATCAATAGAGGAGAAAGAGTCAAAGGTGCTAGTATTGCCGTGTTTGAAATGCTATTATGGTTGCTTATAACAGGGACCGTATTAAGTGGGTTTCAAAAAGATATTGTAAGGATGTTTATATTTGCCATTGCTTTTGCAGTTGGTAATTACCTGGGTTCTTGGATGGAAGATCGTTTAGCATTTGGGCTTTGTTCCATTCAAGTCATTATACCGGAGAGCAGTTCAACAAAGGAGATTTTGATAAAACTTAGAGAAAAGGAATTTGCAGTTACTACGATAAAAGGGACAGGTAAAGATGGGGAACGTGAAATCATGTTTATCCATGTTAAGCGTAAACGCATTAAACAAATCGTTGGAATCATAAAATCAAATTTAGAGAATGCAGTTATTGTAGTAAATGATTCTAAAGTTATTCATGGTGGATTTATAAGAAAATAGGGTGTATCAATTACGCTCTAATTGCCCAACGAAGCTTTGCGGAACGAGCACGACTATTAATATAACACTCTTCTGAAGACGCGCGAATTGGATCGGGTGCAATTTCAGAATAAAGACCTTCTTTTAAAAAGTATTTAAATGATTTTTTAATACGACGATCTTCTCCTGAATGAAAGGAAAGTATAGCAACACGAGCGCCTGGGGCCAGAACTTGAGGAAGTTTTTCTAAAAAGGCATCTAATACTTCAAATTCATCGTTGATGTCAATTCGTAATGCCTGAAAACATCTCTGGCAAGATTTCTTTATTTCATCCTCCGTAATTTTTGGAATAGTGTTTAGCGTATCTTTAATTATATTGCGAAGTTGTGTTGTTGTAGAGATGGTATTCCCTTTTTTTATGGTAGAAATCATAGCACGAGCTATTTCTGTTGCGTAAGGCTCATCCGCATTTTCGATTAACATACCTTGTAACTCATCTAGGGATATTTCTTTTAATCTTTTGGTGATGGATTTACCAGATTCGGGATTTAGGCGTAAGTCTAGTGGTCCATCCGTTTTAAATGAAAATCCTCGATCGGGATTGTCAATTTGCATAGAGGAAACACCTAAATCTGCTAGGATAAAATTAAATAGGCCAGCTTTTTTGGCTATTTGGTCAATATTAGAAAAATTCATCTGTGTAATCTCTACTATTTCACTGCCATACCCTAAACGCTCTAAGCGTTCTTTTGTACGGGGTAATTCTATAGGGTCAACATCAAGGGCATACAAACGTCCTTTTGAATCTAAACATTTTAACATCTCCAAGGTATGCCCACCATATCCTAGCGTTGCATCTAATCCAATTTGCCCTGGGGTAATCTGAAGGAATTCTAATATTTCATTTACACAAATGGAAATATGCATACCAGCTGGCGTATTGCCTTTTTGAATTACCTTCGCCACATCGTCTGCATATTTTTCTGGTTGTAGTTCTTTATATTTCTCTTTGAAAGTTTTTGGGTGGGTACCATTATATCGAATACGTCTTTGGTGATTTTGGTTCATATGTTTGCCTCTTTTACATTTATTTATCGTTGCATTTCTCACAAAATATATGATAGCAGATACAAATTATTATAGCAATACAAAGAAAAAGGTATAGGAAAATATAAGTTGTAGTATTATAAGCTATTGAAGTTTGATACTTGTAGTGATAAAATACATGGAATAATAAGGTAATGAAATTACCAAGTTTACTTGGAATGATTATTACAGGAATTATTTTGAGCCCTTATGCATTAAATCTATTAGATGATTCTATCTTATCAATTTCAGCAGATTTAAGACAATTGGCATTAGTCATTATTTTAACAAGAGCAGGATTATCCTTGGATATTGCAGATTTGAAAAAGGTAGGGAGACCAGCAATCTTAATGTGTTTTGTTCCGGCTTGTTTTGAAATCGCAGCCGTTATTTTAATTGCTCCATGGGTACTAGGAATTAGTATATTGGAGGATGCTAAGGCTCATGGAAGAGGGATATGGAAAAGAACACAGTATACCACAATTATTACTTGCAGGGGCATCTGTAGATGATGTTTTTGTCATTGTTTTGTTTACAGCTTTTATATCATTAGCTGTAGGGGGAAAGGTATCTGTTTCTAGCTTTGTACAAATACCCATATCTATAGTAGTAGGTATTATATTTGGAATTGCCGTTGGAATGCTTATTGTAAGGTTTTTTAAAAAGTTTCACATGAGAGATTCAGTGAAGATAATAATCATACTAGGAATTTCTTTCTTAATGATAGAATGTGAGCATCAGTTAAAGGGGATTGTTCCTATGTCAGGGTTACTTGCCATTATGAGTATGGGAGTAACAATCAATATGATCTATGACGTGTTAGCAGTAAGGTTATCGAAAAAATACAATAAATTATGGGTTGCAGCAGAGGTTCTTCTATTTGTGCTAGTTGGAGCGACTGTAGATTTGAGTTATGCTATGAAAGCAGGTTTAGCTGCAATTATAATAGTGATTGGAGCGTTAATAATTAGAATGATAGGCGTATCGGTATGTCTGATAAAAACGAAGATTACATTAAAAGAACGACTATTTTGCATGATAGCATACACACCAAAAGCTACTGTTCAAGCTGCAATAGGAAGCATTCCCTTAGCCATGGGATTACCGTGTGGACAGCAAGTTCTTACCGTGGCAGTATTGGCAATTCTTATTACAGCGCCCATGGGAGCGATTGGTGTGGATCATACTTATAAAAGATTATTGTAAGTTTTTATTTGCAGTAGATAGCATTAATTTAATACGATTTAA
>DATESN010000033.1:0-2212 GCA_035270785.1 Lachnospiraceae bacterium | reverse complement strand
GAAGACATACCCATTTCATCACATAAATACATTGATTTCTCAACTTCATGCTCAACCAGTTTTTGTTCCTGCATCTTATCGTAACATTGCGATATTTCAGCAAATTCATCATATGCTTCGCCAAATCCCTTATCACTCCCGATCTCCGTCAAATAATTCATAAAATAATTAAATGCCTTATCATCAGTATATCTTTCAAACGGGAATCTTTCTGATTTTTCTTGCAATGACAATCTTTGGTATTCAACTAGTGTCTTTGGTAATTCCCTAATTTCTTCGGCAGTGCTTTGTGTGATATCTACTAAGTTTTCCTCAATCTCAAAACTTATTTTCGCCTCATTCTCTACTACATCAACTGTTTCCTTTATCGGTTTAATTACAGATTCTGGAATTATCATTGACATGGGTTCTATTACCGCTTCTACCACCGGTACTGCCATTGGTTTTAGTACAATTACTTCGTCCACCTCCACAGCAATTTCCTTATATGGGTTTTCTGGCACTTCCACATCATAGATATCACCAATATCGTCCATTTCGCCAACTTGAATCATTCTTTCCAATACATCTTCTGCCCTGGATAATTCTTTCTTATAACATCTATCCGCAATTTGAATCTGTTCCTTAATCTTGCCCTTTCCTTCCTTCAAATTCTCCAATTCACTTTTATACTCAGGCTCTTTTCTTCGAAACATTTCAAAATCAGAAGCATCCTTACATTTACGTTTCTCAATGCTATGATTAGAATACATTTGTTTTTGTTCCGTCTCCACATCTTTTAGATCCTGCTGAAGCTTATTGGTCAGGTGCAATAAATCTGTAAATGAATTCACATCATTATTTACCACCAGTAGATACTCTTCTTGCAGTAAATGCATCTGCTTAATAGCCTCATAATAATGTGCCGACTTATAGTTAAATCGTTTTTTCTCTATCAATCGCAAACGGTACATTCTTCCATAATACTTCTTTTGAAATTGTGACAATTTGGCATGTTTCACATAGATTGGATTAAAGGTATTGACCTTTGGTCTAGCGCTCTTACTGTCTCCATAGCGGATTAGCATATTAATATTTTCTCTTGAAAAATCATCATTGATCGTATCGAGTCTCTTAAAACGTTTCATCCCTGGAGCTTTAACTGCAATATGCGCTCCTTCCTTCACATCATATCCAAGACTTTTTAACAGAAATATAAAATGCCGTTCACTCTCTGCCAGCAAAGCACAGTAAAATGCATCATCTTTTATCAGTGTAGAATAGGATTGTTCTCTCTCCCACTCTGGTCTTGACATATTCTTAGGATCTTCGCTGTATTCCGCCGGCATTATCTCAAGTCCATATTCCTCACATAGCTGATTTGTTATCGGTTGTAAAATATGCTTCCAGTCTCCGTTATGATATTGGAACTTATAGCCTTCTAACATATCAATACTATTAAATACAATATGTGCGTGTAGATGTTCTCTATCTGTATGAACTGCTACAACTGCTTCATACTTGCCATTTAAGAATTTATCAGCAAATCTCATTGCTATATCATATATAATCTCAGGTGTTCCCTCTCCCGGCTTAAGTGAAATAATTAAGCTATACCCCTGCCTTCCACCAGTCTTTTGAAACATTTCCTTGGTTGCCTTCATCTGCTTATATGCAATTTCCAGCGGGCAATTAATACCGCCCGCCAGATTGGCACTTCCAAGTTTCGCAGGATTTAGAACATAATTGATACTGTTTTTCAGATGAATGTCTTTTTGTTTTTTCTTACTAGCCTTCATACATCCGACCTTGGTTATCGCCATTTCTTTATCACCTCCATCATTAGTTTTTGGATTTCTTTTAGTAAATCCACTACTTGTTTTAATATAGAATCACTAACTAGTTTATTGGTATTAGCCAGTCGTGTTAATTGGTTAATGTTATTACCAACAGAAGAAATCTGATTGATAAGATTTCTTCTGTCCAACGCAAATGATGTATCAATTGCACCACCATGAATAATTAATTCCCTGACATACTCACTGGGGTTTAATCCATTTGCCTCGGCATCCAACTTCATCTGCTTCTCTTCTAATTCCGATAATCGAATCGTAAAATTTCTTCTCGGTTCCACCATTTGTTTCCTTCGACCTATAAGCTGCACCTCCTTTTTATCTGTGCTTTGCTTTTGTTTTGGTTCTTTTACATCCTTTACAAAACTACCTAAAGATAG
>DATESN010000032.1:0-3731 GCA_035270785.1 Lachnospiraceae bacterium | reverse complement strand
TAATGATTGTTTTTAAGTCGTTCGGAGATTAAAAAGTTCTCCCATAATGCTCCTTTGTCCATCCGCATTTCTGGAAATGAGAAGTTACTAATTAGAACATTGCGTATTCCATTATCATAAAAATAATATTTCTTGCCTTTTTTTATTTCGTTTCTTAGATTTCGGCTTAAAGCTGAAAGCTTGAATATTACGAATGCCTTTTCTAATAGATCGAGATATTTTTCGACTGTTGCAGCATCTATATTACCAACAATTCGCGAAAGTTCGTTATAGCTCACTTCGTTGCCAACCTGAAAAGCGAGTGCACGCAATAGATTATCTATATGAGCAGGTTTTCTTATGCCTTCTATTTGCACAATATCTTTATATAAATAGCTGTTTGCAATTTCAACAAGGATTTCTTTTTCATTGCCCGGATTGTTTACAACCTCAGGATAAAGTCCGTAGATAAGCCTAGTATCAAGCATCCTTTTTGCTTCTAATGTGGAGCTGTGTCCAACGGTTTCCTTATAACTTATTGGATATAGATAGAAGGTTTTTTTACGTCCTGTTAGTGCTTCAGACATATTATTTTGCAATTCGAAAGAAGAAGAACCAGTTGCAATTATTTGAATTTGCGGATATGTGTCATATAGTAGTTTAAGTTTCTTACCAATTTCAGGAATTTGTTGGGCTTCATCAATTATAACTAATTTGTTGTTTGGTCCAATAAGTTGTAGCAATTCTGTGCTTGTTCCAGCATTTGAGAAAGCTTCTAAAACGTCAGATTCGTCAGCATTCAGCCATACTGACGGTTCGTTAAATTGCTTTACTACTTCTTTTAATAATGTAGTTTTGCCTACTTGTCTTGCTCCAAGTAAAAGAATAATTTTACCTTGAAAGCAGGCTGTGGTAATAGCATTTAGTAAATCTCTCTTAATCATATCACTGAAGTTTTTTGTGAAGATAAGTTGTTTTGGCACAATTACCAACAATATAGACAGAATTTAAGGATCGTAATCCGTATATTACGCCCAATTTACAGATTGCAATCCGTATATTACGCCTAAATTTAGGAAAACATTACAATGTTCTATGGTTTCCTCCTGCCTATTAAGCAACAATTTACTTTGAGCTATAATTCGTGATTTCATTTAACCTCATCTGTCATTTCTAATACCAGTTTACCTCCTTCGTTAATTTGCTTGTGTGTGATTTCATAAAGATAGCTAAACACGCATCCATGTGGATTTTCACCGGGTAAAAATAATTTACATTATCATCAGTTGGAAAAGCCTTTTTCTTATGTCTGTATGGTGCTGTATCTGAAGTAGCGTTTAACTTTACAAGCCACAAGCCCAAATCAAACGAAAAGTAATAAAAATAATTTTTATTCTTTGACGCAGTGTATTTTACAGTCTCTTAAAATAGTGCTTTTTAGCCAATGGCTTGCTACTACTTTTGAGAATTAAAGAAGTTCTGAAGCTTTTCTACACCTTCATTATATTTGGGTATATTTTGATCTCTCAATGTATTTATATTTTGAAGTTTCCATTTTATAGCAGGAAATTCACTCAAGTCTCCCAAAATACATTTATCCCAATCAGGTGAACCACTTTCAAAAGATATTATGAAGTCTTTATCCATTTCTGTTAAATTTTTATTGACATCTTCTATTAGCTTTTCTCTTGACTCCTCATAGTCTGCATAATCAAACTTAACATCGGTCATTCCTCTAAACTGATTTTCAAGTGCCTGGCTTTGATCTATTGAGTTTGGTTGTAAAGATTCAAGTATAGGCTTATCACTACCTAATAAATAGAACAATACTCCATCTTTTATGTCATCGAATGACCTTATATCCATGTGTTTATAATCAAATAAATCACGTGGGTGTTGACGTGATAACGCAGCTGCTATTTTTCCACCATATAATAGTGTGAAAGGAACTACTATTGCAGTACAGCTCATGCTAAACTCCTTTTGAGCTTTAATGCTTAGTTCTCTTTCTTGCACTTCTCCAATAATACCTCTCTTTATACCATTTACTTCGATTATTACAGTCGCTCCCTCGAACGTGCATAACAACTTTAATACATTAGTTCTATGTATAACTCTAATACCTGGAATAGTTCTTTCGATTTGTTGTTTCAGGGAGTTTAAATGTTTGTTAATTTCATTGAAGCTCTTCTCTCTATTTTTTATAGGGATATAGGTTATATCAATATCAACTGAGTATCGAGGCATATCCTTAACAAACAAGTTGATAGCTGTGCCTCCGTGTACTGCAAAATCTTTAATGCTATATACAGAGGGCATTATGCGAATTAATAATGCAACCTGCTTTTTATACATCTCATTCATATTCATATAATTCTTTTGGTACTGTTATTAAGTATTCTGATACATACACACCATTTTCTACTAACACTCTTTTCCCAGCACCTAAATCTATTTTACTGACATCTAATTTATTAAACCAACCATGCCCTGCCTTTTGTGCCATATATAGAAACAATCGCTTTACTTTATTATTGGCTAAGTTCTCTAATAGTAATTGTAGTATATCAGCTCTCATAGTGTTAAGCTGTTCCATTATATAAAATAGATCCATATAATCATATCTATTTGGAGTTAGAAGTAAGCATTCAAGAAATGCCTGTTCGGGTACAGAGACTAATATGTCAAAACCATTTATTTTTTTAGTGGTAAACGCTGTCTTATGAAATATCTTTGTAGTGAAGAACTCCAGGTTATATTCAAAATGATTTTCTTTCATCCAAGCAGGAATTTTCTCATTTGTTGGATATCCTATTAGCAGTGTTGGTTTTCCCATTGGTATATAGTGATTAAATCCAAATAGCTCTAATGCTGAATGGGCAGCAACATATACATTTTTCTCTTCTTGGGCATTATAGCTCGATATAGCCCCCCAAGTAGATACTTTGTCGCCAGTTCGATACATAACCCCTTTGGCCAGCGATGAAAACCATCCTGACTTACGATAGCTTTGCATTAACTGATTAGAATATTCATTTCTATTTAGCCAGGAAGAAAAAAAAAGACTTCCAGGGCTCCAGTATTTTAAAAGATGGTTTAATTTATCTCTGTTATCTATACTCATACTATACAACTGGTCTTTTTTGTGAACTACAAAGATATATTGTCAGTTTCATTATATCAAATTTTTTCAGTGTTATTATTTTGTTGAAAATGAAATTAGTTCAAAACACCTCATTATTGTATACCACAACTATACAATAAAGATAATATATGAACTAATGTTATCACTTATCAATCTTATAGCTTATTAATATATGAAATTAATAATTCAAATAAACACACCACTCCAAGTATCGTAGATGCGCCTGTAAAAGGGGGCGTAGCAAGATAGTTTAAATTAAATCATCCATTACTATATAAAACAAGCACATACTTTTTAATATGCGGTAATTGGTGCAGAATGTTCATGTAGTTGATGGAAAAAATTCTTTTGCTAGGTAGAGAAAATTCATGAATTTTCTCTACGGTCAATCCACCGCAATGTCCTATATCCACAGTCAATTATCTACTTCTACTGATCATGGCACCTAAAAATGACACGCTTAGCATTGTGGTGCAAATAAAATCACGAATTAAATCCACCCTTTAATTAATGCACCACTCATTTTCCGTATCTTTGCACCCATGTTACATACAATATCAATACAAGAATATTATAACAAAGCCCCACTTATCCCTTTGGTAGATGT
>DATESN010000031.1:0-97656 GCA_035270785.1 Lachnospiraceae bacterium | reverse complement strand
CGATAGGAACCTAATGGCAACTCTTTATCTAAGAATAAATGTCCCATTGAAATTCTTTTTAAATAAAGAACTTTTCTATTTACACCTAAAAACATCCGTTTCACTTGGTGAAACTTACCTTCTGTAATAGTTATCGTTACGTTTGACTCCTGCTTTGAACAACTTTCCACAACAACATGTGCAGGTAATGTGAATTTCTCTTCTCCTATATCCATTCCATTTTCCAGGGTATAAATGTCTTCTTCGGACAAAACTCCATCTATCATTGCAAAATAGGATTTTGGTACATGGCTTTTTGGAGAAAGTAATCTATGAGCCAATTCTCCATCATTGGTAATAATTAAAAGTCCTTCCGTATCTTTATCTAATCTGCCTACTGGAAATAAATCCTTTTTATTTTCAGTTTTCAGCAAGTCTACCACCGTAGGACAGTTATTGTCATAGGTGGCTGATATCACGCCAGCTGGCTTATTTAACATATAATACACATATTTTGCATAGGTTAAAATAATAGATTGATAGGATATGGAGTCTTTGTAGGGGTCTATATGAGATTCTGGTCTAAGTGCGATTTCATTATTTACAAGGATTAATTTCTTTTTAATTAATTCTTTTACCTGGCTACGACTTCCTATATTCATTTCAACTAAAAATTTATCTAACCGCATTGATAACTCCTCATAAACATAAAGATTTAAAATATATTATAGTATAGCACATTTTCTATGATTTTGGAGAAAACATATATGAAAAAAATAATTTCCTATCAAAGAATTCTGTTAGTATTTCTTTTCTTTTTTTTAATTTACTATATGATTATATATTCTGAAATTGCTTTTTATTTTGCAAGTATTGGTCTGAAATTATGGTTTGAAAAAATGATTCCTACACTTTTACCATTTATGATACTTTCAACCTTTATGATTCGCTTAGAGGTTTCGGATTTAATTACTACGATCATAAAGCCAATCTTGTACCCATTTTTCCCAATGAGTAATGCTTGTTTATATTGTATATTTATTGGATTTTTATGCGGTTTTCCTATGGGCGCAAAAGTAATCAGTCAATTGTATGAACTCCAAAAAATCACAAAGAAAGAAGCCCAGTACTTACTTAGTTTTTGTAATAATATTGGACCCATCTACTATATAACCTTTGTACTAGTTATTCTCGGGAAAAAGCCAAATTTATATTTACTTTTTGGAATGTATGGAATTCCCATTTGCTATGGTATGATCGTTAGACACTTTTATTTCAAGAAGAAGGCTCTCCCTGCAAATTCCTCTTATACTAGGTTGCAAAAAAAAGAATACACTAGTACTAAGATCTTTATTTCATTAGATGATGCAATCATGGATAGTTTAAATGCAATTGCAAAGCTTGGGGGATACATGGTTATCTTTAATCTAATGGCATTTATCCCCTATCTATATTTAAAAGACACTTTCATTTTTCGAACAATTTATTGTTGCTTGGAAATTACCGGCGGAATTATTTATTCAAAAAATAATGAATTATTAATTTTAATTTGTTTATCCTTTGGTGGTCTATCTTGTATCGGTCAAACATTAAGTATCATAAAAAAAACAAATTTAAATATCAAAGAATATATAATTCATAAAATCGCCATATGCGTTCTATCGTCTATCTACTATTTACTACTAATATAACAAAAACGCCAGCAACCGGATAACAAGGAAACTGGCGTTTTATTATATATAGTTAACGGATAAACTTTCATCTACTCACTTTTATTTAAACTTTATAACATATCAAGAGATATTCCATTTATATCATTTTCTTCATTTAAATCTTCATCAAACTCATCTACTGGATATAATTCAGAACGATTTGCTTTTACAATATCATTGCAACCATTTAAAGATGTGATTAAACTTTCGTATTTTGCAGAAGCTGTTTCTACCGAATGATTAATAATATTTTCTAAATTACCTAAAATATCATCTGTGTATTGCATTGCAGCAGCCCTTACGCTATTGGCTTCGATGGTAGCATTGTCCAAAATCTCCCGTGCTTGAACAGTTGCTAAAGATACAATCTCATTTGCTTGGGCATAAGCTTGTTGCATAATTTCATGCTCGTTAATCAATTCATTTGTATGAATGGTCGCCTCATTAATGAGAGCCTCCGCCTTTTCTCTTGCATCATTTAGAATTGCTTCTTTATTACTTATTATTTTTTGATATCTCTTTATTTCATCAGGAGTTTTCATGCGAAGCTCTCTTAATAATTCATCTATATCTTCTTTTACCACAACAATTTTTGTGCTAGATAAAGTTTGATATTTACAATTATCAATATATTCTTCAATCTCATCAATCAATTGTTCAATTCTACTACTCATACGGTATCTCCTTAAATTAAAATTATCTCTTTATTGAAAATTATCTCTTTATTCCATATTTTTCGTAAATTAATGTTGCAACAAAAGGAGGTACACATTGAGAAATATCTCCATTAAAACTAGCAATTTCCTTTACGCTAGATGAACTTAAATAAGCATATTCCAAACATGTTGTTAAAAACATTGTATCTAATCTTTTACCAGATAATAAGTGATTTGTTTGAGCTATTTGTAACTCGTATTCAAAGTCCGTAATAGCACGTAAACCTCTGACAGCAACATGTATATTTTTGCTTTTTGCATACTCAATTAACAGACCACTAAAGCTATCTACTTTTACATTAGGGATATCTTTTGTTGCTTCTTGTAGTATTTTAACACGTTCTTCAACAGAAAACAATGGAGTCTTAGATTTATTGTCTAAAACACTAACAGTTATTTCATCAAAAATCTCAGCGGTTCTTTTAATGATGTCTAAATGTCCAAAGGTAACTGGATCAAAACTTCCAGGATAAATTGCAGATTTCATACGTTATCTCCTATTAATACTTGCTGAATCATATTTTGTATAGAAAGGTATGCTTATTCGTTTTGTATTTTTTTTCTTTTGTAATTGAAAAACCTAATTGGGAAACATACGACAAATCAGTTTCCAAAGAAGATTCTACAACAATTAACGTGTTATTATCAATACTAGCTTTGTTCGATAGTATTTCAAGAACTTTTTTTTCACATTCGATATTATATGGGGGATCCATAAAAATAATATCCACCTTTTCATTGATAGAATTTTTTACTGCAAAAAATACATCTTGCTTTAAAATTATAGATTCATCTATTAATTTTGTAAAGGTAATGTTATCCATCATAGATGTAAAAGCGTTCTGACCATTTTCAACAAAATAACATTTTGCCGCTCCACGGCTTAGAGCTTCAATACCAATTGCCCCACTGCCACTAAATAAATCAACAAAGACACAGTCCGCTAAATGTGGTTGTAAAATATTAAATAATGTTTCTTTTATCCTATCCGTAGTAGGTCTTGTATCTTCACCCACTGGACTTTTCAAGTTTAAACTTCTTGCTTTTCCTGCTATCACTCGCATGGTTAGTCCCATCTGCCATCCGTTTTTCAAAAATGGCCTCATTGTATTTGGAATAAAACATTAGCATTAAAAGATTATTATATTCTAATTTTAATTCCTTTAGAATCCCTTTTACCAAGTTTTATTTTATTTAATTCTATGGATTTTCCTTTAAAAATTATTGTTTGTTCCATTGCATTTTGTGTAAAATATACTTCTTCAACCTGGTCGGTTCCCACAAGTTTCATTCCGCGTACACCAACAGCTCCTTTTTTCTTTTCCGGAATTTCTTCAATAGGAAATCGCAAAAAGAATCCATCCGTTGTTTGGAGTACAATATTACGTTGCTCATTTAATAAGACAATACTAATCACTTCATCATTATCTTGTAGCTTTGTAGCAGAAACAGTTCGTTTTGCAACATCAAATTCTCCACCATCCACTATTTTAAGCATTGATTGTTTCGTAGTAAATAAGACTCTATATAGATTTAAATCCATTTGACTAGTAATACAGATCATCGTTTCTAAGGCTGAATTATAATTACTTAGATTATCAATAGGAACGCCTTTATCTCGAAACTTACCAAAGGGAATATCTAAAACTTTTATCGTATGTAATTGTCCCGTATTTGTAAACAAACAAATTTTACCAGTATTTTTACATTTAAGTACATATTTATTTTCTGCATCTGCTGCTTCTTTATTACGCTCATAAGCAGTCGTATCAATTGTTTTCGAATATCCAAAACGGTCCATTAAGAAAACAACATCCATTTCCTCTTGTTTTTTTTCTTCATATACAGCTTCTAAAGCATTTTCAATAGAAGTTCTACGTGGACGTCCATATTCCTTTTTCATAGATTCCAAATCATTTAAAATGACTTGTGCCATAGAATCCCGTCGTTCCAAAATATCTTCATATCGATAGATATTTGCCATTGTATTTTCATGATCGGTAAGAAGTGCTTCTATTTCTAATCCAATTAATTTGTATAAACGCATTTCAAGAATCGCATTGGCTTGATTTTCCGTGAAACAAAGTTGTGCGGACATGATCCTAGACTCTTTTGATTTAAACTTGATGCCATCCGTATTACCATGGATTAAACATGCTTTTGCCATGGATCGATCTTTAGATCCTCTTAAAATTTCTATAATTAAATCAATTACATTACAAGCCTTAATTAACCCTTCTTGAATTTCTTTCTTTTCTAATTCCTTTGCTAAAAGTGTTGTGAATTTTCTAGTAGTAACTTCAAATTGAAAATCTACATTATGCTTGATGACGGATTTGATACCCATTGTTTCCGGACGATTATTAGCAATCGCAAGGATATTAACACCAAAGGTATCCTCTAAACGCGTTTTTTTATAAAGCATATTTTTAAAGTTTTCTACATCGGCATCTTTTCTTAATTCTATTACAATTCTGATACCATCTTTTGAAGATTGGTTGGAAATATCTAAAATATCAACCGTCTTTTTTGTTTCATAAAGTGCTGCCACATCCATCAGGAATTTAGAAATATTGGCTCCGATCATAGGATATGGAATTTCAGTAATAACAACATTAGTCTTCCCAGATTTTCCGTTTTCTACTGATACTTTACCACGTACTTTTATTTTTCCTTGTCCTGTTTCATAAATTTCCAATAAATCTTTTTGGTTACAAACAATTCCACCAGTTGGAAAATCGGGACCTTTTATATATTTCATTAATTCAGCAGTTGTAATATTTTCATCCTTCATGTAGGCTTTTGTAGCATTAATGACTTCTACCAGGTTATGTGGTGGAATACTAGTTGCCATTCCAACCGCAATTCCTTCGGCTCCATTGATTAGTAAATTAGGTAATTTAGCTGGAAGAACGGAGGGTTCTCTTTCTGTTTCGTCAAAGTTTGGTATGAAATCCACAACATCCTTATCAAGGTCTGACAAAAAAGCCTCTTGGGTAATTTTTGCTAATCGAGCTTCCGTATAACGCATTGCTGCTGCTCCATCGCCCTCTATATTACCAAAGTTACCATGTCCATCAATTAAGGGAAGGCCCTTTTTAAAATCTTGTGTTAAGACTACCAATGCATCATAAATAGAACTGTCTCCATGTGGATGGTATTTACCCATGGTATCTCCAACAATACGGGCACTTTTACGATATGGTTTATCATATTTTATCCCTAATTCATACATATCATAGAGTGTTCTACGCTGTACCGGTTTTAAGCCATCACGAACATCAGGAAGTGCTCTTGCTATGATTACACTCATGGCATAATTAATATATGATTTTTGCATAATTTCGGAATATTCAGTTTTAATGATTGTATCGTTATTCATTATAATAGATTCCCTTCTATACGTCTAACTCTGCATCGGTTGCATGAGCGTAAATAAAGGCTTTTCTCGGTGGAACTTCATTACCCATTAATAGTTCCGTAGTATTGGACGCTTGAATTGCATCTTCAATTTCTACCTGTTTGAGCATTCTTGTTTCAGGATCTAGAGTTGTCTCCCAAAGTTGGTTAGCGTCCATTTCACCCAATCCTTTATATCGTTGCAATGTAAAGGAACCTTTGTGAGATTTCCTGTATTTTTCTAAAGCTTTATCATCATATAAATATTCCTCGCGCCCCTTGCTTGGCATGGCCTTGTATAATGGAGGCATGGCAATATAAATATGTCCCTCTACAATAAGTTCAGGCATAAACCGATAGAATAATGTTAACAATAAAGTACAAATATGAGCTCCGTCCACATCGGCATCCGCCATTATTATGATTTTATCATATTTAAGTTTTGAAATATCAAAATCATTACCATACCCCTCAGAAAATCCACACCCAAATGCGTTAATCATGGTCTTTATTTCGGCATTTGCAAGAACTTTATCGATACTTGCTTTTTCAACATTAAGAATCTTGCCACGAATTGGTAAGATAGCTTGAAAGTTCCTGTTTCTAGCAGTTTTAGCACTACCACCAGCAGAATCACCTTCCACAATAAATACTTCGCATTTAGAAGCATCTTTTGATTCACAATTAGCTAATTTACCGTTAGAATCAAAAGAAAATTTTTGCTTTGACAACATATTTGTTTTCGCTTTTTCTTCTGTTCTACGAATTTTTGCAGCTTTTTCTGCACATCCAATTACGTTTTTCAAAATGTCTATATTACGATCAAAATATCGTACTATTTCCTCACCGGTAATTTTACTAACGGCCCTTGCCGCATCTTGATTATCTAATTTCGTTTTAGTTTGTCCTTCAAATCGTGGATTTGGATGCTTTAATGAGATTACGGCCGTCATACCATTTCGAACATCAGCGCCTGTGAAATTAATATCTTTTTCTTTCAGTATTCCAAGCTCTTTTGCATAGTTGTTAATCACATTCGTAAACATTGTTTTAAAACCTGTAATATGAGCTCCACCCTCAGCATTATAGATATTATTACAAAAACCTAATACATTTTCATGAAATTCATTCACATATTGAAAAGCAACCTCAACAGTAACTCCTTCTGCTTCCCCATGATAATAGATAACATCATGAATAATCTCTTTCTTATGATTGATATCCTTTACGAATCCAACAATACCTTCTTCTTCGTGATATTCTATATGCTCGATTTCTTCATTACGTTTATCTTCAAAAATAATAGTAAGAGAAGGGTTTAAGTATGCAGTCTCATGCAAACGACTTTTTACATCATCTGCTTTAAAATGAGTCTTTTCAAAAATGGTATCATCAGGCAAGAAGTTAATTAACGTTCCTGTTTCTTTTGTTTTTCCAACAACTGGTAGCAATCCGTTTTCTAAAATAATAGCAGGATTACCTTTTTCATATTTATCTTCATGAATAAAACCACCACGTTTTACTTGAACGGTTAAATAGGTAGATAAGGCATTTACAACAGAAGAACCAACTCCATGGAGTCCACCACTTGTTTTGTAGGAAGAATTATCAAATTTCCCACCAGCATGAAGGGTGGTAAAAACCAATCGTTCCGCACTCATACCTTTTTCATGCATTTCTATTGGAATACCACGTCCATTATCCGTAATGGTTGCAGAGTCGTCTTTTTCTAATGTAACTGTAATAACTGAACAAAATCCTGCTAAATGTTCGTCCACAGAGTTATCGACTATTTCGTATATTAAATGATTAAGACCTTTCGTTGAAACACTACCGATGTACATTCCGGGTCTTTTTCTAACGGCTTCCAATCCTTCTAGAACAGTAATGCTATTAGCGTCATATGTATTTGTTTTACTCATTAATATAACCTCTTTATCATATTTTAAACCATTATTACAGCGTAATTATAGCACATTTGGTTTTCTATGGAAAGAAAAAGATACATGATATTGATGGGGGCAAAGGCAAACCACAATATCATGTATCCTCTTTATAAAAAAATTATTCGAAATCTTGATATGGTTGCTGGATTATTTGTCCGCTTTCCTTATTTTTATGTAAAGCAATTGCAAACCACATATAGACACAAGTAACGGCAACTGAAATAATGAATTTCCCCGGCAATTTATATTCAAACATTTCAAAAAGTGTTCGAACAATGATCATAGTCACTTTTGAATAAATCGCTATTCTAAATAAATATCCAAATGGCAAATCCAGTCCCGATTTTTTTTGAATCAACTTTCCAACCAATGCATAAATGAGGGAAGCTAGAAAATATATTCCAACATAAATGAGATATACAATTACGAAAACAAATGCAATTACAGCATACATAAATGGTACTAATGAATTTATAATCGCTTTTGTAAGATGAATATTTTTATAATCCGAGAAAGCAACTGGTATAATCCTTCCAGCATTATAATTAATCATATTAGTTTTACTAATTAGAGTTATGCTTGTATAGCGACTAGGATATTTGGAAATATCCTCTGATGAAAAATAATCTACTGAAGTATCCGCAACAATGATTGCATTATTTTCTTTGATATTGGTTGATTTTGATAATTCTAGTTCCCCGTTTATAAATTCAAAGTCAGGAATATCATTTTCAATTATGTTGGCTAATCCTCTTCCGGTAATTTCATTCACAATAAACGGAATACATAACGAGAAAAATGTTAGAATTAAAATGAATAGAAACACAAATCCTGTCAATCTTCCAGTACTTACCCTAGTTAAATCCGTATACTTCTTTGGTTTCCAAATTGCATAAGCAATTTGATTGAAAAAATTAATTTTTTTTGATTCCATTTGAAATCCCCCTTATAGTATAATTTTTTTTGAACAAGCTACTGCTAAAGCGCCGTCACCTATGTGACAAGCAACACTCAGTGATAAATGATCTATCACAATTTCACTGTTTGGAAACTCTTTTAGTAATTCTAATTTTAAAACTTCCGCAGCAGTTTCATTTTGTGTGTGCGCAATTTCAAGATGTACATTATTACTATTTCCACCAAAACGATTATTAATATCATTTTTAATAGCATTAATCATAATGGATTTTGCTTGAGTAATCGTTCTAGCTTTTGCAAATGCATCCAGTTTGTCCCCTTGAATTTGCAAAACTGGCTTTATTTTTAAAATGGTACCTAATGCGGCAGCCGTCGGTGTTATTCTACCACCTTTTTTCAAGTAAAACAAAGTATTTAACATAACATATATGCTAGAATTTAACTTTTCCTCTTCCAAAATAAGTTTAATCTCATTCGCATTTTTTCCATTCTTCACTAATTCTAAGGCATCCATTGCGGATTGTCTTTGCGTCACAGAAATACGTTGGTTGTTAACAACATAAACTTTATCCACATAATCCTTAGAAAGCATATAAGCTGTTTCATAAGAACCACTTAATCCACTAGACATGGGAATGTGAATGATTTCATCATTTTCTTTTAACAATTCATCCCATAATTTTGTTACTGCTTCAGGGGACGGTTGTGATGTGGAAATATCGGCACCCTCTGCTAACTTTTCATAAAAGCTTTGATTTGATAAGGTGATATCTTCATAGTAGGTGTCTTCATTTATCATAAAAGGCATCGGTAAAATATGTATGCCTAGTATTGTGGCTTGGGTTTGACTTATTCCGCTATTACTATCGGTAATAATTGCAATTTTGGTCAAATTTTAATCCTCCTGTAATTTTAAAGCATAAGTTTCTATATCGTATTGTAAGGTTAGATACTTCGAAAGTCAACTTGTATATAATTCCCAAGTTCTAGGGTATTTGCTATGGACCTATTTTTTTCTAATTGCAAATTAGGATCTTCCAAAAGGAGCTCCTCTATACACACACTTGTCTCTTGCAAGATAGTGGCATCGTTATAGATATCTCCAAGTTTAAAGTCCATGATTCCACTTTGTCTTATTCCAAACAAATCTCCTGGACCACGAAGTTTTAAATCTTCGTTTGCAATGTAAAAACCATCATTAGAATTCACTAATGTATCTAATCTTTTGTTCGAGGTTTTACTGTTTGAACTATTTACAAAGATACAATAAGATTGTTCTTTTCCACGCCCTACCCGTCCCCTTAATTGATGCAACGACGCAAGTCCAAATCGTTCTGCATTTTCCACCATCATAACAGTAGCGTTTGGCACATTAATACCAACTTCAATTACAGTAGTGGATATCAAAATATCAATATGTGCTAAACTAAACTCTTCCATAATTTTATTCTTTTCACTGCTCTTCATTTTTCCATGCAAAAATGCCATTTGTATATTTGGAGAAATGATGGCTCTTAGCTTATGGAAATAAGTTTGAACATCTTCTAATCCTTCGTTTTCTCCTTGTTCAACCATAGGGCATATAATATAAACCTGATGTCCTTTTTCAATTTCTTTTTCCATAAAAGAATATGCTTTTTGTCGATAATTTGTATTAACCACACAGTTTTTTATAGGCAATCGATTTGATGGAACTTCATCGATAATGGAAAGGTGTAAATCTCCATATAAAATAATTGCCAATGTTCTGGGAATTGGTGTTGCACTCATAACCAAAACATGTACATTTTCACCTTTCTTTGCAAATGTTTCTCTTTGTCGTACGCCAAACCGATGTTGTTCGTCTGTAATGACTAGAGCTAAATTTTTATACAAAACCTTTTCCTGAAAAATAGCATGTGTTCCAATTATTACATTCACTTCGCCTTTTTCTATCTGCTCATACGCGCTCTTTTTATCTTTCAACGAGGTTGAACCAGTCAATAATATCGGAGAAAAAGGTAGTGAATATTTGGTAGCTAGAGTCATTAAATTATTAAAGTGTTGCTTTGCAAGGACTTCTGTGGGGGCCATTAATGCACCTTGATATCCATTTGAAACAGTCGTTAATAAAGCTAAAAAAGCAAGAATTGTTTTACCTGAACCAACATCTCCTTGAATTAATCGGTTCATTGCATGAGCACTATATAAATCGTTTTGTATTTCCACCCAAACTTTATTTTGTGCCCTTGTTAGCTTGTAGGGTAATGATTCAATGAAACGTTTTGTATGTGAGGTTTCTATCATGGGATAGTGATTGTCTAGTCGTTCTGTGGATTCTTTTAGTTTTCTTATGGATAGAATAAAATAAAAAAATTCATTAAAAACCAATCTTTTTCTAGCCTCTATTAAATGTTCTAAATCAATTGGAAAATGGATTCCCAACACTGCTTCTCCATACGAAATTAAAGAATACTTTTTTATAATATAAGAAGGTAAGTTTTCTTTTTGACTAACTATAAGTTCTTTTAATTGATTCATCGCTTTTATCATATTTTTATTGGTTAATCCGGCGCATAAGGGATAAATTGGCTGGATGATATTAATTAATTTTAGAAACTCTTCTTTTTTGTATATATGTGGTTGATCCATATGCCATTGATCGCCCTTTTTTATCACTATCCCTCTAAAAATATGAATGGATCCCGGCTTTAATACATGACTTAAATATGGCATATTAAAAAAAGTGAGATGAGCTTGGTTTGTTTTATCTTTTACCAAGATATTCATAACGGTAAGATTTCGTATTTTTTTAACACTGGGATTGCCTACTACAACGGCTTCAATTGCACAAACACTTTGTTCACTACATTCGCTAATTGTAACAAGATCATGATATGTTTCATAATCTCTTGGATAAGAATGCAATAAGTCATTTGCTGTGTAAATATTTAATTTATTATAAAGAGCATATGATTTTTCGCCAATGCCTTTTAGTGAAATTAAATTTGAATCAAGATTCATAGATTATCTCCTAAAAAAAGGACGGTAAAAACCGTCCCTAATTAACTATTCTACAGAAATAATATAATAATAAATGGGTTGACCACCATATTGTAATTCTACATCACATTGGCTGTTCTTTTCTTCAATCATTTCTTTTAAGGAATTTGCATCCTCTTCTGTGATCTCATTACCATAATAGATGCTGATCAGTTCCGCTTCCTCATACATCATTTCATCAAACATTTCCAGGGTAACTTGCCCTATTTCAGTTCCTACTGACAAAATTCCAGCATCGCCGATTCCCATAAAATCACCTTGATGAATTGTTTTGTTCTCAATCATGGTATCTCTGACCGCATAAGTAACTTCACCAGTTTTAACTTTTTTTATCTCTTTTTCCATTGCATTAATATTATCTTCTATGGAAACATCTGGAACATAATTAATAATTGCTGTTATTCCTTGTGGTATCGTTTTGGTAGGAATAACAATAATATTTTTATCTTTTGTTATAGCTGACGCTTGATTTGCGGCCAAAATAATATTTTTATTATTTGGAAGTATAAATATTGTTTCAGCATTCACCTTTTCGATTGCATTAAGCATATCTTCCGTACTAGGATTCATCGTTTGACCACCTTCGATCATGCAGTCAACGCCTAATCCTTTAAATATTTCAGATATTCCTTTTCCAACAGATACCGCAATGAAACCAACTTCTTTTTTCTCTGTAGAAGCTTCTTCCATCTTCGCCTTTTCAGACATCATATTTAACTTTTCTTGATGCTCAATACGCATATTATCAATTTTTAAATTGGATAAAGCACCAAACTTTAATGCTTTTTGAATAGCCAGTCCAGGGTCGTTGGTATGTACATGAACTTTTACCACATCATCATCCGCTACCACTACGATGGAATCCCCAATCGCCTCTAAATATTCTTTGAAATCAATTTCATTTTTTATATTAAAGTTCTTATTAAGCATAATGATAAATTCAGTACAATAACCATATTTAAATTCAATTCCCGCCTGAACATTCATGTCAATCTTTGGTGAACTAGATTCATTGATTGTAAAAGTAAGATCAATTTCTTTACCAAGGAATGCATCAAATGCTCCTCTTAGAACTTCCATTAATCCTTGACCACCTGAATCTACAACACCTGCTTGCTTTAATACAGGAAGCATTTCAGGGGTTTGGCTTAATACATAGTCGCCATGTTTAATGACTTCACTAATAAATAATTCTAAATCAATAACATTTTCTTCTAAAAGCTCATTTGCTTTTGAAGCAATGCCTTTGGCAACCGTAAGTATCGTACCCTCTTTTGGTTTCATAACTGCTTTATATGCAGTTTCAACAGCTCTTTCAAAAGCAACTGCCAATATAGCAATATCTATTTCATCGTAATCCTTTATTACTTTTGTGAATCCTCGAAATAGTTGGGAAAGAATGACCCCTGAATTACCTCTTGCACCACGAAGTGAACCTGATGATATTGCTTTACAAAGTGTTAACATATCGGGGTTTTCAAGATTTGTTACCTCTTTAGCAGCCGACATAATAGTCATAGTCATATTTGTTCCAGTATCTCCATCTGGGACAGGAAATACATTTAATTCATTAATCCATTCTTTTTTCGTTTCAAGGTTTTTAGCACCGGCTAAGAACATCTTGGAAAGCAAATTAGCATCGATTTTATTTATAGCCACAACAACAATCCTCCTTAATCTATGACGCGTACTCCTTCGACATAGATATTTATATTTTCGATTTCCAAACCGGTAAAATGTTCTACTTTATATTTTACATTACTTATTAAATTATCTGATACTGCAAGAATACTTACTCCATAAGATACGATTACATGAAAATCAAGTGTTAACTTATTATTTTTATTCGACACCGCAATACCATGTGTAACCTTATCTTTCTTTAATAAACTTACAAAACCATCTTTCATATTAACGGAAGCCATACCAACAATTCCAAAACATTCTATTGCTACAGAACCAGCATATTGTGCAATTACTTCATTATCTATAACAATATTACCCATATGTGTGTTCATGGACCCTTTCATAAGAAACCTCCTTATTGATTTATTATTACAAAACAAAATATATGAACATTATAACCGTTCTTTTATAAAAATGAAACTATTAAAATACTATTTCATAAAATTTAGGAAGAATTTTGAAAAAGAATTATTTTTTCTTGCATTATAATTCCTTTTCTGATAGAATATTGATGTTGTGAGTCGGAAAGACTTAATATCGTTTAGGAGGTGTAGTTGTGGCTAAATGTGAAGTATGTGGTAAAGGTGTTCATTTTGGTAATGCAGTAAGCCATTCTCATAGAAGATCCAATCATATTTGGAATTCAAATGTAAGAAATGTAAGATGCAAAGTTAATGGAGCTTTTAAAAAAATTCATGTATGTACTAATTGTTTGAAATCTAACAGAGTTGAACGTGTATAATTATATGGTTAAAAAAGACTATCCATTGGATAGTCTTTTTTAACGTAAAACTTCTTTTAAAACAGCATATTCTTTATTGATTATCTGAATGGTACTAGTATCACCACATAAATTATCAGGATGAAATATTTTAATTAAATCTTTATATCTTTTCTTTAAAGCGAGTATATTGCTGACACCTTTAAAATATAAAGTTTCTTTAGACATACTATGAGTTAGTCTTTTTTCTTCCAATAGCTTTCTATCTTGCTCGATAGTTTTCTTTTCTCTTTCCACTTTTCTTCTATCAATATCTAATTGCTTATATGCATTCTCTAAAATAGATAATTTCTTTTGGAAAAAGAGTTGGTCTTCACACAATCGTTTCTTTTCAAATTGTATTTTTTGATTCAGTAATTTTAATTCTTGTGTTTCCCCATTAATTCTAATATTTTCTCGAAACAACCACAATTTTATTTGTTCTAATTTATCATCTGAACTTTCTAATAGTATCTGTTCGAAGTTTTTTTTCCAATTGATATTTGAACTTTTATCTTTCATTGGTGCTCACTCCGGTCTTATTCGCAATAAAATAAACTGTATCCTAAAAAAATAAATAGAGCCATTACAATAAAACCAAGAAATTTATTAGGAATTATAAGCATAAGCAACATTCCTACAGCAATCCAAAATGCTATAAAACCCAAAACCTTCTTCATAATAAGCCTTCAATGATTAATATTTATAGAACTAATATATGCATGAAGACATAAAATATGAATATTATTTTTCTTTTTTATCGGGGAAAGCAATGGTAACTGCTTCTTCATCACTTACGGGTTCTTCTTTTTTCTTAGTAAATTTCTCAATAATATCAGGTACCATATCCAGAACTTTTGTCAAACTATCTTGATTCTTAATATTGACCAATTTTGTAGTTCCATCTGGTTTAATTACAATAACAGCACTTGGTGACATCTTACCACTCATTCCACCGCCACCACCATTTTTTTTGTCATTTGCGCTTGCTCCAGCAGCAACGCCAAAAGTCACGTCAACCAATGGCAATATGATGGTTTCTCCAACTTTTGTTACTTCTCCTACTACTGTTTTTGCTGAAAGAAACGTATCCATTCCCTTTAATAATGATTCTATTACATTTCCAAAATTATTATCTGCCATTATATAGCCTCCCTTTTAAGAAGTTTTATGAATTGTTTCAAATTCTTGTTAAACATTACTTTAAAACCAATTCTTAATATCATAAACACTCTAACTCTGCCTTTTAGATAAATATCACCCTCTAATATTTCATTTGTAAAATCAGGGTTTAAAGATACATTCTTTCCATAGATTGGATAAAACATACTAGTATATCCTAAAATTTGACCTGTTGTGGAAGGATCTCCTGTTCCAAATGTGATATGAGCTTTTAATCTTCTAGGTTTTATATGATTTAAAAAGAAAAGTAATTGATCCTTGCATAAGTAAATAGCTTCTTTCGATTCTTCTTGCTCCATCAAATCAATATAATAATAAATAACTTCCTTAACGTTTTTCATTTTAGCACATATCTTTTTAATTGTGAACTTTATATTCATTATTTTCACAAAAAATCCTTTTATAACTAAAAAAACTTTTCTAAGTAAAATTAATATTTTATTCTTTTTATTCATTCCTTGGAATTGTTCTATTAACGTTTCATCTTCTATTAACGTTTCCTCTTCTATTATCTCTTCCTTAATAACAGAAACTTTACTATCAGCTAGATTCTTCATTTCATCATTTTTAGCATCGTTTATATCATCTTTTTCAATATCTTTTTTTAGTTTTCTCTGATTATTAAATCTTGATACCTTTTTTTCTTTTTTAATATTATCTTTTTTAATATTATCTTTTTTTTGTTTTTTATGATAGTTATAAATAGGAACACCAAATATCTTCAAGATAATATTTACTTCTTTATTATATAAAACGTGGACAGATATCATATGAAAAAGCCATGTAAAATTAATCTTTGCAACTATTTCATGATTTTTCTTTGCTTTCCCTTTATAGCGTACGGGTACAAATAAAAGACAAAGTAATAAAACTAACGCAAATGCTAGAATAAAAAGTATAAAAATACCTATTATTTTTAATATACTCAAAAAAATATGCAACATATTTTACCATTACCTCGTACTAAAATCTATATTATTTATTATCTGTTCTTTTATATTGCAATTTCCCGTGGTTTTATAGCAATCTTCTATCATTGTTTTTATCAAATCCAAAGCTTCCGTTTTTCCCTTTGCTATACCTGCAATCGTAATGGGTTTTTTTCTATAATAGGATTGTTTTAAAAAAGCACTATCAAAAGTTTCCAGTAAATTGGATCCTTCTGAAAGAATAATAATATAAACATTAAGTTGTCCAATATGAGTTTTTAACTTAAATCGTATTTTACCAATGTTTTTTTTAGCACCGACGCCAATATATAAATATTTGTAAAATTTCATATGGCCTCCATCCTAGTATTTAACTTCTAGAAACACAACAATATAATAATAGCACAAAATATAATTTAATAATAGTTAACAACCCAAAAATATTGACAATATTTTTAAATAAATTATACTATAATTATACATATAAAACCAAAAATATATAAAATAAATTAGAAGGGAGACATACTTATGTTATCGATTGCTCGGGTTGCATTAAAAACTGGAATGGTATTAGCTGAAGATGTTTCAACTTTTGCAAATGGTATTATTTTACCTGCCAATACTATCTTAGATAAATTATCAATCGCAAAATTAGCAAGACATTCCATTATGTGTGTATCCATAAAAGAAGCTGAAGATTTGGCTGTTACTCACTTTGAAAAAGTAAGGAAAAGTAAAACTTTCAAAAACTTTGAAATAGTTTATAACAATAATCTCAATGCCTATAAATATATGATAAAATCATTCATAGATACTGGAGTACCAGTAAACTCAGACTATTTGTTGCAAATTCATGATAACATTAAAGCTTGCACCAAATCCAATGGACAATTGCTGGATATGCTCTATATTATGCTTCCAAGCGAGGATAATATGACTTATGCCCATTGTCTTAATTCCGCCTTAATAAGTTCTATCTTTGGTACCTGGCTTGGCCTATCCAAAGAAGATATTTCCATTTATATTTTGTGTGGATTTTTCCATGATATAGGAAAATTAAAACTTCCTGATGAAATTTTATGGAATCCTGGAAAGCTATCGGAATCAGAGTACGAATTTATGAAAACCCATACAACTCTTGGATATGAATTAATTAAAAATCAAAAATTAAACATACATATCATAAATACTACACTTATGCATCATGAACGTTGCGATGGTTCTGGATACCCTAATCACTTATCTTTTGATGCAATTGATATATTTGCCAAATATACAGCAATTGTTGATTCCTATGAAGCGATGACATCTGCCAGGACCTATCATAACTCACTAAATCCATTTCAAGTAATACATAATTTTGAAAAAACAGGATTTGAAAAATATGGCTATGCAATTATTTATCCTATTTTAGAACATATTGCAAATGATCAATTGGGAATGACCGTAAAACTAAATAACGATATGCTTGCAGATGTTATTTTAATTAATAAAAATTCCCTATCTCGTCCTTTGCTTAAAAATGGAGAAGAAATAATTGATCTATCTAAGTTGCTTGATTTAGAAATTATTGCAATTTTATAATTGAGTTTCCATGAAAATGAAATTTAATATAAATAAAAATTTATTATAAATTAAAAAGAAGTCTTACTAGACTTCTTTTTTTTTAGTATGGCCTTTTTTCCTGATCATAACTGGTTCTTTTTAAGTTTAAATATTCATGATAAGCCTTCTCTAAAATTTGCTTTTCATTTGCAAACTTTAGTAAATGATAAGCTTCATGATATTTATAAAATCCAGAGTCAACAAAAAATTCCTCACGTTGTGGTTTACTGTAATAACTATCTGCCATCATCAAGAACCAATGAACTTCCTTCATTACCGAATCCTCCGGTATATTAAAGGTATATTCACTTTTACCAACATACTTAATAATGGATGTTTTTGAGCTAGTTTCTTCATACACTTCTCGAATAGCTGTATCCTTAAATTCCTCTCCTTGTTCTACAGTACCTTTCGGTAATACCCATCCTTCATATTTATTTTTATAATTTTTATATAATAATAGGATTTTACCACGAAAAATCACCACACCGCCACAGCTTGTTGCTTCAATCATTGCAAAACCTCCTGTTAGGTGAGTATTTATATTTTCACATAGTATAGACTGTTTTATAATTTTAGGCAAGTATTTCAATGATACCTTCGTCTATTGTTCTCTTCTATTGTTCTCTACTATTTTTTTTCTATTATTCCATACTTTTCAAAATAAGCATCAAAAATTCTTTTTGCCATGGGTACTGCATAATCACCACCAGTACCAGCACCTTCTACAATGATTGTAACAACAACTTGTGGATGATCATAAGGCGCAAAACCGGTGAACCAGGCGTGACTCTCTCCTTTACTTTTACTATATTCTGCCGAACCCGTTTTTCCTGCAGCTTTATAATTTGAATCCATGAGCAAGTCTGCCGTTCCATATTCTACAACATCTGCCATCATAGATGTTAAAATGGATGATTCCGATTCGCTCATTAAAGTTCCATACATATCGGGTGAGATTTTTTTTATATAGGAACCATCCGCATTCTCAATTCTGTCAATGAAATACGGTTTCATTAATTTACCATTGTTTGCTATTATGGAAGTAATCATAGCCATGTGTAAAGGGGTCACTTGAGTGGATCCCTGCCCTATGGATGTTTGCATCATAGAAGCATCGGACATAGTTTCATTTACCGTCACACTACTTTTATTATTATTTAATTCTATTGGTAAATTGTCATTAAATAGCATTTGATTTAGTGTTTCAGAAAAGCTTTCTTTCTCTAATGATACACCAATATTTGCAAAGGAAGAATTACAAGAATGAGCAAAGGATTCTGATAAATTTAGAACACCATGATGAATTCCCTTATAACATTTTATAGTATCATCATCAAAATGAAATTTGCCGGTACAAGTAAAACTATAATCCTTATATGTTTCTGGATTTTCACGAATAAATTCTAAAGCAGTCAATATCTTAAAGGTAGAACCGGGTGGATATAGCCCTAATGTTGCACGATTTAACAAAACTGAACTTTTTGGATCATTAATCAAATTATCCCAAATAGAATTAATTTCATTAGGATCAAAATTGGGGTTTGAAACCATAGCAAGTATCTTTCCTGTTGATGGTTCCATGACAACAATTGCTCCTTGATAGCTACCCAAAGCTTTTGAAGCTATCTCTTGGATATTCACATCGAATGTTGTAATGATATTATCACCTTGATTTTTAGTCCCAGATAGATCGTTCTTAAGCTTATAACCCATGGTTTCATGGGAACTTAATAAATAGAAATTGCCAAGGGCTTCCATTCCTGTTTTTCCTTTTGTAGAATATCCAACTACATGTGAAAACAAATTATGATAAGGATATACTCGTAATTCTTCTCCCTTATCATTTATCATGGTGTATGCTAAAATGTCACCATCTTTGGAAAGGATGCTACCTCTTCTATTCTGTACCTCTAAAATATCCTGTCTTGGATTATAAACGTTATTAATAATATCTCCGCTATCGATTAACATAAACTTGGTAATATACCCCATTAGCCCCAAAAAAACAAATACAAATAAATAGGTTATAAGTACAATTTGTTTATTACTTGAACTAGTTTCACTGACTTCTTTTATTTCTTTTTTTATTTCTTTTTTTATCTTCTTTTCTATATTTATTTTGGAGTTCCATTTCCCCATCTAGGACACCTTCTTCCCCTAGTACGTTTTCTGTTACTATAAAGTTATCTTCCCCTATCATATTATCTTCCATTATAAAACTGTCATAATACAAATTAGATTCTTCTGTATTTATTAAATATAACCCTTGAATAATAGAGAAAATAATTAAAGTGGTTAGGACGGAACTTCCACCATAGCTAATGAGTGGTAAGGTAACTCCTGTGAGAGGTATAAACTTTGTTCCACCACCAATCGTTAAAAACACTTGAAAGATATAGGTTACGCCTAATCCAACAGCAATAAGGCGATAAAACTCATCTTTTAATTTCATTGCTATATTCATAAACATAATAAAACAACTAATACATAAAAGAATTAAGCATAGTGAAAAAATAACTCCAAATTCTTCCGCAATAGCAGAAAAAATAAAATCTGCAGCCACATAAGGAATAGAACCAGGAGTTCCTTGATAGATTCCCATTCCAAACCATCCACCAGTTCCTATTGCAAAAAGGGATTGTGTTATTTGATAACCTTTTCCTTGTATATCAGCCCACGGATTAAGCCAAACTTCATATCGAACTTGAACATGATTAAATATATAATATGCAAAAATTGCACCTATACAGCCAGAAACAAGACCCATAATTAAGTAACGAGCCTTTTTAGTAGCCACATAAAGCATCGTAATATAAACAATGAAAAAAATTAACGCACTCCCTAAATCCTTTGAAACAACCAATACAAATACATGGAAGGCCGCAACGATTGCGGATAGTATAATCCTTTTCCTATTATTCTTTTTACATAGTGCGCTTGCAACAAAAAAAACAAAAATAATTTTAACAAATTCCGATGGTTGAAATGTAAAACCATACATGGAATATGATATTTTCGAACCATTTGTTGCAGATCCCATAACTAAAACAGCTGATAATACAGCAAAACCAAAAAAACCATACATCCATGTTAAACTTTTAAGAAACTTTATTTTCTTAATAAGAATGGGAATGAACAATGAAATAATCAATGAAATTAAAACTATTTTAAATTGTTTTAATGCTTTATCTTTGGATATTCTGCTTAATACAATAAAACTTATGGTTAAAAGCATGCACATATTGTTTACAGTCAACTTATTAATGGCTGGATATATCGTTCGAAACAAAGCAATGGTTCCAAATAAAACAATTTGTTGAAAGCCGAAAAAAAACAAATAAAACATGTCTCCTGTTTTTAAACAAATTGCCATAAACCCAATGAAATGTATGAAAAACATAATGATATTCTGTCTAAAATAGATTCCATTTTTATCATCTGGATTTTTATATCGAAATACTGCAAAACATTCAAAAGTATAGAATGCTAATAAAATTACAAGAATATATTTTGATAATTCAATAAATGCTGCTTCCATATGAATTTCCTATCTTTATTTTATACATGATTTATAATGCTCCTCTTTTAAAATGTCCATTTGTATATTCCTTAAACGGCATTAGGATATCCTCCCTGTCATGTATGAATCGATTTATGAAAAAATCGGTAATTTCTTTTGTTTCTTCTTGTGATTCTGTAATAAAATTCATTCTTAGTGACACGGGATTTAATTGATATATTTCTTTTTGTTGTTGATGTAAAGATAAAGGAACGCTATTATAAATTATATTGTAGCAGAAATGGCAATTTGTAATAACTTGAAATTCCTTTTTATAACGGTCTGTAATAAAAGCATGCCCCTTACTACTGAAATTACATGATTTTTTTATACAATTAGCCGTTATCATAAGTGGAATTCTTCCATAGATGGAAAGTTCCATTTTAGCAATTCCCAATCTTTCATAATCATGATAATTAAGTTCAACTGGTGTTGTATTAAGGTTCGTTTTATCCTGCCAAAAGAATTTGCTCTCTTGATTCCAAATATAAATATTACTATCCAATATAATTTCACAATTAATTTGATTCTCTATAAGCCATTGATATTGTTCCAGGTTACGAATAAGAACCCCTTTAAAGGTCTTACCTTGTTTTAATAAAGGAATAAAAGGTTCTAGTTGAGACACGTTATTATTTCTTAATATATATGGTAGAGCCAAATATACAGATTTATGTTCAAGCTCTTTTTTACGAAATAATCCTTTTACTTTTGTTTCAACTTCTACCAGTGGGAAAAAGCAGCCAAAAGAAATGTAAATCGATTCTATATAGGTATTGTTCATGAGACCATCTAATTGTGAAAGGTTTTCCACACTAGCAGATAATTTCATAACCCTTTTCTTGTTATGATTGCAAGTTACTTCTTTTAAATTCTTATTGTAAGAAAAAAGTTCTTTGGGAATGATTGCGTCATTTCGATAGCTTTTCTCCAATAATAAGCATTCATATTGTTCAAGTACTTTTCTTCTTATTTCATTTAATTCTTTTAAAGAAATAAAGACATTTTGATCCATGATAATATCCAAATGTTCAAATTGAAAACAAGTATTGCCGGTCTTTAACACTTGTTTTCTTACTTGTTCTGTCTCGATTGGTCTGTTTTTAGATTCTTCTACCATATTACCTGTAACTGTTATGGAATTATGATCCGTATACACGGTTAAGGATACTTCTTTATTTTTTTGCAAAATAATTGTACCATTTATCTTTATAGATAATTTTTTATCAAGGTATTTTTCTCTAATGGTCTCTAAAAGATTATCATTGATTTTAGCATAACTTGGATCCTCAAAGGTAATCATTTCACTTCCATTATGTTTTTTATAATAACCATCACTTAATTCATTCCGAATGTATAATTGTTCCAATAGTTTCAAATCAGAATCTGCAATTTTTGGATTTGAATGAGGGCTTTGTATAAAAATGTCAATATATTTACGATATATGGCCGTAACTCCTGCCACATATTCTGGTTTTTTCATACGACCTTCAATCTTAAAGGAATCTATCCCAGCATTTATGAGTTCTGGAATCATGGAGACCGTACATAAATCCTTCAAGCTAAGTATATAAGAAGTATCTTTTTCATAAGTATTTGTTGCTCCATTATTACAGGTACTGAAATCATTATTACACCTTCCTAAACTTCCATCACATACAGTAGCCTTGTAAGGAAGTCTGCATGGTTGTGCACATTTTCCCCTATTTCCACTCCGACCACCTAACATACTACTAAAAAGACATTGTCCGGAATACGAGTAACACATGGCGCCGTGAATAAATGTTTCCATCTCCACATGAACCTGATCCTTTATTTCTTTGATTTCTTTTAATGAAAGTTCTCTTGCAGGTACGATTCTTTTTGCACCAAGTTCTTTCAACATTCTCGCCCCAAGAGTGCCAGTAATAGACATTTGAGTACTAACATGCAATTCTAATGATGGAAAATGCTTTTTTATATATTGAAATACACCCATATCCTGAATAATAACTCCATCTAACCCTATCTTATAGTACGGTTCCATATAAGAAAATAATTCATTCATTTCTGAATCTTTTAAAAGTGTATTAACGGTCAAATAAACTTTTCGTTCAAATAAATGAGCATAATTAATTGCATTACATAATTCTTCTTCTGTAAAGTTGTCTGCAAATGCTCTAGCACCAAATTTATTGCCACCTAAATAAACAGCATCCGCACCTGCATGAATGGCGCCTAAAAAACTTTCATAATTGCCTGCTGGTGATAATAATTCCACTTTATTTTTCATATTCCACCTCAATATGTTGTTTGAAAAAGGCTGTCCCATAAGACAGCCTAACAAATACACTCTATTAATTCTAAGTTATAAAATCATTTAAAAAATTATTTCTATTTATTAAATTCACGAAGTTCTGTTTCTATACGAATCATTTTTTTTGTGCTTTCATTTAACTCTTGTTGCATATTTTTAAGATTTTTTTCCGTATTTTCCAATTTAATCTGAGAAGCTATTAACTCATGTTTTAAATCATATAATTCCTTCTCTTTCATACGAATATCTTCTTCCAAAATATTAATTTGCTTTTTGGCTTTAAAAAAATCATCTGCAACATTTAATTGCAATAATACATTTTGTGTGTCAAGTGGTTGCCTACGAAATCCGTCAACTTTATTATACTCTGCCATCTTATTATTAATATAAGAGGCTACCTTTTGCAAGTATTCTTCACTTTCATATCCACTTAAGGTAAAAACTTTACCGCCGATAATAACCTCTGTATCAGTTTTTGATGACATATACTACACCCCTTTATACTAAATCTTGATTTAGCAATTTACAAATATACAAGGTATATTATATCAAATCACACAGGAATATCAAGTCCTAAATGTTTATAGGCATAATCTGTAACAACTCTTCCTCGTGGTGTTCGATTTATGAATCCATTCTTAAGTAAATATGGTTCATATACGTCTTCAATCGTTCCTGAATCTTCGCCAATAGATGCCGCCAAAGTGTCCAAACCTGCGGGTCCACCATTAAAGTTATTAATTAGGGTTAATAATATATTTCGATCTATTCGGTCTAATCCTAACTTGTCAATATCTAATAAGTTAAGTGCAACATTTGCAACTTCTTCTGTAATAATTCCATCATATTTAATTTGTGCAAAGTCTCTTACTCTTTTTAATATTCGATTCGCAAGTCTTGGGGTTCCTCTACTTCTTCTAGCAAGCTCTATGGCACCCAATTCATCAATGGCAACGTTTAGAATCTTAGCCGAATGTTGAATGATAAGTGTTAGTTCTGGTATGGAATAGAATTCAAGTCGATGAATCACACCAAATCGATCTCTTAACGGCGCTGTTAATAGCCCAGCCCTGGTCGTTGCCCCAACAAGGGTAAACTTTGGTAAATCCAATCGAATCGATCTTGCCGTTGCGCCTTTTCCTATCATAATATCAATGGCATAATCCTCCATTGCGGGATATAAAACTTCTTCAACCTGACGATTTAATCGATGAATTTCATCAACAAATAACAAATCACCTTCTTGCAAGTTATTAAGTATAGCCGCCATTTCACCAGGTTTTTCTATAGCAGGGCCACTAGTAATCTTCATATTAACGCCCATTTCATTTGCAACAATTCCTGCTAAAGTAGTCTTACCTAAACCAGGAGGACCGTAAAATAAAACATGGTCTAATGGATCATTACGTCTTTTGGCAGCCTCTATATAGATACTTAAACTTTCTTTTGCTTTTTCTTGTCCTATATAATCTTTTAATTGAAGTGGTCTAAGACTTCCTTCTATTTTAACATCTTCTTCTATAAAATTAGTTTCTATGATTCTCTTTGCCATATTCTCCCTCATTATAGAAATGAAATTTTCTTTAATGCAGCTTTTAAGATATCTTCTGCTTCCATATTTTCTGTTAATTCAATTTGCTTCATTGTTCTTAAGGCATCTGATGCTGAATAACCTAACGCAACAAGGGCTTCCATCGCCTCTTTTTGAGCTATATTTTCTTGTGAAACATCCATACTATGCATTCCCATTGATTGATTAATAAAGGTGTCTTCTATGGATACTTTATCCTTCAAATCTAGGATTACACGTGCCGCAGTCTTTGCGCCGATTCCTGGTGCTTTTGAAATAGCTTTTGCATCCCCTGAAATAATAGCATATCTTAAATCGTCTGCACTCATTGTGGATAAAATAGCCAATGCTCCTTTTGGACCAATTCCATTTACGGTAATTAACTTTTTGAATATTTTCAAGTCATCTTTTGTCATAAATCCATATAAGCAAAAGGTATCTTCTCTTACACAAGTATAAGTATATATTTTAATAATATCTTTCATGGAAACTAGAAATTGAGCCGTTTGACTAGAAATCTTAATATTGTATCCTACTTGATTTACTTCTAGTACTAATGTATCTTCATTAACATCAATTACTTCACCCTTTAAATATGCAATCATATATACATCTCCTTTATTTTCTTACTGCTCACTTCACAACATTAACACACTCGAACGTATGTTTCAAGTTGTTTGGAATCAGTTTTCTATATTCTCTTAATTGAGGCAAGATTATTGCAGACCATAATATAACTTTCATTATATCCAAAGGATTTCTCTATTTGATTCAATGCCCTCTCGTAGGAAGAAACAGCTAAGGCAAATTCTTTTAATTCATAATATACTTCCCCTAATCCTGTTAAGGATGCACAATAGTATTCCTCTTGTTTCCATTTTGTTTTCTCTAAGATTTCAATTGCAAGCTCAAATGAATGTTTCGCTTTTGTTAATTGATGATATTTCAAATAATCAAAAGCCAAATTTGTAGCTAATGCGGCCGCATCATTTTTCATACTATTTTCTTCAAAGGAATCTCTTATATTTTTATAAAGTTCATCCATAAGAAGAACAATATTATCAATCGCTTCGGAGACCTTTTTGGAATCACCTGTACTTTTATAGAATGCTAACATTTCATTTGTTATGGATAAATATAGGGAATAATCATTCACTTCTTTCGCATCTTCTAAACTTTGAATAAAATATGTCTCTAACTTGTCAAACTCTTTATTCGTTATTAAAACATTTAAATTTTCGTAAAAATCTTCTTTTATCATTCCTTGCACCTTTTCCATTTTCAATATGTCTTCCTGTTATTTTATCCTACTAAGCCTAAAAAAGGAAGAACAAAATGGACATACACGAATTCCCGTATATGTCCATTTATCTATTTCATGATTATTTTTGGTTAATATAATTTACCAGACCTTCTGCCGCAATTATCTTTTGCATGAATTCCGGAAAAGCTTGCCCTTGATAACTTGTTCCCTTTGTTATATTTGTAATAATACCAGAATCAAAATTCACTTCCACTTGATCCCCTGCATCAATCCCTTTTGATGCTTCTGCACATTCAATAATTGGTAAGCCAATATTAATCGCATTCCTATAAAAGATTCGTGCAAAAGTTTCAGCAATGACACAGCTAATACCCGCAGCTTTAATTGCTATTGGAGCATGTTCTCTAGAAGAACCACAACCGAAGTTTTTAGTTGCTACGATGATATCTCCCTCTTTCACTTTTTCTATAAAGTCCTTATCAATATCTTCCATACAATGAGATGCTAATTCCCCAGGATCTGATGAATTCAAGTATCTTGCAGGAATGATTACATCGGTATCAACATTATCAAAATATTTAAATACTGTCCCATTTGCCAGTTTCATATAACTCCCATCTGCATGCTTTAGCATGCCTTAAAATCAAAAGTTGAATATCTTTTTATTCAACATAACTCCCATCCGCATGCTAAAGCACGCCTTAAAATCAAAAGTAGAATATCCTTTTATTTAACATAACAAAATTTTTCTTAATCTGGGCATGAGATAAACCCTGTAATTGCACTTGCAGCGGCTATTGCTGGACTAGCAAGATAAACTTCGGATTTCACATGTCCCATACGACCTACAAAATTTCGGTTTGTTGTTGATAGGCATCGTTCACCTTCTGCCAATATTCCCATATATCCGCCTAAACATGGACCACAAGTGGGAGTGCTTACAACAGCGCCTGATTCAATAAATATTTTAAGTAGTCCTTCTTCCATAGCTTGCAAATAAATCTTTTGAGTAGCAGGAATAATAATACAACGAAGTCCTTTTTTTACTTGTTTTCCCTTCAAAACTTCTGCAGCAACTCTTAAATCATCTAACCTTCCATTGGTACATGACCCAATGACTACTTGATCAAGGATTACTTTCTCCTTAATTTCATCAATGGTTTTCGTGTTTTCAGGTAAATGGGGAAAAGCTATGGTAGGCCTTAACGAAGATAAATCAATGGTATAGGTCTTTTCATAAATGGCATCTTCATCTGCTTCATAAATGGTATATTCTTTCTTTGAATGTTCTTTTATATAGGCAATTGCTAATTCATCAACTGGGAAAATACCGTTTTTTCCCCCTGCTTCAATTGCCATATTTGCTATTGTAAAGCGATCATCCATGGAAAGGTCTTTTAGTCCTTCTCCAACAAACTCCATAGACTTATATAAAGCACCATCAACGCCAATCATTCCAATAATATGCAAGATAACATCCTTGCCACTAACCCATTTTCTTTTTTTTCCAATGATATCAAACTTAATTGCACTTGGGACTTTAAACCACGCTTTGCCCGTTGCCATACCAGCTGCCATATCAGTACTTCCAACACCCGTGGAGAAAGCACCTAATGCACCATAGGTACATGTATGTGAGTCAGCACCAATAATAACATCACCAGCTACTGTTAATCCCTTTTCTGGTAAAAGTGCATGTTCAATTCCCATTTGCCCTACTTCAAAATAATTTGTGATATCATGTTTGTAAGCAAATTCTCTCATACATTTGCAGTGCTCAGCAGATTTAATATCTTTGTTTGGTACAAAGTGATCAGGAATCAGTGCAATTTTATCTTTATCAAAAATACCGTTGACATTCATTTTTTCCAATTCTTTAATTGCAACGGGACTTGTAATGTCATTTCCTAGTACTAAATCTAAATTCGCCTCTATTAACTGTCCTACTTCTACTTTTTCTAGACCGGCATGTGCTGCTAAAATCTTTTGAGTCATTGTCATTCCCATGTATGTACTCCCTTCATGTTGTATTTACAACATACTTCTTTTTCAGTTAAATAAACTTTATCATAATTTTAGATATAAATATAATACATATATATTATATTTACTATAACGTGTAGTTATGTTAAAGTAAATATAGTTATGTAGATATTATTAGGTAACTATTTTTAGGTAACTATTTTTAGGTAACTATATAGAGAAAAAGTAAGGAGATTATAAAATGGGAAATAACTTAAACTTATATTATATTTTTTTCACCGTATCAAGATGCAAGAATATTTCCGGTGCTGCGAAAGAATTATTTATCAGTCAACCCGCAGTCAGCAAAGCTATCTCTAGATTAGAAGAAAATTTAAGTACCCTTCTATTTATTCGTTCCTCAAGGGGCGTTACTTTAACATTAGAAGGAGAATTATTATATAAGCAAATATCCAGCGCATTTGCATCCATTAAATATGGAGAGGAACAACTAAAAAAAGTCACCTCTTTTGGAACCGGACAAATTAAAATAGGGGTTAGTTCTACTCTTTGTAAATATATTTTATTGCCTTATTTGAAAAAATTTTCTAGAGAAAACCCATATATCAAGATTTCCATTGCATGTCAACCAACAGATCAAACTATTCAAGATCTTCAAAAGGGTACCATTGATATTGGACTCATTGGTGAACCACTTTCCAAGTATCCAATCTCTTTTCAACCAATCAAGGAAATCCAGGACGTTTTTGTTGCAACACAAAGTTATTTAAAGCATTTTGATTCTGAATTAATGAACTCCCATTCCATTTTATCCAATGCTACCTTAATGCTTTTAGATCAAAATAATATCACAAGGAAATATATTGATACGTACTTGCATTATAATGATATAAGGAACGAACAATTAATCGAAGTAACTACCATGGATTTGTTAATTGAATTTGCAAAAATTGATTTAGGTATTGCCTGTGTGATCGAAAGTTTTGTTGAACAGGAACTTAAAAATAATTTGTTAGTAAAATTACCAGTTATGAATCATATCCCTAAAAGAAAAATTGGATTTGCAACCTATTTAAATGCAAAGGTTTCCCCTTATGCACAGCGGTTTTTAGAATACTATTATGATATAGATTAAAAAGGGAGAGCAATTATAAAATTGCTCTCCCTTTAGCTATCAATTATCTTTATATTAATTATCGATTAATTTTGAACCGTCATTCCAACTATATAATTTACGAAGTTCAGCTCCAACCTTTTCAGAAGAATGATTTGCTCCTCTTTTTCTCATAGCAAGGAAGTTAGGGCAATTCACTGAATTCTCTGTTAGCCAATCTCTAGCAAACTTTCCTTCTTGAATATCTTTTAAAACCTGACGCATAGCATTTTTTGTATCTTCTGTGATTATCTTAGGTCCTGTAATATAATCCCCATATTCAGCTGTATTAGATACCGAATATCTCATACCTGCAAAACCACTTTGGAAGATTAAGTCTACAATAAGTTTCATTTCATGAATACATTCAAAGTATGCACTTTCTGGTTCATAACCTGCTTCCACTAATACTTCAAAACCGCATTGCATAAGTGCGGATACACCACCACAAAGAACTGCTTGTTCGCCAAATAAATCGGTTTCTGTTTCTTCTCTAAATGTTGTTTTTAGAACACCTGCTCTTGCCCCACCAATCGCTAACGCATAGGCTAATGCTTTATCTTCTGCTTTGCCAGTTGCATCTTGATGTACAGCAACTAAACAAGGTACTCCTTGCCCTTCTTGATATTGAGAACGTACAGTATGTCCAGGTCCCTTTGGAGCAATCATAGTAACATCAACATTTTTAGGTGGTACAATTTGATTAAAGTGAATTGCAAAACCATGTGCAAACATTAACATGTTTCCTTCTTCAAGGTTTGGTTCAATTGATTCTTTGTACATTTGAGCTTGTTTTTCATCATTAATTAAAACCATAATAATGTCTGCCTTTTTAGCAGCTTCAGCAGCCGTATATACTTTAAGTCCCTGAGATTCTGCTTTTGCCCAAGATTTTGATCCTTCATAAAGACCAACAATTACGTTACATCCTGATTCTTTTGCGTTTAATGCGTGTGCATGTCCTTGGCTACCATAACCAATAACAGCGATGGTCTTTCCTTCTAATAAAGAAAGATTACAGTCTTCTTGATAAAAAATCTTTGCCATTTTATTTTCCTCCTAAAATTTTAAAAATGTTTTCTATAACTAAAAGGTCTCCCCTAGAGCTAACTTATTCTTCGATCCAAATAACGTCTTCTGCACCACGGCTTAGACCGGCAATTCCTGTTCTTGCTAATTCCAAAATATGATATCCATCAAGAAGCTTAATAAATGCTTCGATTTTACTTTGATTTCCAGTTAGTTCAATGATTAAGCTTTCTGGTCCAACATCAATAATATTAGCTCTAAAAATATCAGCGATTGCAATAATCCCTTGTCTTTCATAAGCATCCGCTTTCACTTTAATAAGTGCAAGCTCACGATATACACTTTCGTTTGGTGTCAACTCTTTGATATCTCTAACATCTACAAGTTTTGCAACTTGCTTCTCAATTTGATCTAATATTTCATTATCGCCATTTGCAACAATTGTAATTCTAGTAAATCTAGGATCTGCTGTCACGCCAGCAGTGATACTTTCTATATTATAGCCCCTTCTGGAAAAAAGTCCAGATATTCGGCTAAGAACTCCAGATGTATTATCAACTAATAATTGAAAAACTCTTTTTTTCATCATACGATCTCCTTTATGTATCGCCATATATTGTATCATACATGACGAAAATGTCAACAAATCTGTTTCCAATGTACTATTATACTATTCTTGAATGTTTAAAATTCGTTTCGTGAGTTTTACTGCATCCGCTGCATCCTTGGAATAACCATCCGCACCGATTTCATCTGCAAAATCCTGGGTAATGACTGCTCCACCAATGATAACCTTAGAATCGATACCTTGTTCCTTTGCATAGCTTATAACATGTTTCATTTGTTGCATCGTTGTTGTCATTAAAGCAGATAACGCAATGATCTTTGCATTATTCTCTTTTGCTGCTTGTATGATACTTTCTTTTGAAACATCTTTACCTAAATCAATTACTTTAAAACCATAATTTTTAAGCATAAGGGCAACTAAGTTTTTACCTATGTCATGAATATCCCCTTGTACAGAAGCAATGACTATCACTGGCATTTCTTTATTATTATTTGCTTCTAATAAAAATGGCTCAAGATATTCAATTGCAATTTTCATTGTTTCAGCACTTGCAATTAATTGAGGTAAAAAATATTTTCCTTTGTCAAATAACTCACCCACCTCATTAATTGCAGGTAACAGGAAGTTATTTAAAATATCATTTGCACTACTTCCCTCTTCCATAACCTTTTTAGTAAGTTCGGTAACCGTCTTTTTGTTACCTCTTAATACTGCTTCACTTAATTTATTACTATTTGATACTTCCTTTACATGAAAGCTTTGGAGCTTACTGTTAGAAACTTCCAAGCCTTCCCTTTTTTCTTTTAAAGAATTCATAGCTTCAATATATCGAATATCCGCAGTTTCTTTATTTAAAAGTAAATCCGCGGCTAGAGCACTGCTAACTAAAAGTTCTTGTGAAGGATTTGCAATAGCCATGGTTAATCCTGCGCTAATGGCCATGGTTAAAAATACTGAGTTTACATAGCTACGCTCTGGAAGCCCAAAGGAAATATTAGATAAACCACAAATAGTGGCAAGTCCCATATCCTTACAATATTTTATGGTTTCCATTGTTTCCAATGCGGCTCTTTTATTAGCGCCTACTGTTGTTACAAGTCCATCCACAATGATGTCTTCTTTGTTCATACCAAGAGTTAATGCTTTTTTATAAATGGTATTAATAATGCTCTTTTTTTCCTGAATATTTTGTGGTAACCCTTCATCTGATAAAGGTAGTAATATAAACATCGCTCCATATTTTTTTGCCAAAGGTAATAGATGTTCAAACTTTGCACTTTCTAACGAAATTGAATTAAGAAGTGCCCTACCAGGATACCTTCGTAGTGCTGCTTCAATCACTTCAATATGACTTGAATCAATCGCCAACGGAAGAGACGTTACCCCGGAAACTTCTTCTAGCGTACGGAGCATTAATTCTTTTTCATCAACACCGCTCATTCCCATATTAATATCTAATACACTAGCTCCGCTAAGTTCCTGTTCCTGGGCAAAAGCAAGTACCATTTCCATATTTCCATCACGCAGTTGTTGTTGTAGCTTTTTCTTACCCGTTGGATTAATTCGTTCTCCGACTATAATAAAGTTATCATCTAGACCAAAGGATACTGTTTTCCTTTCCGACGTCAGATAACGATATGGCTGTTTTTTAACCTTCTTTAATTTAAAATCATATGTCGAAGCAACTAATTTTTCAATATATTCCGGTGTCGTTCCACAGCACCCACCTAAAATAGATGCACCTGCTTCCAAAATTAATTTCATATTTTTAGCAAAATCATCTGAATTCATATCATAAATTGTATTTCCATCCTTATCAAGAAATGGTAATCCAGCATTTGGTTTTGCAATAATTGGTATAGTAACTACTTCTGCCATAGCCTTTATTACTTCAGCCATTTTATCTGGACCCGTTGAACAATTTGCTCCAATTGCAGAGGCTCCTAGACTTTCTAAAACAATAGCCGCCGTTTTAGCATCGGTTCCATAAAGGGTTCTTCCATCACTTTCAAACGTCATTGTTACCATCACTGGTAAATCGCATATTTCCTTTGCCGCAATAAGTGCTGCACGAGATTCTTGTAAACTCATCATGGTTTCAACCACTATTAAATCCACTCCCGCTTCAACCAAATGTGTAATCTGTTCTTTATAAATAGATATTAGTTCTTCAAAATCCAGGTTTCCTATGGGCGCTAGTTGTTCCCCTGTCATAGTAATATCCCCAGCTACAAACGCTTTACCTCTAGCGGCCTCTTTTGTGATGGCAACAAGTCTATGATTCATATCTTTGATGTCATTTTCTAGATGATATTGGCTTAATTTCACTCGATTAGCTGTAAACGTTGGTGCAAAGATGATATTGGATCCAGCTTCTATAAATTCCTTTTGTAAATCCAGTAATATCTTGCTGTTTTCTAAAATCCACTTTTCAGGACACACTCCAGAAGGCATCCCTCTTTTCATAAGATTGGAACCGGTTGCTCCATCCAGATAAATAGGATGATGTTTGATTAAGTTTTTAAATTCTTCTCTCGTCATTTTTTACCCCTCAGCATGTTTTAGAATGCACTTAATTCACAAATTTATATGTTTTTATATTTTACCATTGTTTTTCCATAAGGGCAAATACTAAAAAATATGTGTTATGCATTTATTTTTGATATGGTATTAAGTTACCATATTTTGGATTGCCTTGATTTTATCATTGTTCTATGCTAAATTAATTTAGTAAAATAAAAATATACTTATGGAGGCATGAATGAAAATGAAAAAGATATTTTTTTCTGCCCTTTGTCTAATAATAGCTTGCAATATGATTGCTTGTGGAAAAAAAGATAAATCGCTAGAAACTTTTAAAACCGAAATAGAGGAATTTAGCTATAACATCAATGAAATAAATGATACTATAAATAATATTGATTCTAGCTCTTCTGCGGCTACAGTAGAACTATTATCTGCTTTTGATAAGATTGATTCAGAATTCATTAAATTGGCTGATTTACCAGTACCAAGTAATTTTGCTAATATCGAAATATTAGCGGATAAAGCAAGTGAATATATGACTACAGCTGTTTCCTTATATCACCAAGCTTTTGCAGATGATGAATATAATGCCCCCCTTGCTAATCAAGCTTCACAGTATTATGCCAAAGCCATTGAAAAGGTTCAATATATTGGATTACTTTTATGTGGAAAAACGATCTCAACCAATTCTATTGGGGAAGATTCCTTTAGTGTTGAGGATAATATATTGGGTGACTAATGAATTTATTGACTTTTAAAAATAAAAATTATAGCAAAAAAGAGACATTATAATAACGTCTCTTTTTTTGTATAATTTTATGTTATTAATATTTAGAATTTACCAGCAATAGATGCTTCTTCAATAGAAACAGCAACCGCTACTGTCATACCAACCATTGGATTGTTACCAGCGCCGATAAGACCCATCATTTCAACATGTGCTGGAACGGATGAAGACCCAGCAAATTGAGCGTCTGAATGCATACGTCCCATGGTATCTGTCATACCATAAGAAGCTGGACCTGCACCCATGTTATCTGGATGAAGTGTACGGCCTGTACCACCACCTGAAGCAACTGAAAAATATTTTTTTCCTTGCTCAATACATTCTTTTTTATAGGTTCCAGCAACAGGATGTTGAAATCTAGTTGGGTTTGTTGAATTACCTGTAATCGATACATCAACCTTTTCTTTATGCATGATAGCAACACCTTCTGTAACATCGTTTGCTCCATAACAATTTACTTTCGCTCTAAGTCCTTCTGAATAAGATTTTCTGAATACTTCTTTTACTTCTCCTGAATAGTAATCCATATCTGTTTCAACGAATGTAAATCCGTTAATTCTTGAGATTACTTGAGCAGCATCTTTTCCTAGACCATTTAAGATTACTCTTAATGGGTTTTTACGAACTTTGTTTGCTTTTTCTGCGATACCAATAGCACCTTCAGCTGCTGCAAATGATTCATGACCTGCTAAGAAGGCAAAACATTCTGTTTCTTCTTCAAGTAACATCTTTCCAAGATTACCATGTCCTAGTCCAACCTTACGTTGATCTGCTACAGAACCTGGAATACAAAATGATTGAAGTCCTTCACCAATTGCTGCCGCTGCATCAGATGCTTTTCTACATCCCTTTTTAATTGCAATTGCCGCACCAACTATGTATGCCCATTTTGCATTTTCAAAACAAATAGTTTGAATAGATTCCACTTGAGTATAAACATCAAGACCAGCGTCCTTCGTAATCTTTTCTGCTTCTTCAATGGAAGAAATTCCATAGCTATTTAATACT
The DNA here is from genome assembly GCA_035270785.1 of Lachnospiraceae bacterium. Lineage (GTDB taxonomy): Bacteria > Bacillota > Clostridia > Lachnospirales > Lachnospiraceae > DATESN01. The sequence goes on along the minus strand of DATESN010000031.1, from coordinate 62,036 downwards.
TCATTAATTTGTTTAATACGTCTTTCATATGATTCAAATAATGCCATTGTTCATTTCCTCCTTGTATTATTCTTGTCGTGGGTCGATGATTTTAACTGCATCTGCCACACGTCCATATTGGCCTTTCGCTTTTTCCCAAGCGGTATTAGCATCATCACCTTTTTTAATAAAATCAGTCATTTTTCCAAGACTTACAAATTGATAACCGATAATGTTGTTTTCTTCATCTAAAGCAATGCCAGTGACATATCCTTCAGCCATTTCAAGGTATCTAGGACCTTTTTCAAGTGTACCATACATTGTACCAACTTGAGATCTAAGACCTTTACCCAAATCTTCAAGACCAGCTCCAATGGGAAGTCCGTCTTCTGAGAAAGCACTTTGAGTACGTCCGTAAACGATTTGTAAGAAAAGTTCTCTCATTGCTGTATTGATAGCATCACAAACTAAATCTGTGTTTAATGCTTCCAAAAGGGTTCTTCCTGGTAAAATTTCAGCAGCCATGGCAGCTGAATGTGTCATTCCAGAACAACCAATTGTTTCTATTAATGCTTCTTGAACAATACCCTCTTTAACGTTAAGTGTTAACTTACAAGCACCTTGTTGAGGTGCGCACCAGCCAACACCATGTGTTAAACCAGAAATATCTTTAACTTCTTTTGCTTTTACCCATTTTGCTTCTTCTGGGATTGGTGCACAGCCGTGCTTAACGCCTTGTGCTACTATACACATTTCTTGTACTTCGTGTGAATAAATCATGTAAAAACTCCTTTCAGTAGATCATTATATTTGGTAACAAAAAAATATAAATACTTTGTTATAACCGCAATTTCTATTTTGCCATATAATGCGATAAAAATCTAGTTCTTTTTTAAGTACATTCGTTTTTGAGATAATATTCGAAATTACTTACTATCTGCTATTTATTTAATAAATATTCTGAAACATCAATACAATTCATAAGACAAAGAGAATTATTTTCCGTACATTCCAACCACGAGAGATTATTTTTAGTCCATATCTTTAAAGAATCTATATAATAGTTGGCAGTGAAGGAAGAATGCGAATTATCCCTCATCATTCCATGCAATACACAATCTTCACAAGGTGTCTCTCTATTTTTAATAGCTTTATAGCATAAGTCACCAATGTGAATATTAGGTGTATTCAGCACTACTTTCTTGTTAAAAAAAGATAGTTTGTAAGTATTTGCATCCACTACATAGACATAGCTATCATAATTATCTAACATTTCTATTAACGTTACGCTATCTTGCGGACTTTCTAAAATCCCCAGTTGTAATATATATGCATTTAATAAACGAAATACACAACGCATTTCTTGCAGTTCTTCCTCTTTCGGTTGATAATCTGCGGAAATATGGTTTTCAAAAAATAATGCTCCCTTATCTATTCCGCGCTCCATCATAGGAAAATATATTAAAGAACCAATTTCTTCTTCTAACAGTAAGTTACGAATATCTAATGGCAATGTTTCGTCTGTTACATGTATGATAGATAATTGTTTGAAATGTTTAAATAATAGTTTTGCAACCCGCATCTTTTTAGGCAAATATGCTTCTTTTGAAATAGGAATCTCATATCCCATCTTTGAAAATTGATAAAATTCATTTTCTATTTCTGGAATTGTTTCTACATACGCAACCGCTCTTTGCATATTATAATGCATCGTCATTAATTCGAGAATGGATGTAATGGACGATTCTTTTATCTTATCTTCAAATAATATTTGCATAATAAGATCTTCTAACTTTCTAGAAACCACTATTTTTCCATCTGTTCGATAGGGAGAATTTCTTTTGGATGTATGGTATGTAATGGTTGCCGCTGCATCAAAAATACGATATCCATTTTTTCCTTTTGCCTTTGCCGTATAGAGTGCCTTATCCGCTTTTTCAAAGAGTTCTTCATAGGTCAAACCGTGATATGGGAAAATTGCTATACCAATACTGCTTGATGTATGAATATCTCCACAAGGCCCTGGGAGGTATCTGTCAAATTCATGGCAAATCTTTGTAGCTAAGATATCGGTATTTGAAATAGTATGTATATCTTTCATAAATACAACAAATTCATCTCCACCGATTCGCCCAATAATATCACTTCCTTTAAAGGTTGTCATCATTTTTTGGGCAGATTCTATTAAGATTTCATCACCCACCGCATGACCTAAATTATCATTAACTCCTTTAAAATTATCTAAGTCAATAATCATTAAAGCATGAAGTTTTGTAGCATCAGATTCATTGGAAAGTTCTTCTTGAATCAATTGAGTCGTAGCCAATTTATTGTATAGTCCAGTTAACCCATCCTTTTCAGCCTTCACTTCTAACGCTAACTCTTTTAATTTCTTTTCATGAATATTGGTTAATCTACCAACCATTCTTGTTACATAACCTTCATTATCAGCAATACTTGTTATATTAACTTCATACCATTTATAATCCTTATCAAAAAGAGTTGTTCTAAATTGAACACTATCTCTTTTGGGAGAAAGTAATGCCCCCTTTAAAACATTTAAGTAATTTGCAACATCCTCTTTATAAAATGGTGATTCATCAAACTTTTCTATATAGTCGTGATAAAGAACATCTTTATTAAAACCTCTTTTAAAAGAAGCTTTAATGGTTAAGACATCTGTCTTCGCATTATAATCAAATATTTGTTCTCCTTCTGATTCAGAAAGTATATTAAGGCGTTCTGCTTGAAGCTTTAATTCTTCTTCCATTTCTTTTCGTTCGGATGAATCTAATATAATTCCAATTAATATATATTTATCTTTTGTTCTCGAATAAAGATTTCCACGAACCTGGAGCCATCTCAAACCACCACTCGCTGTTACCGTTCGAAATTCAAATTCAATGGATCCATCATCTTTTAAAATATCTTTGATTCCTTGATTAAAGATTTCCCGGTCTTCAATAATAATACTTTGTTGAAACTTTAGTAAATATTTCATTCCCTCCACTTTTGAATAGCCAAGCATGCGAAAAAAACCATCATTAATATATAACGGCTTAAAGTCTTTTTTATCATATTCAAATACACCAACGCCACTTATTAAATTTTCAATCATCGAAAATAATTGTTCAAGGTTCATTTCTTTGTCCATGCTTCGCTCCTTCTTATAACTTTTACAATTTACTTTTAGTGACTATATTTCCCTGATCCTTAAAAATACTATTCTCTGGTATAAATCCCCTTACACTAGACAAAGGATAAATGTCTGAATTTCGACCAATGACAGTCCCTGGATTCAACACACTACTGCAACCCACTTCTACTTCATCACCAATCATTGCACCAAACTTTTTAATTCCCGTACCTATTATTTCATCACACGACCGTACCATTACTAATGTTTTATCACTCTTAACATTAGATGTGATGGAACCCGCACCCATATGTGCCTTATATCCTAAAATACTATCACCCACATAATTATAATGTGGAACTTGAACCTTATTAAATAAAATGACATTCTTTAGCTCTGTAGAATTGCCAACAACAGCGCCTTTTCCTATTATCGCATTTCCACGGATAAAAGCACAATGCCTAATCTCTGCTTCTTCATCAATAATTGCTGGACCATGAATATATGCACTAGGAAAAATAATGGCAGTTTTAGAAATCCAAACATTATCACCAATTTTATTAAATTTATTTTTATCCAAACTATTTCCAAGTGTCATAATATATTCGCTTATTTTAGGAAGTAATTCCCATGGATAGGTGACTCCACAAAAGAAATCTTTTGCAATTGTTTCCTCTAAATTATATAAACTTTCTACCATAGCTCCTTGCATAAACGACTCCAATCAGCATGATTTTCATGCATTCATTTTATTTTTTATAATAAACTTTTGCTTGATCAAATTTAGAGTATAAGTACCCTTGATTGTTTAATTGTTTTACTGCATTCGTTCTTCTTCTTACAAAACCATCTAGTTTTACCATATACTCTTCATTGGTAATCTCACCACATGCAACTTTATCTAGTCCTTTTTCCCAACTTGCTGTTAAAGATGGGTCAAGCAGGGATTTGATGGAATTATCAACTACATCATAAATTACTTCTCCCATTAATGTTGGCGTAATAATTTGGGTTTTTTTATTTAATGCCAAATAGTTAATATGTACAAGTTTTTTAAGTATTTCTGCTCTTGTAGCGGAAGTTCCAATTCCACTTCCTTTCATTTGTACACGAAGCTCTTCATCTTCAATGAACTGACCTGCATTTTCCATAGTTAAAATAATAGATCCAGAAGAATAACGTTTTGGAGGAGACGTTTCCCCTTCTTTAATCATAAATTCTATGAAGGGAATCACTTGACCTTTCTTCAATTTACTTAATTGTTCGAAAAAGTTGTGATCAAATCCGGGTTCATCCTCTTTAATTTCTTGATTATCAGCACTATTTTTGGAACTCTTATCCTCTTTTTGAGAAGAAAGCTCTTTTTTAGGGATGTTTGTTTTCTTAATAAAGGAAAATTTATTTGCTTTTTGATACCCTTCGTCCACCAAAACCTTAAATGTTGAAAAAAAACATTCCTCCTTTATAGAGATTACTAAGTTGATTTTTTGATAGATTGATGCAGGATAAAAGATACATAAAAACCTTCTTACTATAATTTCATAAATATGAGTAGCAATAGGATTTAAGGAATTTAAAGAACCAAGTCCTTGCCCAGTCGGTATTATTGCATAATGATCTGTGATTTGGCTATCATTTACATATCTTGTTTTTGCGATAGACTTATAACTACCCATTTGTAAAACTTCATCCACATATTCTGACACAAGAGCATAATTTTTTAGTCCATTTAAGTTTTTAAATATTTCCTTTGAAACGGCCGTTGATAAAACCCTTGCATCGGTTCTAGGATAGGTAACCATTTTCTTTTCATACATCTCTTGAACATAGCGAAGTGTCTCATCGGGACTAATTTTAAATAATTTCGAGCAATCATTTTGCAGTTCTGCAAGGTTATAAAGAAGAGGTGGATTTTTCACTTCTTTCTTTTTTTCTACATTCTTTATAATGGAATCAGCCATTGGTATTTCTGATAAATATTGAACAAGTTCTTTTCCATGATTTTCATCTTTGAATCCATTTTCTTTATATAAAAAAGGGGAGTTGTAATAGCGTGAATGCTCTGTCGTTCTCCATTCACCGTCAAATTCACTTTCTCCTAAGATAAATTTGCCTAAAACTCTATAAAAAGGTGTTTTATCAAAGCTTCTTACTTCCCGTTCACGTTTTACAATCATTCCTAAAACGCAGGTCATTACTCTACCAACCGAAACAACACCTTTGTCAGAATTTAAGTAATTTTTAATAGATTGCCCGTATTTTAATGTTAAAACTCTAGAAAAATTAATTCCCATCAAGTAATCTTCTTTTGCTCGTAAATAAGCTGCCTTACAAATATTATCATACTCCGATAAATCTTTTGCTTCCTTAATTCCTCGTAATATTTCCTCTTCTGTTTGGGAATCAATCCATACTCTTTTACGAATTTTTCCTGAAACATTAGCTTTTGCTTCTACTAATCGATAAATGTACTCCCCTTCACGCCCGGAATCAGTGCATACATAAATCGTATCCACATCCTCCCTATTTAATAATTTACTCACCGTATTGTACTGTTTTTTAACACTATCAATAACTTCATATTTATAGACAGATGGAATGAACGGGATAGTTGCTAATGTCCATCTTTTATATTTTTCATCATAAACGTCTGGATAACTCATGGTAACTAAATGTCCAACACACCAGGTAATTACGCATCCTTCTGATTCCATATACCCATCATAATTATTGGTTTTTAATTTTAAAGCTTTTGCAAATTCCTTTGCAACACTTGGTTTTTCTGCAATAAATAATTTTTTACCCATTCTCATTTCCATTCTACTTATTTTTTTAGAAATCATCCAAAAGAACTATTTTCAAGTTAGTATTACTACTAGCCTCTTGAAGTATCATTTTATCAAATCCATTCACTGTAAATAAATAGAAATATGTGGCTTCCATTTTTGCTTTTGAAGCACAAAATAATAACCATTCATAATCATCATAAGGCATGGTCTTACTTTCGTAATTACAAATTCCAATGATGAATTCTCCCATTTCATTTTCTGCTATAATAGGAATTGTGCCTACCTTACCAACCCATTCTCCATTTTTTATAAATTTAATAGGTAATGCACCTTCGTTATTTTGTTTCTCCATATATTGCATACAAACTTTTTCAAAATAATTGGAAACATACTGATTTAATTGTTTGCTAATAAATCTTTCATAAAATTCCTCTACCCCAATTTGATTTAGCTTACTTACATGTGGATAGATATAGCAAAAATAAAAATTAACAACATGATTTGCTATCCTATAAAGACCTTTTTGTGTGTTTTCTCTTGCCGGTGTTTCAAATGAATTCACCTTTTCAATAATTTCTAACTCCATTAAGTTTTTTAAATATACGCTTATTTTAGCACGGGAAAAACTTGTATGAATATATAGATCATTTAATTTGTGTTTTCCACCAGCTATTGTCGACAATATTGTTGAATATACACTTAATTCACGAAGTTCGTCTTTAATGATTCTACTTCCTTCGTCCTGTAGGGCGGATCCTGCTTGCAGTATTTTCAAACAAATATTTTTCTTTACTGAAATAGAATCATCAAAATAATTCCATAACCCTGGAACACCGCCAAGAATGGAATAAACTTGAAGACATTCTTGCTTACTATAGTTTGTATAATAAGAGAGAATATCAAAATATCCTAATTCTTTTATTTTTAAAAACCCAGATATTTCAAATGCGGCTTTTCCAATGATTGAAACCATATTATTTTCAACAAAACCAACAGAAGAACTACATAAAATCACAAGGACTTCTTTTTTTGATTCATCATTATGTAATAGTTTAATGATATCATTCATAAAACTTTGGTTGGTTTTTGTTAGATAACTAAAATCATCAATGATATAAATGAATTTTTGGGAATTTATATTATTCATCATTGAAAAAATCTCATGATAAGAAGGATACTCTTGAATCTCTTTTCCATCCATTCTTAATTCATTGGCCCATAAATATTGTTGCTGTCTCTCGGTGCTAGCGCACGCTTTAAAATAATAATTAGGCTTATTGGAAGTGAATTCCTTAAGTAACATCTTTTTACCAATATTTTTTTGGCCATATACAACGACTAGTTGACTGCCTGCTTTTTCATAGCACTGATACAAATATGCAAGTTCCATTTCACGGTTTAGGATCATAGAGTTCCTCCAAGGGATTGCAATCAAATAACGATTGTTACATTTTTTCTATTATTAACTTTTCAATATCATCCTGACACATTGGGTGTCCTAAATAATACCCTTGAATATAATCACATTTGATTTGTTTTAAATAGTCAAATTGCTTTAGTGTTTCAACACCTTCAGCAACTGTTTCAAATCCAAGTTTTTTAACCATAGTGATAATAGATTCTGTTATAATTCTCGTAGAGTCATCAGAAACCACTGTATCAATAAAACTCTTGTCAATCTTTAACGTATCTATGGGAAGACCTTTTAAATAAGCTAAAGAGGAAAATCCCGTTCCGAAATCATCCAAGGAAACTCGAAATCCGTAATCTCGTAATGCATGCATTTTATCTATCACTTCTTTGAAATCGTCAATTAAAACGCTCTCTGTTATTTCTAATTCTATTTCTTCAGGACTTATATTATATTTATTTAATATACCAATTAAGTGACTTACAAAATCCGGTTTTTTATATTGAATTGCAGAAATATTAATTGATAATATCATTCTGCAGTTAAACTTTCTCTTCCATAAGGAATATGTACTGACTGCTTCTTCTATTACCCAATTACCGATAGAAACGATAGATCCATTACGCTCCGCAATTGGTATGAAATCTGATGGACTAACCATGTTTCCATTAAAGTTTTTCCATCGTATGAGTGCTTCAACTCCCCTTAAACTTCCTGATACTGTATCATATTGTGGTTGATAAAACAGAGAGAACTGCTTTCCAGAAATTGCTTCTTTTAACTCATTTTCAATGGTTAAATTATTAATAAATTCATCCATAATTGGTGCGTCAAAGTATTGAATCGCATTTTTTCCTGCCATTTTCGCTTTAAACATCACTATTTCTGCACAGTTAATTAAATCTAATGCAAATTTAGCAGCCTCGGGAAACTCAGCCACCCCTGCGCACATTGTGATTTTTAGTTCCTGTCGACTAGATAGTAAAAATGAACTTTCAAGTTTGTTTTGGATTGCTTTATATATATGTTCAACACTTCTTGTTCCACATGGATCATAGATTCCAATACAAAAAAGATCACTATTGAAATGAGATACAATCACTTTGTCGGATTGAAAATCCCCTAAATATTGACCAAATATTTGAACTAATTCATCTCCCACTATAAGACCCATTCCGTCATTTATCTTGCGAAAATCATCAATATCAATAAACATTACCGCTACAACTGATTTATCCTCTTCTGCATTTCTTAGCCATTCTGCTAATAATCGAACGAAATAATTACGATTAAATAAACCTGTTAAATTATCAAAATATGTCAGATACTTCAATTCTTCATTCTGTCTTTTGAATTTTGAAATATCTTTAAAACGAATAATCTTTTCCTGTGGGTTTTTATCTTCATCATATATCATAACTACTTCACATTCAATCCATCTCTTTCCATCTAAATAGCAACATTCAATGGATTTCTTTTCAATACCTTCTTTTTCTATAAAGAAAAGGTCACGTAATGGAATAATATATTTATCCAAAAAAACATCATAAACTTTACCAATTTCCTTAAAACTCTCTATAGTAAAATCGAAAAAGTGATTCCAGTTACCAAATAACATCATCCTATTTTCTTTAAAAGAATAATAAAGAAAGGCATTATCGGATGTATCGCAAACAAGACGATACATTTTTTCACTACTACCCATTTTTTGATTCATTGCAGATAATAAATCAATTTGATAATGTAGCTCGTCCATTATAATGCCTCCTAATCAGTTTTTTATTTTTTAGTAATATATCCTTGTGCTTTTAATAATTCTGCACAAAGGACTGCTCCACCAGCTGCACCACGAACTGTGTTATGAGACAGACCTACAAACTTCCAATCATATACAGAGTCTTCACGAATACGACCAACTGAAATTCCCATTCCATTTTCATAATCAACATCCATCTGAACCTGTGGACGATTATCCTCTTCTAAATATTGAATAAATTGTTTTGGCGCACTTGGAAGGTTTAGTTCTTGAGGTACACCCTTAAATTCAATTAACTTATCAATTAATTGTTGTTTGGTAGGTTGTATTCTGAATTTTACAAAAACAGCAGCGGTATGTCCGTTTAAAACTGGGACACGAATGCATTGACATGTAATCACTGGGGATGTAGCAGGTTCAATGACTCCATTTTTGATTTCACCCCAAATTCTCAAAGGCTCTTTTTCACTTTTTTCTTCTTCTCCACCAATATATGGAATAATATTTTCAACCATTTCTGGCCATTCAACAAATGTTTTTCCTGCTCCAGAAATAGCTTGATATGTGGTTGCAACAACTTCATATGGTTCAAACTCTTTCCAGGCTGTTAATACTGGAGCATAACTTTGAATGGAGCAATTTGGTTTCACTGCTATAAATCCACGTGTTGTACCTAGTCTTTCTTTTTGAAATTTAATAACTTCCATATGCTCAGGATTGATTTCCGGAACAACCATAGGTACATCTGGTGTCCATCTATGAGCACTATTATTGCTTACTACTGGTGTTTCTGTTTTGGCATATGCAATTTCAATGGCTTTTATTTCTTCTTTTGTCATGTCTACTGCGCTAAAAACAAAATCAACTTCTGAGGCAACCTTTTCAACTTCATTTACATTCATAACAATTAACTTTTTAATAGATTCTGGCATTGGTGTTGTCATTTTCCATCTGTCACCAACTGCTTCTTCATATGTTTTTCCAGCAGATCGTGGGCTAGCTGCGATTGTTGTTACGTCAAACCAAGGGTGATTTTCTAACAACGTTATAAATCTCTGTCCTACCATGCCAGTTCCGCCTAAAATTCCTACTTTTAATTTTTCATTCATTTTTTATTTTCTCCTTAATATATAATATTATTTTTCCCAATCATTTTCTAGATAAGCTTGATTAATTGCAATAACTTTATTCATTGCTTCTGTACTAGGTGCGCCTATTGTTAATCTTTTTTCAACACAAGTTTTTAAGCTCACCGCATCATATAAGTCAATATCAAAAAAAGGACTGATTTTTTTTAATTCTGTAATGGATAATTCCTCGATACATTTATCTTTATCAATGCAATATAATACTAAAGAACCAATCACCCCATGTGCATCTCTGAAGGGCATACCTTTTTTAACTAAATAATCTGCAGCGTCTGTAGCATTAGTAAAACCATTCATGGCGCTTTTTGCCATTATCTCTTTATTAAATTTCATAGTTGCAAGCATTCCTGTAAATAAAGTAAGGCAATTTTTCACAGTATCAATTGCATCAAAAGTTAGTTCTTTATCTTCTTGCATATCTTTATTATAAGCAAGAGGTAACCCCTTCATTGTAGTTAGTATTGCAGTTAAAGCACCATATACTCTTCCCGTCTTTCCTCTTACTAATTCAGCAATGTCAGGATTCTTTTTTTGTGGCATAATGCTGCTTCCCGTTGAATAAGCATCATCTATTTCCACAAATTGATATTCATTTGAATTCCAAATAATAATTTCTTCTGAAAAACGACTTAGATGCATCATGATGGTAGAGATTGCAGACAAGAACTCAATCACATAATCACGATCGGAAACACTATCCATACTATTTTGTGTAGGCCCTTCAAAGCCTAACAGAGACGCCGTATAATTTCTATCTAAATCATAAGTTGTCCCAGCAAGTGCCCCTGCTCCTAGTGGACAATAATTCATCCGCATATAAATATCTTTCATTCTTAAACGATCTCTTTTAAACATTTCAAAATATGCCCCCAAGTGATGAGCCAAGGTAATTGGTTGAGCCTTTTGTAAATGAGTAAATCCAGGCATATAAGTATCTAAATTTGTTTTCATAATTTCTATGATAGTCATTAATAGATCATGTAAAAGAGCATCTACTGTTAACACCTCAACTCTAGTATACAATCTCATGTCAAGAGCAACTTGATCATTACGGCTTCTACCCGTATGAAGTTTTTTACCGTTTTCTCCAATTCTATCAATTAAATTGGCTTCCACAAAACTGTGAATATCTTCATATTTTTCTGTGATCTCTAATTTTCCCGATTCAATATCATCGCGAATACTAATTAAACCTTTCACAATAGAATCTTTTTCTTCCGCAATTAAAATCCCTTGTTTCTCTAACATGATTACATGCGCTATACTGCCTTCAATATCTTGTTTATATAACTTTTTATCAAAGGAAATAGATGCATTAAATGCAAAAACCAAATCATCTGTTTCCTTAGTAAAACGTCCGCCCCAAAGCTGTGCCATGACATTTTCCTCCAACTATTAAATCTGTATTTGATATTAACATAAATTTATACCTAATTCAAGAAAAGCTACTAAAGTTTTATGTTTTGTAACACATAGAGAACACATTACCATTTGTACTTCATAGTATATTATATAACTTATAAGGGAGCTACTCATGGGCAATCTATTAGAACTACATGATGTATGTTATAACTACCACACTTTATCAGGTGAAACACCCGCTCTCACTCATATTAATTTGTCTGTGAAAAAAGGTGATTTCGTGGCTATTGTAGGCCCCAGCGGATGCGGGAAATCTACGCTTTTGTCACTTATAGCGGGATTAATTAAACCAGAATCTGGATCTATTCAATTCCCTGAATTTAAATATAACAGTGATATTAAACCACCAATCGGATATATGTTGCAAAATGACTTTCTATTAGAATGGAGAACCATTTATAAAAATGTTCTACTTGGCTTAGAAATAAATCATAAATTACCAAATAAATATTTTTTTAAAAAAAATGATAAGAACTCTCCATCCATTTATAAGGACATTGATACTATGCTGAGAAAATATGACTTATTATCTTTCAAAGATAAAAAGCCAAGTGAATTATCTGGTGGAATGAGACAGCGAGCTGCATTAGTTCGAACACTTTCGCTATCGCCGGACTTGCTCCTTCTAGATGAACCCTTTTCAGCCTTAGATTATCAAACAAGACTTTCTGTTTCTTCAGATATTTGTAGTAAGATTCGCAAAGAAAATAAAACCGCAATTTTAGTAACACATGATTTGTCAGAAGCTATTCGTTTGGCCGATATTGTATATGTTTTATCTAAAAGACCGGGAACCATTATAAAAGAACTGCCAATTAAACTAACCATTTCACCGGAATTATCTATCTCTTCTAGAAATGCCCCTGAATTCCCGAAATATTTTGAAATATTATGGGAGGCATTGAATGAATCAAAATAATAAACAGAACAATATGGGGGAAAAAACAGGAAACTCTAAAGCTCAGATTATATTTCTAAAAAAAGAAATAAAAATGATAAAAATGACTAGATGGATCCGATACTTTGTGTTGTTTTTATTTTTAGTTGTTTGGGAATTGTGCAGTCGAACGGGTGTCATTGATGCTTTCTTTTTCAGTAGTCCTACAAGAGTGTTCACAAGTATCTTAAGTATGGCAAAGAATGGTAGCATCTTCGTTCACACGGGGGTTACCTTGTTAGAGACTATTGTAAGTTTTGTGTTAACTTTATTCATTAGTACTTTTATTTCTACGTTACTTTGGTATTTCAATCGGGTTTCTGATGTAATAGAACCATACTTAGTTGCCCTAAATTCTTTGCCTAAGTCGGCTCTTGCTCCTCTTTTAATTGTTTGGTTAGGCACTGGGATAAAAACAATTATCATTGCTGGTATTTCAGTCGCTATTTTTGGTTCCATCATTAACATGTATTATGGTTTTAAACAATCCGATCCTGAAAAGATGAAGTTAATCTATACATTAGGTGGCACGAGAAAAGATGTACTGTTTAAAATAATAATACCCAGTTCCATTCCCATCATTTTAAGTAATATGAAGGTAAATATTGGTCTTTGCTTGGTTGGTGTTATTATCGGTGAATTCTTAGCCGCACGCCGTGGCCTGGGATATTTAATCATCTATAGTTCCCAAATATTTAAACTTGACTATCTTATCATGTCTATCATTATTTTATGTTGTATTGCTATGCTCCTTTATCAAGGAATACAAGTAATTGAAAAATTATATAATAAAAATAAATAAAATTATTTTATCTATGCATAGACGTGTACTGTCCTTTAGAAGGACTTATAGTACACGTCTTTTCAATACATAGAAATCCTTTTTCATTATATTGATTGTAAAATTTTTAATTTAATGATTGCAAATCAATACTCAACCTATTATAATAGCATATGGTTGGTGGTTATTTTAATAACAAATCAACATGCTTCTGTGGCTCAGATGGTAGAGCAACGCATTCGTAATGCGTAGGTCACCGGTTCGAATCCGGTCAGGAGCTTATGAGAGAAAAATAGCCACAATCCTAGTAACAGTTGGAATGTGGCTATTTTTTATGTATTTATAAGTATGAAAATTAAATGTAATTGAACATGAAATAGGAATCGTTTGGATCATTATTTTAAATGCACATCTAATTGCGGGAATGGCATTTCTATTCCATTTGAATCCATGGAAAGTTTAATTGCCTCCGTCAACTTCCATTTTGTATCAAAATAAATTTCGTTTATGATGAAGCATCTTGCTCCAATGATAACAGAACTACTTTCTATCCGATCAACAAATACTTGAATGGGTTTGTCTTTTATAACGTTCTCTTCTAATCTAAGTAACTCTTCTATTACAGTTTTTACCTTTAAAAGATCCGCCTGATACGAAATCCCAATGAAAAAATCAAACCTACGATAGGGTGTCGCTGTAGAATTGGTTAAGCTGGTATTGGCTAGAGTACCATTTGGTAAAACAACAACTTTATTGTCAGGGGTTTTAAGTTTCGTATAAAACAACTGTATTTCATCTACGGTTCCTTCATTGCCATTACTATCTTCTTTTATATAGTCTCCCACTCGAAAGGGCTTTAATAAAAGAATGAGAACACCACCTGCCAAGTTACTAAGGCTTCCTTGTAATGCCAGTCCTAAAGCCACACCTGCCGATCCTACAATTGCCACTACACTTGTTGCATCTAGTCCAAAACTTGCAGCTATCATAAAAATTAATATGACATACAAAATGGTTTTAAGAAAGGAATCTAAAAATTGAATCACACCTTTATCAGCATTCCCCCGTAGTAATGACTTTCTAACTATTTTTCTTAAGACCTTTATAACCTGTGCTCCAATAAATAAAAATAAAAATGAGAACACCACTCTTATTCCAAGTTTTAACGCTTGTTCTGGTAGCTCTTTTAAAAATCTCTCAATTACGCCAGTATCAACTGTTCCAGTGCTTTCTAATAAATTAGGCATGTAAGAAATCTCCTATCTTTAAAATTTTGCATTCCCTTTTGATTCTTTTTTAGTCTCTTTTTTAGTCTCTTTTTTTGTTTCTTTTTTTAGACTCTTTCTTTGTTCGATTTCCTTAACAAGTTCACTACCAGATGCGATCTTTTTCTCTGATTCAGAAATCTTTGATGCCAATTCATCTTTTAATGAACTTTTTTTCTTAATTGATGTATTAACTGATTTTTTATCTTTTAGATTACTCTTTTCTTTTTTTAATGTATGTTCTTCTAGCTGTTTTTTTGAATAGGGTAGATAAGAAAACACTTGAATACTTAATGGTGGAATAGTTACACATATGGAATTGGCTCTCGTATCACATTCCATCTCTTTTGTTTTCTTTGCTCGCGGATTTATAACTCCTGCTCCACCAAATTCCAAGGCATCCGAATTAAAAACTTCTTTATAATTGCCTGGAAAAGGAACCCCAATCTTATAATTCGTTCTTTCCACGTTAGCAAAATTTGCAACAATTAATAAGGTTTCTTTTTTTATTTTTCCATGTCGTAAAAAAAGCAGAATGTTTTCATCGGCGGATATATTATTAATCCATTCAAATCCATCGGCTTGCATATCTAATTCAAATAGTGCTGGGTTTTTTTGATAAAAATCGTTCAACGATTTCACATAATGATTTAGCTGTCTGTGCATAACATTATTTAGTAAATCCCAGTGTACTTCTCTTTTTTCATTCCATTCATCAAACTCTGCTAAATCTTGTCCCATGAACAATAGTTTTTTTCCTGGATGCATCATCATGTAACCATACGCAATCCTAAGATTTTTGAATTTGTCTGAAATTTCTCCGGGCATTTTACTGATCAAAGAAGCTTTCCCATGAACTACTTCATCATGAGAAAACATTAGCATAAAGTTTTCACAATAATTATAAATCATACTCAGGGTTAATTCACTATGATGATGGCTTCTAAAATAAGGATCACACTTCATATATCCTAGAAAATCGTTCATCCAGCCCCTATTCCATTTGAAATCAAATCCAAGTCCACCATTTTCAAGCTTGTCGGTTACTTTTGGAAATGCTGTAGATTCTTCAGCTATGACAATAGCTCCATTTCCCATTTTTTTAATCATTGAATTCAGATGCTTCATAAATTCTATTGCCTCAATGTTTTCATTTCCCCCGTAAATATTTGCGATCCATTGTCCGTCATCTTTACCATAATCTAAATATAGCATAGAGGCAACGGCGTCCATTCTGATTCCATCCACGTGAAATTGATCAATCCAAAAAAGTGCATTTGCAATCAAATAATTTTTTACTTCTGGCCTCCCATAATTATAAAGTAAGGTTCCCCATTGTGGATGATAACCCTGTTTTGGATTTTGATGTTCATATAGGCAAGTCCCATCAAAATTAGAAAGGCCAAAATCATTCTTTGGGAAATGTGCAGGAACCCAGTCTAATATAACTCCGATACTAGCCTTATGCATTTCATTCATAAAATACATGAAATCTTCTGGTGTTCCATATCTACTTGTAGGCGCATAGTATCCCACAACTTGATAGCCCCAAGAAACATCCAAGGGATGTTCCATAATCGGCATTAATTCAATGTGTGTATATCCCATTTCTTTCACATAATCTATAATAAGTGATGCCAATTCCTTATAATTGAAGAACTCCCTACCATCCTTAGGTTTTTTAAAGGAACCTAAATGTAACTCAAAAATACTAAGAGGTAATTCCTCTATTTTCTGTTTCTTTCTATTATAAATCCATAATTCGTCATTCCACTGAAAGGTTGTGTCTTCCATAACAATCGATGCATTCTCAGGTCTTTGTTGTTGACTAAAAGCATAAGGATCGGATTTCATATTGAGCAAACCGCCCTTAACTTTAATCTCATATTTATAGATGGCTCCTTTTGTAACTCCAGGAATAAACAGTTCAAAAATACCAGAATTCCATAATCTTCGCATTTGATGTAATCGACCATCCCAATGATTAAAATCACTTACTACACTTACTCTAATGGCATTGGGAGCCCAAACTGCAAAAGAAATACCACTAATTCCATTTACAACTTTTTCATGTGAGCCTAAATAATGATAAATACTATAGTGAATTCCTAAATTAAATTTATCCGTCTCTTTTTTATTTATAATAGGTGGAAATTGATAGGGATCTACTACTTCTAACATTGTTTTATCTTCTTTTTCTATAAGATATCGGTAACTTTTAAGAGATTTTTGGGGCAGAAAAAGAGCAAAGTAGCCTGCTTCATCCACCATTTCCATACTATATTGATGATCCAAAGAGTTATCTATTAAAGTAACATTTTTTGAACCAGGCTGAAAAGTTTGAATTAATATTCCTCCAGTTGCAGGGTGAACTCCAAGGATATTGTGCGGATTATCATTTTCAGAATAAACAATACTTTCAATTTCAGGCCAATTCATAAACTTGTATAATTTTTTATTCATGGATTTATTCCCCTTGTCATATTTTCACTTGGTTGTATGTTTGTGTTTTTTAATCATCACATTCATCGGAAGTTTGTTATAGCATTAATGAATACTATGAATGAATAAGCCACTTCTGATTTTTGGTTCAAACCAGGTTGATTTCGGTGGCATCAGCAAATCTGCATCGGCTACTTCAAAAAGTTCCCTAATGGAAGTAGGGTACAATGAAAATGCCACTTTACAATCATTATGCACTCTTTTTTCCAATTCATTCATACCCCTTATACCACCAATAAAATCTATTCGCTTGTTTGTTTTAGGATTTTTTATATTTAATATTGGATCTAGTACTTTGTTTTGCAAAATGGAAACATCTAATTGATCCACAGGATTATCTATAACCTCCTTATTTTGATAAATTAGTTCATACCAATTATCTTTTAAATACATGCCAAAAACACCTTTTTTACTTGGTTTTACTTGACTATTTTCTTTTGATATTATTGTGAAGTTTTCTTCTGTCTTACTTAAGAATTCTTGTTCTGAAAGTCCATTCAAATCAGTCACCACCCTGTTATAATCTAAAATCATGAGTTGGTCTTCTGGAAATAAAACAGACAAAAAATAATTATATTCTTCTAAACCAGTATAATCCGGATTATCTTTTCTTCTTTTCAAACACACTTTTACGGCTGAAGCACATCTATGATGGCCATCTGCTATGTAAACTTTATTAATCCCTTTAAAAGCTTCCTCTAATATAGTAATATCTTCTTGCTTGTTTATAATCCAGACACGATGTCCAATCTGATCTTCTGTAACAAAATCATAGATAGGGGATCCTTGTTTCGTTACATCAACAACATTATTTACTGTGGCATTAGAACGATAGGTTAAAAAGATAGGCCCTGTTTGAGCATTGCAAATATCCACATGTTTAATTCTATCCAATTCTTTTGCTTCTATGGTGTTTTCATGTTTTTTTATTATATTATTTAAATAATCATCTACGGAAGAACAAACAACAATACCGGATTGACTTCGACCATTCATCCTTTGTTCATACACATAAAAACAGGGTGTTATTTCCTTCGTAAACTGATTCTTAACTAACATATCATTTAGTGTATCACGGGCTTTTTCATATACACGATCTGCATACATGTCTTGCTCATCGGGAAATTGTGTTTCTCCTCTGTCAATTTTCAAAAAAGAGTGTGGCTCTTCACTTACTATTTTTTTGGCTTCCTTACGATTATAAACATCATAGGGAAGTGCCGCTATGTGTTTTTCAAATCCTACTGTTGGTCTTATTGCACAAAATGGTTTTATTATAGCCATATTTTGTTCCTCCTTATAATTAGTAAATATACTGATGATGATAATACTAACTATAGTTTAACAAATCTCATGTATTATCACAAGTTAATATGTGAACACTCTACTATTGCTTCATTATAAATTAGAAAAAATCACTGAATAAACTTTAAATTAACTTTGAATTTTTTTTGACACTTTTTTTAACAAATGGTAAGATGGATTCATAAAATTTTAAACTAAAAAGAAGGATGTGTTATTATGAATAAAGAAGACAAAGAAATATTATCAAGAATTAATGATTATGCCAATGTAGTACTAGATGGAATTGATCCTCAGAAGGTTAGAATCTCTGTTCAATTAGAAAAATTAAAACCAATCATGAAGGAAATTGCAAAAGAAAGAAATTGCTCTATTGAGGATGTTTTTATCAAATATATGGATTTAGCTAGCGATGCTTCTGTAAAACAAGAAAAAGAATTTCAAAATCAAATGGGACCTATTCTTAAAGAGGGAAACAAGTCTCCCTTTTAATGAATCAATCCCATTCACATAAATATGCAATATTTTTTCTATCACTATACCAATAGCGAATATCAACAGGTGCATCATTCCAATAAAAGCATTGGTCAATTTTATGATAAAACATAAGTACGTAATTTTCTAAAATATCGGAAGATTTATCTATTCGACTGGGTTCACCCACTGCCCAATTGGTGTAAACATCATCTCTTGGCAGTGTAAACTCATCGCCTTCCCCTGTAATCCATGTAAACTCACCACTTTCTAAATCATTTCCCCCAATCCAAATCCTAGTAACTCCCTTATCATTTATATATAATTCAGTGGCAAAGAGAAAATCTTGAATAACTTGTTGTTCATTTTCAGAAGTAATTGTTGCTAAATGACCTCCCATCTTTTCACATTTCATCCTTGCTTGTTCCCATGAGATATCTTCTACAAACAACTGATAACCAGGATCATGAGGTTCTGCTTTTACGATAATAGGAGTCATTTCTTCAACCTGTATTTCATTGGTTGATTCTAGTTGTATCGATGGTAAACCAATTGTTCCTAGAATCCAATTCGCAACATGTTGTGACCAATCATCCGTAGTATCTGCTATATATCTATTTGTCTCTTTATTAATCCCGTAAATAGTTCCTGATTTACTTGAATGATTAGAAGCAATCATAATAATGGAAAAAGTAAATAAACCCACTAATAAAAGTGTGCTTTCTAAAGTAATCGATATCAAAAATCTTTTTCCTTTTTTTTTACTTAGTATTAATTGAATAATATCAATACCCAATAATACAACGATAATACAATATATAATTAAAATTTCCATTAGATTTCCCATCACATTCAAAACGTGTCATAATTTTAATTTAGTATAACATATCTGGAAAATAATGCAATAAATTAGACTTTGATGTAAGTATAACTACATGCAAAGTCTAATTTGTCTAAAATTATCATATTTTGTGAACTATAACATTAAGAAACTACTTTTCTCACTCTAAAAACACCTTCAATTAATTTTAATTTGTCAATAATTTCATCCGTTACCGGTGTTTCCACATCAAGCATGGTGTAAGCAACTTCACCACGAGATTTATTCATCATATCCGATATATTAATTCCCATATCACCAAAAGAAGCTGTGAATTTGGTAATCATATTCGCTATATTTTTATGAAAGATAGCTACACGACCAACTTGATTGCATATTCCCATATCACAATTAGGATAATTAACACTATTGATAATATTTCCATTTTCTAAATAATTCATGAGTTCTTTCACTGCCATTTTCGCACAATTATCTTCTGATTCTACCGTTGAAGCTCCAATGTGTGGAAGTACAATACAACCTTTTGCCCCAACTGTTGTGGTATTTGGAAAATCAGAAACATATCTATGTACATCTCCATTTTCTAATGCCACAAGCATATCCTTTTCATTTACTAAAAGATCTCTTGCAAAATTTAAGACAACAACTCCCTTTTTCATTTTTGCAATAGCATCTGCGTTAATCATCTCTTTTGTTGCATCAACTAGTGGCACATGTATTGTAATATAATCACAGTGTTCATAAATTTCATCAACATTAATTGTATGATTTACACCATGGCTCAAATTCCATGCTGCATCAACTGATAAATAGGGATCATATCCATATACTTCCATCCCCATGCTTTTTGCAGCGTTAGCAACTTTTACACCAATTGCTCCAAGGCCTATAATTCCTAATTTTTTATCTTGTAGTTCTGTTCCTGCAAAGTTTTTCTTTACTTTTTCAGCTGTTTTTGCAATATTTTCATCATCTTTTGCTTGTGAAACCCAGTTAATTCCGCCTACAATATCTCGTGCTGCAAGTAACATGCCCGCTATTACAAGTTCTTTTACGCCATTTGCATTAGCACCTGGAGTATTAAATACGACAATGCCCCTTTCTGCACATTTATTTAAAGGAATATTGTTGACGCCAGCACCAGCTCTTGCGATTGCAAGTAATCCCTCGGGTAATACCATGTCATGCATTGCGGAACTTCTAACAAGTATTCCATCCGCCTCCGTAACATCATCTGTCATCTCATAGTTTGCACTAAATTTATCTAGCCCTATCTGTGCAATAGGATTTAAACAATTATATTTAAACATCTTACACATTCTCCTCTTCGAATTTCTTCATGAATTCAACTAATTTAATGACTCCTGCCTTTGGCATTGCATTATAAATACTTGCTCTCATCCCTCCAACACTTCTATGCCCTTTCAAGCTTTCAAGTCCTTCATTTTTCGCCTGTTTCACAAACTTTGCATCCATTTCATCACTACCAGTAACAAATGGAACATTCATAAGTGAACGATCTTCCTTTACAACCGTTCCCTTAAAAAGAGAACTAGAATCTAAAAAATCATAAAGTATGTTTGCCTTTTCTTGATTTCTAGCTTTCATTTCTTCAAGTCCACCCATATTTTTAAGCCATTTGAAAACTTTACCACAGATATAGATACCATAAGCTGGTGGTGTATTATATAAAGACTCTGTATCAGAATGAGTCTTATATTTTAACATGGTAGGTGTACCTTTCCATGTATCTTCTGTAATTAAATCTTCACGAATAATTACAATCACAACTCCTGCCGGACCAATGTTTTTTTGAACTCCGCCATAGATTATTCCGTATTTAGTAACGTCCACTGGTTCTGATAAAAAACAGCTAGAAACGTCAGAAACTAAAATCTTACCTTTGGTATTAGGTAACGTCTGGAACTTTGTACCATAAATAGTGTTATTTTCACAAATATATACATAATCCGCATCTTCTGAAATTTTAAGATTAGAACAATCCGGAATATAGGAAAAGTTTTTATCTTCGGAAGAAGCTATTTTATTAGCTTTTCCATAATTTAAAGCTTCTTGATAAGCTTTTTTAGCCCATTGTCCTGTTACAATATAATCAGCTACACCTTTTTTCATTAGGTTCATAGGAATCATTGCAAATTGCTGACTAGCACCACCTTGTAAAAATAACACTTTGTAATTATCAGGTATATTCATTAATTCTCTTAAGTCAGCTTCCGCTTCTTTAATAATAGTGTCATAGGTTTTGGAACGATGGCTCATCTCCATAACCGACATACCGCTCCCCTTATAATCGAACATTTCATCTGCGGCTTCTTTTAATACTTCTTCAGGCAATACTGCTGGACCTGCTGAAAAATTGTACACTCTTGACACAATCAGTTCCTCCTATTTTTAAATTTGATTTTAAAATAAACATTAAAGTCAATTTTACATTTTATCACTTATATCGTCAACTGTATTTTTATAAAACATTAACACAAAAGTCGATAATTCTATAACAATTAAAAAATTATTAATATATAATAACAGGCATTCCCACTTCTAACTCTTCAAAAAGTTCTTCCATTATTTTCCTAGGAACATTAATACATCCATGTGATCCATTGGTTTTATATATTTCACCGCCAAATTGACTGCGCCATTTCGCATCGTGTATTCCAATGTTTTTATATACAGGAACCCAAAAATCAACTTGGGAAGCATATCCTGGTCCCTTTAAAATGCAATTTTTGTACTTTCCAACGACAAAACATGCTTTTGATGGAGTAGGCAATTTCCATCTTACATTACCAGTTACGACGGGAGTTTCCACAGTAAGAATGCCTTCTTTATAAAAATATAACTCCTGATTTCTAGTATCAATTTCTATATATGTGTTACCAATATCATTTAACCCTTGATATATGGCTTTATGTATGTATTCAGGAATCCTTGTTTCTAGCAGCTTATTTTCAAAAGCATTGGTTAAGAAGTTGACTTCCGTTTTTACATTTAATTCATTCCCATATGTTCCACCATCAATGATAACCGTATCACCATTTGTTGCAATAAATTGTCGCTGTTTCCCGTAGGTGTTATATTTATCTGCCAAATTCAAGATATAATCTTCTATTTTGGATTGGTTAACTATTAAATTGTCATTCTCATCAAGTAAAAACTCTCCTGTATCAGATCGCGTAATCCAATTACTAACAACTGCTTCATTAATAATTTCAATGGAATCTCCAAAATCATAGATTAAATGAAAATCTTGAAACTCATTCACTTTATCCCATAAATGATAAGTATCTATATCCTTACTTGTGGGTGATAAATCCTGATAACAATGATGAGAAGAAAGTGAAACCATTGGTTGCCCTTCTAATATTGCTAACTTTATTGCAACAATAGCTTGTTTGACTTGTAGGACGTTTTTGGTTTCATCCATTAATTCGTATCCATTACTTGTCTTTGTAATAGTAACTTTTCTTTTAGTTTTCTTAAGTTCTTCTTTTATACAAGGCAAATTATTTATGGCTTCCGTTAATAGGTGGTCATCATAATTACCCTCTGGAAATATTTCATAATATCCATTAGAAAATACATTACATATCCATAGTAACGGGTTTTGATTTTTTAAAATCAACTGTAATGGCTTTGTGAAATCCACTTCATAGCCAATTTCACCCATAGAGATCATGGACGTATTTTCATTTAATTCAACAATTTTAATGTCTTTATATGAAAATGATTCAATAATCTCCTTGTTAATTTCTTCAATTGACTTACCGGTACAATATACACCATTAATAAAGGTGCCATAACTAAACCCTTCTCCATAATAAAAGGCAAGACCTAAATAAATACAAATAAATGTTACCAATATACAAGTAAAACTTATAGAGATATACCATGTTTTTTTATTTTTCATATAACCTTCTATTAATCAATATTATTCTTTAAGTCTTCTGCATCAAATACTTGGTCAATGGCTGCTCCCGCTGGAACCATAGGGAAAACCTTGTCATCTTCTTCAATCACGCACTCTATTAAGACTGGTGCCTGTAACTTAATTGCCTTTTCAATTGCAGATGCAACTTCTTCTCTTTTTGTTACACGAATCGCCTCACAACCAAGCCCTTGCGCAACTTTAATAAAGTCGACCTTATCATTTAGTACTGTTTGTGAATATCTTTTATCATAGAAAAGTGTTTGCCATTGTCTAACCATTCCTAATACATGATTATTAATTACAACTTGAATAATTGGAATATGATATCTACTTGCAGTGGCAAGTTCATTCATATTCATTCTAAAGCAACCATCCCCTGCTATGTTAATAACAATCTTATCAGGTCTTCCCATTTTGGCTCCAATACAAGCGCCTAAACCATATCCCATTGTTCCAAGACCACCTGATGTAATAAAAGTTCTTGGTTCTGTATATTTATAAAATTGGGAAGCCCACATTTGGTGTTGACCTACATCAGTTGTTATAATTGCTTTTCCTTTTGTGATTCTATCAATTTCTTCCATCACATAGGGACAAGTTAAGGTGTCCTGTTGATATTTTAGCGGAAACTTTTCTTTATATCCTTTTATAACTTCGATCCATTCTTTATGATCTTGTTGCGTCATATTTTTATTTAGTTCCTTTAAGACCTCTTTTAAGTCACCTACTACGGAAGCTACTGTTGTAATGTTCTTATTAATTTCTGCTGCATCAATATCTATATGAAGAACTTTTGCATTGGATGCAAACTTTTTAGAATTTCCTACAACACGGTCAGAAAACCTTGCGCCCAATGCGATCAAAAGGTCACATTGACTCACTCCATAATTAGAGGCCTTCGTACCGTGCATTCCGATCATTCCTGTATACACATCATCGTAACCATCAAATGCACCTTTTGCCATTAAGGAATCACATACAGGTGAATCAATCTTTTTAGCAAATTCTTTCACTTGTTTTTCTGCACCCGATATAATGGCTCCACCACCAAGAAAGATATATGGCTTTTTAGATTGCTTAATTAAATCGATAGCAATTTGAATATCTTCCTTCGTAAACTTGTTTTCTATTACAATTTCTTCAGGTTGCAAAGAGGTGAATTCATACTTATTTGCAGTTACATCTTTTGTAATATCTACTAAAACAGGACCTGGTCTTCCACTCTTTGCTATTTTAAAAGCTTTTCGTAAGGTATCCGCTAAGTAAGAAATATCTTTTACAATATAACCATGCTTTGTAATAGGCATGGTGACACCAGCAATATCAACTTCCTGAAAAGAATCTTTGCCTAGTGCAGGCAATGCAACATTTGCTGTGATTGCAACCATAGGAACTGAATCCATATAAGCTGTAGCTATTCCTGTAACGAGATTGGTGGCTCCTGGTCCACTTGTAGCCAAACAAACACCCACTTTTCCAGTTGCTCTTGCATAACCGTCAGCAGCATGGGAAGCTCCTTGTTCATGGGATGTTAAAATATGTTGAATTTCATCTTTGTGTCTAAATAATTCATCATAAATATTTAAAATAGTACCGCCAGGATAGCCAAATACAGTATCTACCTTTTGTTCCTTTAGACATTCTATCACAATTTGTGATCCGGTTAATAACATAGGATTCTCCTTTTCTACTTCTTACGTATTTCAAGTACCGCACCACGATTACCACTTGTTACCATCTCACGATATCTAGCTAAATAACCATTTGTAATATTTGGTTTTCGAGGTTGCCATTTTTGTCTTCTAATTTCTAATTCATCTTCAGAAACACCAACATTTAAGGTGTTCTTTGGAATATCGATATGAATCATGTCACCTTCTTCAATCAGTGCAATTGGTCCACCCACTGCGGCCTCTGGTGATACATGGCCGATAGCGGCTCCCCTACTAGCCCCTGAAAATCTTCCGTCTGTAATAAGCGCAACACTAGAGCCAAGTCCCATTCCCATAATTGCTGATGTTGGATTTAACATTTCACGCATACCCGGTCCACCTTTTGGTCCTTCATATCGAATAACTACTACATCACCTTCTATGATCTTTCCAGATTTTATAGCTATAATAGCATCTTCTTCACAATCAAAAACCCTAGCCGGACCTGAATGAACCAACATTTCAAAATCTACTGCGGATCTTTTTACAACACAGGTGTCTGGTGCAATATTACCTTTTAAAACTGCAATACCACCTACTTCACTATATGGATTATCGATTGTTCTAATAACTTCTGTATTTAAATTTACACATCCTGCAATATTTTCTTTGATTGTTTTACCAGTGCACGTAATTAAATCAGTAAACAATAGATTCTTCTTATCTAATTCATTCATAACAGCATACACGCCGCCTGCTTCATTTAAATCTTCCATATAGGTGTGTCCTGCGGGTGCCAAATGACAAAGGTTTGGAGTTTTTGCACTAATTTCATTAGCAATTTCAAGATTTAAATCAATTCCAACCTCATAGGCAATTGCTGGCAGATGTAACATTGAATTTGTAGAGCATCCTAATGCCATATCAATGGTTAATGCATTCAAAAATGCTTTTTCAGTCATAATGTCCCTTGGTCTAATATTTTTTTCAACCAATTCCATTACCTTCATTCCTGCATGTTTTGCAAGTCGAATTCTCTCAGAATATACAGCTGGTATTGTTCCATTTCCTTTTAGTCCCATTCCCAATGCTTCGGTCAAGCAATTCATACTATTTGCGGTATACATTCCTGAACAAGATCCACATGTAGGGCAAGCTTTTTCTTCATATTCCATCAATTGTTTATCCGTCATAGTGCCTGCTGCTTGTGACCCAACCGCTTCAAACACACTAGAAAGACTGGTTTTACATCCATCAACCTTACCGGCAAGCATTGGTCCGCCAGATACAAAAACAGTTGGAATATTAATTCTGGCAGCTGCCATTAATAACCCAGGAACATTTTTATCACAGTTTGGGATACAAACCAGTCCATCCAAGCCATGTGCAATAGCCACACACTCGGTACTATCTGCTATTAAATCTCTTGTAGCAAGAGAATATTTCATGCCGATATGCCCCATTGCAATGCCATCACAAACAGCAATTGCAGGAAACATAACTGGTGTACCACCTGCCATAGCAATGCCCAGTTTAACCGCATCTGCAATTTTATCTAAGTTCATATGTCCTGGAACAATTTCATTATAGGAACTTACAACTCCAATGAGAGGTCTTTCCATTTCTTCTTTCGTATAACCCAAAGCATTAAACAAAGATCTATGAGGTGCTTGTTCAAACCCTTTTTTTACAGAATCACTTTTCATATTACTATCTCCTTTTTAGTTGTTTTTTTATAAGCCTAGATTCTTTCTGCTAACAAATCTCCCATTTGTATACATCCTACTTTACTTTTTCCAACGGACATAATATCCCCCGTTCGATAACCATCCATTAATACTTGTTTTACTGCCTTTTCAATTGCATCCGCTTCTTTATCTAAATCAAAAGAATATCGTAGCATCATAGCTGCTGAAAGAACGGTAGCGATTGGATTAGCCATATCTTTTCCTGCAATATCAGGAGCAGATCCATGACTTGGTTCATACAGTCCGAATTTTGTATTATTTAAACTTGCAGATGCTAACATTCCGATGGAACCTGTTACCATACTTGCTTCATCCGATAAGATATCACCAAACATATTTTCAGTAAGAATCACATCAAATTGCGCTGGATCTTTTACAAGCTGCATTGCACAATTATCTACTAACATATGTTCTAAGTTTACCTCTTTATAATCCTTTGCCACTTCATTTACAACTTCACGCCAAAGTCTAGATGAATCCAGTACATTGGCTTTATCAACACTTGTTACTTTCTTATTGCGTTTCATAGCAATATCAAATGCTTTAATAGCAATACGTCTAATTTCATTTTCGTCATAAGACAATGTATCTATCGCTTTTCTAACGCCGTTTTCTATTGTTGTTTTTCTTTCCCCAAAATACAATCCTCCCGTAAGTTCTCGCATAATCATCATGTCAAACCCAGCACTACTAATTTCTTTTCTTAATGGACATGCATCCGAAAGTTCGTCATAAAGTATGGCTGGTCTAAGATTGGCAAATAGATTAAGTGCTTTTCTAAGAGCTAGAAGTCCAGCCTCAGGTCTTAAATTAGGTGCTAATTGGTACCAAGGTGATGTGGAAGTATCGCCACCAATAGAACCCATTAAAACGGCGTCTGATGCTTTTGCGCTGGCAATCGCATCAGACGTAAGAGGAACTCCATAAGCATCAATGGAAGCTCCACCCATTAATACATTTGTATATGTGATTTCGTGTTTGTATTTGGTTGCAATGACATCTAAAACTTTTTTTGCTTGTGCTACAATTTCTGGTCCTATTCCATCTCCTGGAATACATGTTATTTTTAAGTTCATATTAAATTAGCTCCTATCTATTTTTTATTTATTTTGTATTTTTCTATAAAAATAAGGCGCAAAATAGTTTACGCCTCGTTTTCCTACATTCATGTAAATTTTGTTGTTATTCAGCGTCTGGTTTTTCAACTTGCGCAATAGCAGACTTTTGCATAGGAATACGGCAGTTTTTGTTATTGCCGAATTCAACAATTACGGTATCATCTGTAATATCTATCACAGTTCCGTAAAACCCACTATTTGTTAATATGCTATCACCAATACCTACTGTTGAAAGCATAGAAGCTACTTTTTTCTGTGCTTTTTTTTGTGGTCTAATTAAAACAAAGTAGAAAAATGCTACGATAACTACCAAATAAACAATCATCCCATATCCTAATCCACCAGGAGCTGTACCTGTAGCTGTGCTTAATAAAATTCCCATTATTGAACCTCCTTAAAATTGTACTACCTATAGATCTAATGAATCATCAGTCTACAAAATATAATACACAAAAAACCATATTTCATCAAGTGTTTTCTGTCATTCCTTGTATTTTTTGTTTTTTATAGGAAGTAAAATCACCTGCATCAAGTGCATTTCTTATTTCTTCCATCATCGTATTATAAAAATATAAATTATGAAGTACGCATAAACGCATTCCTAACATTTCTTTCGCTTTTAGTAAATGTCTGATATATGCCCTTGAATATCTTGTACAGGTTGGGCACTGACAACCTTCTTCGATTGGCCTAGAATCCAATTCGAATTTGGCATTAAATAGATTGATTTTACCTTGATTTGTGTACAAATGTCCATGTCTACCATTGCGTGAAGGATATACACAGTCAAAAAAATCCACTCCACGTTCTACTGCCTCTAAAATATTTGCAGGTGTTCCAACTCCCATTAAATAGGTTGGTTTATCTTTTGGCAAATAAGGAACAGTTTCTTCTATTACATGATACATTTCTTCATGACTTTCCCCAACTGCCAGACCACCAATAGCATATCCATCCAAATCAAATTCTGATATTTTCTTCGCGTGTTCAATACGGATATCTTTAAATATAGCACCTTGGTTAATTCCAAACAGCATTTGTTTTTTATTAATGGTTTCTTCTAGACTGTTTAGTCGCTTCATTTCATCTTTACAACGTTGCAACCATCTTGTTGTTCTGTCAACAGAATCCTGAAGATAGGCCCTATCTAGCTTACTAGATGGACATTCATCAAATGCCATTGCTATCGTTGATGCCAAATTTGACTGAATTTGCATGCTTTCCTCTGGTCCCATAAATATTTTGCGCCCATCAATATGAGAAGAAAAATATACACCTTCCTCTTTTATCTTACGTAATCCTGCTAATGAAAAAACTTGAAATCCACCAGAATCCGTTAAGATTGGTTTATCCCATACCATAAACTTGTGAAGTCCACCTAACTGTTTAATAATATGATCACCAGGACGTACATGTAGATGATAGGTGTTTGATAATTGTACCTGCGTCTTGATTTGTACCAAATCTTCTGTTGAAACAGCGCCTTTAATTGCCGCAACTGTTCCAACATTCATAAATACAGGTGTTTGAATTGTTCCATGTACTGTGGTTAATTCTCCCCGCTTTGCATTTCCATCCGTTTTTAACAATTTATACATAATTAACTAATTCCTTATTCTAATTTTTTGTTTTAATTCTTTAAATAAGTATCAACAAATTCTTCTAATGTCAATTCGTTTTCTTTCATAACGGTAGCTGCTTCTTTCCCTACATAACGAAAATGCCAAGGTTCATACCCTATTCCCGTTATAGACTCTTTCCCTGAGGGGTAACGTAGTATAAATCCATACTCATAACTATGTTTCGAAAGCCATTTACCAGCACTTGTTTCTCCAAATCCATCATTTAATATATTATAAGTATCACAAACAAAATCAAACGCTAAACCAATTTGGTGTTCACTGGCACCTGGAACTGTAACAGATTGTGAAGAACTTTTGAATGCATCTAAATAGGTATATCCCATTTTCAAATAGGCATTAATTTTTCTATCAAATAATACTTGTTGTCTATGAAAATCTCTATACGGAGAACAAATGATAAGATTAACTCCGTCTTCTCTTGCTCCCTGTAACATACCAAGTAACTCATCTAAAATACGGGCATCACATTTCATGCTTCCTTTAATAGTTCCTAACGTAAAAGTGTAATCCTCTGGAACTGGATGTTGTTTGTTTATTAAAACGTACCGCCAATCTTCACTATCAAATTGGTAATCTTCAAAACTTTGTACGTCAAGATTATCGCTCTTTTCATTATCTTTTATTAATTCCTTGTTTTCATCCAAGATTTCATCAATTGTGTAGGTATCAATATCTTGTGAATTATATAAATCAGAATCTTCATAACCATCAATAACATCGTTATCATCAATTATGATATCCTTCTCTAATACCCCATCTGCTAATGCAACATCTTCGGGCGTAAGAAATTCCGGAGCATTTTCACATAGGGAATTATCTAATAGTACTGGGGCGCAAAAACTGCTACTAACAGCAAAGCATAATATAGCAAAAGAAATACTAATCATTCTTTTTATATTCATATTTAAAAAATTTATACTCTTACAAACACATACAATAATTGTAATTATAACAATCATAGGTGCTTTCAAAATTTTATGTTTTTTACTCTGTGCAAATAATTTAGACACAGTTTTTTCTTTCCACGTTTTTTTCATCACAAGGGGTTCCTTTATGAAATCACTAACTATTGTATTGCTTCTTCTTTTGTATACTACATACTACATTTATATTAACATAATTACTTGAATTGTACACTGTTTTTTATTGTTTTTTACAAATATAACCTAAAAAACTTGCTACCAAAACATGATTCCTATATAATTAACACTGAATAAGTATTTATATAAGAAAGGGCGTTTACAATTATGGCTGGTTCTACGTTTGGAAATATACTAACTTGCACTACTTGGGGCGAATCTCACGGCAAAGCACTTGGAGTCGTTCTAGATGGTGTGCCTGCAGGTATTGAACTATCGGAAGAAGATATTCAAATTTACTTAAATAGAAGAAAACCCGGTGGCACAAAATATGCCACACCACGACAAGAAGATGATTTAGTGGAAATCTTATCTGGCGTCTTTCAAGGTAAAACTACAGGAACACCTATTTCATTAATGGTTCCAAATACTTCCCAAAGATCCCATGATTATAGTGAAATTGCCACTTTTTATCGTCCGGGTCATGCCGATTATACATTTGATGAAAAATATGGTTTTCGTGATTATCGTGGTGGTGGTCGTTCCTCTGGTCGTGAAACAATAGGACGGGTCGCAGCTGGTGCTGTAGCTATGAAGTTGTTACATGAATTAGGAATCGACATCTGTGCTTATACCAAATCCATAGGCCCTATTTCCATAGATATGAATCACTTTTCAAAACAGGCAATTCTTACTACCCCTACTTCTATGCCAGACCAAGAAGCAAATAACCAAGCAGAATTATATCTTGAACAATGTATTAAAAATCTCGATTCAGCTGGGGGCGTTATAGAATGTGTTATTACAAATATTCCCACTGGAATTGGTGAACCTGTTTTTGATAAACTGGATGCTTGTCTTTCTAAGGCAATTATGTCCATTGGTGCTGTAAAAGCAATTGAGATTGGCGATGGATTTCAAGTTTCGGAACGTAATGGTTCTACAAACAATGATATGTTTTGTATTGAAAATGGATGTATTAATAAGAAAACAAATCACTCTGGTGGAATCTTAGGTGGTATCAGTGATGGTTCCAACATTATTCTTCGTGCCTATATAAAACCAACTCCTTCTATTTTTCAAGAACAAGAAACTGTAAACCAAAATCTAGAAGAAATAAAAGTTCAAATTAAAGGCAGGCATGATCCCATTATCGTTCCACGGGCTGTAGTTGTTGTTGAATCCATGGTTGCATTAACCATTGCCGATCTGCTTCTTACTAATATGACATCTAAACTCGAAAACCTTAAGAAAATTTATTTATAAAATGTATTTAAAAGACAACAAAAATGGTCCAAGATTCGTTAAGTAAAACGTGAACCTTGGGCCATTTTTGTTGTCTTTTTTAGGATATAATCTTGATTAATAAACTTTTTTTAATTTTGTTCGTTTGTTAATTTATGAATAATAATACAGTTTGGTTTATCCACTTTGATTCCTTTTCCATTCATAACAATGATCCCCTTTTCTAAATCCAGGCGAAAGAAAGTCATTGAATTAGATTCATGGTTTAAAGATACTAAATGCTTATTGTCAGGAAACATTAATACATCCTTTGGATATTCACCACTAACAGGCAAACATAAAATCTTTGAAAGCTCTCCCGTCTCATGTGAAATGTTATAGATTACCACACTATTATCTCCAGCATTTGAACTACACAAATACTTGAAGTCAGCCGAGAAATTTAAAGCACTCGCCGCTGTACCACTTGCATGATATTCGTTTGTAGTTGATATGTTTTGAATCTTTTCAAATTCCGGATTTCCATTTATTTCTTTGTAGGAATATACATCAATGTAATTTTTTAATTCATGAACAATATATAAAAATTTGCCATTCTTTGAAAACTTTAAATGACGTGGTGCTGATTCCACTTCACTACGTATTACATCAACTAACTTTAATTTACCATTTAATGAATTAAATTGATATACATTCACATGATCCATACCCAAATCAGCTGCACATAAATATTTATTATCTC
The DNA here is from genome assembly GCA_035270785.1 of Lachnospiraceae bacterium. Taxonomy (GTDB): domain Bacteria; phylum Bacillota; class Clostridia; order Lachnospirales; family Lachnospiraceae; genus DATESN01. The sequence goes on along the minus strand of DATESN010000031.1, from coordinate 29,114 downwards.
GGGTCATTTTAACACAATTAATATGTGGTCTGAAATTTCTCTCCGCAATACTTCCCAAACCCTTGTGATATAGTTCATCCACTATTTCACCGATAGATCCATCTGCATTTAATCTAAGAACTGTAATTTTTCCATCATGATATCCTGCCACAAATAAAAATTTATCTTCATAATCAGTGGATAAATAACATCCCCTCATTCCATTTATAGAAGCAAAATTAATGACTCTTAATCCCCCATGAACCAAAACTTCATATGATTCAACACCAAAATCTGTTATGGAATACAAAAATTTTTGATTATGGGTAATTGTTACATAGGAAGAGTTCTTTATTTCCACCTGATCTTTTTCAGTAAAACGTCCTTTTTCTAAATCTACATCATATATTTTTATGCCATGGTTGTCATTCATTGTATAAGTGGAAACATATGCTATATATTTTTCTTTTTCCATCTATAATCCTCGCTTTCATCTGCTTATCATATATTAACATAACATATTGTATTTGTTAATATATTTTTCCTTTTTTCGTTGACATTTTCCAAGGAATACGTATAATAATTATCAGCACTTGTTTAGTCATGGTAAACTTTGTGTTTATAAAACATTCATTTATAAGGAATCTTTCACATATATATTTTAATGTATGCTTCAAACATACGGATTGGAATTATTATGGACATTGGATCTAAAATCAAGGAACTTCGAGTTCAAAAAGGGCTAACCCAAGAAGAATTAGCGGATCGGGCTGAATTATCAAAGGGGTTTATCTCCCAGCTAGAGCGTGATTTGACTTCTCCCTCCATTACAACCCTGGTAGATATTCTACAGTGCTTGGGAACTGATTTAAAAGACTTTTTTAATGATTCGGTGGAGGAACAAATAGTGTTCCATAATGCGGATTATTTTATAAAGATAGATGATGCTTTACAAAATCAGATTGAATGGATTATTCCAAATGCTCAAAAAAATATCATGGAGCCCATTCGATTAACTTTAAAAGCTGGGGGATCTACCTATCCTGATGTCCCCCATGAAGGAGAAGAATTTGGATTTGTATTATCGGGCATGATAAAAATTCATATTGGTGCTAAAACATATAAAGCTAAAAAAGGGGAATCTTTTTATTTTATCCCCTCTTCTACTCATTATATTGAATGCACAGACAAGAACGGAGCTTCCTTAATCTGGGTAAGTACTCCACCTAGTTTTTAAATTATTTTAATACGGAGGAATGAATCATCATGAGTAATAAGTTAATTGACTTGCAAAACATAACAAAGACATATGGCAATAATATAGTATTAGATAATATGGATCTTTATATTAGGGAAAATGAATTTCTAACTTTGCTTGGACCAAGCGGATGTGGCAAAACAACAACACTTCGTATCATTGGTGGTTTTGAAACGCCAGATACGGGCAAAGTAATCTTTAATAATATTGATATCACCAATTTTCCCCCTAATAAAAGGAAATTAAATACGGTATTTCAAAAGTATGCTCTTTTTACTCATATGAATATTGCAGAAAATATTGCTTTTGGTTTGAAAATTAAAAATAAAAGCAATGCTTATATTAATGACAAAATTAAATATGCTTTAAAACTTGTTAACTTAGATGGATTCGAAAAGCGATCCCCTGAATCATTAAGCGGAGGACAACAACAACGAATTGCTATTGCCAGAGCAATTGTAAATGAACCAAAAGTTCTTTTACTTGATGAACCGCTTGGTGCTCTTGATTTAAAACTTCGTCAAGATATGCAATATGAATTAATACGTTTGAAAAATGAACTTGGCATTACCTTTATCTACGTTACTCACGATCAAGAGGAAGCTTTAACTATGTCTGATACCATAGTTGTAATGAATCAAGGTTATATTCAACAAATTGGTAAACCTGAAGACATTTACAATGAGCCTGAAAATGCATTTGTTGCTGATTTTATAGGAGACAGTAATATTCTTGATTCTATTATGATTCAAGATGAATTGGTGCAAATTCTTGGTGCAAAGTTTCCATGCGTTGATAAAGGTTTTGGGTACAATAAACCTGTAGATGTTGTTATTCGTCCAGAGGATATTGAACTTGTAAAACCAGAAGATGGAACCATTCAAGGTGAAATTACTCACTTGATTTTTAAAGGTGTCCATTATGAAATGGCGGTTCTAGCCAATGATTTTGAATTACTAGTACACTCTACTTCCTTATTTCCAGTTGGAACAAAGGTTGGTATCAAAGTGGATCCATTTAATATACAGATTATGAATAAACCAAAATCTGAAGACGAGGAGGCAACCACCGTTGAAGAGTAAAAAAGGTCTTGTTTCTCCATATTTACTTTGGTCTTCCGCTTTTATTATTATTCCATTGTGCATGGTGTTTTTTTACGGAATAACGGATAAAACCGGAGCTTTTACCTTGTCAAATATTACTGCAATTTCAAATCCCGAACATTTGAAGGCACTATGGCTCTCTCTTTTGCTTTCTTTTATCAGTACTATTATCTGCCTTATTTTAGCTTACCCTCTTGCTATGATACTTGCAAATATGAATGTAAATCAAAATAGTTTTATAGTTTTGATCTTTATCCTTCCTATGTGGATGAACTTTTTACTACGTACCTTAGCCTGGCAGACTTTGTTAGAAAAAACTGGAGTTATCAATAATATTCTCTTTTACTTACATTTACCTAAAATTAATGTTATTAACACGCCCTATGCAATTGTATTTGGTATGGTCTATAACTTTCTACCTTTTATGGTTCTTCCAATTTATAATGTACTCATTAAAATTGATAAAAATGTGGTAAATGCTGCTCATGATTTAGGTGCCAATGGTATTCAAACATTAATTAAGATAATCTTTCCTTTAAGTATTCCTGGTGTTATTAGTGGAATCACCATGGTATTTGTACCAGCACTTACTTCCTTTGTTATTAGCAACTTACTAGGAGGCAGTAAGATATTATTAATTGGAAATGTAATAGAGCAAGAATTCACCCAGGCTAGTAATTGGAACTTAGGAAGTGGACTTTCTATTGTTCTTATGCTATTTATTATTATTAGCATGATATTTACTACTATTTTTGATAAAAACGGGGAGGGTACCTCATTATGATCCGTAATATTAGTAAAAAAATATACGTCATACTGATTTTTATTTTTTTATATGCTCCTATTGTAACATTAATGATTCTATCTTTTAATGCTAGTAAAACAAGAGCAAAATGGGGTGGTTTCACTTTAAAATGGTACATGCAGCTTTTTGAAAATGATGCCATTCTACAAGCATTTTATAATACTATGCTCATTGCATTTTTATCCGCTTTTATAGCCACGATAATAGGAACAATTGCTGCTATTTCTATTAGCGGAATGAAAAAAAGAAATCGTGCTATCTTTATGGGAATCACAAATATTCCTATGTTGAATGCAGAAATTGTTACTGGAATTTCACTGATGCTACTATTTATAAGCATTGGGATTAAATTTGGTTTTATAACGGTGCTTCTCTCCCATATCACATTTAACATTCCTTTTGTAATATTAAGTGTGATGCCTCGTATCAAACAATTGAATATTTCAATTTATGAAGCCGCTCTTGATTTGGGTGCCTCTCCCTTAAGAGCATTTTTCAAGGTTGTATTCCCCGATATTATGCCAGGCGTTGTTGCTGGATTTATTATGGCATTTACCATGTCTCTAGATGATTTTATTATCACTCATTTTACAAAGGGTCCAGGGCTTAATACATTATCAACTAAAATTTATACAGAGGTAAAAAAAGGAATCAAACCGGAAATGTATGCCTTATCTACTATTATCTTTATTACGGTCTTAACACTTCTATTATTGGTAAATCATAAACCAAAAAAGAAACAACAAAATTAATATATAAAAGTATATTTAAAAAGGAGATTTATTATGAGAAAATATTATTTAATAGTTGCGATATTAATCTTTAGTTCAATGGTTTTCACTGGTTGTGAAAAAAATACAAAAGGTGAAAATGGAGAAGTTGTTGTATATAACTGGGGGGAATATATTGATCCTGATGTTATTACCATGTTTGAAAAAGAAACCGGTATTAATGTTGTTTACGATGAATTTGAAACAAATGAAATTATGTATCCTAAGATTGAAGCTGGAGCGGCTTCCTATGATGTGGTATGTCCCTCCGATTATATGATACAAAAAATGATTGATCATGATCTCCTAGCAGAAATAAATTTTGATCATATTCCAAATGCAAAAGCAAATATTGGTGAAGAATATTGGACGCAATCAGAGCAATTTGATTCCGGAAACAAATATAGTGTCCCTTATTGTTTTGGTACAGTTGGTATTTTATATAATAAAACCATGGTAACAGAGCCCATTGATAGTTGGTCTGTTCTATGGGATAAACAATATAAAGATAATATTCTTATGCAAGACAGCGTTCGAGATGCCTTTATGGTTGCCCTGAAATATAATGGATTTTCCATGAACACGACTTCTGAAAGTGAATTAAAGATTGCTACCAACTCCCTAATAGAACAAAAGGAACTGGTTCAAGCATATGTTATTGATCAAGTTCGAGACAAAATGATTGGTGACGAAGCAGCTATCGGTGTTATTTATTCAGGGGAGGCAATTTATACACAACGGGAAAATAAAGATTTAGTATATGTAATCCCCAAAGAAGGTACCAATGTTTGGATTGATTCTTGGGTGATACCTAAAAATGCTCCCAATAAGGAAAATGCTGAGATTTTCATAAATTTTTTATGCAGAGCTGATATTGCGCTTAAAAATTTTGATTACATCACCTATTCTACTCCTAACAATGCAGCAAGAGCATTAATTGAGGACGAAGCAATTAAAAATTCGGAAATTGCTTTTCCTACACTTTCAGAGTATGAAAATCTGGAAACATTTCAATATCTAGGGGAAGCTGCTGATGAAATGTTTAATGATTTGTGGAAACAGGTAAAATCAAATTAATTTATTTTTTTAAAAACGCCACTATCATAATGGGATTATATCAAATGATAGTGGCGTTTTTATATTATATTTTTACTACTATAGAACTTTTTATCTAATACGTTCTGGAAAGCCCACTTTTTTCTGTACTTTACGTAAGGTCTTAGTTGCATAATAGTTTGCTTTTTCTGCATTTTCTTTTATGATTTCATCAATATACGCTTTGTCTTTTCCTAATTCCTCTACCTTTTTTTGAACAGGTTTTAAGGTGCTTGCAACTGTTTCACCAACGGCCAACTTGAAATCCCCATAACCTTTTCCATCAAATTCATTTTCAATCTCAATAGAACTTTTACCTGTACAAGAACTATAAATATCAATTAAATTTTTAATACCAGGTTGCTCATCACGGTAACGAACACATGCCTCAGAATCTGTTACTGCACGTTTGAATTTGCGAATAATAGTATCTGAATCATCCAGCAAATATACGCTTGCATTAGCATTTTCATCGGATTTCGACATTTTCCTTTCTGGATCTTGTAGGCTCATTATCTTAGCACCAACTTTTCCAATAAACGGTTCTGGTATTGTAAATACATCTCCATAAATAGAATTGAATCTTTGTGCCACATCTCTTGTAAGCTCTAAATGTTGTAATTGATCTTTTCCAACGGGAACAACATCTGTCTGGTAAAGCAAAATATCAGCTGCCATCAATGCGGGATACGTATATAGGCCTGCGTTGATATTATCTGTATGTTTTGCCGCCTTATCTTTAAATTGGGTCATTCTATTAAGCTCTCCCATGTAAGTAAAACAATTTAATATCCAAGATAGTTCTGCATGTCCAGATACATGTGATTGATAATAGATACAATTCTTTTTAGGATCTAAACCCGCAGCTATATATAAAATCAATAAATTTCTAGCTCTTTTTCTAAGTTCTGCTGGATCTTGTCTAACCGTAATGGAATGTAAATCAACGACTGAATAAAAACATTCATACTCATCGCTCATGGTTACCCAATTTTTTAAAGCTCCAAGATAATTTCCTAATGTTAAGGTTCCCGTTGCTTGCATACCACTAAACAATACTTTTTTACCATCTATCACTATACTATATCCTCCGTAATATTTTATACTTTTTATCAAATGGCACTAAATTATGCACCTAAAAAAGTGTATCACTCAAACTCCTTGAAGTCAAGAAAAGCCTGTTAAGAAACAGGCTTTTCTTCACAACCACAAGTTCCTGAACCAGAAAAATTCGGGAAGTTTGTTCTTGGAGATGGACCACATTGTGGCCTTTCTGGTCTACATCCATTGTCTGGTCTAAACCCACTGTCTGGTCTAAACCCATTGTCTGGTCTAAACCCACTGTCTGGTCTACATCCATTGTCTGGATTTCGTCCTTTGTCATTACCCTTGTTACAGCAACATAATAAAACGAGAATTAAAAGACAATTATTCATTATTATTCTCCTATCTATTCTATACTGTAAGGTATGCTTTTATTTATTTTTGGTACCAAATATATGATTCACAAATGAATTTCTACACAATAATCAGTTGTGAAGAATCTTCTTTCTAATATATTCATAGGTTTTTTTCTCACCAACATCTGCTAGCATCTCTAAAAGTTCTTCTAATTGTTTTTTCGTTGCTTCATGCATTGGCGCTGTTTCCTTTCCCCATAAATAATAGTTGAGTGGGTCTTTTTCGGAATATGTTTTTTTATTATATACTTTTGAAGCAGCTACACGATCAACAAACATCTCAACAACATATTTAGTTGGCATTGGTACTGGAACAAGACACGTTCCATCTTTGCAGCTATAATCAATCCAATATTCATAATGATGTTTATTTCGCCCCTTATGATGCAGCCATGCCCCTGAATATCCCAACACTTCCCTCTCCCCATTATTTGGACTTCTGGTTCCTTGAAAATATTTAATTCCCGTTAAAAATTCACTAGGTGAATATTTCGATAAATCATGTAAAATTCCTTGCCTATATAAACCTAAGCAAAAACACCCTTTCATCACTAACATTTTATGCTTTGTTATTATTTTGAAATGTTTGAAAGCATTCATATTCTTTTTCCTTTATCTATTATTATTTGCTAATTAATATTTGAATACTCCTTTCTCTTGTTATGGTTTTGCTATCTTTTATATACATATGTTCACACAAAAACGATTCTTTTTCAGAAGTATCCATCATTAAGTACCATTCTCTTCCTTTTTCTAATTTAGGCAGCGCAAACTGTTCCTCTTTCCAATACATATTATAGGCGATAAAAATATTGACATCTTCTCCTACGTATCTTCCACAGTACATAATACCTACATTCCTATTATAATTTTCCGTCGTTATCTTCCATGCTTCCTCTGAATGATAAGATAAATCGGGATAAGAACAACCTAAAGAATCCAATAATGTATATTCCGTACTTCTTCTAAATATCTTATGTTCTTTTCTTAGATTAACAAGTTGTTTATAAAAACTATACATTTCTTCATTGGAAATGATAAGATTCCAATTCAACCAAGATATCTCATTATCCTGACAATAGGGGTTATTATTTCCATTTTGACTATTTCCAAATTCATCACCACTTAATATAAATGGAGTTCCTTGTGATAGTATCATAAGAATCATAGCATTTTTCATTTGCTTATTTCGTATATTGTTGATTACCCTTTTTTTAGTTATTCCTTCATGTCCACAATTCCAACTGTAATTATAATCGTTACCATCTTTGTTATCTTCTCCATTTGCTTCATTTCTTTTTCGTTCATAAGAAACTAAGTCCTTTAGAGTAAACCCATCATAATTTGTTATATAATTAATAATACCATTTTTTGAAGGGTTCTTTTTAAAATGCGCAAGCATCTTATTAAGCATACCTTCGTCACCTTTTAAAAACTTTCTTGCATGGCACATAAAATCATCATTAAAAACCGATAAATTACGATACTCAGGTGTTTTTGACTGTTCATAAATCAAATGAATGGGGAAATCACAATACAATAATTTCGTACTACTAAAAAATGGATCAGAAGCGATTAGTAAAATAGGAATGTTATTTCCTTTTAAATGAATACCATCAATTCCATATACCAAAACCCAATATTTCAACACCTCTAACAGATAGCTTTGCTTTACTTCATCTGGGAAATAAAATTGCATAATTACTTCTATTCCATTTTCATGAAGTTGTCCAATCATTTCTTTCATTTCTGTAATAGGATCATCCGTTGCGCAATAAGAACTTTTAGGTGCAAAATAAAAAGCATTTTTAAATCCCCAATAATTTATTTTTGTAGGTTTTTTTTCAAAGGAATCAAGTTTATCTTTATACCTTTGATCCATGTAACTCATGGAATTAGGTTCCATTTGATGTTCTATTTCATCAAACTCATAAATTGGTAAGAGTTCTATCCCTGTGATACCAATCTCTTTTAAATACGGAATCTTTTCAACGATACCCGCAAAAGTTCCCTTATTTTTCACCTTAGAAGAAGGATGTTTGGTAAATCCCCTTACATGCAAACAATATAGAATACTATCTTCATAAGGTATTTTCAAAGGCTTTTCTTCAAGCATACGGGGGGGTGTTTTTAAAAATTCACTCATTTGAAGTGACTGATTACATTCCTTACCCCAATTACTTTTACCTACTATTCTTTTGCTATAGGGATCGATGATAACTTTATCATCTTCATAAAAATTATAAAATACATTTTTGTAATCAATTGATTTCATATAGACACAATACATAGACCCTATTTTGGTTTCTTTGGAAAATGGAATTTTAATTTGTTTCAGACTTTTTTTATCATACAAAATAATTCCACATTCTACTTTAGAATGAAGTTCAATTGCAAAATTTATTCCATTCTCCTGAACGTTTGTCCCTAATGGATAAGGTAGACCTTGTACTATTATGAAATCACGATTCATTTGATATCCCTTTTTCTATTTATTTTTATTAATTTTTTGAAAATTATCATTTTTATCTTACCACATTTTTATGTAATTTAAAAATTAAATTAAATTAACTTGCAAAAGGTCACTACATTTTGTAATATTAATCTATATATATAAAAAGGAGGATTTCTTATGAGTATAAAAAACATTGAAAATGATGAAAGTCATGATTTTGATGATGAAGAAATGACTGTTGAGTTGGAACTTGATGATGGTACTAAGGTAACTTGTAGCATTATTACTATTTTGACGGTAAAAGAAAAAGACTATATTGTCTTATTACCGCTTAATGATAATGGTGAAAACACAGAGGGTGAAGTTTGGATCTATCATTATTCTGAGGATGAATCCGATCCTAATTCCGAGCCAGAGCTTGATTTTATTGAAGACGATGCAGAATATGAAATGGTTGCGGATGCCTTTGATGAGTATTTAGATAGTGTTGAATTTGATGAAGTAATTGATGAAGAATAAGGGCCTTTGGTCCTTATTTTTTTATATTTTTTAAAAATATAGAAGGTTGATACCCACGCCCTTCTTTTTCGTTTATATAAAGCAAATATAATTCCTCTTTTGCTCTTGTCATTCCAACATAGAACATTCTTCTTTCTTCCTCAATCTCACTTTTTGTTATTGCTTTCTTATGTGGAATAACTCCCTCATTTATATCCGGTATAATAATAACTGGAAATTCAAGTCCCTTACAACCATGAAGTGTTAAAAGATGTATCCCATTTTTATCATTACTATTAATATCCTTATGTGCCAATTCCTCACTATACGCAATAATATGTTTTTCCCACTGTTCTAGTGTTTCATATCCCTTGGATAATTCTGCTATCTCTTCTATTAGCTCGAAAAATTCATTACATTCAACTTGTTTTTCTTTTGCATATTCTTGTAAATAAAGATCATATCCTATGGCTTTTCGTATATATTGTATGGCCGCAAATGGAATCATATGATTAATCCTTGAAACATCATAGGAAAACTTCTGTAGAATTTCAAACATATATGTTTTGTTTTTGTAATAATGAAATAATTCTAAAAAAGTAAAGTTTTTATTAGGAACAGCACTGCGTGACAAATACCTTTTTGGTTTATTCATTATTTCAAATAAATATTCTCTTGTATGAAATCCTGCAGCTATTTTTAAATATGCCAAAAGGTCCTTTGCTATAAAATGTTCATATATATTCCCTATTTTCTCTTTGATAGAAAATGGTATTTGATTTTCTATCATTCTATCCATAAGAAAAGTAGCACCCTTATTCGTTCGAAAAATAATCGCAATATTTTTATAAGGGGTAGTTTTGAAATGATTGGAATTACAATACTTTTGAATAATAGCTTGAATACGTAAAAATTCTTCTTGTTTAGAAATAAAACTTTTCACTTCAACGATTCCATTTTCAGAACTATTCGTTTTTATATCTTTAAAGAATCTATCCTTATTTTGATTAATGACATATAAAGAAGATTTCACAATTAATCTTCTACTACGATAATTGGTATTTAATACTATTTTAATACAATTTGGAAAATCAATTGGAAAATTCAACATAATTCTTGGATTGGCTCCACGAAATCCATAAATTGATTGATCATCATCACCCACAATAAATAAATTATTTCTTGGTTCTGCCAATAATTTAATAACTTCATATTGTAACGGATTAATATCTTGAAATTCATCAATTAAGATATAATGAAACTTCTGTTGCCAAAGAGATAATATATCCTTTCTTTTTAATAACAAATTACGACATTCTAATACCATATCATCAAAATCAACTTTTCTTTTTTCATGTAATAGTTCTGTGTATTCGTGAAAAACATTTCTAAATTGAATGGTTTCTATTATATTACAACAATAAGTTTCTATAGGAATACCTACATTTTTAATTTTACTAATTTCACTTAAAAGACTTGTTATTAATAAAGAATCCCATTCAATTGGAATCTTTTGCTTCAACAATACTTCTTTTAAACAATCTTTCTTTTCTTTATCTTTGATAATATTAGTGGAATTATATTGATAGGTATGCATTAAAATTTGAAAAAAAACAGAATGAAAGGTACCAAAAGTTACTGGAAAATATTCGTCTTCCATAATTTTTTGAAATCGTTCTTTCATTTCTATTACCGCTGATTTTGTGAATGTAATAACAAGAATTTCAGATGGTTCAATGTGATATGACTGAATGAGATGTTTGATTCGTTTTGTAATGACTAACGTTTTACCAGATCCCGGTCCTGCAAGAACTAAAGCAGGACCTTCTCCATGTATGATTGCTTGTACTTGTGAGTCATTAATAGAAGACCCCTTATGCATATCGTAATTTTTGAATACCTATCTTAATTCTTGATAAGGATTCTTCTTTCCCAATAATCTCCATAATCTCTGTGGCTCCAGCTGGCGTCATTTGTTTACCTGAAACTGCTGTTCTTACAGGCCACATGGCGTAACCATTTTTACATCCTTTTTTTTCTACATAAGAAACCATCGTTTGATATAGGGAATCATTACTATAGTCATTTAAATCTTCAAAGATCGGAAGTAATTCTTCCAAGACTTCTAACGATGAGTTAGCATCTGTTTTCATTTTTTTATGGGAATACATTGCAATATCATATTCAGGTAATTCATTAAAAAAGCATACAAGTTCTTCTATTTCTGGAAATAATTCAATACGTGTTTTAACCATTTCTGCAATTTTTTTATAATTTAACTCTTTTGTAATGGCTTTTTTTATAAAAGGTTCTGCATTTTCATAAAAGCTATCAAAATCCATTGCTTTTATATATTCCCCATTCATCCATTTTAATTTTGTAAAATCAAATACCGCTGGTGATTTTGAAATATGATGATAATTAAATTCTTTAACTAATTCATCTAACGAAAATATCTCTTCATTTCCTTCGGGGCTCCATCCTAACAGTGCAACAAAGTTAACAACTGCCTCTGTTAAAAATCCTTGATTAAGAAGATCCTCATAAGAAGAATGTCCACAACGTTTGGATAATTTATGATGTTCTTCATCTGTAATCAATGGACAGTGAACATAAACCGGTACTTCCCAACCAAAAGCTTCATATAGTCGATTATACTTTGGAGAAGATGATAAGTATTCATTCCCTCTTACAACATGGGTGATTTTCATTAAATGATCATCTATTACATTTGCAAAATTATAAGTTGGATACCCATCCGATTTAATTAATACCATATCATCTAATTCTGCATTATCTACTGTTATATCTCCGTAAATTTCATCTTGAAACGTAGTCGTTCCCACCGTAGGATTATTTTGACGAATTACATAAGGATTGTTACCTTTTAGTTTTTCCAAAACTTCTTCCTTGCTTAAGTGAAGGCAATGTTTGTCATAAACATTGATTTCTTTCCCTCCCACTTCACGGGTTAAGGAAGCCAATCTTTCTTTATCGCAAAAACAATAATATGCTTCTCCTTTATCCACTAATTGTTTCGCAAATTCAAGATAAATTCCACTTGCTTGTCTTTCACTTTGAACATAAGGACCATACCCTTTATCTTTATCAGGACCCTCATCGTAAATTAACCCCGTTTTTTCAAGAGTATGATGAATAATCTCAACAGCTCCTTCTACAAGTCGTTCCTGATCCGTATCTTCAATTCTTAATATGAACTCTCCATCTTCATGCTTTGTAATTAAATAAGCATATAACGCTGTTCTAAGGTTTCCTACATGCATACGTCCCGTTGGACTTGGTGCAAAGCGAGTTCTAACTTTATTCATCATATTTTCCTCCAAATTTTATTCTTGAATCAATTCTGGTATTTTAGAATTAGAATTTTGTTTAAATAAATTCACTTCCTTTGTTGCAAGAACAACTGGTATATTTGTTCCTGCACCAGCCACACATCCACCTGGACAAGCCATTCCTTCAATTAAATATCCGTTTTTCTTACCAGCTTTTGCTAACATCAATACTTTTCTACATTCAGAAAGTCCTTCTGCATGTTCAATATTGACATCTACATCTGGATAGTATTCTCGGATACAATCTTCTATAGCGCTTGCAACACCTCCTGCAACGCCATATCCGCGTCCGGCACCTGTCGCATCCTGCATAGTATCCATGGCTTTAATTTCTTCTATTAGAACACCTTTTGCATCAAACATGCCAAGAAGCTCTTCAAACGTAATAACAAAATCAACATCCGAACGAACAGTTCGTCTCATGGCCTCTAATTTTTTAGCAGCACATGGTCCTATAAAAACCACACTGGCATCTGGATAATCCACTTTAATTTTTCTAGCTGTGGCAACCATTGGTGTTAATTCATTGGAGATGCTTCCAATTGTTTCAGGAAAAAACTTTTTTGCAAGCATTGACCAAGATGGACAACATGATGTTAGTAAAAATGATTGCTCTTTGGTTGCTACTTTTTCTACATAGTGTTTTGCTTCCGCTATTGCACCCATATCAGCACCAATTGCCGTTTCATAAACATCGAAAAATCCAATTTCTTTTAAAGCTGTTTTTATCATGTCAGGGGTAACAAGTGGTCCGAATTGTCCAACAATTGCTGGTGCAACTTGGGCAACAATTTTTTTACCAGTTTGCATGGCACGTATTAATTGAAAAATTTGTGATTTATCTGCAATGGCACCAAAAGGACACGCTACCATGCACATTCCGCATGAAACGCATTTTTCATTATTAATCACAGCTCTACCATGGCTACCTATATCAAACGCATTTACACCACAAGCTGCTGCACAAGGGCGTACTTGATGTGATATCGCATCATAGGGGCATATATTTTTACATTTTCCACATTTGATACATTTGTCTTGGTTGATAACAGAACGACCATTCACCATGGAAATTGCACCTTTGGGACATACTTCATTACAGGGATGAGCTAAACATCCCATGCATTTATTGGTTACGTCATAGATATTATCCGGGCATGCATTACAGGCAGATGGAATCACTTGCATGAGCGGTGGCTCATAATATTTTTCATCTATATTACTATCTTCTACACCTTGACTAACATGAACTGGTTGATTCTCAGGACGAAGGGACATACCCATTGCCAGTCTCGTTCTTTCCCTAACAACGGCACGTTCTCTATAAATACTTTCCCAATAAGGAGATTCATCCGAATCAACTAGCTTATATGGTAAAGCTTCAATATCATCTACTATATTTTTTGAATGATATGCTAAATTTGCTACCTCTTTAAATACACGTCTTCTTACTTTTCTAACTTGTGTGTCAATTCCACGCATTTTAATACTCCTAAAAATTATTTACTAAAAAAATCATTCGTATTTATTCATTTTGACACAAACCATGTTGGAAATCAAGATATCTTATTTAATTTGTTATTTTTTTATCATACTTTCAATACTTATTCTGGTAATGAAGTACGTTCTGTTACTGTAACCTTTTCGTTAAAACAGACAAAAATTTGATCCATTTTATCTTTTTCAAATTTTGGTGTAATCATACTTACAATAGGTACAATAATGAGTCCTGCAATCATTGCGAAGGCACCTGCATTGATTGGAGAAGCAAAATATTTCAAATACATATTGGAAACGGTAATCCCAACGCCACATATAAAACTTGCCCATACCGCCAACTTACTAACCTTCTTCCAGTATAAACCATATAAGAATGGAGCCAAGAATGATCCCGCTAATGCCCCCCAAGAAATTCCCATTAGTTGTGCAATAAATGTTGGTGGATCAAGAGCGATTACCACTGAAATCACAATAAAACATACAATAAATATCCTTAATACAATAAGTTGTTTTTTTTCATTCATTTTCTTAATCAAATTACCTTTAATTAAATCAAGCGTTATCGTTGAACTTGATGTTAATACTAAGGATGATAACGTTGACATAGAAGCTGATAACACAAGTACAATAACAATACCCATTAATAAATCTGGCAAGGAAGATAACATCGTGGGAATAATGGCATCATAAGCCACTAATACTCCATCCCCATGAACAATCCCGGGTTTATTACTATATAATCTACCAAAACCACCTAAGAAGTAACATCCACCTGAAACAATAATTGCAAATGCTGTGGATACAATAGTTCCTGTCTTAATAGATTTTTCATCTTTTATGGTATAAAACTTATGTACCATTTGAGGTAGCCCCCATGTTCCAAGTGAGGTTAGAATAATCACACCTAGTAGATTCCATGGATCTGCCCCGAAAAAGGAGGTAAATGCTCCTTTTTGTCCCATAGTAATAATAACATCACTTTCCACTTCGGCTAGATTTTTTACTGCTTCAATAAATCCACCATTCCCATTTAACACCGCTATTATTACACAAACAATTCCCGCTAACATTATAATTCCTTGAATAAAATCGTTAATAGCAGTTGCCATATATCCACCCATTATTACATAAATTCCTGTAAGTGCTGCCATTGCTATGACACAATAGGTATAGGGTATGTCAAACGCCATTCCAAATAGCCTTGATAAACCATTGTATACGGAAGCTGTATATGGTATCAAAAAAATAAAAGCAATTAAGGATGCTGCAATCTTTAACGCTTTACTTTCATATCTTTTTCCAAAAAAATCTGGCATTGTAATGGCTTGTAAATGTTGAGACATGACTCTTGTTCTTCTTCCCATCACTACCCATGCTAGTAAACATCCTATTAGTGCATTCCCTATTCCTATCCAGGTTGATGCTAATCCATATTTCCAACCAAATTGTCCTGCATATCCAACAAATACAACTGCCGAAAAATACGAAGTTCCATAAGCAAATGCAGTAAGCCATGGACCAACAGAACGACCACCTAAAACAAAATCATTTACATTTGTTGCATGTTTTCTAGATACAATGCCAACCGCAATCATACTTCCAAAGAAAATAACTAATAAAATTAGCTTAATTATCATATTCCCACTCCTTCATGTTTTAAAGTTTACTTTTAAAAGTTTATCACTTTAAAGTTCAACGCTTTAATCTTCTACGCTTTAACGCTTTAAATTATAAAGGATATGGAACTCTTCTGTCAAGTATATAAAACTATGAAAACAAGGTGTCACAAATTTTATTCTTACATACTATAGTATTAGAAAAAGTGAGAGTTATGAAAGGTGATTTATGAGCGATTATAGATTTGAAGAACACTTTGATCATTTTCCGGTGGCTATGGCTTATGTGCCATGGCAGAATATGGATAAGATATATGAAAATTTAGATGAAGCCTTTATGATTGGTACCATCTTTCCAGAATTAAATCAACCATTTACTGGAAGGAGATGTGTCAAATGATGAAGTACAGTGGAAATGAACAACAAGAAATGATCCATGAGATAAGTATAGTGGATTTTGTTTTAGTAGAAATGACCTTATATCTTGATACACACCCTATGGAATCGGAGGCTATTGATTACTTTAATCATTATTGTAAAATAAAAAATAAATTACTCAAAGAATTTGCCGCGAAATTTTATCCCCTTACACTAAGTACAGCGGATGTTTATAGTAAAGAATGGAAATGGGCATTAGCTCCATTACCTTGGGAAGGATGGGCAAATTAATATGTGGAAATATGAAAAAAGATTGCAATTTCCAATTAATATAACTACACCAAATGTTGACATAGCCAAAATAATCATAAGTCAATACGGTGGTCCTGATGGAGAAATAGCAGCTTCTATGAGGTATTTATCTCAGCGCTATACAATACCATACCGGGAAGTCGCAGGACTTCTAACGGATATCGGTACGGAAGAAATGGCTCATTTTGAATTGGTGGGGGCTATTGTTTACCAATTAACCAGAAATATCTCTATGGATGAAATAGAAAACAGTGGATTTGCTCCCTATTACGTAGATCATACATTAGCTATTTGGCCACAGGCCGCAGGTGGTATTCCTTTTAATGCTTGTGAATTCCAATCTAAGGGTGATGTTATTACAGACTTAACAGAAGATTTGGCAGCGGAGCAAAAAGCCAGAACAACTTATGATAATATTCTGCGTATGGTGAAAGATCCTGATGTCTGTGAGCCAATTAAATTTTTACGTGCTAGGGAAATCGTTCATTTCCAACGTTTTGGTGAAGTAAATCGTTCAGATGACAGTGTTATTCTACTACAACACCCTTTTGTAACATTATGTTTGCATAGAGAGCCTTTTCACTTGTGGCAATAATCGCATATGCAGTCTTTGCATTGTCATAGAAAGCAAAACGTTCCATATTACCTACCGCCTTATATCCTCTTTCATCATATTTTGCTACAATTTCCTTGTACGTATCCCAGATAGGTGTCCTAACCGGATCCCCTGGCATTACTTCCATTAGGTTGACGGGATGCTCTACATAAGTGTCAAGTGGAAATAACTTTAAAATAGCATCTAGTATTTCTGGTACTCCATGACCATCGCAACGAATTACAATAGCATTTTTGCCCATGGTCTCTGCGGGAAAGTTACCATCAGAAACAACAAGCCTGTCACTATGGCCCATCTCACATAATACCTTTAACAATTCTGGTGATAAAATTTGGGGAATTCCTTTTAACACATTAACCTCCTTTTTTCCACCCTACGGTGTATTACTACATGTCTTAAGTTTCAAATGATTTTAAAAAACGATTAACCTTATTTTGTTATAGTACCATCCAGATCCCACAAATCTTCCCAACCATTAGCACTTGCCCATAAGAATACCTGTCCCTTAATCAATCGGCAGTTTTTATCTGCTTTACTGATAAGTTCCATCTCTTTCACGGTTAAAGGATCTTCCGTGCAGCATTTTAAATTGCTAATATATTGTGCTTCTTTTACGGAAAAAGGAATAGGTGCTTGCCCCCTTTGCACTGCCCATTTCAAACAGATAATAGCAGGATGTACATTGTGTGCTTTTGCAACAGCTACAATTTCTGGAAGCTCTGTATCTACAACGTCCGTTACTGTACGATCCCTTTCTGGTCTCGAAGGGGAGCCAATAGGACAATAACCAATAGGAGCCATCTGATGGGCAATTGTATATTCAAACAGCTCTGTTTGTTGGAAGCTTGGATGTAATTCCATTTCGAGAGCCGCAGGTTTTATCCTACATAGCGGTAAGGCTGCATTCAGTTTCGGTATTGTCATATTAGACATACCGATATGCTTAACCATTCCCATCTCCACTAACTGCTCACATTGCCTCCAGGTATTCATGAATTCCTCAAGACTAAAAGGTTTCGAGTCTGGATTTCTAGAATCTCCATCACACCCAGGTGCATGATAATTTGAAAAAGGCCAATGTACTAAATATAAATCTATATAATCTAATTGTAAGTCTTTAAGGCTCTTCTCACAGGATTCAATTACTTTATTATGCTTATCATTCCATACTTTTGAGGTGATGAACAGCTCTTTTCTACTGACAATTCCATCCTGTATTACACGTTTCAATACTTCCCCTATTTTATCTTCATTTTGATACACAGCAGCACAATCAATGAAACGGTAGCCAATTTTAATCGCACCATATACGGCCTCTGATACCTGCTCTGTGCTGTACTTATCTGATCCAAAGGTGCCAAGTCCCATCATAGGCATCTTTTCACCAGAATGAAGTGTAAAGTGTGGCACCTTATTTGTATTTACTATTTCACTCATTATAATTCTCCAATCATAAAGCAATTTTATTCGTTTTCATCTCCAAATACCACTGCTACCTTTCCACAGTTTCCACCAGCCATAAGTGCATAAGCTACATCTGCCTGCTCCAGTTCAAACTCATCAGTAATTAAATCTTGAGGATGAATGTTCCAACGTACCAGACGTTCAACCAATTCTTCCATTCTCCATAAGCTAGTTACCCAAGATCCGTAAATTGTTTTCTGTCCATGGATAATATCAGGGCTTGGGTTAAAACTACAGGTTCCGCCCTCACCAACAAATGCTATTTTCCCCCATTCGCGGGTTGCCTGAAGTGCTAAATGTCTACCGCCATCATTAGCGCTACAATCAATTGCACGCTCCACGCCACGGCCACCTGTTACATCAAGAATCTGCTGTAACGTGTTCTCACCAGGTTTAAATACATGATCAACCAGACCAAGTTTCTTTGCAAGTTCAATACGGTGTTCATTTAATTCGACACCAATTAATTGATTAGCTCCTAATGCTTTCGCAAGCATAAGTGCTGCAAGACCAACAGGACCAAGACCTGTTACTAGTACCGCGTCATTACCGCAGACTCCGATTTTCTCAATTGCTTCATAAACAGTACCGAATCCACAGGCAACCTGTGCGCCATCCTTATAAGTCAATTCATCAGGGAGAGCAATTAAATCTTTCTCATCCGCGATTATGTAAGGTGCCATACCGCCATTTCGTTGCCAACCGTAAGCAGCACGATGGGGACTAGAACAAGAGATATAATATCCCCTACGGCAATCATTACATACACCACAACCAGAGATATGATAAATTATTACCCTATCACCGTTTTTAAATCTTTTTAGTCCTTCGCCCTCTTCTACAACAATACCACAAGGCTCATGTCCAGCAATCATACCCGGATTATATCCTTCCGGCCCTTTGCCAAGATGTTCCCTATAGATACAGCGGATATCACTACCACAAATCGTAGTTGCCTTAGTCTTGATTAAAACCTGTCCATGCCCTGGTTTTGGGATATCAAATTCCTTGATTTCTACTGTACTATTACCAGGTAAAATAGCACCCTTCATTTTTCTGTTAATTAGTTCCATTACCTATTCCTCCTTTTATATAATATCATTAAAAATAATCATAACTTTACCTTAATTAGTACACTAATATTATCATTATTATATTCGTATGTAAAGATATTAGTATGTTGACACTTTGTTGATGGGCAAACTTGCTAGCAGTTAACCGTAAATCTATCACGTTAATAAGGAAAAAAGAATAGGACAAGTTGCAAGGGCATATACATCAACAAGAGGTGATGTATGTGTGGTTGAAAACAACGTAACGCAACAAGTGGAATTAATACATACAATACCTAAGATGACACAAACCGAACGAAAAATCGCGGAACAACGAGTAGCTAATGATCTATATGTTGTTCTTTCCGATATTTACAAAAAATTAGACCTTAAAAATAAATAATGTTACCTATTAAAATGGAACACCCCTGTTAGTGTCATGCCAACATAGGTGTTTTATTCGTTGTACGGAAGGAGCTTATAAAATGATAGCAATATATGCAAGGCAGTCTGTTGATAAAAAAGACAGTATCTCAATAGAAACTCAAATAGCAGAATGTAAATATGAGGCAAGAAAAGCAAACTTTGAAGTTTACCAAGATAAAGGATTCAGTGGTAAAAACCTTGACCGTGATGACTTCAAGCGAATGATGGATGATATAAGAGCTGGCAAGATTAGTAAGGTGATCGTCTACAGACTAGATAGGATAAGCCGTTCAGTTCTTGATTTCTCCAATATTATGGAGGTATTTAAGAAACACAAGGTGGAATTCAACTCCTGCAAGGAAAAATTTGATACGAGCACTCCTATGGGTGCAGCTATGTTAAATGTTTCTATTGTATTTGCACAACTTGAGCGGGAGACAATACAGCAACGGGTTACCGACACTTATGCGTCGCGTAGTAGGTCTGGTTTTTATATGGGTGGTCGTATACCATACGGTTTTCAACGTTCTGCCATTACAATTAACAATATTAAGACTTCACAATATATACCTATACCAGAAGAAGTAATACATATACAAATTATTTACGCCATGTATGCAAAGCCAATTACATCCCTGGCTGATATTGTACGCTATTTTAAGAATAACAATATGATAAAGTTACGCGGGGTCAACTGGAATACCTCAAGATTAACAGAGATATTGCGTAACCCTATTTATGTACAGGCGAATATGGATATTTATAGCTTTTACCAATCAAGGCAGACAGAAATTATAAATGATATGAACCTTTTTACTGGGACAAACGGTTGCTATTTATATACGAAGAATATAAATCAGTCTACAAGTACAGTTAACACTAGAGGTCGCTACAACAATATGTTTCTCGTTTTAGCGCCACATGCTGGTATCGTAGACGCCGATACCTTTATTCGCTGTCAATTAAAAGCCGAAGAAAACCTGTGCATTCCCAATGGACGCAGGGCGTATACGTCTTGGATTTCTGGAAAGTTAAAATGTCCTAAATGTGGCTATGCTATGAGGTACAATAAATGGATTGGAAAGACCACTTTGAATGAGTATTATCTTTGTTCCGCTGTCGCCAGCAAAAAGTGTGATGGTGTTGGTGCGGTGCATAAGGATATGATAGAAAGTGTAGTCTTTAGGCAGCTTAATGGAAAGATAAAAACTATGAAAATAGAGCAAAGACAGCCTGACTTGCATCAGGCAGACATAAATGCAGTAAAGGCTATCATATCCGCAAAGGAGAAAGAGATAGAAAAAACATTGGAAAACTTTTCAACTGCAAGTCAGACAGTGATCCAGTATATGAATAGTACTGTCGATATATTGGTAAATGATATTTCAGAGCTTCAAACTCAAATAGTTAAACTAGAGACTAGTAAGTGTCACAGTATCCTATTGGACACAGATTCCATTGAAATCATATTTGCTAATTGGAATAACATATCCAAAGAGGATAAACAAAAGGTGGCTGATATTTTAATTAAAAAGGTGCTTGTAAGCAAAACCCTTATAGAGATTATATGGAAGATATAATTCACTATCATCTTCCCGATTTGGTGAAGCATTACGATTAGTTCAAGATCGATTAGATCCAAAAAACTTTTATCAATATAATCCCGCTTTTGATCGTTGTAAAGAATAAAAAAAGATCGGAACACGTTTATAATATGTGTTCCGATCTTTTTTGCTATGTTACTTCTATCTTTTTTCCCCAAGGAAAAATAAAGCGATTGTCCCCGGACCTGAATGGGATCCAACGGTAGGACCAATATGATTTATTAAAAAACATTCGATCCCAAAACGTTTTTTGATTTCTTCTGCTACAAATTCACCATCTTCTTTTGCATCACCATGACTAATAAATATAATATCATTTTGTTCTCTATAAGAACCCATTTTTTCTTCCATATAGTCAACTAATTCATGCAATGACTTTTTTCGACCTCTTACCTTACCAATTGGTATTAGGTGTCCCTCATTATCAACAATTAAGATTGGCTTTAAATTAATCATTGTTCCAAGTATCGCTGCCGTCTTACTAACACGGCCTCCACGATATAGATGATTTAAATCATCCACCGTAAAAACATGGACAAAGTTTAAAATATGATCTTCCATCCATGAAGCAGTTTCTTCCATAGATTTTCCAGCTTTTTTTAGTTGAACTGCCTTATGAACAAATAATCCTTCTCCTAAAGAAGCACAAAGGGAATCAACTACAAGTATTTTACAGTTTGGGTTTTCTTCCATCATTTCTTCTGCAACTATTTTTGCATTGGAATACGTTCCGCTAAGTCCTGATGAAAACGATAAGTATAATATGTGATTTGTTTTTAATAAAAACCTTTCAAAATATTCCCGAAGTTCATTGGGATTTACTTGAGAAGTAGATGCCATTTTTCCTTCTCGTAATTTTTTATAAAATTCTTTATAATCCAAATCATTATCACGACCATATGTAACTAAATCCATGGTATATGTAAAAAATATTAATCCCAAGTTGAATTCGTCTATATAACTTTGTGGTAAATCTGCAGTGGTATTCGTTACAATCATATAATCTTCCATTTACTATTTCTCCTATCTCTGTGCCTTGTCATATCTAAAATCAAAATATAATATTTTTATATATTATTTTTATATATTAACATCTCTATCTCTAAATATCAATTTCAATCTGATAAATAATCTAATTAAAATAGAAAGGCATTTGCCTCTCTATTTTTTGGCGTTGGGTAACCTTTTTCTAAATACTTGTGTAGCAAGAACTTTTAAATTCAGTGGAAATAAGGGGTAAATATAACTCTTATTGGAAATTGTTTTGTTACTACATAAAGAAAAGATTAAAATTAAAATGCCTATAATATATCCCCAAAGATTGAAAATAGCTGTTAAAATTAGATTAATAATTCTCATAAATTTTATGGCATAGCCTAATTCATAACTTGATTGTGTATAATTTGCTATGGCAACAAAAGCCATATATAGCATAACTTCCGCATTAAACCAACCACTTTTAACAGAAAACTCCCCTAAAACAAGTGCTGCCATAACACTTAACGGTGTGCTTAGCATAGAAGGAGTGTTAACCGCGGCTAATTTCAATCCATCAATTGCTAATTCCAGGGCTAAAAATTGCCAAATAATCGGGATGTTGGATACCTCTTTCATTTTTATAAAATTAAATGCAGGTGGTATCCATCCTTTATTTAACATTAATAATAAATAAGTAGGGGTAATTAAATAGGTTAATATGGCTATTACTAGTCGTGCCAATCTTAAATAAGTTCCTGTAATTGGTGGAAAATAATAATCATCCGTATCTTCAATAATATCAAAAATTGTTGTAGGTGTTATCATTGCTTGAGGCGCTGTATCAACTAAAATAATTAAATTACCTTCTAAAATCTGCGCGGAAGCTGTATCCGGTCTTTCTGAATATCTGAATTTTGGAAATGGATTATACCATCTGCTTTTATACAAGCATTCTGCTAAGCTTTCTTGATTCAAAGAAAGGGCATCTACTTGCAACGAATTAATTCTTTCTCTCACTTCCGATAAAAACTTTTGATCAACCCGATTATTCATATAACAAAGAACAATATCTGTTTTTGATGATTTTCCAGCATTTAAAAGTTCCATCCTTAGCTCTGTGCTTCTTATTCTTCTACGAATGAGTGCCGTGTTTGAAACAATGGTTTCTACAAACCCATCTCTGGAACCTCGTAGTACTTTATCCTTCTCTGGTTCTTCCACTCCTCTAATAGGATACGATCTTGCATCAAGTAGAATACACCTATCGTATCCATCGATAAATAGTGCAAATAATCCAGACATAATACTTGTTAATATATTATCCCACATATTTTTCAAATCAACACTAATATATGGAATCGCTACTTTGATTAATTCATGTGGATTTTCTACCACTTGTTCTGGCTTCATTTCCATGAAATACGTTAGTAGCTTTTGTAGAATTTCGTCATCGTACATACCATTTATATTATATAGGCACGCTTGTTTATCACCTATTTGAATGACTCGATAAATAATATCAAAATTTGTATCCATCGCCAATTCAGCTTTTAAAAACTCCATATTTTCTGTAACTGAACTACTCATAAATAAAGGTTTCAAAATAAAAACTCCTTTCTAGGCATATCTGTTATTATGCTATCCAAAAAGGAGTTGTTTATACTTATCTTATTAAGTTGTACTTCCAAAACCACCATTACGAATTGTAGTAGCTTCGTCGTCTACCGTAATACCGTATTCTATAAAAATACCTTGCATAAATCCCGTTCCATGTTCAACATGAAGTTCTTTTTTCTCATTGGAGTCATTCGTAATCTTTGCAAATATATGACCTTCATTATCAGAATTAAAATAATCACTATCAATAATTCCAACCGTATTATTTAACTGTAAACGAAATTTAAAGCCCAGCCCACTTCTAGGGTAAAGTTTCAGAACCCAATTTTCTTCCATTTCAGCCCTTATTCCCGTTGGCACTTTAATTGTTTCTCCTGGTAATAAATGAAATGTAAATGGAGTGAAAAAATCATATCCTGCGCTTCCACTTGTTGCTCTTTTTGGCAGTTTAATAGTGTCATATAACGCATTCAATTCCTGCTTACTATAATCGGGAAAGATCTCTTCAAAGTCTTTTAAAAACTGTGCAATACTAATTTTATAAAATTTTGCTATTTTCTGCATGTTAACTTCTTCCTTTACAATTTAATAATCACCGCAATGAAGTATGGGAACAAGTGAATCCGTTTGTTTAAGTGATTTTTGAACATCTATGACACGTTGATTCTTACTTCCCTTCCAACGAAGCTTTACATCCTTTTCTTTCCAATGAAATTCTCCATCAATCAAAACATCTATATATTGCATCACTGGATAATGATAAATTTTATCCCAAACATCCCCAGTATATAACCAAATAGTCTTCTGTGGATATTTTTCCTTAATTTCTAAAATAAGATTCCGTACATCAAGCCTATTGGTAGCATGAAGTGGGTCTCCACCTGAAAAAGTAATTCCTGCTATGTAGGATTTATCTAATTGCTCAAACAACTCTTTTTTTGCAACATCATCAAATAGTAATCCTCCGTTTGGATCCCATGTTTGAGGATTTTGACAATCTTTGCAGCAATGTGAGCAACCGGCAACCCATAAAACAACTCTTAATCCGTCGCCGTTAAGCATATCATCCTTTGTTATATTATGATATCTCATTCTTACATGCTCTTCCTTTCCGCAATTTCAGCCATTTTTGCATCATTTAATCTCGTATCGCCATTTACACGTGAGTAGGACAGATAGCCATTCATCCTATCAATTTTTGTAAGATTGGTACTTCCACATTTAGGGCATTGATCCATTTCAAGTTCCTGGTGACCACACTCATCACAATACGATAAGGATAAATTTACTCCCTCATAAAAGCCCATATCCATAGCTCTATGAATTAACGTCTTGATCGCATCGGAGTTGTAATCAATGGGATATTTAACATATTGAATTTTTCCACCATTACTTAATTCCCAAAAACGATATTCCAAATCTTGCTTTTGAATGGGGGTAATATCTTCTGTCACATGACAGTGAAAGCTATTACTAACATAGTCCTTATCTGAAACGCCTTCTACAATGCCATATTTCTTACGAAACTGCTTTACTTGAAGACCACATAGGTTTTCCGCTGGTGTACCATAAATTGCATATAGGTTACCATCTTCTTCCTTGAACTCATCCACTTTCTTATTAATATGCTCTAACGTTTCAAGAGCAAACTGACCATCCTCCACTAATGATTTGTTATTATATAACATTTGAAGTTCATTAAATGCTGTAATGCCAAAAGAGGCCGTAGCTGAGCTTAATAGTGGCTTTATTTTATCGGATAATTTTAATTTTCCACCTAGGAAACCACCTTCACAATAGGCAAGTGGATTTGTTGACGCTCTCATTTCTCCTAGATATGCATAAGTTCTAATGTGCAACTGCCTAATTAAATTTAAATAATAATCTAACACTTCATAAAATGATTTGCTTTCATGTCTTGACTTTGCAAGAATCATTGGTAAATGAAGGGAAACCGCTCCTATATTAAACCGTCCTATAAAAATTGGTGAATCTTTCTCGTTTGCTGGATGCATTCCGCCCTTTTCATACCAAGGCGATAAAAATGCACGACATCCCATTGGGGAAATAGCTTTTCCATATTGCTTGTACATACTAGAAATATAACCTTTTCCAGTTAAACTAAGCCAGTCTGGATACATTGTTTTTGCGGAACATTTTACGCCAGCTTCAAATACGTCTTCCAATGGTTTGCCTGGTCCATGTAAATTTTCATCATATAAAAATACGATTTTAGGAAATAAAACAGGCTTTTTATGATCCTTTTTACCTTGTCCCCTACGACGAACATTTAAAAGTGAAATAGTGGCAAGTTTCGCAAATCTACCTTGTCCAACACCTGCTGTAACAGTGATAAATGGATAATCACCTCGCGAAGAAGCTACCGTATTAAATTTATATTCCCATCCTTGAAAACCTTGTTCATATTCTCTCACTACATCAGCATATGCTTCTGCGTCTGCTGTAACTGCATCAATTCCCAGATTACTATATTTTTTCAAATAAGAAGCATATGATTTTTGAGCATATGGTTCTAAAATAGTATCCACTTCTGGAACTGTAAAACCACCATATTGCTGACTCGCAGCACTTAATACAATATCTCCGATTACATCAAAAGCAACATCTAAGCTTTTAGGTTCATTATACCATATATTACCCATCTCAAAACCGCCAGTCAAAACATTTTGAACATCAAATAGACAACAGTTCATCGTGTCTCGTCGCGCTGACATATCATGTACATATATATAACCATCACGGCATGCTTGAATTTCTTCTGTAGTCATAAAAAACTTTTGATATAATTCTTTATTTAATTGATTAAAAATAAGACTTCTTTTTGTAGAAACTAATGCAGAGTCTGTGTTTGCGTTTTCTTTATCTCCAACATACATAATAGACTGACTCTTTTTATATACGTCATCGAGCATACGAACAAAATCTTGTTTATAATTGCGATAATCCCTATAGCTTTTAGCCACAATAGGTTTCACTTTATCTAAAGCACTTTCCACAATATTATGCATAACTGGAATAGGAATCTCATCCTGTCCAAGTTCATCCACTTTTTCAACTACATATTTACAAATTTGTTTTTTTTCAGCCTCCGAAAATTTTGTTAACGCACGATAAGCTGATTTCCCAACTGCATTTACAACTTTTTGAACATTAAACTCTTCAATACTTCCATCTTTTTTAACTACACTTATAGCTCTGTTAATTTTAAAAATAGAATCATAATCAAGTTCATTTTCTAATGATTTTTCCACACTATTTCCCATTTGTTTCTATTCCTCCCTACACAATCGTTAAAGACACGAAAACACACTGCAAAAAACTGTAAACACAATATTGTGTTTTGTTTTCGAATCTACACACTACATATTGTGGTGTTTCATTAATTATATGTCATTCTATTTTTGGTGTCAATAAAGGTTATTAAAAAAAGTTCACAAAAAAAAAGATAATTTTTGTGTAGAAACCCTATTCATCTTTTTAGAATATTACTTTGTTTAATCCGATTTATCCCTTCGTTTATTTGTTCTACTGATAAAACAAGGGCAAAGCGAACATAACCCTTACCAAGACTCCCAAAACTACTTCCAGGGGTACATATTACTCCTGTCTTTTCCATTAGATCCATTACAAATGATATGTCATCTGAATAATTATCTGGTATTTTCCCCCAGGCAAACATAGTACCTTCACTATCTTGTATAGGAAATCCAATGCTACGAAGACCACTACAAAGAGCATCCCTTCTTTTTTGATATTCCATACACTGATCTTTTATCATTTGGTCTGGACCCGTCAAAGCTGCAATGGCACCATATTGGACAGGCAAGAAAGTTCCATAGTCAATTTGTGATCTTAACTTTTTAAAATTTTTAATTATTTTCTGATTACCAACTAAGAACCCCATTCTTGCTCCTGTATAATTGTATGATTTAGATAAGGAATAGAATTCTATTGCTACTTCTTTTGCGGATGGAATTGATAAAATCGACCCTCCAACTCTGCCATCAAAAATAATATCTGAATAGGCATTGTCGTGAATAATGATGATATCTTTTTCCTTTGCCCAAGTAATCAATTTTTCATAAAACCCTTCAGGTGCAGCTTTGCATATGGGATTCAGTGGATAAGAAACAATTATAAACTTTGTTTTCTTACATATTTCAGCTGAAAGGACATCCAAGTTTGGTAAATAACCATCTTCTTCTATTAAATCATAAGTGACAACTTCTGCATTTGCTAAAGACGGGCCTATTGAAAAAATAGGATATCCAGGATTTGGAACAAGAACAATATCTCCTTTTTCACATAAAGATAGCCCAATATGTGCAATCCCCTCTTGAGAACCATATACGGACATGATTTCATTTGTATTTAAAGAAACATGATATCTTTTCTCAAATCTTTCTATCACTGCTTCTATTAATTCTGGCAAATCTGATAATGAATACTTATAATTTTCTGGTATCATAGAAGCTTTTGCAACTGCTTCTATGATATGCTCTGCCGGCTGAAAGTCTGGCGTGCCTACCGAAAGATTATAGACTGTTCTACCTTGATTTAGTAATTCTTCTTTTTTATCATTTAAAATTTGAAAGATTCCTTCTTCATAATCTTTCATTCTTGATGCAAATTGAAATTCCATCTTATGCCTATATCCGATCTGCATGTTTTACATGCTCTAAAATAAATCTTTATATACTATTTTCAACCTTTAATAATTTCACATAAATATTTATAATACGATTCTTTTACTG
>DATESN010000030.1:0-5508 GCA_035270785.1 Lachnospiraceae bacterium | reverse complement strand
TTCATTCTTGATGCAAATTGAAATTCCATCTTATGCCTATATCCGATCTGCATGTTTTACATGCTCTAAAATAAATCTTTATATACTATTTTCAACCTTTAATAATTTCACATAAATATTTATAATACGATTCTTTTACTGATTCTGGTGCTGAAATACGAACTTCAGGACCAATACCCGTAAGCCAACCATAAAACTGAGGGCTGACTGCCACGTTTACTCTTATGGAAAAATTATTTTCATCTCTTTTTCTAATAGTCGTTTCTTTTCCAAATCGATCAAACACAACACCTACTAAACGATTGGGGAAATTTAGGGTTACTAACTCTTCTGTTCCACCAAACATACCAAAGGTTTTATTGGTATAGGAACCAATATCAAACTTTTCAAATTGTTCTTTTCCCAATCTTATCGTTCCAATTACCTTCATATCAATCATTTTATCTACTCGATAATGTTTAATCATATTGCTTTCTTCTTCAAAACCTATCAGATAATAATTTTCCTCACTAAAAGTAAGTGCCCAAGGGCTAATATGATAAAAAGTAC
This sequence comes from Lachnospiraceae bacterium, assembly GCA_035270785.1. GTDB lineage: Bacteria > Bacillota > Clostridia > Lachnospirales > Lachnospiraceae > DATESN01. The sequence goes on along the minus strand of DATESN010000030.1, from coordinate 4,959 downwards.
CTTTTTTTTTGAATTTCATTTCTTTATCAATGGTCCACTCAAAATAGCGAAAACCAATCATGGAATTTTGGGAAATAGATCTATGTATATAATCCACGTTATAATAAATATTTTCATTCGTTGTCTTTACTCGATTGGCAACATATACATGTCTTTGTAATTGTTTTGCATCATAAATGCTTGTGAGGGACTCTAATTTACTAATCAGTACTTTTGATTTCTTTTCGGTTATAAATTTGGTTGCTTGTACTGCATCCACTAATAATTTTAATTCTGCCAATTCAAAATCCCTACTTGCTAAAAAGTAGCCACCATTTATTTTAGACTTATTACTTACAATATCAATTCCAAAACTTATTAATTGTTCTATATCATTATAAATACTTTTTCGTTCCGCAAGAATCTCCTGTTTTTTCAATAATTCTATGATTTCATGAGTGGAAATAGCATTATTTTCATTCGTTCTTTCGTGTAATATTTTTAATATGTATAGCAGTTTTAGTTTTTGATTCTGTGACTTTGCCATAAATCTCCTTTATCTCCAGATAACCGACTCTATTTCATTTAAATTACATATCTCATAATCCACTTTACTGTTGGTTGAATTTATGGCTTTCCTTGGGTTATACCAACAAGTAGCAATGGATGCATTATTACCACCTTTAATGTCACTACTTAGGGAATCTCCAATAATAATTGCCTTTTCTTTTTCAAAGTCTGGAATTTTAGCAAAGCAACGATCAAAAAATTCTTTTTGTGGTTTAACATATCCAATTTCTTCTGAAATAAAAATATCATCTACAATTTCATTAATTCCTGACAAATTTAATTTATTACGTTGAACAGTTGCGACACCGTTAGTTACAAGATAAAGCTTAAAATCTTTTGATAACCGTTTTAATAATTGGGTTGCCTGATCTTGAATATAAAAGACGCTACCCAATGCATTTTGATATTCCCTTTGAAATACCGTAATGTCAATACTAGTTATATTTAATTTGTTAAATAAAGTTTCAAATCTTCCATACAAAACCGTGTTTTTATCTATTTCTCCCCGTTCTAACCTTTTCCAATAACTATGATTGATTTGTGAATAGGAATCAATAATCTCATCCGTAATGCTAAGATTAAACTTTTCAAAGCAATTGGATAATGCATAACGTTCTGATTTCAAAAAATCCAATAGGGTATCATCAACATCCCATAATAAAAATTCATACTTTTTCATGAAACACCTCTTCGCAAAATAATTTAAAAAAGGTGTTCACATTATAGAACACCTTTTTTAAATTATTCACTTTTTTACTTTTTATCATTCGACTTTACTATCAATCTGTTCATCCGCAGCTGCAAGTTGTTTCAAATCTTTTGATTTTCGACATTTAATTCCAATAAAACATCCACCTAAAATAGCAATAATAGAAACAACAAATACAATTAAATATTCCAAAAACTGATTTACAAATGCAATTAAATTATTCATTAATACGCCCCTTGTCTTCATCTATATCTATTATCTTAATAAAAAACTGATTGAAATAATCATATCATTCTTGTATATTATCGTCAAGTAATCCGTTTCCATCTGCAGCACTCGTGGCAAGATAATCACATCTCTCATTCTCGGGATGCCCTGCATGTCCCTTTACCCATGTAAACACTACGATATGATTTTCTTTTGCCTTCAGTAACCTTTTCCAAAGATCAATATTTTTAACTGGTTTATTCCCTGCTGTTTTCCAATTTTTCTTTAACCAATTAGTAATCCAATTTTGATTGAAGGCTTCTGTTACATATTTAGAATCCGAAACAACTTCTACATGACAAGGCTTTGTTAACGCCTCTAAACCAGCAATAACACCCATTAACTCCATACGATTATTGGTTGTCTTCTTATAACCTGCAGAAAATTCACGTTGATGAACTTCCCCTTTATGATCTACGTATTGAAGTACCGTTCCAAATCCTCCAGGTCCATCGGGATTTCCCCTTGCAGAACCATCTGAATAAATTGTTACATTCATATTATACCCACTGTCCTGTCTTTAAGAATTTTTCTGCCAAACCTTCTGCAGATGCTATAATCTTCTCATTGTAGCCAATGATACTAAGTAGTTTAATTGCATTTCTTGTAGTTGCTCTTCCATTTAATAGTTCATAATGAAAAACAACATCACCCTCTATGACTTCTTCTTCAAAATGATTATTATCATATTGTTCTTCCAATAAATGTGTCAACTCTATATCATGGGTTGCTGCAAAGCATTTCACCCGCTCTCCTGTTAAACTTCTTAATATTTGTGTGGATGCTGCAATCCTTTCAACGGTATTGGTACCCCTAAGGACTTCATCCACAAAACATAAAACGGGAGCACTATGATCCAAGGCTACTGCATCTAAAATTCGTTTCAATGATTTTATTTCCACAATATAATAGCTATCACCGCCATCTAGATTATCGGTTAATGCCATAGAGGAATAGACTCTATAAAATTCCGAATGAAACTCATCTGCCATACAAGTATGAATTGTTTGAGCTAAAATCGCATTAATGGCTATTGTTTTTAAAAAAGTAGATTTCCCTGATGCATTGGATCCTGTAAGTAGCATACCGCGGTTACAGGAAAAACAATTTTTGACTGGATTCATGATCATGGGATGATATAAATTCTTTGCTTCTAGAAGCCCATTATGATTAAACTTTGGTAAACAATAGTCCCCTATGGATTTCCGAAATGCCCCTATTGCGATGATGGATTCCAAATAACCCGTTTCTGTTAAAATAGTATCAATATCCTTAACATGCTTTTTAACATCTATATAAATATTATTAAAAATGATAATATCAGAATGTGTAATCATTTTAAAATACAATGCGAAAATGGCCAATGGATCTGCGTTCGAATCATCTTTAGCTAACTTTTTTGATCTTTTCTCAAAGTTCTTAAATACCCGTCGTAACCCATTTAAGGAATCACAGTTTGGTTTCAAAATATCAATATTTAATTTACTAATTTCACCTACGCTTTTTATAACGCGTAACACATAAAAAAAGCTTATAATATATGGCTGAATCTCAGACTTTTCCTTTGAATACGTTAACATATTGTAAATCATTAATGCAATTAAGAACATAATTCCATATGCTGGCATAAACAATGTAAATACAATCGCCGGTAGATATAATATATCGGCAACAATATGTTTTGCATTATCTCGACTCCCAAGCACGTCTAAAAACTCCAAATAATCATAGATCGAGTATTTTCCTGTATTTCCCATCTTAGAAAATGCCAGTTGAAGCTTAATCCGATCTTCTTCATGATCCATAAAATATTGAATCAATTCTTCATCTCTTTCTATTTTATCACCATTTAATTCTGGAGTTCTTAATCTATGATATAAATATTCTTCACCCGCAGAGGAATTTGTGTGATTCATAAGCATGAAAATAGTATCCATGTCTAAATCATTCCAAGTTATATCATCAATGGAGTAACCTTTTTTATGCTTTAAGTAATATTTTGCAATATTTTCATATTGTTCAGGTTTATAGTTTTTTTCAGGATACTTCCCATAATTCTCTTTTAACTTTTGTCTAAAACTCTTTATGGTTTTTTTTTGGTCATAAAACCCTTTTATAAAAAAACCAAACAAAACAATGATAATACCACTCATAAAAATAATTATTTCCATATTATTCCCCAATCATTACTTTCAAGCATTTCTTACTAGCAAAAACAAACACCTTTATCTTACCAAATCATTTCTTAGAATACAATAACATATACAAATACTAATATAAATTTTATAATATTGTAATTTACATCAAAAAAGGGACATGACTCCTAAAGCGACTGTGTCACAGGGACAAATTAAGAAACGCAAACTGAATACGGAAAAGCAAGGGAGGAAACCGATGTCGGTTTCCTCCCTTGCTTATTCCATCTTCGCCTATCCTCTGCCCATTAAGCTTAACGTTTTAAAAGGGAACCATGTTTTTACTTCTCTGGCACCCGGAGTACATCGCTGGGGTGGATAATTGAGAACCGGCTTTTGTTATTCAATCGCTCCAGTTCACTCATGGTGCAGCCCAACTTGTAGGCTATGCGCCAGAAGCTGTCGCCCTTTTGCACAATGTAAGTGGTGTACCGCAGATTTTTCGGCACATCCGCGGTCACGCCGTACTGGTCAAAAGTATAGGTGGCTCCGTCGATGTCCTGCTTGCCGGTAAGGGGCTTGCCGTTTTCGTAGTACATCCATTTGCCGGAATCGTTCATTGTCCAGCCTTGTGCCGTGTCGCTGGAAATCGCCAGCTCCACAAAGCGGCGTAATACAGCGGACACCTCGGCTCTTGTGGCTGTACCCTGCGGATAATAGAGATTGCCGTTTTTGCCGCTGATCACGCCTGCCATTTGCATCTGCTTCACGGCTTCCTTGGCGTAGATACTGATCTTAGCGTTATCTGTAAAGATATTTTCGATATGAACCTTCGGCAGAGTATAACCGATGGTCTTGGCATAATTGCTCATAATGACCGCCATCTGCTCACGGGTGATGGACTGATCCGGGGCAAACTTATTATTGCCAACCCCATTTACAATGTTGTTTTTGCTTGCCCACTCGATGTAGCCCATATAGTAAGCGTCGCTTTTCACATCGGTGAAGCTGCTCTTTGCGTAGCCGCTCACATCGGCGTTTGCCAACCGTCCGAGGGCGGTGACGAACATTCCTCTTGTTATGGCGGTGTTCGGACTAAAGGTAGTGCCGGAAGTGCCGCTGAACAATCCACGGCTTACCACAAACTCAATATCTTCCTTTGCCCAATGAGCTGTAATGTCTGTAAATGCGGTGTTAGTCTGTTTGTAGCCAATGCCGTAGGTGGAAAAATGATTGGTGCTAAATCGCAGTACCTTTTGTGCACTGTCATAGACGGAATTTGTTAGCCACTGCACCTTG
>DATESN010000029.1:0-2328 GCA_035270785.1 Lachnospiraceae bacterium | reverse complement strand
ATATAAAAGCAACTATAGTAAACAACATTTTAAGTACAATTAACTGTATTTTATGTTCAGTTGTTTGGATTATCCAAAATATTGTTGTACTTTAGTGCCACTTGAGAGAGGAATCAAGTGTATAAGATATAACAGTTATTGCAACTGAACTAAAATCCCTGACGAGTCCTCTCCTCCGATGGGATTTTTTTTTACACCCTCTTTATACCAGTTTCAGGGAGCTAAATATTGAAACGAGCTGTGTATTCAGCAAAATGAATCTATTGAAACGGTACTTTATAGCGCACCTAATGATAGCTCTGCAAAATGCAACATCTGCAACTATCGACCGAATGAGTTATTAGTACTGAACGAAAGCTAAGAGGGATTACATGACTCTTACACCTTAATGGTTCGGGACGGGAGTGTTCAATAGGTCGCAACTTTAAAGGAAAATTTTTCAAAACCTATTTTCTCTCTTTTTTCTTTAAAGTTCAATTCCCAGTACATTCGGGATATAAGGGTTGCTATATAATAAGCTGAAACAACAATAAAATATCTCAAAGAGCTTAATTAATAGTAGAATGAAAACAATTTTTCGGATATATAAATTTGAATTGCTTTCACACAAAGTTTTTAAAGTGAGGGGGGGAGGGCAAAACCTCCCTTTTTTTCATATAATGGGTTTTCGTGGAAGCATTGATTCCTAAATATTAAATTCTGCGCAAAATCTAATAACCGAGCAACCCATTACATTTTCATTGGTTCAATTATTCCGTATCTATGCCGTTTTTTGATTCAAATGATTTTAAATAATTAATTGCGTTTTCAAGCCTAATCGTATCATCACAAAAATGCCCCAATCCTAAATTGCATTCATAACATAAGACTCCTCTATATTTTTCAGTAGTATGACAATGGTCAAAACATTTATCGCTTCCTTCTATTTCTTTACCACATATTTCACATTTATTTTTTAATTCGTAATCTATGTAGTCGGCTTCCGTGGCGTTATACCTATATTTGTATAGCGTCATTCTATACTTTTTCGTGCTCCTTAGTTTAATGCCTTTTTTCCTTATACATTCTTTGCATTGTGATGTGAGCCTTGTCGCCGTAATATTATCAATTCCAAAATTTTCTATGCTCAATATTTTATGACATCTGCCGCATTCCTTAAATCCTTTATCATATAATTCAAATATTCTTTTTTGCTTTGCCAGTAGTGGCTCTTTCACCCCTTTATGACAGGTTTTACACACACCCCTATATTTATGAGTATCAATTCTAAAATCAAAATAGCATATGTCTTTTTCTTCTCCGCACTTAACACAAACCTTTGTTTTAGTCACATTACCATATGCTCTATCATTCCCCATCTTCCATCATCTTTTACAATTCCTACATTAATCTGTTGCTTCGGATAAAGTTTAGCATAAGCCATTGCATAACTGTGCCTGTCTATTCCGCATCCTATCTGTAATACAAATCTTAAAATATTCTCCCCTACGTATGTTTCATAGAATGATTTACTATGGAAATGTCCTGATACAACCGAAATTGATTCAAGGTTACTCCTTCTTCTTATATCCATTCCATCTCCATGGCAATACATTACATTGTCTATAATGAATTGGTCTGCGTAAGCCCAGTTTGGAGTATCTAGCACTTCTGATATTGTTTTAACCCATGTCATGGACAACCCTCCCGCAAAAGCCTTTCTGTTAGGTATTCTATCATGGTTACCGATGCAAACTTTAGCATTTGGGAATGCTTCGTAAAATTGAGCGATAACATTTTTAGCCCTTTTTAATTCTTCGCCCGCCCCGAAACCGTCAGCATCCGATTCATGGAATGATGAGTAATGGCAATCAAGTATATCCCCTGTAAATACAACAGAACTACATTGATGTTTTATATACATCTCTTGGCAGAACTCTAAATATCCTTCTTTAATAAATGGAGCGTGCAAATCGCCTATTACTAAAACATTGTTTTTTGGTCTTTTAAATTCAAGGTAAGCCTCATATTCTACTTCATTCATTCGTGGTCTTATCTTTCTCATAGCCTAAATTTTACAAATATTATTAGAACTATTCCTGTTAAAACGCCTGCTAAGAATAGTTTAAAATTGAATCCTGTAGTCGGAGTAGTTTTGTTTTTTAAGTCTGTATTTTCTTCGGTTATTTTTTCAACTGCTTGTTCTAAGGTCGTTGCTTTGCTTTCAGCTACTTCAAGTTCTTTGTTTAATTCTTGAATTGTTTTTTCATATTCTTTTATCGTCCTATCATATTCTGTCTTACTAATTGTTTTTACTTCACTTGCTATCGGATAATACCCGTCAGGCTT
>DATESN010000028.1:0-23819 GCA_035270785.1 Lachnospiraceae bacterium | reverse complement strand
CTAGTCTTCGTTACTTTGGCAACCATAAAGTAAACAGACATTGTATAAAATATAGTTTCTGTACAACTCATAATAATGGATGTAAGCATACCCATATAGGAATCTGTCCCATGTTCCTTAAAGATATCTAGTACAAGGCCTGTAGCTGCTGAAGACGAAAACATTCGGACAAAAATAAGGGGTACCATTTGGGAGGGCAAACCAAATTGGTTGGTGATTCCGGAAAAACAACTTCCTAAAAAATCTAAAAATCCTGAGGCTCTTAAGATTCCAACCGCCACCATTAATCCAATGAGTGTAGGCATAATTTGTATGACTGTTTTAAATCCACTTTCCGCACCTTTTATAAAATCTTCATAGACATCCTTTTTTTGAATTAGTCCATATGCCACAATATAAAAAATAAGAACAGGAATTATAATATTTGAAATATTAGCCAAAACATTTGACATATTACCACCATAAAAACACTTCTTTATTTTCACTAACCTATTCTTTTATGAAAGGAAAAATGCTTAATTCATAATTTTATTAAATTTGTAAATACTAATATCAAATTGAAAGGACGAAAACTAAAATGACAGGTATTCTTTATGTGATATGTTTATCTTTTGGTTCTATTATTGCTCTTTTTTTATTAACCAAGCTAATTGGCTATCGTCAAATGTCTGAAATGAGTATGTTTGATTACATTACCGGTATTACAATTGGGTCCATAGCGGCAGAGATGGCTACTTCATTAGAAAGTAATTATCTATATCCCTTAATCGCTATGGTTGTTTATACACTGGCTACCATATTGTTATCTACGATTACTTCAAAATCAATAAAGGCTAGGCGGATTCTTGCAGGGAAGCCTTTACTTTTGCTTGATCATGATGAACTTTATTTAAAAAACCTCAAAAAAGCAAAAATTGATATCGCAGAATTTCTAGTGCAGTGTCGTGTTGGTGGCTATTTTGATATATCTAAAATAGAAACTGCCATTCTTGAAGAAAACGGAAAGGTTAGTTTTTTACCGAAAGCAAAAAGTCGCCCCGTTACTCCTGACGACTTAAACTTAAATCCTTCTCAGGACTTTATGGTTGCAAATGTAATTATAGATGGTAAAATCCTACCTAAAAACCTCCGACACACTGGTAAAGATAAAATTTGGTTACATCACCAGTTAAAGGGCCAAGGGGTTACTACTATTGAAGAGGTATTCTTAGCAACCTGTGATCGGAATAATAAGTTAACTGTATTTATAAAAGATGTAGAACAAAAAAACAATGATATTTTAGCTTAATCATTGAGTCTTTTTTTTCGATTCATACTTTTTGCGAATATAATTCCAGATATGGTTGATACAAGTGTAGCAATTATTCCTGGAGCTATAATGGCGGCAGGATTTACAGACCCATATTGGCTACGATAAGCGATCATATTAACTGGAATCAGTTGAAGGGATGAAATGTTAATAATTAAAAAGGTACACATTTCTTTGCTAGCTATATGGGCATTTTTTTTACCATTTATTTCTTCATTCAGATTTCCTAACTCCTTCATGGCCATAAGTCCGGCTGGCGTAGCCGCCCAACCAAGTCCTAGAATATTAGCAATAATATTTGTAGAAATATATTCTCTGGACTTGTGATTATGAGGAATACCAGGAAACATAAAGGAAACAAATGGATTAAGCTTTTTCGTAAAATTTTCTATTAATCCTGCATCTCTTGCAATTTCCATAAGCCCTACCCATAATGACATAACGCCAACCATTGTAATACATAGAGAAACGGCCTCTTTTGAAGAATTAATGGCAGCGTTTGTTACTTCTGCCATGTTTCCTGTAAAGGAGCCGTATATAATACCTATTAGAATCATGATTCCCCATATATAATTTAGCATATAATACCACCTATCCCGTTTATTCATCCTATTAATGAATCAGCAGAGATATTACTATATAGGTTATAAATGATAAGTTATTTATTTTACCAGGTTAATACTGTCGCGCCCCAAGTGAGTCCACCACCAAATCCCGACATAACAATCTTGTCACCCTTTTGAAGAAGTCCTTTTTGATTAATCTCATCTAGTAGTATGGGAATACTTCCAGCGGAAATGTTTCCACAATGATCAAGGCTAATTGGGAACTTATCTTCACTTACTTTTAATCGTTTCGCTACCGATTGAATAATTCTCATATTTGCTTGGTGAAGAACAAAAAGCTTAATATCCTCAACGGATAAACCGGCTTCATTTAATGCTTGGGTAATACATGCTGGCACTTTTGAAACTGCAAACTTATACACTTCTTGACCTTCCATATGAACATAACCAAGTTCCATAGAGTTTTCTACCAATGGATTATTATTTGCCCTATTTTTGCAGGCTAATACCATTCCTTTTGCTCCATCAGATCCTTGATTAAAGCTTATAATTCCTGTGTGATCACTACGAACCACTGCCGCACCTGCACCATCTCCAAATAAAACACAAGTGCTTCTATCTTTCCAATCCATAATTTTACTTAACGTCTCCGCACCAAGTACAAGGGCTGTTTTACACATACCTGCCTGTATATAAGCATGGGCTGTATGAAGAGCTACCATGAATCCTGTGCATGCTGCGTTAATATCAAATGCAACGGCATTTACAGCCCCAATTCCAGCTTGGACTTCGCACGCGGTAGATGGTGTAACATGATCGCTTGTAATAGTTCCCACAATGATTAAATCTATTTCTTCTGGAGCCACTCCAGCGTTAATCATTGCTCTTTTACTAGCCTCTATAGACATACTAGCTGTTGTTTCCTCTTTTGCTAGTCTTCTTTCTTTAATTCCTGTTCTACTGGCAATCCATTCGTCTGAAGTTTCCATAATTGTTGATAAAAAATGATTGCTTATAACATGATCGGGCAGGGAGCTTCCTGTGCCGATTATTCTAGTCGTATTCATATATCTCCCTTCTGCCTTTTATTGTTTATAAATAAAAGTTGTATATCCTTTTTACTAAGATCGGAATTCATCCATAATGTCCTTCACATGCACTAACTCTGTTGCTAGATAAGCATTTGTTCCACAAAAAAGAAGTGCATCCTGGCAATTTCCCTTTGCTGCATTCACTAATGCATCTGTAATACAGTAAGGTGTTTCATTTGGATTACATGTACTAACACACAAATGGCATTTACTATGTGGAATAGTCCCCTTTGCAGCTAATTCCATAAATGGATTTAAAATTGCCCGTCCTGGCATTCCAACTGGGCTTTCTACAAGGATAATATCCTCTTTTTTAGAATTGATATAGGCTTGCTTAAATTCATTGGATGCATCACATTCAAACGTGGTTACAAATCTGGTAGCCATTTGAACGCCACTAGCACCCATTGATAGATAATGTTCTAAATCTGCCCGTGTGTAAACTCCGCCGGCAACTACAATAGGAATTTTCACACCCCCATCATCACCGTATTTATTAATACATTCAATAATAGAAGCAATTTCTACATCATAATTGTCATTTTCTATATATGCTTCGATTTCTTCTTTTGAAAACCCTAGGTGCCCTCCTGCTTTTGGTCCTTCAATGACAACCATGTCAGGTAATCTATTATATTTTTTATTCCAGTATTTGCATATCACATTGGCACTCTTTAAACTTGATACAATTGGTGCGATTTTGGTTTTGGCCTTTCCTACTAGTTCTGGAAGTTTCATGGGAAGTCCAGCACCACAGATAATTAAATCGGCACCTGCGTTTACGGCAGCTTTCACATACTCATCATATCTTCTAGTAGCAACCATAATATTTACGCCTATAATACCACCTTTCGCAATATCTTTTGCCTTTATGATTTGTTCTTTCAACACTCTGAGATTTGTTTCAATAGGATTGTTATCAAACTCAGGATCCCGATATCCAATTTGGGCAGTTGATATAATTCCTATTCCTCCTTCTAAAGCTACTGCTCCTGCAAGTGAGGATAAACTTACTCCAACACCCATTCCACCTTGAATAACGGGTATTTTAGCTATTAAATCTCCTATTTTTAATGGTTCTATCTTCATGGGCTTCTACTCCTGTATCATGGATAAATATAGTGAACTTCTCTTTATTCTGCCACACCTATTGCGAAGGTAAGTTCTGCTTGAGTAACAATTTTTCCGTTCACATACGCTTTTGCATTTCCTAGACCTATTGGTCCTTTTACCTTGATTATTTCTGTTTCTAGTAACAATACATCTCCAGGAACAACTTTTCCTTTGAATTTTGCAGAATTAATTGCTGCAAAATATGCCGTCTTTCCTTTGTTTTCAGAAAGACTTAGAATTGCTACTGCACCTACTTGCGCAAGAGCTTCTATAATTAAAACACCTGGCATGATAGGTTCGCTAGGAAAGTGACCTGCAAAAAAAGGTTCATTATAGCTTACACATTTCTTTCCAACCGCTCTTACCCCTGGTGTTAGTTCTTCAATGGTATCTACTAACATAAACGGTTGTCTGTGTGGAATTATTTTCATAATTTCTTTTGCGGATAAAATTGACATTTTTAGCCTCCTATTTATTCAGTATATTTTTTTATCAAAATACTTGCATTATGACCACCAAATCCCAAGGAATTCGATAATGCGTAGATTACTTCTTCTTGTATTGGCTCTTTACAGTAATTTAAGTCACATTCTTCATCCGGAGTTTGATATCCTACGGTAGCATGTATATATCCTTCTTGCATTTCTTTTATGCAAGTTACAAATTCAATTGCTCCTGCTGCCCCCAGTAAATGTCCAACCATAGATTTTGTTGAATTAATTCTAATATCTTTAGAATGATCCCCGAATGCTAATTTAATTGCACGTGTTTCAAACAAATCATTATGATGTGTACTTGTTCCATGAGCATTGATATAGGTGATATCCGTCAAGGATGCTTTTCCATCCTTTACTGCATTTGTCATAGATCTTGCTGCTCCAGAACCATCTTCTGCTGGGGATGTGATATGAAAGGCATCAGATGCACAGCCATATCCTACTACCTCTCCATAGATGTTAGCCCCACGCTTTTTAGCATGCTCTAATTCTTCTAATATAACAATAGCCGCTCCCTCTCCCATGACAAATCCACTTCTTTCTTTATCAAAAGGAATGGAACATCTGGTAGGATCCTCGTTGGTAGATAATGCAGTGAGTGATGTAAATCCACTAATTCCTATTGGCGAAATACTTGCTTCTGTTCCACCCGCTACCATCACATCCGCGTCTCCATATTGAATAGTACGAAATGCTTCCCCAATGGAGTTGGTTCCTGTTGCACATGCTGTTACTACATTAATACTCTTTCCCCTTAATCCAAATTGAATGGAAATATTTCCTGCTGCCATATTACTAATCATCATTGGTACTAAAAGAGGATTCACTTTGCTTGGACCTTTTTCTAATAACTTAGAATGATTTTTCTCCAATTCCTGTAAGGATCCAATTCCATTACCTACGGATACTCCAACCATATAGGAATCTTCCTTTTCCATATCAATTTTGGCGTCTTCCATTGCCTCTTTGGTTGCAGCTACTGCATATTGGCTAAATAAATCCATTCTCTTTGCAGACTTAAATTCCATAAAGTTCTTAGCTTCAAAACCTTTTACCTGGGCTGCTAACTTACATTTATATTCTGTTGTATCAAATCTTGTTATTTTATCAAAACCAATCTTTTGCTCTTTGATTCCTGTCCAGAATTCATCCACACTTAATCCGATTGGTGTAATAGCTCCCATTCCAGTTACTACAACTCTTCTACTCATTCTGATTTTCTCCATTTCTACATTAGATTGCCATTTCTACATTAAATTGCCATTCCACCATCAACAGATATTACTTGACCAGTTATATAAGAAGCTTTTTCACTTGCCAGAAAGGCTACTGTTTCAGCAATATCTTTTGTATTTCCCACTCGTTTTAGTGGTATTTGTGCTATCGTAGCAGCTTTTGCATCATCACTCATTGCATTCGTCATGTCAGTATCAATATATCCTGGAGCCACTGCATTTACAGTAATTCCTCTACTTCCAAGTTCCTTTGCAACTGTTTTTGTCAAACCAATTACACCGGCCTTAGAGGCTGCATAATTAGCTTGCCCTGCATTACCAAGAACTCCGGAAACACTTGATAAGTTAATAATATGACCGCTTTTTTGTTTTAAAAAAATTCGATACATATGTTTTATGGTGTTGAAGGTTCCCTTTAAGTTCGTTGATATCACTTGATCAAAGTCTTCCTCTGACATTTTCATTACTAAGTTGTCTTTTGTAATTCCTGCATTATTTACTAGTATATCAATATGTCCAAACAAGGCTAGCATCTCTGTAATCATAGTACCACACGCCTGATAATCTACTACTGAACATTGATAAGCTATTGCATGTCCGCCATTTTCTTTAATGCCATTTACCACTTCTTCGGCTTTTTCTTTGGAACCATTATAATTTACAATTACACTTGCTCCGTAGTTTGCAAGTGTAATTGCGATTTCTTTTCCAATCCCACGGCCTGCTCCTGTTACAAGTGCTACTTTTCCACTTAACATAGATTTCCTCCTTCTAAATTAAAATACTAGTTTATCCAAATCTTCTACTTTTTCAATATTAATTACTTGCACTTCTTTATTTATTTTACGAATAAAACCTGACAACGTTTTTCCAGGACCAATTTCTATAAAGGTTGTCACAGAATCTTGAATCATAAGTTCCATAGATTGTTGCCATCTTACTGGTGAATATACTTGTTTTTCAAGTAAGTCTTTCACATCTTCCTTATCATTTACAAATTGTGCTGTTACATTTGCAATATATGGAATGGAAATATCGTTTATGGAAACTTCTTCTAAGACACCTGCCAATCTTTTGCCTGCGTCAACTAGAAGTGGGGAATGAAAAGGACCACTTACTTTTAATAAGATGCATTTTCTTGCCCCTGCCTCAGTTAATTTCTTTATTGCTTCGGTTGCTGCTTTTTCTTCTCCAGAAATAACAATTTGACCTGGACAATTATAATTTGCAATTCCTATTGTTCCATCTATTTTTTCGCATATCATTTCAATTACTTCTGCTTCAAGCCCCAAAACTGCCACCATGGCACCACCACTTGGTACTGCTTCTTGCATGAAAATACCGCGTTTTCTTACAACTTTAAATACATCTTCAAGACTAATTACCTTACTAGCTACTAAAGCTCCATACTCACCAAGACTTAATCCCCCTACAATATCAGCTTTTATGCCTCGTTCTTCCACTGCCTTCCATATTGCTACTTCTGTAGCTAACATTGCTATTTGTGTGTATTCTGTTATATTAATTTTTTCATTTTCCTCAAAACAAAGTGCTGGAACATCAATTCCACTTACTTTGCTTGCCAAATCAAATACCTTTTTGCAAATTGGAATTGTATTATAAAAGTCTTTACCCATTCCTATATATTGTGAGCCTTGCCCAGGAAATATAAAAGCTATTTTACCCATAAAATTCTCCTCTTTATTACTTTGATATTCAAACTATTTATCTTTTAAAATGGGGGATAGACTAATCCAACCCCCTTTATTGTATATTTTTATTCATACTTTAATAGTACTTTTGCTTCTGCCATAATTTCTTGAATAATCTCTTGGCAAGATTGTTCTTTTTTAACAAGTCCGGCAATCTGTCCGGCCATTAATGTACCATTTATGACATCGCCTTCCATTACAGCTTTTCTAAGAGCTCCTAATGTAAGATACTCTAGTTCTTCAAAAGAAGCACCTTCCTTTTCCTTTATATGATAATCTCTCGTCATTTTATTTCTAATTTGACGAACTGGATGACCTGTGCTTGCTCCTGTTACTTCCGAATCAATATCCTTGGCAGCTATAATTTTTTTCTTATAATTTGCATGAACAATTGATTCTGTAGCAACTACGAATCTTGTTCCCATTTGGGCTGCTTGGGCACCTAACATGATCACAGCTGCAAATCCTCTTCCATCACCAATACCACCTGCTGCAATGACTGGAATGTTAATAGCATCCACAACTTGTGGAACTAGGGTCATTGTAGTTGATGAACCTATATGTCCTCCAGATTCTGTTCCTTCTGCTATGACTGCATCAGCTCCAGCTCGTTCCATCATTTTTGCAAGACCTACACTAGCAACAACTGGAATAACTTTTACTCCGGCTGCTTTCCACATTTCCATGTACTTTCCAGGATTACCTGCACCTGTCGTTACAACTTTGATTCCTTCATCCACTACAACCTTAGCAACTTCATCTGCATTGGGATTGAGAAGCATTATATTAACTCCAAATGGTTTGTTTGTTAATTTTTTTGCTTCACGAATCTGTTCTCTTACAACTTCAGGAGGAGCAGACGCTGCGCCAATGAGTCCTAAACCACCCGCTTCTGAAACAGCTGCTGCCAGATGATATTCAGCAACCCACGCCATCCCACCTTGGATGATAGGATATTCAATTCCTAAAAGGTCCGTAATTTTTGTTTTCATCTTATGCTTCTACGCCTTTGCTTTTAATGTATTCAATTACGGCTCCTACAGTAGTGATCTTTTCTAAGTCTTCTGCTGGTATTTCTACATTGTATTCTTCTTCAAATGCCATCACCAACTCAAATAAGTCTAAAGAATCTGCTCCTAGGTCATCTTTGAATGATGATTCCTCTGTAATTTCAACTCCGTCTAAGTTTAATTGCTCTTGTATAATTTCTTTTACTCTTTCTAACATAATATAGTCTCCTTTTCTTCTTTTGGATAGTTTGACATTCAAAGTATATTATTTTGATTGCTATTTGTCAACAGTTTTTAAAAGATATTGATAGACATCTCTTTTGGTAATCCCACGATCTTTTGCAACTAGTCTCATTGCTTCCTTGTGGTCTGTTCCATTTTTTTCATAAAGCTGCATATGTTTTATAATATCCATCTCTTGCCAACTATCCACTTGCTCTTTTTTTCTATCTGCAAGGCTTTTGCCTTCCATTACAATAACATATTCCCCCCGGGGATCTTGACTTTGAAACATTTCTAACGCATCCTCTAACGTGGTTGGTAATATTGTCTCAAACTTTTTAGTTAATTCACGACAAAGGGTTACCTTTCGGTTTCCCAATGTTTTTTGTAAATCCTCTAATGTCCTTTTTAAATGATGAGGTGCTTCATATAAAATAATGGTTCTTGATTCCTCTTTTAAATCATCCAGTATATCTTTTTTTTCCTTATTGTCTGATGGTAAAAATCCTTCAAAACAAAAACGTCTTGTACTAAGACCCGATAACGTAAGTGCTGTGATACAAGCTACTGCACCTGGTAATGAAGTTACTACTATTCCAGCTTCTTGGCACATTTTCACAAGTACTTCACCTGGATCCGAAATAGCCGGGGTACCTGCATCTGTAATAAGTGCAATGTTTTTTCCTTCTTGCATCTGCCCAATTAAGTATATGGCTTTGTCCAATTTATTATACTCATGATAACTTGTCATTGGGGTTTTTATATGGAAATAATTTAAAAGCTTAATACTGTTTCGTGTATCTTCAGCTGCAATCAAATCAACAGTTTCCAAAGTTTCTAGCACTCGTCTTGTGATATCAGAAAGATTACCTATTGGTGTTGCGCACAAAAAAAGAGTTCCCGTCATTTGATCGCTTCCTTTCCTTTATAATTCCATGATTCTTCTCTATTCTATTACTTTAATATCCATAGATGTCATATATCTCATCCGTATATACGCCTTTGTCTTTATACACAATGAGAGGCTTATCTATTGTCATTCTAGCTTTTCCACCTCGGGAGGCTTCGATTAATACCATATTTGGTTCCTTATCTATATAAGGATACACGAGCTGCATTCTTTTTGGCTCTAACTTATAGTTTACGAGAGTTGTAATAATCTCAGCTAAACGAAAAGGCCTGTGAACCATAAAGAAATTACCTCCTGGCCGTAATAACTTTGATGTTTCTCTAACAACATCCTCTAAGGAACATAATATCTCATGTCTAGCAATGGCTTTTGCATCTTCCTTACTGGATATACCATGTTGCTTTATCATGTATGGCGGATTACAAGTTACAATATCAAAAGAAGCCGGTCCAAATAATTGTCCTGCTTCTTTGATATCTCCACAGACAATCCGAATCTTTTCTTGAAGATGATTCAGCTCCACGCTACGATTTGCCATATCGGCACTTTCTTCTTGAATCTCTAAGCCAACAAAATGACTTGCTTTTGTTTTTGCTTCTAATAAAATAGGGATAATTCCTGTTCCTGTACCAAGATCTAGAACTTTATCGCCTTCTTTTACTCTAGCAAATCCAGAAAGCAATACTGCATCCATGCCAAAGCAAAACCTCTCGCTGCTTTGAATAATTTTATATCCATTTCGCTGAAGTTCTTCTATTCTTTCGTTTTCTTTTAGGTTAATAAGCATCTGTTACTTTATCTTACCTTCCTTTTCTTTCTCTATTTTCTCTAATCTTTCTAGTTTCTCTAATCTCTCTAGCTCACGTAATTCCTCATCACTAATTTCTATTTTTTCTTTTCGAGCTTTTCTCTTAAAGCGTAGCTGCTCTACTTTAAACTCACGTATCTCTTTTTCGTCATTTGTAATAACAATCACTTTTACAAGTTGACGGATTACATTTACACTTTGTACTTCCCCTTTTAATCCATCTTCCGTTGTTACAAGATCCCCCACATTAGGTAATCTTCTGTTTAATTCTTCATAAGTTTCTTCCTCATGTTTTAGGCAACACATCAGTCTTCCACAAACACCAGAAATCTTAGTTGGATTTAATGATAGATTTTGCTCTTTCGCCATTTTAATGGATACCGGAATAAACTCTGATAAATGAGTATGGCAGCATAATGGCCTACCGCAAATACCAATTCCACCAACAATCTTTGTTTCATCTCTAACACCAATTTGGCGAAGTTCAATCCTTGTCTTAAATACCCCTGCCAAATCTTTCACTAATTCTCTAAAGTCAATACGGCCATCAGCCGTAAAATAAAAAAGAACTTTATTATTATCAAATGTGTATTCTGCATCAATTAGTTTCATATCCAATTTATGCTTTCTAATCTTTTCGAGACATATTCTAAAAGCTTCTTTCTCTTTTACATTATTCAAGATCCCTTGCTCATCATCTTTTGGTGTGGCAATTCGAAGAACTGGCTTTAATGGTTGAATCACCTTTTCGTCTTCTACTTCCTTTAACTCCCCAACTACTGTGCCATATTCAACTCCACGAGCAGTTTCAACAATAACATGATCCCCTCTTTTTATATCAAACTTTAGAGGATCAAAAAAGTAAATCTTACCTGCTGTTCTAAAACGTACCCCAATTACTTTAATCATAATCTATAAACCTCACTAATTCTCTTTTATGACTAGCAAAAGCAATTCCATTGTTAATTCAAAATTTACATTTGCACTTAGTCTATTTTTTGCTTTTTCTATTGCTTCAATAATATTTTCAATTCCTTCATAACTACTTCTATCTGCTACTTTTCTAATATACTGTATTTCATCTTTAAAAATCAAGTGATTCGCATCTTTTGTTGCTTTAAATAATAAAACATCTCGATACCATACCGATATAATGTCCAAATAATCATTAATATTAAACTTATATTCGTTGAACTTTTTAACCGTCGTTACCATTTCACTAACATCCATCTCGTTAATATATTTTAAAAGAGTAACCGTATCAATCTTAATGTTATCAAATTCTTCGCTTATTGCCAAAGCTTTCGCTTTACCAGCATTTCCCCTTGCAAAAGCAACGCACACATCTGCTTTATAATCGGGAACCATTAATTCTTCCATTAAAAACTTACGAACTAATTCATCTTCTACAGGCTTCATATTAAGGACTACACATCTACTCAATATTGTTGGGAGCATTGATTCTATATTTGTAGTCAATATCATAATAACTACATACTCCGGCGGTTCTTCTAATGTTTTTAATAGTGCATTCTGCGCTTGAGGTGTTAACTTTTCCCCTTCATTCATAATATATACTTTATAAGGACTACTATAAGGTTTAATTGCAACATCATTATTAATTTTAGTTCTAATATCATCTACACCTATAGAATTTGGCTTTTCATGAGTAACCTTAATAATATCAGGTTGATTATTACTTTTTGTCTGTTTACAAGAATGACATTCTCCACATGGTTCTATATCTTGCTTATCACATTGAATTGCCATTGCGAAAATTTGTGCTATAAATTCTTTACCTGAACTTCTCTCTCCATTAATGATATAGGCATGCGTTACTTTCTTTTCCTTTATTGCGCTTTGCAAATGTTCTTTAATATGCTCTTGTCCAATGATGTCTGAAAACTTTTCCATTGCCTTACCCCCTCCTGCTACATTCGTAACACCCTTTTATTTAAGTGAAAATATCCAATAATAGACCCCTTATTTCTCCAATTTTACCTAAGATAGAAATATTATCTTTTTCATCTTTTACTAATTCCTGTGCTAACTCATCTAAATTCTCATCGATGAGTTTAATGATACCATAAACTCGATGTCGTCCTTTTCTATCTAAAAAGTTTTCCCTGGAAAAGTGATGAGATCTATTTACAATTTCATTTAAAAATTCTTTAATCAGCGTCCTATACTTTCGCATATCTTTTACATCCCTATGCTTAGATAGTTTTAGCCCTTGCTGAGTGATATCTTGCATGAGAAGATTTAATCTATTTTGTAAATCACCTTCTGCTATATTACTGGCTAGCATAAATTTAAAGGTTCCATCTGTGGGTTGTGTCTGCTGTTGTTGTGTAACGGGTACATTCTGGGATATTTGATTTACTTTCACATCCACAAACTTCACCCCCTTCCTCTGTTCTTCCTTTATGAATCATAATATACTATCTATTATAAATTTTACAAGTTTACTAAAATATAATCAACAATTTCATTTTGACAACATCGTAAGTTATCATTATAAAAAATTCTTGTAATTCCTGCTGCCTTAATATTTTCTTTACTAAAATCAGCCGAATCAGCTAAAAACCTTCGACACATTTCTTCATACTTGGGCATCTTCTGTTTCTTTTCTCTATTTAAGGCTCTTTGAAGACGAATTCCATCATCTAATTCAATTAAGATGGGTACTATTTTTTTATCTCCAAAGAAAACTTTTGTCTTATTATAGGAATCTAATGTTCCTATCATTAAATAATCATGAAAATTAAGGTCAATCTGTTGATCTAACGCCGTGAAATATCGCCACTTCCCATGAAACGTATCATAGGTACGAAGCTCAATTAACTTACCACTACTTTCCAGGCCTTGTAACTCTTCCTCATTTGAAAAAAAGTATTCCACACCGTTGGTTTCACCCCTACGAATTGGCCTTGTTGTATATGGAACAATTGTTTTTAATTTAATTCTAGTATCCATTAAAAGTTGCTTGAAAATAGTATCTTTTCCCGTTGAACTTTTTCCCATAATATAGAAAATCTTACCCATTTTTACCTATCCTCACAATACTTGATTTTATATTCTCTATTTGCTTACGTCTATTCTTCTTCCGAATATAAAATTGCACATCTCACTGCCCGTTTCCACCCTTTCATTAACTTTTTCCTTTCTTCTTCTGAAATAGAAGGAATAAATGTCCGGGATAATTTCCAATTTTCTTTTATTTCATCTTTATTTTTCCAAAAACCTACTGCAATTCCTGCAAGATACGCGGCTCCAAGTGCAGTAGTTTCGATACATTCAGGTCGCATCACATTTTTCTCTAGTATATCTGCCTGAAACTGCATTAAAAAGTTATTGGCACTAGCACCCCCATCCACTCGAAGGTTCTTTAATGCCACGCCTGCATCCTTTTCCATGGCACTAATAACATCAAATGTTTGATAGGCAAGGGATTCTAACGTTGCCCTAATAAGATGTTCCTTGTTAGCTCCTCTTGTAAGTCCAACAATCATCCCTCTTGCATTTGAATTCCAATAGGGTGCCCCTAGTCCTGCAAAGGCTGGAACTACGTACACCCCATTACTATCTTTTACAGCAGATGCATATTCTTCTGATTGGGCTGCATTCTTAATGATACGTATTTCATCTCTTAGCCACTGTATCGCAGCTCCTGCAACAAAAACACTTCCTTCAAGGGCATATTGTACTTCTTTCTCTGTACATGCTGCTATGGTAGTGATAAGTCCATTTTCCGAATTAATTGCTTTATTACCCGTATTCATTAATAGAAAACATCCTGTTCCATACGTATTCTTAACTTCACCTTCTTCAAAACAGCATTGTCCAAATAGTGCCGCTTGTTGATCTCCAGCGGCTCCTGCAATCGGAATCTCTCCTCCAATTATTGTTTCATCTGTCATTCCATACAGGCAGCTAGATGGTTTGACTTCTGGTAACATACATATTGGTATATTTAACCTATGTAGAATTTCATCATCCCATGTGAGATTATGAATATTGAAAATCATGGTTCTAGAAGCATTCGTATAATCTGTTACAAAAACTTTTCCTTTCGTAAGGTTCCATATTAACCAAGTATCTACGGTACCAAATAGTAATTGACCTGTCTCCGCTTTTTCCCTAGCTCCCTCTACATGATCTAAAATCCATGCTATTTTCGTTGCACTAAAATAGGCATCTGGGATTAAACCTGTTTTTTCTTTGATTACCTTGTCAAATCCTTCTCTTTTAAGCTTTTCAATATATCCAGCAGTTCTGCGACATTGCCAAACAATGGCATTGTATATGGGCTTTCCTGTTCTTTTATCCCATATGATCGTTGTTTCCCTTTGATTTGTAATTCCAATGGCTGCAATTTCATCAATGGAGCAGCCTATTTTTCCCATTGCCTCTACCGCTACTCCTATTTGGGCTGACCATATTTCAAATGGATCATGCTCCACCCATCCAGCTTTTGGATAAATCTGAGACAATTCTTTTTGTGCTATGGAGCACAACGATCCTTTTTTATCAAATAAAATGCACCGCGAACTTGTGGTTCCTTGATCTAGTGCCATTACAAACTTCTTCATAGGTATATCCCCCATACTATGAATTCGATATTTTTTTATTCCTAGTCAATTTCTATAACGCGAATCATATTTGTCTTTCCTTGAATTCCAAGAGGAACTCCAGCTGTAACAACTACTGTATCTCCCTTTTTTACAAGACCCTTAGCTTTTACAATTTTAGCAGCTTCATCAAAAAGACCCATGGTTGTTTCTTTTTCTTCAATATTAACTGGTATAACGCCCCACATCAAATTTAATTGTCTGCAAACCCTCGGATACACACTGCATCCAATAATTGGGCAATCGGGTTTATATCTTGAAATCATACTCGCCGTAAATCCTGACATCGTTACAGTAATAATAGCTGACGCCTTTAAATCCATTGCTGTGGTACAAGTAGCATGAGAAATTGCCGTTGTAATATCACTTTTATCTGAATCATCTTTCTTTTTCATACGCGCTGCATAATCAATATCCATTTCCGTTCTTTCTGCAATTCTAGACATTGTTTTAACCGCTTCAATGGGATACAATCCTGCTGCACTTTCCCCTGAAAGCATAATTGCTGTTGTACCATCATAAATAGCATTGGCAATATCTGTAACTTCAGCCCTTGTAGGTCTAGGATTATGAATCATCGATTCTAACATTTGAGTAGCCGTAATAACATGTTTCCCTTCTGCCACTGCTTTTTTAATAATCTCCTTTTGTAAAATAGGAACTTCTTCAAGAGGTATTTCAACACCCATATCTCCCCTGGCTACCATAACACCATCAGAAACAGTGAGAATCTCATCTATATTATTGATTCCTTGTAAATTTTCAATTTTTGCAATGATCTTCATTTTGCTTTCGCGGTCATTCAAAATCTTTCGGATTTCCAGAACATCTTCTTTACATCTTACAAAAGAAGCCGCAATAAAATCATATTCATTTTCAACTCCAAATAAGATGTCGCTTTTATCCACTTCACTAATATATGGCATAGATAGAATTGCACCTGGTACATTTACACCTTTATGGTTACTTATAGCTCCATCATTCATAACTTTACAGTAAATATCTGTATCTGTCATTTTTTCTACTACCATTTCGATAAGACCATCATCTATCAGAATGGTTGTTCCTACGGAAATATCTCCTATTAACTCTTTATAGGTAATACTTGCTCTTTTTTCAGTTCCTATTACATCCTCTGTAGTAAGTATAAAAGTTTGTCCACTAACCAATTGTGCTTTTCCATCTTCAAAGTCCTTAAGGCGTATCTCAGGTCCTTTTGTATCCATTAATGTTGCGATGGGTAAATTTAATTCCTCACTCACTTTTCTTATGCGTGCTATTTTATCAAGATGTTCCTCATGGCTTCCATGTGAAAAGTTAAACCGAGCCACATTCATTCCTGCAATAATTAATTCTTTCATTTTATCGGCACTATCACTTGCTGGTCCAATAGTACATACAATTTTAGTTTTTCTCATTTAAGAAATTTACTCCTCTTTATTTATATTTTATATTTTATATTAAAATGATTATGTTTCATCATCTATTACCCGTATCATTCTAGAACTTATGTCTGCTAGACCTTGTATTGACAAATTATACTTTTTATAAAGGAATATTTGTTCCAAGGCTTGTCTACTTATCATTTCTCCTGGAACTAAAATAGGTATTCCAGGTGGATATACATAGAGAAACTCTGCCGATACCTTATTCTCACTTTCCTCAAGATACATTGTCTTTGTTTCTTTTAAAGAAGCATCTCCTATTGTATATTTTACTTCTTCACACTTTTTTAGTTTTCTAACTGTGATATCTTCTTTGTATTCCTTGTCTTCTTTGTATTCCTTGTATTTCTCGTCTATTTCATCCTTTTCTATAAACATATTATCTATTTCAAACAGTGCATCTGCCAGGCGACAAAATCCTTGTTCCTCATCCATAATCGTTGTGATACCTATCACATAATTAGATGAGGCCATCTCCATTTGCAAATGATACCTTTCCCTTAATATATCATATACTTCTTTGCCCGACAGATGTAAGTTTTTTACAGATATCAGAATCTTTGCCATGTCGAAGTCTTCAATACTATTTTTTCCAATGATTTCTTTGCTTACTATCTTTATCCTTTGTAAATTTTTAATTTTATCATAAAAGTTTTTAAGATTCTGTTGAAACTTTTCAAATAAAATACTTCCTCTCTTTTCCAATAAATCCATACATTGGTCAATGGATCCCATCAGTAAATAAGATGGACTACTACTTTGAAAAATAGATAAGTACATTTTTAATTTTTCTTTGTTAACTAATTTCCCATTTACATGGATCAGTGCTGTTTGAGTTAACGATGGCAATGTTTTATGAGCACTATGGATCACTACATCTGCTCCACATTTAATTGCGCTTTTGGGTGCCTTTTCATCAAGTGGAAAATGTGCCCCGTGTGCTTCATCTACAATTACTGGTATTCCCTTTGCATGAGCAATGCTACATATTTCATCAATATTTGATACTACGCCATCATAGGTTGGTGAAGTAATTATAACAACTTGTATGGAGGAATCTTTCTCTAATTCATCTTTGATATCTTCGGGAAAAATTCCACCATTTATTTCATATTCCTCTTGGTATTCTGGATAAACATATTTTGCTTGTAAATTATTTAACAATACACCGTGATACACTGATTTATGACAATTCCTTGCCATTAAAATAGTTCCAAATCTATCTGTTGTGGCACATATGGCGGATAAAATACCACAAGTACTACCATTGATAAGAAAAAATGTTTCATCAGATCCAAATAATCTAGCCGCACGTATTTGGGCATCTTTGATTAACCCTTCTGGATGATGAAGATTATCAAATCCTTCTATTTCTGTTATATCTGATTCATACATTGACGTGGTATATACTTTGTTGCGTTTATGACCTGGCATGTGAAAAGGATAGTAATCTGACTGTCCATATTCTTCTAATTCTTTATATAAATATTTCAATATTACCTACCCTTCTGTATCTATTATTTCTCTATCAAATTTATAAACTACATACAATCTTGCAATTTATCTTTTATTGGATTCTTTTGTTGCTCCTTGATGTAAATGTGCGGTTTCCATAAAGGAGCAATACTTATCTGCCATCGTAACGATCCAGGCTTCCCTACATGCAGGTGGTACAAACGTTAATGGCCACATATGTTTTTTAATAATATCTTGCTGCTTTTCACTTAAATCATATTCCCTTTTAGCATTGGTAAGTGCCACTTTAGGATGATAAAACCCATGAAGTTTATATGGACTTATATGATCATTATTATGCCAATCATATAAAAAGTAATCATGTAATAGGGCACCACGTATTAAATCTCTTTTATTGCATTTAATTCCTAACCTGGAACTGATTAATAAACTATACTTTGCAACTTGAATACAATGCATTCTTACGGAAACGTTTCCATGCTGGATATTATTTTCAGATTTTAAAAAGTTACTTGATTCTAGAATATCTCTTCCTTCCTTTCTAATATCCTGATGAATAGTGGATTTCTTTTTATAGTTATATCTTTCAAGGTTTGCTAAAAACCTTTTATTCTTCTGTGTTGTCTTTCTTTTTTGATTATTTACATATGAACTTAGCATTTCACCACTTCCTTTTATAACAATCTTCTTTATCCCTAATAATAACAAATAACAGGCATTCCTTGATATACATATTGATAAATTTCTTTTGCACTACTATAAGGCAAATTAATACATCCATGAGATCCATTTGCCAAATAAATATCTTTACCAAACTCTTTTCTCCATGTGGCATCATGTAATCCAATCCCACCATTAAAAGGAATCCAATAATTTACATGTGTTTCCCAAGTATCTCCCCGCAAAATTGCATTCTTTGTTCTATAACTAATTCCATACACACCTGACGGAGTTGCATTTAACTCTAAAACATTACCTGATACAATATCCGATTCTAACACAATTTGTTTATTATAGTATAAATATAAACGTTGCAAACTTAAATCAATTTCAATATAATCTTCACCAATATCATCCAACCCCCTATGGGCTGCTACTGATAAATATACAGGCTCTCTTGTTACTTTTTCTCCCTTTTCAATCATTGAAATCAATTCCTTGCATTCTTGCACCTGATCAATTTTCCATCCATATGCTCCACTACGAAGTTCTTTTTCTCTTCCGTCATTTGTGATAAAGAAACGGTTTTTACCATATGTATCAAATGTCTTTGCTATCTCACTAATATATTCACTTACCATTTTCTCATCAATATATACTAGTATTCCATGAACATAAAGCCATTTAGCAATTAAGTCTCCTTCTAAAACAACTTGTGTTTCACCAAATTGATATGTTATTTCTGCACTGGAGTACAGATTATATTGGTTAAGTTGACGTATTAAACTTTTATTATTGGCATAGATTTGGGGGTTTTGATAGCACTTACTTTTATCTAAATCAACTGTTTGTGTTAAGCTATCCATTGCTTCATATACTACTTTTTCTACTTTATCTTTTATTAATATAGTTCCTATGTATTCGGGATGAATCTCATATCTATTTTCACTGTTTAAATTTTCACTAATATATGCATTTATTGGAGCTTTACTGTTTGTTTTTTCAAAAAATAGGAGTTGACTAATTGATTGTTTTAATTTTTCTTTATCATAAATAACTCCTTTTTCAAGACTAAAATGAGATTCAAAAAAAAATGATGTAATCCATAAAAAAGCTTTTTGTTCCTTTAATATCAGTGCTAAATCATCATTTTCTACATACTTTAAATCTATTTCTTCACCATAAATCGTATCTGATAAATTATCTCTGCCTAAAAGGGTTATTTGAAAATCTTCAACTGTTTTTTTGTAATGTTCTTTAGCCATCTTTAAAGACTTAAAACTATAAGATTCATCATTAATCTTTGTATTGAAAAAATAGTGACTCGTAAAGAATATGGAAATTGCTGTATAAATGACAAATAAAAAGGTTAAAACAATAGTAGCAACAATCCATTTTTTATTACGTTGCTTTCTTGTATCTTCCTGTATTTCTTCTATCTTTTCTTGCATATTATCTACTGTTTTTTCTTCTATATTATCTACTCTTTTTTCTTCTATATCATCTACTGCTTTTTCTTCTATATCATCTACTCTTTTTTTTTCTATATCTTCTTGTATCTTTTCCATGTTATTCCTACTCATTAGTATCTCCATTAATTTAATATTTATTTAAATTTAAAAAATGGGCGTCTTTCATCACATTATATCATTTTTTATACTAAAAAAACAGTATATATTAATATGTCATTTTTCTTAAACTTCTTAGATTTCTTTTATTATATGACTTATTTCCTTATCCTGTTTTTTATGCAAATTTATTCTGTTGTAATAATAGAGGCTAGATAAAATTCATTTTTTCCATCTTCTGTCAGCCTGATTTCCACTGTATGTTCCATTGCCTTTCCTTCGTATACAGTTTGCAGATACAGCCAGTCCCCCCATCCATTTAGGTAGTTTCCATCAATTTCAATTGCATTCTTTTCGTCCCCATCTATAATAACAATACCTTTTGGTGCAGCCATCAAATTTGTTTTGCGATATTGTAATGATATTCTTGATCCAGAAACAAAAAATAGTATACTACTTTTCATTTCTGTTGCCACCCAACCATTTTTAAATATATCGGTAACGGAACTTTTTTCCCTGTCATCTACTTTAAAATTATTTAAGCTTGCGCTTGTATTTCTATTATCATATCTTTTCGTATTTATTCCTACCAAATTACCACTTGCTTTGGGAATTACATATTTCTCGCTTTTTAAGTACTCGTTATTTAATACTTTGTTCAAATAGTTTGTTACAATCTCTGCCATAAGCTTATGCCCTTTATTATTCGGGTGGAGCATATCAACAGAAACCTTCGAGGCTTCCAAGCGACCCAATTGTATTTCTTTAAAAATACTATTTTTCATACTTATAATAGGTAAGTCATAATATAATGCTATCTTGTTATGCAATTCTTGAACATTATAACCGGTATCGAATTGAACTGCATTTAATACCATTACAGCAGGTTTACTTTCCTCCCTTATCATCATATTTATTAAGCTTTCATAAGAATCTTTAAAAAGGGGACTATTTTCATCATTAACGCTAAATTCCACAATGACAAAATCAGGATCATAGGACAATAAATCCTCTTCCACTCTTGCACATGCAAATTGTGATGTTGTAGCGCCAATACCCGCATTTATAAATGTAATCTTCGAATCTTTAAATGTTTCACTCCACCACTGATTCATAAGACCAACATAACTATTTTCCTGGCTATTTGAACCTGTTCCTTGTGTTATGGAACCACCTATATATCCAATTACAATATCCTCACCCTCTAATGCCCTTTTAAAAACAGCTTCTAGTCTAGAGGTGTTTCCTCCGTTTATAATAGCTTTTTCTGCATAGGGTATATTTGCTTCTTCCATTTCCTTTTCACTTTGATGAAAGGAACCATTTAACGCTCCCGTTGTTCCAAAGCCCAAAATATGAAAATTTTCACCTTTCGTTTCTTCAGATATATTTATTGAAATCTCATGTTCTTCTACATTATCTAAATTTAAAACTAACGATACTTGTGGGTTATTCCATCCATTTTCCACATTTCCATTGATTACTTTTATTAACTTTCCATCACAAAAGACTTGCAGATCTGCTAAGGCATTGTCATTATCTTCCTTATATAGGATGAATAAATCTTTCCCTTTCATTGTAAATTTCATGGTACCCGTCTTATCTTTGGAATTGATCCAACCATTGGGAAAATGTTCAATATTAGAGTTCCCATTTACAAAACTTCCTAAAGATTCTGGCTGGAAATTAGTACTATTATAAAATGCAACTTTGTAAAATTTGGATCCAATAGGTGAATATCCCGTGTAATCCTTCACTTCACCCCTAAACCCTATATCATAAACCTTTTTAGAACAGGAAAAATAATGACTTAAATATTGAGATATCATAGTATGCCCATGATTGGTTGGATGAGCTTCATCATAAGCATAATCACTCCATATTAATGTTCCTTCCCTAAGTTGTAACTCTAAGGAAGTATTAACACTAATCATTGGGAGTCCGTAGGATTCTCCAATTTCCTTCATTGTATTTTCACATGTGTATCCATTTTCTAAAACTGTAAATAGTAATATAACAACGGGCTCGTTATCACTTAATAAACATTTTTTTATTAAACTCTCGAAAGCCAGTCGGTTTACCTCATCTTGTCCATCATTAACTGCAAATTCTATTACAATAATATCTGGATTGTATAATAATACATCCTCATTTACTCGTAATAATCCTATGGTAGAAGACGTTCCGCTTAAACCTGCATTAATCATTGTAACATTTTGATTATTAAAGGTTTCCTTTATTTTCTCTGTAGTCTTATATGTATAACATTCTTTGTTTGATACCTTATATCCCTCTGTAATTGATCCACCTAAATATGCAATTTTGACCTCCTCATTATTCCCTAATTTCTCCATTAATTTTGTTACTCTATAGGAATTCTCACCTATTGTTAGTAATGAGTTCTTAATAGATTCCTCTTCCAAGGATTCGTCCATAACCTTCTTTACTACTTCCTCATAAGTTAATTTGGAATATTCTTTCCAATCATCATCTTCTCTTTTCACCTTAACGCATCCTACTAACATCATCATAATTGCAATAATTATAATAAAAGCTGATTTTCTTTTCATACTATTCCCTCCGTATTTATATCAAAAATGAGATTAATAAAATATAATACATAAAAATAAGAGTACTGATAACAGCACTCCTTAAAATTCGTGAGACATCGGGGATTCGAACCCCGGACAACTTGATTAAAAGTCAAGTGCTCTACCAACTGAGCTAATATCCCATATATGATATTGAATGAAGCCCAAATTCTTTTACAATACAAGTGCCCAGAACCGGAATCGAACCAGTGACACGAGGATTTTCAGTCCTCTGCTCTACCGACTGAGCTATCTGGGCAACTGAGTAGCGGGGACAGGATTTGAACCTATGACCTTCGGGTTATGAGCCCGACGAGCTTCCAGACTGCTCCACCCCGCGTTACAAAATACTATTAACTTTAAATAGAAAACTAATTGGATAAACTGTTGCGATTCAAACTGGATGGAGGAGGATTTGAACCTCCGAAGCAATTTGCAGCAGATTTACAGTCTGTCCCCTTTGGCCACTCGGGAATCCATCCAAAAAGCCGATGATCGGACTCGAACCGATAACCTGCTGATTACAAATCAGCTGCTCTGCCATTGAGCCACATCGGCAAACGCTCTCATTTACCATTAGTTTTAATATAGTAAATGGGACCTACAGGGCTCGAACCTGTGACCCTCTGCTTGTAAGGCAGATGCTCTCCCAGCTGAGCTAAGATCCCAAAAACAAAGAAATAATAAACGACCCGGATGGGACTCGAACCCACGACCTCCGCCGTGACAGGGCGGCGCTCTAACCAACTGAGCCACCAGGCCATATCAAGTATACTTGCATATACCTTCAAAACCGAACATTGAAATTTAATCATTTACTTGATTTGTTAAAATCAAGTTATCATCTGACAAAGCTCTTACACTTTGTTACACTACATATACCGTTAGGATAAGCCCTCGACCGATTAGTAACTATCAGCTGAACACATTGCTGTGCGTACACCTTAGTCCTATCTACCTCGTCGTCTTCAAGGG
>DATESN010000027.1:0-8249 GCA_035270785.1 Lachnospiraceae bacterium | reverse complement strand
CGTCAAAAGTGGCAAAATAATCTTTTGGTGTTTCTGCTCTACGAATAAGTTTCACTGTTCCATCTTCCTGTAATAAAAGTTCTGATGATTTTAATTTACCATTATAATTATATCCCATCGCATGACCATGGGCACCTGTGTCATGGATTACCAAAACATCTCCCACCTTTATTTCAGGAAGCATTCTGTCAATGGCAAATTTATCATTATTTTCACAAAGAGAACCTGTTATATCATATCGATGATCACAGGGAGCATTTTCTTTCCCTGCTACAGTAATATGATGATATGCTCCATACATAGCTGGCCTCATTAGGTTAACCGCACTAGCATCGCAACCAATATATTCCTTATGGATGTGTTTTTCATGTATAGCAGTCGTAACAAGGTGTCCATAAGGTCCCATCATAAAACGACCAAGTTCTGTATAAATGGCAACATTACCAAGTCCTGCCGGAATCAAAATTTCTTCATATTGCTTTTTAACACCTTCGGAAATAGTGAAAATATCATTTGCTTTTTGCTCTGGTCTATAGGGAATACCAATTCCACCTGAAAGATTAATAAAGGAAAGCTCCACTCCTACTTCTTCCTTAATTCTCACCGCAATTTCAAATAGTGTTTTTGCAAGTGTTGGATAATACTCATTTGTCACCGTGTTACTAGCAAGGAAAGAATGAATTCCAAACTTTTTAACGCCTTTTTCTTTTAATACTTTATATCCCTCTAATAATTGTTCCGTTGTAAAACCATATTTCGCATCTCCAGGATTATCCATAATATCTGTACTGATTTTAAAAACACCTCCTGGGTTATAGCGACAGCTAATCGTCTTTGGTAATGTTCCCAAAACCTTTTCTAAAAAATCAATATGCGTAAAATCATCTAAATTAATGGTAGCACCTATTTTTGCTGCATATGCATATTCATTGGCTGGAGTTGCATTGGAAGAAAACATGATATCAGCACCTTTTACGCCTATGGCATCACTTAACATTAATTCAGTATAGGAAGAGCAATCGCATCCACAGTCATACTCCTTTAATATTTCCATCAAAAATGGATTTGGTGTTGCTTTTACTGCAAAAAACTCTTTAAATCCTTTATTCCAAGAAAACGCCTCTTTTAATGCCTTTGCATTCTCGCGAATTCCTTTTTCATCATAAATATAAAATGGTGTTGGATATGTTTTGATTATTTCATCTAGTTGTCCTTTTGTTACAAAAGGTATCTTATTCATTTTCTTCTCTCCTATCGTTAAGTTCAATTAATTTGATTTCATTTCTAAGTGCTTCTTTAAAAACATTTACAAAGTTTTGATTCGCACAGTATAAACAACTATCTGTGATTTTACCAGTTATTTCTCCTGTAAGTACATATTTAGAATCTACTATAAAACGTAGCTGACTATCTTTTTTTTTGGTAATATATACATTTGCGCCTTCTATCTTTGGATCACCATTTGTTATAATGACAACCTTTATATTCTTTTGAATACAGCTTTCAATTTCAAATTGAAATGCTTTCAGAACTTCTTCATGAATTGAAATATAAATTCTTTGTTCTGCATTGAGCAGCATATTATAAATTTTATCAAGAATATGCTTGTAACTACCGATGGTAATATATCCATCCGTATCTTTTTTTGTCTCATGAATATTGTTTACAAGATTATTTTTTATTTGCATGAGATATCGTAGTCTATTATCGCAATATTCTTGAATGGAAACTGCCGTATATTTTGCACTAGTTCCTTCTAACAAATAAGCGGCACCTTTTTCTACTAATCCAGCTAAGGCAGTGTATACATTAGAACGTGAAATTCCCGTTTGCTTTGCAACTTCATATCCTGTTAATGTAAGCCCCCGACATAAGCACAAATATATAATAGCTTCTTGTCTTGTAATACCAAACTGTATTAAACTTTCTATCATATCTATTTCGTTCATGGAATGCTCCTGTTGTGGTTATCATAAATACTTAGATTTATAATATCCAACCGCCTCTTAGTGGTTCCCTTTAGGAACACTTTACAATCAATTCCCGAATATGTCAATTACAATATTTTCATTTTCACATTTATACCTATTCATTATTACATTACTATATCTTCAATTTTCCAATCGATGGGTTTTAACTTATTATTTATTAAGAATTCATTCGTTTTACTAAAAGGTTTGCTTCCAAAAAAGCCCCTATAAGAGGACAGAGGACTTGGATGTGGTGCCTTTAATATGAAGTGTTTTGGATTGTTTAGCATAGTCCCTTTTTTTTGTGCCGGTCCGCCCCATAATATAAATACAATTGGCCTATCTTCTTTATTTAATAACTTAATAACGGCGTCACTAAACTCTTCCCATCCAATTCCACGATGAGAGTTTGCTTCATGAGCACGTACTGTTAAAACAGTATTTAACATCAGTACCCCTTGTTTTGCCCAATTCACTAAATAACCATTATTCGCAATAGGAATTCCTACATCATCTCTTAATTCTTTATAAATATTAATCAGAGATGGTGGTATCTTCATCTCAGGCTTTACTGAAAAACAGAGCCCATGTGCTTGTCCCATATTATGATAGGGATCTTGACCAATCATAACTACCTTCACTTCATGAAAAGGGGTTAAATGGAAGGCATTATAAATATCGTCTTCTTCTGGGAAAATACAATGGTTGCTATATTCCTCCTGAACCTTTTTAACTAATCTTTTGAAATACTCTTTTTGAAATTCAGCTTGTAACGGTATGAACCAATCATTATTTATGGGAATCATATGTTTATTCTTCCTATTCTATTATAAATTTATAACCTAACAGAAACACCTCTACCCCTTAAGTACTCTTTCACTTCTTTTATCTCTAATTCTTTAAAATGAAATAAGGAGGCCGCCAATGCTGCGTCCGCTTTTCCTTCTGTTAATGTATCATAAAAATGTTCTTTTGTTCCAGCCCCGCCAGAAGCAATCACAGGAATGGATATACTTTCTGAAACTATTCTTGTTAACTCGTTATCATAACCTAATTTAGTTCCATCGCAATCCATGCTTGTTAGTAGTATTTCTCCAGCACCAAGTTTGCATGCCTTTATCGCCCACTCTACAGCGTCAATTCCCATATCAATACGTCCACCATTTTTAAAAATATTCCAGCCTGATCCGTCCATCCTTTTTTTTGCATCAATTGCAACAACAACACATTGCCTTCCAAACTTATCAGCCGCATCACTAATTAATTGAGGATTCATAATTGCCGCTGAATTGACAGCTACTTTATCCGCACCTTCTCGTAAGATTGCTTTAAAATCTTCTACCGTACGAATACCGCCTCCCACAGTAAAAGGTATAAACACTTTTTCTGCCACTTTTCTAACCATATCAATAACCGTTTCTCTCCCATCGGAAGAGGCCGTTATATCAAGAAAGACCAGTTCATCTGCCCCTGCTTTATCATAAGCTGCAGCAGCTTCAACAGGATCACCTGCATCAATCAAATTTACAAAATTAACACCCTTTACAACTCTTCCATTATATACATCTAAACATGGAATGATTCTTTTTGTGTGCATCTATTTTTCCTCCCTATTAATTCCTATGAAATTCTTTAAAATCTTCAATCCAACATCCGAACTCTTTTCAGGATGAAATTGACATGCATAAACATTATCTTTTTCAACGCTAGCATGTATTAAGGTACTATAATCCGTCGTTGCCGTTACTATACTTTGATCTTCTGCGTTCAAATAATAGGAATGCACAAAGTATACATAAGAATCTTCTGGTATCCCTTGAAATAATATCCCACAATTAGGATATTTTAAAGAATTCCAACCAATATGAGGCACTTTTATATCCTTACCATTAGGTATTCGAAGGATTTCACCTTTTAAAACTCCAAGACCCTTTACTCCTTCACACTCATTGCTTCTATCAAATAGCAGTTGTAGCCCTAGACAGATGCCTAAAAAAGGAGTTCCTTTATTTATAACTTCTTTGATCATATCATCTAATCCATATTTCCTTATCTTTACCATGGCATCACCAAAAGACCCTACTCCTGGTAAAATTACTTTTTCTGCCTTAAGAAGTGTTTCTCGATCTCTTGTCACTATCACTTCTTCTCCAAATAACTGAATTGCCTTTTCTACACTTTTTATATTTCCTGCATCATAATCAATAATTGCAATCATCTTCTATTAGTCCTTTCAAGTCTTATCCTTAGTTAACTACTGAACCATTGACTACGATTATCGGCTAATATCATTAGGAACTATTATGCTACCATCTTTTCCTTTAACCTCACCATAAAACAATTCTTTGTCCCCATTTATGGCATTTTGTGTGGCGCTTTGATCTATACCAGGCTCATTACTATTTTCATTACTGACTTCCTTCATGGAGTTAGTATTTTCTTTTAACTGATCTAGAATATCTTCTTCTTGAACTAGTACGTCATGAACATTATCTACATAAGTATTTTTTATTATTTCAGTACCAGAAGCATTGGAACCATTTTTAGTGGTTGTATTCAAAGGAATATTAGGTCCAGTTCCAGCAATAATGGATTGTAATACTTTCGAATATGTAATTGGATCTTCATATAAAATTATTTTTTTAATATCATCCTCTGTTAATTGATAAGTGTTTTTTAGTTCGTCCATAATTTCATTGTAAATATTCGTAAACTCTTCTACAACACTATATTCTTCCGATAAAACCAAAAGTTCATTATATCTAGAAGCCCCTTGCAATAATGCATTTAATGCTTCTAATTTCTTATTCATAATTGTAAAATTTTCATAAGAATTCCATTTTCTCTGAAGTTGCATTACTAAATTTGCTTTTTGAAAAATGATTTGATCACTTTTATTTAATTCCTTACCAGATAGCTCTTCATAAGCTACTTTATAGTCTTTATTATAGTAAGCATTTCTGGCAGATTTTAGTTCTATCATATTAGGAATTGTGCTAGATAAAAGTATCATGATAGCCATAAATGTAAAACTTATAATAAAAATAGGTACCATTTTTTTGATAGGTATTTTTTTACTTGGTTCCTCTGGTATTATATTTTTAACTTTCTTTTCTTTCTTTTTGGTCTTACCCTTTTTATTATCAATTTCCTCGTCGTCATCATCATCTGATAACTTAGTATTTTTTCCTTTCTCTTTCTTATTTTTTTTATCTTTTTTGTTTTTACCTTTTTTAGATTCTTTATTATCTTCTTCTTCCATGGCTTTAAGAATTGCCATGTTGTCATCCTCTGCTATTTCTTCTAGAATTGTTTCTGCAACTTCCATTTCTTCTTCTAAAAAAGAACCAAAAAACCTTTTTAAAAACCCTTGTTTTTTAGGTGGTTCTCCATTTAAAAAATCTAGATCCTGAATTTCATTTATATTGTTTCCTATTACATTCTCTTGTTCTTCTGATTCATTCCTTTTTCTTGCATTCTCTTTTTTAGTTTTCTCTTTTTTTACTTTTCTATGTTTGCTTTTTTTATGAGAATCTGTAGCTTCATCTTGTAATAATGCATCAATCTCAGAATTCCCAATTTCCTCATCTTTTGAAGACAAATTATCCTGTTCGTGATGAAACTCTTCCATCGATTCCATTGCAAAAATATCAAAGTCTTCGCTAAAATCACTACTCGTTGAATTACTATCGTCTGAAACGCTTTCTAATAATGCTAGCATATCATCATCCACTAATTCATTATTATCCGATTTTTTTAATAACGCATTAATTTCAGCTAATTCATCATCGCCTTCCATTGTATCAAGTAGTTCTGTTACATCTCTATTTTCATCCATAAAATCTATTAATTCATCATTATGAATATTATAACTTTCATTGGAATCATCTACACCAACTGCATTATCAGGAACAGCGGAAGCCTCTAAATGATCAGTTTCATCTAAATTATTCAATTCATCTAGACTTGCTAATAAATCTTCTAATTCCGAAATAGAATTATCTTGTTCCTGCTTATTATCTGAAATAGAAGGTTTTTGATCGATTACCGAATTTTCATCACTATTAGAAAGTGATTTCAATAAACCATCTAAATATTCTTCATTCGTACTCATGGAATTACCTCCATATCCTTTTCTTTAGAAATATAACATTGTAATTTTATCATAGATATACCTATTAGACAAACTTATTTACAATAAAGTCTAAGGCATTTTCTTGTATGGAAGCACCTTTTTCTTTAAGTTCTTCTGATAATTGATACAACCTTTCATTTACTCGAAAGAAAGAAGATTTTTGATTGTAAAAGTTAATCTTTTCAAATGGCCACCTTATAACAGACGGATATGTCATATCTACACCTAACTCTATAATACAAATACTTTTATTCAATGTACCTTGAAGCCATGTAGTGTATTTCTCCCATTGGGACAAATAGCCATCTTCCACATATTTGTTATTTAAAGTATTATTGAATACTAAATCCGATCCACAATTTTTACATTGAGGAAAAATAATGTTTTTGCAATTATCAATATTTATAATTTGTGTTATAAAATCATCCGATATTTCTTTACTATCTTCTAATTTATTGCAGCAGCCTTGACTACATTGAAGATATTGATATCCACCGCAAGGTGCAACGATTCTTTCCTTGTCTAGATTAGATTTCCATATCAAATCATCCATATTGGTCGATATTATAAAAAAGTTTTTATCTATCAATTTACTTGCTAATTGATGATACCCTTTTAATATCCTATCAAATTTATTTTTCTTTAAAAAATCATAAATTACATATGGAAAATAGTTAGTACCTTTTATATCTTCTATTTCCAAATCATTGGAAATCTTATGATAAAGTTTTGTTTGTTCTATTTTATCAAGTCTATTAGAAAACTCACTTCCAATTCCAATCAAAATCATTTCTGAATTTATTATCTTCTCCATTAAAATTTCATTATTATCCCACATAAGCGTCTCTCATTCTATATAAAAGACCGGGAAATCATCCCGGTCTTTTTATTATATGTAATTAAAATACTAACTTATCAATTTCCCTAACTAAATTACCAATCTCTGGTTTCGATAGTTGCGCATCTGCTCCAAGAGCATTCCCTTTTTTCCTCATATCTTCATTAACTAATGATGAAAAAATAATAACTGGAATATTCTTTGTTGCATCATCTTCTTTGATTAATTTAGTAAGTCTATGTCCATCCATTAATGGCATTTCGATATCCGTAATAACACATCCCACATGCTCTTCTAGTGTACCTTTTTGTTTACAGTCCATTATAATATCCCACGCTTCTTGCCCATTTTCAGTATGAATCAAATTATAATATCCTGCCTTTTTTAAAGAATTAACTATTAATTTGTTCAACAGTGGAGAATCTTCAGCAATCAAGATTGGAACATTATTACGAGTTCTATCACCTAGTTCTTCAATATCCTTCATTCTTAATCCTGTTTCAGGATTAATATCTGAAACAATTTTTTCAAAATCAAGAATAATAATTAATTTATCGTTCATTTTAATGATACCTGTAGAAATACCATCCTCTGCACTTGATACTGTTACATTAGGTTTAATAATATCTTTCCAAGAAACCCTATGAATTCCAGTAACTGAATCTACATGAAAAGCAATATCTAATTTATTGAAATTAGTTATAATAAATAATCCAGATGGATTTGCCTCACCACGTTGTAAGCAATTACTTAGGTCAATGGCGGTAATCATTATATCACGTGGCATAAATATTCCTTCAATACTAGGATGTGCATTAGGTATTGGAGTAACCGCTTGATAAGGAATAATTTCTCTAATCTTAGCAACATTAATTCCATATGCGTTACCACCTAATGTAAATTCAAGTACCTCTAACTCGTTTGTTCCATTTTCAAGAAGAATTTTATTATCCATGATTTTCACCTCATTATTTTTATTAAAATACAATGATTCTATACATAATATAACTGAATTATATCATAAGTTGACAAAATAATACAGACAAAACTATAAAATAAAAAAACTATATTTGAATTGACAAATATAGCTCATCTTGCATAATTATAAAATTATACCTTCAAAACCGAACATTGAAATTTAATCTTTTTCTTGCTTCCTAAAAAACAAGTTATCATCTGACAAAGCTCTTACACTTTGTTACACTACATATACCGTTAGGATAAGCCCTCGACCGATTAGTAACTATCAGCTGAACACATTGCTGTGCGTACACCTTAGTCCTATCTACCTCGTCGTCTTCAAGGG
>DATESN010000026.1:0-16721 GCA_035270785.1 Lachnospiraceae bacterium | reverse complement strand
TTTGCATTTCCTACATATGCTTTGCCTTCTGCTAAAACTGCTTGTATCACTTGTGGTGAAGCTTGGGTATTAATCATTCGTTCTCCCTTTTCATCGGTTACATTCGTTGATACCCTGGTATCTCCTGAAAATATCGTTGCCAGTACTTCCGATCCTTTTGTAAATGCATCAATCATTTCATAATTTTCATTGATTAATACATCTCCTTTAAATAACTGTCCATTTTCCACTTTCCAATTTCCTGGATAGGTTGTCTCTAATAATTGAACCCCCATATTAGCATAATTCTCTAGTTCTGTAGTATTCTCTTCTGCAATTAATTGGCTTGCCTCTGATTTAAAAAATAAATTATTTACTACCGTCATTCCTAATATCATTATCACTGTTGCAATTACAATTTTCCATTTAACTTTCATTGTCATATCCTCCTTGTATTTTCTTTTACTTTATAAAAAAATGTACTTGATTCTTTCCACTACCTTTTGCAAAATACATCGCTTTATCATATTTTTAATTTTATATACATCAAGTCGCTATGATTTTAAATACAACAAATGAAAACAATAAAAGGGCACACTGTAATTAACACAGTCTGCCCGCTAAATCTGTTGTTATTTTTTTTAGTTTTTAATTCTTTTAATTTTTAATTCATTTAGTTTTTAATTCTTTTAGTTAACTTGATTCTTTCCTTGTTCTTTTGACATATATAACTTTTTATCTACTTTTATCAACAACTTAGCAATGCTCTCATCTTGTTGATAGTCTTCCACCCCTACACTAATCGTAAGATTAATTTCATTGTCATCAAAAATAAAACTACTTTGTTCAATGGTTTTACAAAGTCTTTCAGCCACATGCTTAGCAACATTTATATCAGTGTCAAGGAGTATCATTGCAAATTCATCGCCACCACAGCGAAAACAAATATCATTTTCCCTTTTATTTTTACGTATTATGTCGGACAAAAAACGAATTGCCCTATCACCCATGGGATGTCCAAATTTATCATTAATTAACTTAAATCCATCTATATCCATAAGTATTACACTAAACGTATTTTTAAATCCTAGTTCTCTTTTCTGTCTGTATAACTCTATGTTTTCCTCTAAAACCTCATGAAACCTTCTTTGATTAAATAACTCTGACAAGCCATCTAAATCCGAAAGTTTCTGTAATTTTAGATTAGTTGCTTCTAATTTCTCATTTAATCGAGCCAATTCTTCTTGTGTTACTTTCAATGATGTAATATCTCTAGAAGTTCCCCAAGTCCCAATTACCTCGCCAGTATCACTGAAAATTGGATATTTAGATGCTGAAAACCATACACATTTTCCTTCTGGTGAAACCCATTTTTCTATTTTCCCTAAGATAGGTATCCCTGTCTCCATAATCTTTATCTCATCACGTAGGGCAGCCTGTGCAAATTCCTCTGGGAAAAAATCAAAATCACTCATTCCCATTAATTTTTTAGTATCCTCGAATCCAAATTGAATAGCGTGAGCTTTACTATTTGCTATAAATTTAGAATTAATATCTTTGAAATAAATGGTATCTTGCGAATTGCTCATAATAATCTTTAGTATCGTAGAATCCGTTATCTTGTTTTCTGCTGATACCTCTTCCAAAAGATTGTCTTGAACGTGGTTTAAATCAGTTTTTTGGTCAAAATCCATTAAGGTTTCCCCCTTGTGAAATATAAGAACAGTACCTGCAAGTTGCTTTCTGTAAATCAATATTTTAAGATAATTATATCTTAATTTAGTTGGGAATGCAAACACTCTTACACTCTCTTTTAAATGAGCAAGGATATCGTTCCAATAACAATAAAGGCCAATCCAATCGCTGCATTTTTGCTTAGTTTTTCCTTTAAGAATAAACAAGAGAATAGTATTGTTACAAGTATACTCAGCTTATCAATGGGGACCACAACACTTGCCTGCCCTGTTTGTAATGCCCTATAGTAGCAAAGCCATGAACCCCCTGTTGCAAAACCTGATAACAGAAGAAAGAGCCAACTCTTTTTATCTATATTCTTTATCGTATTTTGTTTTTTTGTGACAAATA
Organism: Lachnospiraceae bacterium; assembly: GCA_035270785.1. Taxonomy (GTDB): domain Bacteria; phylum Bacillota; class Clostridia; order Lachnospirales; family Lachnospiraceae; genus DATESN01. Next base: position 14,657 of record DATESN010000026.1, on the reverse strand, counting down.
CTACTATCCAAGCCATTATAAGTACAACTATTGTTCTGATGGCAGTTCCTAGTGTTGAATTTACACCTTCCATTCCTATCTTTCCAAGAATTGCTGTAAAACTTGCAAAAACTGCAGAACCAATAGCATAAAAAAACCAAATTGTGTTTTTCTTTTCGAGTTTAGATTTCTCTTTTTTTTGAATCATCAAATATGTTCCAATTCCAATCATAATCATTCCACTTATTTTTATGATAGTAAATTCTTCACCTAATAAAATAAATGCCATCAACATCGTAAGGATTGTGCTGGATTTATCAATGGGTGTTACTTTATTTACATCTCCCATCTGTAATGCCTTAAAATAGCATAACCAAGAAGCCCCCGTGGCAATTCCAGATAGTATAAGGAATAGTAATGTTTTAGGATCTATAGTAACGATTGTATTTTGACTCCCTACTGCAAAAACCATAATCCAAGAAAAGAATAATACTACAACAGTTCTAATTGCTGTTGCTACATTAGAATCTGTATTTTTAATACCAATCTTTGTAAGAATAGCTGTTAAGCCCGCAAAGATTGCTGAACTAAATGCAAAAACAAGCCACATCGTAAATACCCCCAATGTATCAACTAGAAATTACCTTTATGATTCTATATTCTGTACTCTTCCCACTTGGCCATCTTCTAACATTACCTTAATCCCATGAGGATGACTACTACTATTTGTCAGGATCCTCTTCACCGTACCATCTGTTAATTTTCCAGTTCGTTGATCAGCTTTTAATACAATCTTTACTTTCGATCCAACTTTTATATTTGCTCTGTTCTGACCATTCATGTTTGTTTTCCTTTTCCTTATTAGTGGAAGACATTTATTTATCTTGATCTATATGTAAATCCATACTTCCAGACCGAAATCCTTCCAAATCAACGGTTATGTATACAAATCCTAGATTCTTTAGATAGGAAATAATACAATCTTTATTTGCAACTAAATTAGTTATATCTTCTTGATCCACTTCAATCCTCACAATTTCATCATGTATTCTAAGTCGAATATTATATAACCCTAATCCTCGAATATATTCCTCTCCTGCCTCTACTTTTTGCATTAACTCATAGGATAACATCGTCCCATAAGGAAATCTTGTTGCAAGACAAGGTGCGGATGGACGATTTGCAACCGATATTTGATATTCTGAAGCGAATTTTCTAATATCCTCTTTTTCCATCATAGCATCCGCTAGGGGACTCTTAATTTGGAGTTCTTTTAATGCTTGTATTCCGGGTCTATATACATGTTGATCGTCTTCATTGGTTCCTTCTAAAATATACTCTATTTTCTCTTCTTCTGCCATTTCTTTTAACTTAGTAAACAAACATTTTTTGCATAAATAACAACGGTTAACTGGGTTATTTCCGATGCCTGCTTCTTTTAATTCATCCATTTTTACAATGCAATGAATAGCCCCAAACTCTTTGGCTACTCTTTTGGCTATTTCTAGATCATTTATGGGATGGAGCTCTGTATGCACCGTAACCGCAAATACTTTTGTACCTTTCTTCTTCGCAAAGTCACAAGCAATCTTCAACAAGAGACTACTGTCAACACCACCAGAAAAAGCAATCATCACATCTTTATCTGTATAAATATCTAATGCCGATAATAATTTTCCACATTTTTCATTATAACTGATCATAACATTTCCTCTTGAATTAACATTGCCCGCAAGATACTTAGTCTATCATGAGTTCTTTTTCCTGCACCCATACCGATTTTTTGTATGGTGAATTGCTCTGGCAATTTATCTTCTGTTTTAATAGCCGCAACTATGGCGGCTCCCGTTGGCGTAACTAGCTCTCCTTGTGTATTTGTAATGTGAAGTCTTAGTCCGTGACTGGATACAATATTTGCAACCGCTGGAACCGGTATTGGGAGTATTCCATGCTGACAGCGAACAGTTCCACTTCCTTCGTATAATATTGGTACTATCACCTCACTAATGTTTAGATTATCTAAGCAGACAGCGACCGCAATAATATCAACAATGGAATCCACTGCACCTACTTCGTGAAAATGCACTTCCTCAATTTTGGTGCCGTGCGCTTTACTTTCTGCTATACCTAAGATAGTAAAAATTCTCGATGCGATGTCTTTCGCTCGAACTGTTATATCCGATTTATCTATGATATCCAGAATTTCTCCAAGACCGCGATGTTCTTGTGCATGAGCATGGGTGTGTTCCACATTTTGATGATGATGTGTTCCGTCATGGGTGTGTTCCTCACCACCGTGGGTGTGTTTCTCACTGTGGGTGTGTTCCTCACCACTGTGGGTGTGTTCCTCACCGTGGGTATGCCCAGACTTCTCATGACCATACAAATATTCCATATTATGATCATGGTTTTCCTGTTCTAGTATCACATCAAAATCACAAGCCTCAAGGCCCGACTTTTTCACTTTACTAACTACCGTACGAAAACCACCTACAGGAATGCTGGATAAAGCACTATTTAAAACTTCTACGCTGGCACCCAAATCTAAAAGGGATGCAACCATCATATCACCACTAATTCCCGAATTACATTCCAAATATAACTTATTGCTCATTTTGTACCCCCAATCTATTTATCTGCGTCGCCATATACCCTGCCCCATATCCATTATCAATATTTACAACAGCAATTCCATTTGCACAAGAATTAATCATTGTTAAGAGGGCCGATAAGCCGTGTAAATTAGCTCCATATCCAATGGATGTTGGTACTGCTATAACTGGTTTTTCTACTAGGCCGCCAATCACACTTGCTAAAGCACCTTCCATTCCAGCCACTGCAATAATACAATTTGCACTTTGAATATTTTCTAGCTTAGCGAATAATCTGTGAATACCGCTTACACCTACATCATAGATTCTTTCCACTTTTGACCCAAAATACTCTGCCGTCTGTGCTGCTTCCTCTGCCACTGCAATATCTGCTGTACCAGCTGTACATATAGCAATTTTACCAACTAGTTTTCTTTCTTTTTTCTCTATTTTTATAATATGGGATAAAGAATCATATTCCGTCTCTGGAAATTCTTTTTTAATCATTTCATATTGTTCTTTGGATGCTCTTGTACCTAATACTTCTCCGTCTTCCTCATAGAGTCTTCCAAATATCTTTAGTAAGTGTTCCTCGGATTTACCATTGCAGAAAATAACTTCTGAAAAACCGGATCTTTGTTTACGATTAGTATCCAACTTTGCATAACCCATTTCATGGAAGGTCTCCTTCTGAAAGTAATCTTTTGCTTCCTCTATAGATATTTCACCATTTTTAAATCTTAGTAATACCTCATTTGCTTCCATGAGTACCTCCTTTTTATATATAAATTTTATTTATACATTCTTTTTATGATCATACTGATTAGTTTATAAATTGGATTTTCAAAACGTCTCTTCACTTTTTTCATCTCATTTGGTATGTCAATACTTTGTGGACAGTGTTTTACACAAGCACCACATTCTTTACAAAGAGATGCAAAGCTTTGTTTATTTCGCATGGTAGTACAAAGTAGATATTCCATGACCCCTTTGAAATAACCATCTGTATAGCTAACATTATAACATCGGAAAGAACCTGGTATATCTACCCCAAAAGGACATGGCATACAGTATGAGCAACCTGTACACGGAACTTTCGTTTTCTCATTGATGGCTTCTATCACTTTTTTAAACATGTTATAATCTTCGTCTGTTAATTCACCAATTTGTACAGATGATGCTGTTGCAATATTTTCTTCCACCATCTTCATAGAATTCATACCAGATAACACAACTGATACTTCTTTCTGATTCCACAGCCAGCGAAAAGCCCACTCAGCTGGAGTCCGCTTCAGGGAAGCTTTTGCAAAGGTTTCTTCTGCTTTTTTAGGTAGATGATTTGCAAGTCCACCTCCACGAAGAGGTTCCATAATAATAACTGGAATCTTTTTTTCAGCTGCTGCCATAAGACCTTTTCTACCTGCCTGACTAAATTCATCCATATAATTATATTGAATCTGACAAAATTCCCATTCATAAGCATCTAAAAGCTCGAGAAAAGACATGGTGTTTCCATGATATGAAAAACCAATGTGCTTAATTTGACCACTCTCTTTTTTTTCTTTTATCCAGTCAAGTACTCCAAGACCAATCAGCTTATTCCAAATATTAATATCTGGAAGCATGTGCATCAAGTAATAATCTATGTAATTTGTCTGTAACCGCTTCAGTTCTTCCTCAAAATATTTATTAAAGTCTTCTGTTTTTTTCACTAAATAATGTGGTAGTTTTGTTGCTATTTTGACCTTTTCTCTACAATGATTCTTAGCAAGAACAGTTCCTAAAACCTTCTCGCTACCTCCATATACATAAGCGGTATCAAAATAGTTAACGCCTTTAGAAATTGCATACATAATCTGCTTTTCTACCTCATCTATATCAATGGAATTTCCTTTCTTAGGAAATCTCATACAGCCAAAGCCTAAAATAGATAGATCGTTATCTCCATTATTATTTCTATAATTCACTTCGTTACCTCCATAATAGATTAGCTTTGATCAATAAATTCCTCATTTCAATTCACTTAATACAGATGTCCCTATCGTTCCTTCTGGCATAGTTACTTGAAAATTATCCGCAATCGTTGCACCTATCGTGGCAAAAGAGGACGCTGTTTCCAATGCTCCACTCCCGTTCATCGATGGTGAATATGCTATAAAAGGGACTTTTTCTCTAGTATGATCCGTTCCCTTATACGTAGGATCGTTTCCATGATCCGCTGTAATGATAATTAAGTCATCTTGCTTCATCTTTTCCAAGAAAAGACCTAAATTCACATCAAACTTCTCAATTTCCTTGGCATAACCTTCCGGATTTCTTCTATGACCCCAAAGTGCATCAAAATCCACTAAATTAATAAAGCATAAACCTGTAAATTCCTTGTCTTGGATTTCTAAAGTCTGCTCCATTCCATGTACACTACTTTTGGATTTGTATGATTCTGTAATACCTTCTCCTACAAAAATGTCATTAATCTTTCCAACGGAAATAACATCTAAACCACTATCCTTTAATGCATTCAGAACAGTTGGACCATTTGGCTTCAATGCATAATCATGACGATTGCTTGTTCTTACAAATTCGCCTTTTTTCTTGCCCAAGTATGGTCTTGCTATTACTCTACCTACTTTCCATTCATCCTTCATGGTTAATTCTCTGGCAATTTCGCAGCATCGATACAATTCCTCTAAACCAAATGTTTCTTCATTACCACATATTTGCAAAACCGAATCTGCTGAGGTGTAGACAATCATAGCTCCCGTTCTTATTTCTTCTTCTGCTAATTCTTCTAATATTTCGGTACCACTGGCACTTTTGTTTCCAATAATCTTCTTCCCAGTGCGTTTTTCTAATTCCGCTAATAATTCTTTTGGAAAGCCAGTATCTGTAAACACTTGAAACGGCGTCACAGTTTTAAGACCCATTAACTCCCAGTGGCCTACCATGGTATCTTTTCCCCTACTAGCTTCCTTCATAGGCATAAAATAAGCAAGTGGTTTTTCTACAGCTGCCACCTGTTTTAACGGATGTAAATTTGCCAGACCTAATTTCTGAAGATTTGGAATGTGAAATTCTTCTACTGCTTCTGAAATATGTCCTAACGTATCCACATCTATATCTCCATAAGCTGGTGCATCTTCCATTGCGCCAATTCCCATAGAATCAATAACAATTGTAAAAATTCTCTTATACTTGTTCATAAAAGGTTCCCTCTGCTTTGACCATTTTCACTATTCGGCTAGTTCCTAACCTAGAAGCACCAAGTTCCATAAATTTTGTAGCATCTTCATAACTACTAATACCACCTGCTGCTTTCATCTTAACCTTTGGCCCAATATGTTTTGCAAATAAGGCTATGTCATCAAAGGTAGCTCCTGCTTTTGAAAAGCCAGTTGATGTCTTAATATAATCCCCTTCCGCTTCGGTAACTAAATGGCACATCTTTATCTTTTCTTCATCCGTTAATAAACAGGTTTCAATAATTACTTTTAAGATGCGACCGCCACATGCCTCTTTGATAGCTTTTATCTCATTCAAAATATAGTCATATCTCTTTTCTTTCAAAGCACCGATATGGATCACCATATCAATTTCATCAGCACCATCTAAGATGGCCTCTTTTGTCTCAAATACCTTTACGTTTGTAGCAGTATTCCCGTTGGGAAATCCAATCACTGTACAAATTGCCATCTTATCGCTCATGTATTCCTTAGCTTGCTTTACATAAGAGGGAGGAATACATACGGAAGCCGTGTGGTATTTCATTGCGTCGTCACATATTTCTTTGATTTCTGACCAGGTACTTCCTTGTAAAAGTAATGTATGATCTACTAAACTTAAGATTTCTTCTTGCTTTATTTTATCAATACTCATTGAATATGGCCCTACTTCTTTCTCTACGCTAGTTCCAATGCTACTTCCATCATTTCGTTGAAACCAATCTGTCTTTCTTCTGACGATAGTTCAATGCCTTTGTAAATATGGTCTGAAATGGTAAGAATACATAGTGCATTCTTTCCAGCTTTTGCTGCATTCATATATAATGCTGCTGCCTCCATCTCAATTGCCAAAACTCCCATGCTTTTCCATAAATCATTTGCATCTTTATTGGCATTGTAAAACACATCCGACGATAAAATATTTCCAACTGCTACCGGAATATTTTTACGCTCTGCCACTTCAATTGCTTTTCTTAAAAGTGAAAAGCTTGCTATGGGAGCATACGTTCCTGGCATTTGAAATTGATTGGCATAGCTAGAATCTGTACAAGCACCCATGCCTATTACCAAATCCCTGACATTTAAATCATCTTGTAAAGCTCCTGCAGATCCAATTCGAATAATGTTGTCTACCCCATAGAAATGAAATAATTCATAGGAATAAATACCAATGGATGGCATTCCCATTCCGGCACCCATTACGGAAACTTCCTTGCCTTTATAAGTTCCTGTATAGCCTAGCATATTTCGTACTTGGTTAAAACATTGAACATTTTCTAAATAAGTGTCTGCTACAAATTTTGCTCTTAATGGATCTCCAGGCATTAGTACTGTTTTAGCAATCTGCCCGATTTTCGCTCCATTATGAGCGGTTGGTGTCTTTTCCATTTTCTTTTCCTACCTCCTCTTTGATCAGCTTTCGGATTGCTTCTACGGCTACTTGTATCGCTAACCCTGTATCATGAACCTGTGGATTGGATAATCCTTTTTTTGATCTTTCTTGATTAGCAACAACAAGAAAAATAGAACCTACTTGAACTCTTAAGTAACTCCCTACCACAAACAACGCAGCTGATTCCATTTCTGATGCAAGACAGCCACAACGTAACCATGCTTCCCATTTATTCATCAGCTCGTAGCTTACCGGTTTTATTTCTGGTGTATGTTGTCCATAAAAAGAATCTTTACACTGAACAACCCCCACGTGGTATTTACTTCCAACTTCTTTTGCTGCATTCATGAGTGCATTCATAACATATACGTTTGGAACTGCTGGAAACTCAATTGGTGCATATTCTTTGCTAGTTCCTTCCATACGAATAGCCCCACTTGCAATTACAAGATCACCACCCATTACTTCATCCTGCATACCGCCACAAGTGCCAACACGCACAAATGTTTCAGCCCCACAGTTAACTAACTCTTCTAATGCGATAGATGCAGATGGCCCTCCAATTCCAGTAGATGTCACGCTTACTTTCACCCCATCAAGATAACCGGTATAGGTAACATATTCTCGACTATCCGCAATCAAAATTGCATCGGTAAAGTATTCGGCTATTTTAGCACATCTTTTCGGGTCACCTGGCATAATAACATATTTACCAACATCTCCTGGTTTTAACTGAACATGATATTGTCTTCCAGTTCCTTCCGAATAATCAATCATTTATTTCCCCTTTCTTCCATTATTTAATTAGCATATCTGAAATTTCAATATGGTTTTGCAACCAGCTTGTAAGGTAATTCAAAATCTTCAAAATTAACTCGTCTTGATTTCCTAATGATATCTGATCCATTTCCTGATTCAACTTATCTAGTTCCTCAATAAATCCTTGATGTTGATTTTTCTGTGAGTCCAAATCTAAGTAATGAATACTTTCCATATAAGTTTCTTCTTCTGCAAAATGATACTTTGTATAATCCTGTAATCCTTTTACAATATTCAATAATTTCTCATCTTTAAATAACATATTTTCATCTTTTAGCAATTGATATGCTTCATCCGCTAATTTAAAGATTCTACGGTGGTGATTATCAATCATTTCCATTCCAGTTAAATACTGGCTCTTTAATTCGTACATTATAGATTCTCCTTACGGTATACCGCTTTCATTTAAGCGGAAAATAGATATTTTTCTTACATTAATATTATATAGGAAAGGAATACCTATATACAAGTGGGTTTTGAATATTCATTCCTTGTCCCCTATATTTATATCCACAATATCCTCAATTGGTATCCTTGTCCCATCCTCCATGATTACGGCTCGAATATATGCATCCATTCTTTTTACCCTTCCCACTATAGAAAGATAGGTTCCGCCTTCCTTCCTTTCATCCTGTTGAAAAAAAGTAAATTCAACATCAAGCGGTTTGCTTAATTGCTCCCGAATCATTCCTAGCTTTTCATCTAGTATGGTTTTTTCTGTCTCATCTAACTCTATTTTCTGGTCCGTCAGTCTGGCCGTCTCTTTGATTGCCCCATTGAAACCTGTCAAAGCAGCAAATGGAGAAAATTGTGCCGCACGGTCATGGATAGACATCTGAACGTGGGTATAAGAGATAGGATGCGGTAAGTCTATGATGTCATCATAGGGATGCTTGTCTTTGTTGTCTTTGTTGTCCTCTTTCATTTCTTGTCCTTTTTAAGATTCAAATGTGATGCATTTTTTGTTTTATGCCTTATGACCTCCGACTTGCTCATTTCTTTCTATTGTCATGGCTCCGTCTTCTAAGTTTGTTCCTTTCAGTATCGCATTTTTTCCATACTTTTTCTTTATATCAAGAATAGCAAGTTGCATCTTCTTTTCTCGTAACAAAGTAGCATCCTCTTCTTCTTTTTCCTTTTGTCTATCTTCATAATCAGTAAACAAATCAAGCTGTTCATAAGATTGCTCTTTCACTGCCATGTTTTCATCCACAACATGGTTTGCCGTAATATTGATTCTTCTCACCAATAAACTTTCATCTACAATCCGGGTATATAAATCCATAACAGTATCCATAATTAACTTTGTAGATGATGTCTGTCTACTTAGATTACCTGTTCCATGCGCATGTTTTGGAACCTGACGTCCATAGTTGTCTGTGGTTATTAGTCCTTGGTATTTTTGTCTTTTTTCTGGATTACTTAGATTTTCAATATCATAGCCAACTGTCAAAACCATTTGATCGGTTACAAGTTTCTTATCCACTAGATCAAGCACAAGGAGATCTGTCATTTCACGTACAATAAGTCTTGCTTTTTCGTAATGATACGGGCAATGCAACACTTGACCGGAACTAATACTGTTTGTAGCTGGCTTGTATGTTTTTACATTTGTCATTGTACATGGTTCATACCCCCACGCATGGTCTATTAAAAGTTCTGCATTAATTCCAAATAACTTATATAGTAAATCTTCATTGTAATATTCATTCTTCTTTCCAATGGAGCATCTTGCCACATCTCCCATTGTAACCATTCCATTTTCTTCTAATTTTTTGGCATATCCCTTACCAACTCGCCAGAAATCTGTCAGTGGTTTATGTGTCCAAAGAATTCTTCGATATGACATTTCGTTTAGTTCTGCGATACGCACTCCATCCTGATCCGCTGGCATGCGTTTTGCCACAATATCCATTGCAATTTTGCAAAGATAAAGGTTTGTACCTATCCCTGCCGTTGCAGTGATTCCTATTGTTTGAAAAACCTCCTGGATCATCTTCATTGTAAATTCTCTTGCTGAAAGATTTACTGTCTGCAAATAGTGTGTCACATCCATAAATACCTCATCAATAGAATAGACATGAATATCCTCTGGTGCAACATATTTCAAATAGATATTGTAAATCCTTGTACTATATTCCATATACATTGCCATTCTCGGTGGTGCTGTAATATAATCCACTGACAATTCGGGTAATTCTTTTAATTTTGTATCATCAAAAGAAGACCCCGTAAAGAAACGATTTGGTGCTTTGCTCCTTCTACTGGCATTTACTTCTTTCACTTTCTGCACAACTTCAAATAATCTTGCTCTTCCAGAAATACCAAATGCTTTTAAGGAAGGTGTTACTGCTAGGCAAATTGTTTTTTCTGTCCGGCTTGCATCTGCGACTACGAGATTTGTCGTTAATGGGTCAAGCCCACGCTCCACACATTCCACTGAGGCATAGAAAGATTTCAGATCAATCGCAATATAAATATGATTCTCCTGTTTCATTCTCGTGCCTCCTTTATTAGTTACTATTTATAATTTCTCATCCATACTTCCTAGCATTTTTAAAAATGAAAAAGAAAGTTCCTGGTCATATCTTAAACCAATATTCTTTTCAATTTCACACATTGCTTCTTTTTTTGTTAATGTCGGTCTATACGCCCTTTGTGATCCCATTGCACAATAATCTGTTACCAATGACAATATTTTAGATTCAAATGGAATTTGCTTGCCCTCTAGACCCCTTGGATAACCTGTTCCATCCACATTTTCATGATGACATAAAACAATTTCTGCTACATCAATATAATCTATAATATTTTTTAAAATATGAAATGCTGAAGCTGGATGCGTCTGTATTTCCTCTTTCTCTTTTTCTGTTAGTTTACGATTTTGAGAAAAGTAATCATATTCCATTAAAACATTACCTATATCATATACTAAAGCCGCTTTTCCCATTCTTTTAATCATCGATTGATCTAATTTTAAAATAACACCAAATTTTTTGGCAAGTCCAATTGATTCGTATACTTCCTTCTTTTTCACAGGAACTAATTCAAAATATCTCTGTACTATAGAAGCTAATATTCTATTCTTAACGATAGAGTTATCTATCATTTTATCTTTATACATTTTTTCATCTGCTTCTTTAAAAGTCTCTGCAAATGAAATCACACTACTAGTATGTACTGCACATCCAAATGCTGCGGAGATAGGAAAATTTCGAATCTGATGCTTAGCTAATTCTAGTTTTATATCTGTTAACCTTTTCGACAAAACCTTTTCTTCTATATTCGGAACTAATATAGCAAATTCATCTCCACCAATGCGTGCTATCGTCTCTGCATCAGAAAATTCTTTTTTTAATACATCTGAAAAAGTAGCAATCAATTCATCCCCTATTAAGTGACCTAGTGAATCATTTAAAAGCTTTAATGCATTTAGATCGGCTACTACAAGCCCCAACGGAAAATATTTATTATCTAATAATTCATTAAACTTTATTTCAAAGAATCTTCTATTATGCAAACCAGTCAGTTGGTCGTGATAATTTAAATACTGTATTTCTTGATTTTTTAAAAGTCTCTCATTAATATTTTGAAACACATAAACATGCCCATCTGATTTTTTATTTTCGTTTACAATTCTCCAAAAACTTCCTTCCACAAACAATTCTATGTCATTGCTACACAAAAAGTATTCTCTCTTCCTATTATCTTCGATATTCTTATCCATTACTCTTTTATTGATATCTTTAAAATTAAATACTACATTAAAATCATTTCCAAGTATATCACAAGGTTTTATATGAAATTGATTACTTACCGCTTCGTTAATAATTTGAACTTTGCAATCACTATCTAATACAACAATGCCATCTCCTATGGATTTTAAAATAATATTTAAAAAATCATTATCTTTATTTAATTTAATATTACTATCTTCTTTTTCTTTCATATTTTTCATGATGGATAAATTCATCTCATGAAGAGAACAGATAAGAACTCCAATTTCATCTTTTCTCTTCAAAAAGTTCCTAGGAATCACCGTATTAAATTTCGACTGTGATACATCATGGGCATACATACTTGCAAATAGCATTGGATCAATCAAACTTTTTGTTATTAGCATATTTGCGATTATAATAAAAATAAATAGTCCACCTATTATGATCATATGCTCTACTACATGTTTTCGTAACAACTCTTTTTCTTCTGTAATTTTATTAGTAATAATATTTCCAATGGAATCCATATAAATTCCCGTGCCTATTATCCAATCGAAACTTTCATAATATGCGCTATATGCTCTTTTAGGCTGAGGTTCTTTTTCCCCTACTTTTGGAAAGTAATAGTCGGTAAATCCGCCGCCCGCCTTTGCTTTTTCTATTGTCTCTTTCACTATATATTTTCCCGTATCATCTGTTAAATCATACCTATTAATTCCCTCTGAATCACTTCCATATAAAACAACATTTGTTCCATCTGAAGTATCTATCCAATAATACCCTGTATCACCATATCTTAGGTTTCTAATAGTATCTGCTATTTTATTTTTGATCTCTTTCTCTGATAAATGTTCATCTTCATATTGGTTTTTCAAATTATCAATCATAGAAACCACTGTAAAAATTTGATTTTTTAACAATTGATCGTAATCTTCCCTAATATTATTTTCTAAAATAACTAAATTTCTTTTATTATACTTATCCTCTTTAAATAAATCCCATGTTATAATTACAAAAACTAAAACAAATGAAATTATAATGATAAACAATATTTTTTTTCTAATTTTCCAATCTTGCATATCATTTCCTCCTGATGTCGTTAGAGCAAGATTGAAACTTATTCTGCCCTAAGTGTTCTTACAATTTAATAAAATATAAGCCTTTACTAATGTAGTTGTTTATATTATATTGTTAAACAAATTCTACGATATTTCGATAAATTTCACAACATTTTTCTAATGATACTCATGACATTTGAATAGTTTTTTACAACTTTATTTTATTAGAAGAAAAAGCATCTAACCACCTTATTCCTGTGATTAGATGCCAAATCTTTAAATCCCATTTCTAACTTCCAACAGATTTCCGTGAAAAACTTTTATATGATGGCTGATGGGAATGGAATGTGCAACTGCCTTCCTGATTTAAGGACTAATCATCAACAGCTCTTCTAGATCCAAGATCTCTATCTTTTTTCCTTCTTTCTGCTTGATATATCCGTTATCCTCAAGTTCCGCCAATTTTCTGCTAATGGTTTCTGGCGTTGTACCTAAATAGGAAGCTAAATCTTTTTATTCATTGGCAATACAATTTCCATGGAGTTATTTTCGCTTTCTACACATTCATCTAGAAATAACGCTAATTCTCCTGTAAAATCTCCTGGATATAAAATTCTTACTAATTGCATTTTTCCAGACTCAGATAGACGATAGATTCGAACCTTACCACTACTTACAATATACAAAGAATCAGAGGTGTCTCCTTCTCGGTAAATTATCTCTTCCTTTTTAAAGGAGGTTGACTTTGTTACACCCATAATTTCTTCCATTTTTTCTTTTTCTAAATGATTAAAAATCGGAACCACTGCTATACATGCATCATGGGAACACAATTCTTTTCTAGCCATCCGACCTCTCCTTTCATGAAATAGATTTCACTTGCACTTTTTTAATTTCATATCCAAGTTTATCAATGGTATTTTCGATTTCTTTGATTGATATCTTTTCATGATCAAAACTTAATTTAACTTTACTTGAGTTAAATGATACACTGACATTTTCTTTTTCAACACTTCCTTTTAACAAAACACCATGCCTAGCACCATTACCAATACCTGCAACATTTGAAACAGGTATCCCAATTACTAATGCTCCAGGACATCCTAGTACTAATATTGTTATTGCAAGCTCAAGATCACATGAAAATATCCATACCACAATGGATAACACTAATACGGCTGGAGTGTAGTATTTAGAGAACCTATCAATAAAACGTTCCGCTTCTGATTTTGAGTCCTCTGCTTCTTCCACTAGCTCAATAATTTTACCAAACGTAGTATCTTCTCCTACACGCTCTGCAACAATCTGAATGGTACCATTTTCTAGAATGGTTCCTGCAAAAACTCTCGAATCTTTCCTTTTCGTTACGGGGAATGATTCTCCCGTAATACTTGCTTCATTAATAAGACCTTCTCCTGTTAAAACAATACCATCCACTGGAACTTTTGCACCTGTTTTAACAAGTAAAACATCCCCTACGTCGACTTCATCCACTTCAACATCTATAAAATCACCGTTTTCCATTTGTTTCATAGCACTTTCTGGTGCCATTTCTGTTAATTCCTTAATTGCTGAACGTGTTTTAATCAGGGTACGCTGTTCTAAATACGCTCCAAATAAAAATAAGAATGTAACAATAGCCGATTCTTCAAGGTTTTTAATGATAAATGCTCCTATTACCGCCATGGTAACCAATACATCAATACTAACAACTTTTACTTTAAGTGCTTGATAGGCTTGTATTGCAATTGGTGCAACCCCTAAAATAGAAGCAATAGCAAAGGACCACATCGCTAAACTTTCATTTTTAAAACCTAATCCGCTCATAAATCCAATGATAATTAAAATTCCACCCATCAATGTGATTTGATTTTTCTTAC